>JBEKXF010000007.1:0-115602 GCA_049512315.1 Candidatus Aminicenantales bacterium | reverse complement strand
AACGTGATCAGTTCCTCTCGCACGGGGCCGGCCCTCCTCCTGTCCGGAGGAGTACCTTAGCCCAAAAAAGCGGAAATATTCACGTTGCCCAAAGCGGAAATTATCACGTTGCCGCAACAGAATCCCCTCACCCATCGAAAACATTTCGCCCTTGGCCTCCATCCCATTCCCTCATCCTGATCTCATGTCGGGGAAATCGGCTGAGCGGCATCAGCGTGTTCAAGAAGGACTCAATTCTCCTCGATCATCCGGACCTCGCTCCATCGCCCATCCTTCTCGACGCGCACGGTCTTGATTTCGAAGGGCTTGAAAGCGAGCGGAATTTGAACTCGCGGGAGGATTTTCCTTCTTCTCCGTGACCGAGGGGAGGGAGGAGCGGCCATCTCCACTATCATCTCCTCCGCAGTCGGCCCGTGCATCCTGAACCCCGGCACCCCAATGCTCAGCTTCACCCGCATCCTCTTGCCCGCCGTCTCCTGGAGCCTGACGATCAGGGCCTCGCCGGCGGAGGATCGCTTGCAGGCGAGGAGGCGGATACTGGCCGGGGTCAATGTCAAGAGCTCCCTCGTATTATCCCATATTCCTATCGGAAGATGTGAATATACCGCCGGCGGCGCGGCCAGATAGTCGGCCAGCCCCGGAACCATGGCCCTGACCTTTTCGGGGTCCCCGGCCGTCACCAGGAGCCGGATTTCGTGGACGCCGATGTCCATGAATTTCCAGCTCCGGGGACGTGGATCCGGGGTGCGTGTCCTCGTGTCCTCGCCCGCGGCGTTGAGGTCGAACCCGCGCTCATGGCAGTAGGCGGCGCTCCTGAGGACCGAGAGCCGGACCTCGCCGTCCTGGAAATCAAATCCGTGCTGGCCGCCCGTCGCGACACCCAGGGCGGCCGGCCGCCCCTTCACCCGGCCTTCGACAAGGAGCCAGCGGCCGTGGACGTGCTCATCGCCGTCGGAGGGCCGGCGGAGCGCGGCACCGGGGACTTCGCAGATCACGGAAGGGGCGGCCAAGCTCGTGGGGATGCGCAGCTTGAGCCTCCGCCGCTCCTCGTCCCAGGTGATGCGCAGCCGGAATTCGAGGACCGGCCAGTCCGGGTAGGAATAGCGGTCCATGACGATCCGGCTCTTACGAAAGGAGTGAACGGATCGGCTGATCGTGCGGACCGGGCCGCTCTCGATCACTCGGGGCCGTCCCTCCGGTTTGAACCGGCCCGCGATTTTCCGGTAGCTCCAACACTCCGTTCCCCAGGAGTCCGCGATGTCCTCGATGACGAGGGGTTCGAAGAGAGGACCGGCCAGGCATTCCAAACCCGCGAGGGTTTTGAGCGAGCCCACGAGGCCGGTCATGCGGCGGACGCCATGGGTCAGGGCCGCAGAAGGATTGCCCTTTCCCCTTTCCTTTTTTTTCTTTTTATCTCCTTCCTTTCCGGCTGTCCCTTCGAACGCCCTGAGCTCGTAGCGCGAAACTCCGATCCCCGGCAGATCGTCGACGAAGCTGATCCGCCGGCGCCAGTCGTTGAACGGGAGGAGGGCCTCCGGCTGTTCTTCCTGGCAGGTCACCGCCCGCCCGTCCGGCCGGAAAAGCCGCAGGTGCCACTTCCCTGTCCCAAACGGCCTGTAATCAGCCATGCACTCGAATTCGACAGGGACGCGGGTGAGCGACGGGTTCGCGTTCGCGACCGTTACGGGAAGGGGCGGGCTTTTCGCCCCGCCGCGGTTGAGGACCGCTACGGCGCCGAGCCGGAGGCCACGGGCGATGTCGTCAGCCCGACCGTAGTGACCGAGGGCGTCTTGTTCGGCCGGTTCGACGCAGGACCCGGTGATGATGTCGTGGAAGTCGTTGAAGATGTGGGCACGCCACGCCTCCCGGAGCTTTTCGGCCGGGAATTCGTGGTCCGCGAGCCACCAGGCGGCTGCGGCCAATGCCTCGGACTGGACAAGCCCTCCGAGGCTCCGGACGGCCTGACGCTTGAGTTGAGAGAGCGACGTGTAGCAGCCCGTGAAACACCGTTGGAGGTCGCCTTCGAAGACGGGCGCCGTTTTCGTGGCCTCTCGGACGGCGTCGAAGAAGGCGTCCGGCGTGCTGTGGACGATCCGGACACGCCTTTCCCGTTTGATAAAGGCATCGATCCTCCGGAGGTCCTCCCGCGTCGCCCCGCCGCCGTGGTTGCCCAGGCCCCAGAAGACCGGGACGTCGCGGCCGAGCTCGAGGGCGAGCGCGACGCCGGCCGCGAGGCGCTCCCCGATATTGTCCCGCTCGGTATGATAGAGGCCGATGGAAATGCGGTAGGCGGAGATCTCCGTGCCGGCGGCGCCGCGCCAGCGGTAGAGGTCGGCCGGGAGCGCCAGCTCGTGGCTCTGGGGCCGCATGTGGATATACATCTTGTAGCCCGCGAGCCTCAGGATCTGCGGGAGCCCGCCGCCGTGGCCGAAGGAGTCGAAGTTGTAGGCGACGCGCGGCACGGCCCCGAATTTTTCCGTGAAATACCTCCGGCCCTCGGCGATCTGGCGTATCAGGGATTCCGTGCCCGGGAGATTGACGTCCGGCTGGATGAACCAGCTGCCGGAGATCGCCCAACGGCCGGAGCGGACAAGGCTTCGGATGCTTTTGAAAAGTGCCGGGTCGTATCGCTCGACCCACTGGTAGAGGACGGCCTCATTCTGGCAGAAGATGAGCCCCGGATGTTCGCTGAGGATATCGACGGCGTTCCGGAAAGTCGCCAGGGCCTCGGACGCGCCCTCCTCCCACCGCCACTGCCAGACGGGATCCAGATGCGCGGTGCAGATGAGGTGGACCGTTATTTTTGGCCCCAATTAGACCTCGTCTTTCGCCGGCAGATTCTTGTACCAGGTGAAATAAAGGATGATGGTCAGAGCCGCCACGCCCGCCGTCCAGAGGGCGAGCTGTTTCCAGTTGCGCAGGAAGAGGTAGAACGGCAGGATGGCCAGCGAGAACTGGAAAGCGGCCGTGACCAGGCCGTTGAGGATGTCGATTCTCGGCATCTTGTCTCTCGCCGGGACAAGGCCGCGCCGCACGCACTCCCGCCTCACCGGCCCCCAGACGCCGAAGGGCCGGACTTTCGCGTAGAACTTCACGAGGACCTCCATATCCGCGGGCTTCGTGAGCGCCGCGGCGACCATGGTCGTCACGAGGCTCAACCCCATGTCGATCGCCAGCGACGCCGAGGCGTGGAGCCCCTTCAGGAGAATGAGCCGCATCGTGATGAGGCCGGCCGAAACCCCCATGCTCCAGACGAAGGCCTTGGCCCCGAACCGCCAGTAATGCCAGCGCAGCGTTGCCGGCACGAGGATCACGGTCACGACGACGAAGACCATGGTCTCCCAGGCCGTGACGATGTTGGAGAACGACAGCGAGAAGACAAACCCGATGAGGACCGCGGCGACCGAGGCGATCTGCCCGAGCCGGACGAGCTTCTTCTGGGTCAGGTTCTTGGCGAAATAACGTTTGATGAAATCGTTGATGACGACCGAGCTCGTGACGTTGATCATGGCGCTGATCGTCGACATCAGGGCCGCGAGCAGCACGGCCATGAACAGCCCCTGCAGCCCGACGGACATTTTCTTGAGGACGAGGGGCATGATCTTCTCGGCGTCGAAGCCGGCCTGCGACCCCAGGTAATAAATCCCGAGGAACATAAAGGCGCAGCCCAGGATCCAGCGGAGGTTATACCCGACGGTCCACATCCCGGCGGCGAGCTGGGCGTCCCTCGGGCTCTTCGTGGTCAGAAAAAACTGGAAGTCCCAGACATTCGGCCCAGCCAGGAGCCGGAAGATCATCCAGAAAAAGCCCGCGGCCAGGATCGGCCCGAACAGCCCGAAATGCTGGTAGGCCGGCGGCGTCTCCGCCATGAACCCCGGCCAGAGCTTCCAGGTCGGGGCGAGCGAGAACCAGGCCGGGTCCTTATGGATGAAGGTCGCGACGGCGGGCTTGGCAAACGCCATGAAAGCCAGAATGACGGCGCCGATCCCGATGAGGACCGTCTGGAAAACGTCGGTCAGGATGACGCCGAAGAAGCCGCCCAAGGTCACGTAGACCCCCACGACCGCAAGGACGATGAGCGTCGCCTCCCAGCGCGGCAGGGGCAGGAACTCCTCGGCGAATTTCCCCGTCCCGACGCTGATGAACATCAGGTTGAAGATCATCAGGACGAGGAGGAAGATGGCCGCCGCCAGCCGGGCCGCCTCGGCGTCCTTCGTCGCGCCGAAGCGCGTCTCGTTCCACTCGGCGAAGGTCATGACCCCGGAGCGTCGGATGTACTTCGCCTGGAACGCCATGTAGAAACAAATCATGAACCAGCCCCAGAAGATGTGCGTCGCCCACATCGACTTGAGGCCGAGGTAGAAGATGAGCCCGATCATGGACATCGTCCCCCCGATGTCGATGTAGCTCGAGCAGCCGGAGAGGCCCAGCATCCACCAGGGCACATTCCGGTCGGCGAGGTAGAAGGAATCGAGCTTTTTCGTCGCCCGCCTGCGGACGATGACGCCGATCATGGCGACGGCCAGAAGGTAGACAACGATGATGCCGAGGTCGATCGGATGAAGGCTCATGGGCTCCCCTTCTTCGCATGAGACTTGTCCCCGAGATGCGCGTCCCCCGGAAACTTCCCAGACACGACCAATGATATATCATCGCCCCTTCACGGCCGTCAATACGGACATCAAGGCGGGGCGCCGCGCCTCAGGGGCATGTCCCCTTTTTTCACGGTCGAAAACATGCTAGAATGATGGAGATAAAGGACTATAAAAAATGCCCAAGCCTAAGAATAGATCGACGAAAAACCTCCTCTTCTGGATCTCCGCCGGGATCCTCATCATCCTCCTCTGGAGCCTCTTCCAGTCCCCGGCCGCCGCTAAGAAGGACGTCACCTTCTCCCAGTTCATGACCGAGGTCGAACAGGGGACCGTGGAAAAGGTCACGATCCAGGAAACGCAGCTCAACGGCGTCTACAAGGACGGCCAGACGTTCAAGACCACCCTCCCCTCCGGGTACGCGGACCTGATCAAGATCCTTCGCGAGAACAAGGTCGACATCGTCGTCAAGGACGCATCCCGGAGCCCTCTCCTGTCCATCCTCCTGAGCTGGTTCCCGATCCTCCTCATCATCCTCTTCTGGGTCTTCTTCATGCGGCAGATGCAAGCCGGCGGGAACAAGGCCATGTCGTTCGGCAAGAGCCGGGCCAAGCTCTTCTCGGCCCAGCAGAAGAAGGTGACGTTCAAGGACGTCGCCGGGGTCGAGGAGGCCGAGAACGAGCTCCAGGAGATCATCGAGTTCCTCAAGGACCCCCGCAAGTTCCAGCGGCTCGGCGGCCGGATCCCCAAGGGCGTCCTCCTCGTCGGCGCGCCGGGGACCGGGAAGACCCTCCTCGCCCGGGCCGTGGCCGGCGAGGCCGACGTCCCCTTCTTCTCGATCAGCGGCTCGGACTTCGTCGAGATGTTCGTCGGCGTCGGCGCTTCCCGCGTCCGCGACCTCTTCGACCAGGGGAAGAAGCACGCCCCCTGCCTGATTTTCATCGATGAGATCGACGCGGTCGGCCGGATGCGCGGCGCCGGGCTCGGCGGCGGCCACGACGAGCGCGAGCAGACCCTCAACCAGCTTCTGGTCGAGATGGACGGCTTCGACTCGAACGAGGGGATCATCCTCATCGCCGCCACCAACCGCCCGGACATCCTCGACAGCGCCCTGCTCCGCCCCGGCCGCTTCGACCGGCGGATCGTCGTGGCCATGCCCGACGCCAAGGGCCGCCAGGAGATCCTCCGCGTCCACGTCCGAAAAATCCCGCTGTCCGAGGACGTCGACCTCAAGGTCCTGGCCCGCTCAACTCCCGGCTTCTGCGGGGCCGACCTGGCTAACCTCGTCAACGAGGCGGCCCTCCTTGGGGCCCGGAACAGCCAGGACAAGGTCACCATGAAGGACCTCGAATTTGCTAAGGACAAGGTCCTCATGGGCGTCGAGCGCAAGAGCATGATCATCAGTGACGAGGAGAAGAAGAACACGGCCTACCACGAGGCCGGCCACGCCCTCATGGCCACCCTGATCCCGGAAGCCGACCCCATCCACAAGGTGTCGATCATCCCCCGCGGTCTCGCCCTGGGTCTCACCCAGCAACTCCCCCTCGATGACCGCTACACCTACACGAAAGACTATCTCGAGGCCCAGCTGTCCGTCCTCATGGCGGGACGGATCGCCGAGATCATTTTCCTGGGAAAAACGACGACCGGAGCGGCCAATGATTTCGAGAAGTCGACCGAGATCGCCCGGAAGATGGTCTGCCAGTGGGGCATGTCTGACCTGGGACCGCTGACGTTCGGAGAACGGGACGACCTCATCTTCCTCGGCCGCGAACTGGCCGTGAACAAGAATTTCAGCGAGCGGACCTCGGAGCGGATCGACGACGAGGTCAAGAAGATCGTCCTGCGGAATTACGGCCGGACCCAGGAGATCATCGAGAAGAACAAGGACAAGCTCGTCAAGATCGCCGAAGCCCTCCTCGAAAAGGAGGTCCTGACCTCCGAGGAAATCAACAAGATCGTCGACGGCAAGCCGAAAGTGCAAGCCCCGCCGAGAGCGGACGCGCCCCTCCCCGCCCCGGCGGCGATCCCGGCCCAGGAGGCCAAGGACAAAGAAACCGGCGAGGCGTGAGGACCGTGGAGAGAAGAACCCGCACCCTGGACATCCGAGGGCGGTGTTTTTCACTCGGCCCGGCGACTTGGCTCATGGGGATCGTCAACGTCACCCCCGACTCCTTCTCCGACGGCGGCGCTTTTCTTGACCCGGACCGGGCCGTCGAGCACGCGCTCGCCCTCGCCTGCGAAGGGGCGGACGTCCTCGACATCGGAGGCGAGAGCAGCCGGCCTGGCTCCCTTCCCGTCGCCGAAGAGGAGGAGATCGGCCGGGTCCTGCCCGTCATCCGCAAGCTGAGGCCGAAAACCGGCGTCCTCGTCTCCGTCGACACCATGAAATCAGCCGTGGCCCGGGCCGCGCTCGACGCCGGCGCCGACATCGTCAACGACACGAGCGCCCTCCGGGCCGACCCGGCGATGGCGCCGCTCATCGGACGTTCCGGCGCGGCCGTCATCCTGATGCACATGAAGGGCGTCCCGCGGACCATGCAGAAATCTCCCCATTACGACGACCTCTTCGCCGAGGTCAAGGCGTTTCTCCGCGAGAGGATCGGCGAAGCCGAAGCGGCCGGAATCGGGGCCGAGAGGATCGTCGTCGACCCGGGGATTGGTTTCGGGAAGACCGCTGAGCACAACCTCGCCCTCCTCAACGGGCTCGACGCCTTCCAGGACCTCGGCCGGCCCGTCTGTGTCGGCTTCTCACGGAAGGCCTTCATCGGCCGGGTCCTGGGCCTGCCGCCCGGAGAGAGGCTCGAGGGGACGATCGCGGCGGCCGTCCTCAGCGTCGGCCGGGGCGCCCACATCCTGCGCGTTCACGACGTCGGGGCCGTGGCCAGGGCCGTCCGCGTCGCGGAGGCCATCCTCGCCGCGCCGGCGGGCCCGTCCGCTGGCGAAAAAAGCGGGAAGGACATGAAGGCGGCCCATGCTTGCTAATATCGGGACCATCCTCCGCCACACCACGGTGCTGGATATCCTCGATATCTGCCTCATCGCCTTCATCATCTACTACGTCCTCCTCCTCATCAAGGACACACGGGCGTACCAGGCGGCCTCCGGTCTCCTGCTCATCGCGGCGATCTATCTCCTGACGGTCTGGGGCCGGCTGAGCGTCTCGAACAGGATCATCCGGTCCTTCGTCAATTACATGATCATCGCCGTCATCGTCCTCTTCCAGGGCGAGATCAGGAGGTTCCTGGCGGGGATCGGCTCCCGGACCTTCCGCAAGCCATTCGCCCTCAGGTCCCTCCAGGAGAAGCTCGAGGACCTGTTCTTCGCCGTCGATTACCTGTCCCAAAAGAGGATCGGGGCCCTGGTCGCCATCGAGAAGGAGATCTCCCTCTCGACCTACGCCGACCGCGGGGTCAAGGTCGACGCCCTTCTGTCCAAGGACCTTCTCGTGAGCATCTTCTTCCCCCACTCCCCGCTCCACGACGGGGCGGTCGTCGTCCAAGGGAACCACATCGTCTCCGCGGGCTGCCTCCTGCCCCTCCCGGCGGCCCACAAGCTGGCCAGCCCGTTCCAAACCCGAACCCGGCACCTCGCCGCGATCGGACTCTCCGAGGAAACCGACGCGGCCGTCATCGTCATCTCGGAGGAGACGGGCGACGTCTCCCTGGCCATCAAGGGGCGGCTAGAGAGATATGAGGACAGCGACGCGACGCAGAAGCGCCTGATCCAGTACCTGAGGGACCGATGAGACACTATCTGAAGGGGCTCGTCGTCCGGAATTGGGGCTTGAAGCTCGTCTCCATCGTCCTGGCCTTGGCCCTCTGGCTCATCCTCGTGCCCGCGGACAAGATCCTTTCGGAAAAGACCCTGACCATCCCCCTCGAAACGCGGAATACCCCCGAGGGCATGGAGATCGTGGAAAAATCCACGCTTACGGTCGACATTACGGTCCGGGCCCCCAGCCGGATCCTCAACGAGATCGGCCCGTCCACTGTCACGGCCCGGCTCAATCTCGAGCGGGCCTCAGTCTACCAGCAGGAATATCCCCTCAACAAGACCATGATCTCGCTTCCGCCTGGGGCCGACGTCATCGAGGTCAGGCCGAACAAGGCCCTGATCAAGCTGGAGCTAACCAAGGAAGCGACCCTCGATGTCCACCCCTCGGTCCGGGGCAAGGTCCTCCCTGGCTTCCGGATCTCGAAGATCGAAGTCCTGCCGAAAGCGGTCGAGGTCCGCGGCCCGGAGAGCAAGGTTAGGGCCCGGGATACGGTGACGACGGCGCCCGTCGACGTCACCAACCTGGCCCAGACGGCCGAATTCGACGTGGACATCATCCTCCCCAAGCCCGAGCTCCGGCTCGTTTCCTCCCGGACGACGGTCCGAGTCACGGTCACGGTCGAGGCGGACAAGGGGAATTCGAAAGCGGGCAATCCGGGGAGAAAGTAGCCGTCCTCAGGCCATGGCGCAGAAGCTCTTCGGGACCGACGGGATCCGGGCCGTGGCCGGCCAATACCCCCTGGACTATTCCTCCATCTGTGTCCTGGGCGGAGCCCTGGTCCGCCTCCTCCGCGGGAAGGGGCTCGAACCCCGCGTCCTCATCGGGCGCGATACCCGGGAATCGGGACCGTGGATGGAAAAGGCGCTCGTCCAGGGGATCCTCGAAGCGGGGGGGGAGCCGGATACCGCGGGCGTCATCCCCACCTCGGCCGTGTCCTATCTCGCACGCAAGAACACGTTCTCCGCGGGCATCGTCATCTCGGCCTCCCACAACCCGTTCCGGGACAACGGCATCAAGGTCTTTTCGCACCAGGGCGTCAAGATCCCCGACGACTGGGAAGCGGAGCTCGAAACGGCCATCCTCGGCACCCGGGAAGAGAAAAAGCCCGGGTCGCTGACGGTCGTCCCCGACCCGGAGCTTGTGGAGGAATACGCGGCCTATCTCAAGAGCCGCTTCGGGTCCGCGGGAAGCGGTGGGAAGAAGCTCAAGGTCCTTCTCGACTGCGGGAACGGTGCGAGCTCCGTCGTCGCCCCGCGCGTCCTGGGCGATCTCGGTTTTGAGGTCGCCTCGATTAACGCGGCGCCCGATGGGACGAACATCAATCGGGACTGCGGCTCGCTCCATCCGGAGGGACTCGCCCGGGCGGTCGTCGAAGTGGGGGCCGCGCTCGGGATCGCCTACGACGGCGACGCGGACCGGGCCGTCTGGGTAGACGAAGGCGGCCGGGTCAGGAACGGCGACCACACGCTTTTCGTCCAGGCCTTGGACATGAAAAACTCCGGCCGGCTCAGGTCGGGTTCGGTCGTGGCCACGACCATGAGCAACATGGGCCTCGAAAAAGCGCTCGAGAAAGCCGGGATCGGGCTGGTCCGGACGCGCGTCGGCGACAAGTACGTCTATGAAGAGATGGTGGGGCGCGGGGCGAACCTCGGCGGCGAGCAGTCCGGCCACACGATCTTCCTCGACGATTTCCCGACCGGCGACGGCATCCTCACGTCCCTGAGAATGCTCGAGGCCATGGGCCGGCACGGCCGGCCGCTCTCCGCCCTTGTCCGGGAGATGAAGGAGTACCCCCAGATCCTGGTCAACGTCCGCGTCGCCCGCAAACCCGATTTCGGGGAGTTCCCGGAGATCGTGGAAGCCCTCCGGGCGGTTCAGGACCGGCTCGGGGACGAGGGCCGGATCGACCTCCGCTATTCGGGGACGGAGCCCCTGGCCCGGGTCATGGTTGAGGCCAGGGAGCAAAGCCTCGTCGAGTCCTGCGCCCGGATCGTGGCCGAGGCCGTCCGGAAGCATCTGGGCGAGGAATCAAGAACGACTTGGAGGAAGATATGAGACTCGCGCTCAATATCGACCATTTCGCGACCCTGCGGGAGGCCCGGAAAAGCACGGAGCCGGAACCCGTTTTCGTCGCCTTGCTCGCGGAGCAGGCGGGCGCCCACGGCATCGTCTGCCACATCCGGGGCGACCGGCGGCACATCAAGGAGCGGGACCTGCGCCTCCTTAGGGACACGGTCAAAACCAAGCTGAACATCGAGATGGCCGCGACGGACGAAATGAAGAAGATCGCCCTGGACATCAAGCCGGACGTCGTCTCGCTCGTCCCGGAGCGGCCCGAGGAGCTCACGACGGAGGGCGGTCTGAAGGTCGCCGGAAGCTCGAAACGCCTCGGCCCGCATATCAGGGATCTCAAGAAGGCAGGCATTCGTGTCAGCATCTTTATCGACCCGGACCTCCGCGAGATCGGGGCGGCCGCGGACCTTGGGGTCGACCTCATCGAGATCAACACGGGGAAATATGCGGATTCAAAGCCGGGCGAGGTGCAGGACCAAGCCCTCGCCGTGATCCAGAGGGCGGCCGAGTTCGGGGCGTCGAAGGGCCTCGAGATCCACGGCGGCCACGGCCTTGATTACAGGAACGTCCTGCCCATCATCGCCATCCCTCAGATGACGGAGCTTTCGATCGGATTCTCCATTGTCGCCAGGGCGGCCGTGGTCGGGGTGAAGAAGGCTGTCCGGGAGATGCTCGCCCTCTTAGGAAAATAGGTATCCATGGACATCCGGGTCAACATCGAACGGTTAAGAAGCGACCTCGAGGAGCTCGGCCGGATCGGCCGGGATCCGGGCGGCGGGGTGAGCCGTCCGTCATTCAGCCCCGCCGACCTCGAGGCCCGGGCCTGGCTCAGAAAAAGGATCGAGGCGGCCGGACTCCTCTATCGGCAGGACGGCGCCGGCAACCAGTTCGGCCGTATCGAGGGAGCGGGGAAGACCGTCATGGCCGGCTCGCACATCGACACCGTCGTCAGTGGCGGGATGTTCGACGGCGCCGCGGGCGTCCTGGCGGCCCTGGAATGTCTGCGGAGGATCCGAGAGGAAAGAGCTCCCATGACGAGGCCCCTCGAGGTCGCCTCCTTCACGGACGAGGAAGGCAATCTCGTCGGCGATTTCCTGGGCAGCCGGGCGTTCATGGGGCTCCTCGACAAGGACGAGATCGCGAAGGGCCGGACGGCCTTCGGCCTCGCCCTCAAGGACATCCTGAAGGGCACGGAATTCTCCGTCCAAACGATCCTCGAAGCGCACAAGACGCGGCCGAACCTTGAGGCCTATCTCGAGCTTCACATCGAGCAGGGGGCTGTCCTCGAAGATGAAGGCTTGCCCGTCGGCATCGTCGAGAGGATCGCCGGGAAGCATTACCGGCAGTGCTCGTTCATCGGGCAGGCCGCCCACGCCGGGACGACCCCTCTCGAACTGCGGCAGGACGCGTTCCTTGGACTTGCCGATTTCGCGTTGAAGGCGACCCAGCATGCCGCCACCCGGCATTACGGGAGCATGGTGACGGTCGGCCGGGCCGTCCTCCATCCGGGGGTTTTCAGTGTCGTCCCGGCCCGGGCCGATTTCACCTTCGAATTCCGGAGCCCGGACGCCGCAACCCTCAAAGCGCTCGAGTCCGAGCTTTTCTCGATCGCCGCGGACGTGGCCTCGACGAGGGGTCTCGGATTCGCTTCCCGGGTTGTCGACCAGACGGCACCGGTGACGGTCGCCGCGCGTCTTGTCGGGATGCTGGAAGAGGAATGCGCGGCCCTCGGCTATCCGGCGATGAAGCTCACGAGCGGCGCCGGCCACGACGCCCAGATCCTCGCTTCGGCCTGCGATTCGGGGATGATCTTCATCCCCTGCGCCGACGGGGTCAGCCATTCGCCGGCCGAGAGGATCGACTGGGACGACCTTGAGAAGGGTGCCAACCTGCTCCTGCGAGCACTCGTCCGCCTCGCCAGATAGAAGTCTTGGACGTTCACGCGAATCCCCCCCGGACCCTCCTCCGCCTGGCCTCTCAGAGCTTATCTCTTCGATACGCCGCGGCCGTAGATCACGATCCAGCGGTCCGTGATGAGGGGCCAGCCATTCTTCCAGTCGTATTCCTCGAATCCCTTGGGCACGGGATTGACCCGGATGACGCAGGCGCCCCGGACGCAGGCCCCGGCGTTGTGGTCGATCTTGGGATTGAAATCCCAGCCGTCGCCGAAAGCTTTGGCCTTCGATGACCGATCGGGCCGCCCGGGCTTGGAGGGGTCGCCCATGAGGTCGCGCTGGGGCTTGACCAGCCGGAAGGGACCCTCGCCGGCCAACCGGCCCGTACCCTTTTCATACGAAGAGATATCCAGGGGCTTCCCCTCCCGCTCAAAGGCCAGCACGAGCCAGGGGGCTGCGGGGACCTCCCTGCCGTCCGCGACGGCGGGCGGAATCTTTTCCGGATACTTTACAAACGCCTTATCTTTGTCCTTGATCGCCGCCGGCGCGGCATAGAAGAATCCCTTGGGGAACGGCCGCGTCACGTCGTCGACCGTATAATCGATGCTGTATCCGTCCGGGGCAAAGACCGTGATCCCCTCGACGCCCTTGAGGTCGACTCCCGCCGCCGCCAGCAGGTCCACGACCTTGACGCCCGTATAGGTTACATAATCGTCGGTCGGCTCCTTGGTCGTATTCATCAGCATGAACTGCTTCTGGGCGGGGAGTTCATGGATCTCGTCCCATGTGAGCGAGACGAACGGCGCCAGGGTCTGGCCCGGCCGGCTGGCCGCGTTTCCCGGATAGCAGAGAGCCGCGATCTCGGCGTCGTTGACGAATCCGTCGCCGTCGGAGTCGAGCTTCGCGATCTCGGCCAAGGCCTCGACGGTCCGGCCCGCGTTCTCGTAGGCCAGGCCGTAGGCGTTCAGGGTCGCCTCATAGTCGGACGGGACGCCGGTTTTGTACCTGGGATTGGGATACTGAAGGAGATGGCAGTAACCGCAAGGGCTATATTCGCGCTCCGTGTCCGTGCCCGTGACACCGCCGCGGTGACAGGTCTGACAATCGTCCAGCCGCGTCCCCGCGGCCTTCTGGTATTGCCGGATGAAGTTGTTGATATCCAGGTCGTTTTCATGGCCGACATAGGCCCGCGACGACGCCGCTTTCTGGGGAACCGCGGCGACAAGCGTCAGGCCCAGGGTCATCGCTGAGGCGAGAACGATTAAGAGCCGGGTCTTTTTTGCCATCATGCTCTCCGTCGATAATGTTAAGAAAAGCCATATTAGGGCAATCTCGATCTTGATGCAATGCCTCGGACTATTAAGAATAGCGGACGCAGGGGGGGACGTCCAGGAGAAAACATTGAGCGCGACGCGGGCACGGTTCCTCGAGTGGAGCGAGAGGAGAGCGGAGCGATCACAGAGTGGGATTCCTCGCTGGGGAATCCCACGTTTTTCGGAGGGACTCCCCCCGAGTCCGCGACGTCACGAGAGGCGGAAACCGTCACCCGAGCGTAGCCGAGACGCCAAGAACACTATGGCCAATACCAAAAGCCCGGAAGAACAGCTATACTGACATCCATGACGACCGCGTTCAAGCCGCTCCGGATCGGGGCGATCACCGTCGATTTTCCCGTGGTCCTGGCGGCCCTCGCCGGCTACACCGACCTTCCCTACAGGCTCATCTGCCGCTCCTGTCGAGCTCCCTACACGGCGACCGAGGCCATGCTCGACAAGCAAGTGCTTCTCGAAGGCAAACTCCGCAAGCGGCTCATCCGTCTCGACCCGGCCGACCATCCGGTCGCCGGCCAGATCATGGGCAACGACCCTGAAACCATGGCCCGGGCGGCCGCCGCGCTCCGGGGGATGGGCTTTGACGTCGTCGACCTCAATTTCGCCTGCCCCGTCAGGAAAGTCATCAGCCGGAACCGCGGTGGCGCGCTGATGAAAGATCCGCGATTGGCCCTGGACATCGTCCGGGCCGTGCTCGAAGCGGTCCCGGACGTGCCCGTCACGCTCAAGCTCAGGCGCGCCTTCCCCGAGGCCGACGAAAAGCGAGACTCTTTTTGGGCCATCGCCCGGGGGGCTTTCGAGGCCGGAGCCGCGGCGATCTGCGTCCACGGCCGCAGCGTCGAACAGAAATACCGGGGCCGGGCCGACTGGGACTTCATGGCCTTGGTGAAGCGCGAGTTCCAGGGCCGGACGGTCATCGGCTCGGGCGACGTCCATGCACCGGTCGATGCCCTGCGGATGCTCGAAGAGACCGGCGTCGACGGCGTCGCCGCGGCCCGCGGCGCCATCGGCAACCCCTGGTTTTTCGAACAGGCGCGGGACCTCGCCGACGGCCGGCCGCCGCGACAGCCGGGCCTCGACGAGCAGCGCGATCTCATCCTCCGCCATTTCCGGCTGGCCTCGGAGGTCTACGACCCCAGGCGCGGGCTCAAGATCCTGCGCCATTTCTGCCTCCAGTACGCCAAGGTGCATCCCCGCCGGACCGAGCTCCGGAACGCCCTCGTCGCCGTCAGAACCGAAGAGCAATGGCGGGCCGTAATCGACTCCTTTTACGGGGTCGGGCCTCAGTAAGTATCACTGTACAAATAACATAGGGCAAATTTAGGGCTGTTTTATGGCCTTAAGTCGTCGCTTTCGGGGTCAAAATCACGGACTTAAGATACCGAGTCTTTACTTGCCCTGCCTGATATGGTATTTCTTGGAATGCTCCGAGTCGAAGGTGCTACAGCCCGGCGGCCAGGCCCTCCGACCGACAGGGAGGAGCGGGAAACGGCTCCTCCTTCCATGATTGTAAAGGAGATACCGTGCGTCCCTTTTTCCGTTCTCCCCTGACGATACCTTCTTGGCTGGCTGCCGTCCTTTTCATGGCCGTTTGCCCCGCCCTTGTGACCTCCGTGAGCGAAAAAGAAGCGGGCCGGAAAAGCGGCGGGGAGGTCACGGCCGTTGACACCGCCACCGAGGCACGCCTCGTGACCGCCGGTTCTCTCGAAACTGGAATCCCGGCCGCGGCGGAGCGTTTTCTCATGCTGGCGACGACGACCAGTGTCGACGCCACGGGTCTCCTCAACGTCCTCGCCGATGAATTCGAGAAAGAGACCGGCATCACCCTCAAGTGGATCGCGGTCGGGACCGGCGCGGCCATCAAGCAGGCCCGGGATGGTAACGCCGATGTTGTCATCGTCCATGCTCGGAAGTTCGAAGAGGAGTTCCTGAAGGACGGCTTCGGCGTCAACCGGCGCGTCATTGCCCGCAACTACTTCATGATCGTCGGCCCGCCCGCCGACCCCGCCGGAGTCGCCGGCGCCCGCGACGCCAAAGATGCCTTCGAGCGGATCAAGGGCACTGGCGCTGTCTTCGTCAGCCGCGGCGACAAATCGGGCACTCACATCCGGGAGCTCGATCTCTGGGCCCTTGCGGGGGGCAGGCCGGAGAAAAACTACCTCGAAACCGGCCAGGGCATGGCCCAAACACTCCAAATCGCCGCCGAAAAGCGAGGCTACACGCTCACCGATACGGCCACGTTCTACGGCCTCGCCGGCCTCAAGGGGCTCCAGCCCCTCTATGAGAACGCGCCCGAATTCGAGAACATCTACGCCGTCATCGCCGTCAACCCGGCCCGGATAACTTCGGCACGCTACGAGAAGGCCATGGCCTTCATCACCTTCCTCACCTCTCCCCGCGTCCAGAAAATGATCGGCGATTTCAAGGGTAAAGCCGACCGGCCCCTCTTCGAACCGATGGCCGGTATCGCGGGAGTCGATCTTATCAAATGATCGTCCGGGAGCTGCTGCTCGCGATCGGGGTTTCGCTCAAGACGAGCGGCCTGGCCGCCCTTATCGCGAGTCTTCTCGCCGTTCCCGCCGCTCTCTTTCTCGCCGGCAGGGAATTCCGGGGCAAGCACGCCATCCTCCTCGTCAACCAAACATGGATGGCTGCGCCCACGGTCGTCATCGGCCTCCTCTTCTACTTCCTCCTCAGCCGGAGCGGCCCCCTCGGCCGGTTCGGCCTTCTTTACACCCAGGCGGCCATAACCATCGGCCAGGTCTTCCTCATCCTGCCGCTCATCACCGGCTTCTCCTACATGGCCCTCCGCCAGGTCGACCGCCGGGCCCGCCTGACCGCCCTCACCCTCGGCGCGAGCCGCCGTCAGGCTTCCTGGGTCGTCCTCCGTGAAGCGAAGTTCGCCCTCCTCGTCGCGGTCCTGGCCGGCTTCGCCCGGGCCGTTTCTGAAGTCGGGATCGCCATGATGCTCGGCGGCAACATCCGGAACGCGACCCGGAACATCACGACGGCCATCGCCCTCGAGACGGCCAAGGGAGAATTCACGAACGGCGTCATCCTCGGCGCAATCCTTCTCGTCATCACCCTGGGGATAAATATCCTGGTCCAGGTCGGGCTCAGGAGCAGGGATTAGGGTGTCCAAAGCCGCTTATGACCTGCACGATGTCCGATACATCTACCCCGGTTCCCTTTCTGGTTTCGCCCTCGAGATCGATTCTCTCCGCATCGGCGCTGGTGAGAGCATCGCCCTCGTCGGGCCGAACGGCGCCGGCAAGACGACTCTCCTGATGGTGCTAGCGTTCCTCGTCAAGCCGGACCCCGGCAGAATCGAGTTCCTGGGCGAGGATCCCTGGGCCGACGAAGCCCGGACCCTCCTCGCGCGCCGCGAAGCGGTCTTGGTGACCCATCATCCTTATCTCTTCAAAGGCACGGTCTCCGAAAACATCGCCTTCGGGCTCAGGGTCCGCGGAGTCACTGAACGAGATTGGCCGGCGCGTATGCGAGCGGCCCTGGCCCTGGTCGAACTCTCCGGCCGGGAGTCGAGGTCCGCAGCCGGCCTGAGCGCCGGCCAGGCGCAAAGGGTGGCCCTGGCCAGGGCCTTGGCCCTCCGCCCCAAGGCCCTGCTCCTCGACGAGCCGACGGCCAATATCGAAGCCGGCCTGGCCCTCCGGATCGAGGCCGTCATCCGGGAGATCAGCCGCGAGACCGGGGCGACGGTCGTTTTTTCGAGCCACAACTTCTCCCAGGCCTCCCGGCTGGCCGACGGAATCCTCTACCTTTCCGAGGGAAAGCGCGTCCCCTTCAGCCACGAAAACTGCTTCAGCGGGACAGCCCGGTCGGACGGCCGGCAAAGCTGGATCGAACCCAGGCCTGGGACCCGCATCGTTTTTCCGGGAGCGTTCGAGGGCCATGTCACCTGCGTCATCAATCCGGCCGATATCGAGCTTGTCGGCGCCGACGACCCCCGGGGCGCCGCGGACGGGCCGAACGTCTTCAGCGGCCGCGTTACCCGCCTGGAAACGACCGAGGCGGAGTCCGCCCTGGTCAGGGTGAGCGGCGAACTGACCTTCAGGGGCACCCTTCCCTTGGGCAGTGTCGAAGCCCGGGGGATTTCCCTTTCCCGCCCCGTTCTGATAAAATTCAAGCCCGAAGCCGTCGAGATCATCGGTTCCGAACCGTCCGAGAAGCCTCATGATTGATTACCGGGAGGCCCTTCGCGAGGTTGTCGCCAGGGCGAAACCTCTGCCGGCCGATTCCGTTCCCCTGGCTGACGCCCTGGGCAGGACCCTGGCCCGAGACGTACGGGCCCGCGAGCCCATCCCCCCATTCTCCAAGGCGACGATGGACGGCTATGCGGTCAGGGCGGCCGACACCCTTCCGGCCGGGGGGAGCGGCGCCGTCGAACTCGATGTGATCGAGGACCTTCCCGCCGGCCGCGTCAGCCTCAGGCCGCTCGCCCCGGGGCAGGCCGCCCGGATCATGACCGGCGCTCCCCTGCCGGGAGGCGCTGACGCCGTGATCATGGTCGAGGATACGGAGAAAGCCGGCGGTCGCGTGCGCATCCTGCGTGCTGTCAGTCAGGGAGATAACATCGGCGAAGCAGGCGAGGACGTCCAAAAAGGGGACCTCGTCCTGGAAAAGGGCGATCTTGTCGGGCCGGCCGAGGTGGGCATGCTGGCCGCCCTTGGGCACGCCTCGGTTCGCGTCGCGCGCCGCCCCGAGGTGGCCGTCATCGCCACGGGCGACGAAATCGTCGAACCAGGCCGGAAAACGAGGCCCGGCCAGATCCGGAATTCGAACGGCCCCGCGCTCCGGGCCATGACCCTCGAGGCCGGCGCGAAAGCCGATTATCTCGGCATCGCCCGCGACAAGAACTCCTCCCTGAAGCTCAGGATCCAAAGAGCCCGGAAGGCCGATATCCTTGTCCTGTCCGGCGGCGTATCCGTCGGCGATTACGACCTCGTCAAGGACGAGCTCCGCGGCTTCGGGGTCCGGCCCGTCTTCTGGCGGGTCCGGATCAAGCCGGGGAAGCCGGTTTTCTTCGGCCTCCACGGCCGTCAGCTCGTCTTCGGCCTGCCGGGGAACCCGACGAGCGCCATGGTGACTTTCCACCTTTTTGTCAGGCCCGCAATAGACAAGATGCTGGGGCGGAGAACCCCGGGACTGCGGGCCGGGAAGGCCGTCCTCGAAAGAGAGATCGCCCTCAAGCCCGGACGGACCCAGTTTCTCCGGGCCGTCCTCGCCGGGGACGGGCCCGAACTCCGCGTCGACCCGTTCCCCGACCAGAAAAGCGGCGTCCTGCGGTCGATGGTCAGGAGCCGGGCCCTCATCGTCGTGCCCGCCGACGTCTCCCTGATCGAAAGGGGAGGCGTTGTGGAGATCCTTTTCCTGGAATGACCATGGCCAAACTCACCCATATCGATCCCGAGGGCAAGGCCCGCATGGTGGACGTCGGAGAGAAGCCCGTGACGCGCCGCGAGGCCGTGGCTTCGTGCCTGATCAGACTCGGCCCGGCGACGCTCCGCCTCGTCCGGGCCAATAAGATCGCCAAGGGCGAAGTGCTCAACGCGGCCCGGCTGGCCGGAATCCAGGCGGCCAAGCGGACCTTCGAGCTCATCCCGCTCGCTCACCCCATTTCCATCGACAAGGTCGACGTGGAAACGGAGATCCTCAAGACGGGGATCAAGGTCCGCTGCGGCGTCAAGGTCGAGGCCCGGACGGGCGCGGAGATGGAAGCCCTGACCGGCGCCGCCGTCGGCGCCCTGACGATCTACGACATGGTCAAGGCCGTGGAGCGGGGGGCCGAGATCACCCGGCTCAGGCTCGAATTCAAGAGCGGCGGCAACAGCGGGGTCTTCCGGAGAGGGCGATGACCGTCGGCAGGCCGCCAGGGGCGGGAGGCGCCCGCGGCGCGTCCGGCATAATCGCCTCTATCAACATCAGCCGGAAGAAGGGCCAGGCTAAGACGCCCGTCCCGGAGGCACAGATCATCGCCGGTGAAGGGATCAGGCAGGACGCCCATCGGGGCTTCGGGCGCCGGCAGGTCTCGCTGCTGATGATCGAGAGCATCGACGAGCAGGCCGCGCGACTGGGAGGCGGGCCGGAGACAGGGATCGGCCCGGGCGCCTATGCGGAAAACCTGACCACGCGAGGCATCGACCTCAAGGGCCTCGAGGTCGGCGACGAGCTTTTGGTCCGGGCGAACGACGGAAACATCCGTTTGAGGGTCAGCCAGATCGGCAAGGAATGCCACACCAAGTGCGCGATCTACAAGATCGCGGGCGACTGCATCATGCCCGGACTCGGGATTTTCTGCGAAGTCGTCGAAGGCGGGACGGTCCGAGCCGGAGACAGGATTGAAAAACGATAGGGTTCTGCGCATTTCGGTTACGGACCGCTGCGACCTCCGCTGCATCTACTGCATGCCGGAGTCCGGCGTCACCCTCGTCCGGCCGTCCGAACTCCTGACTTACGAGGAGATCGAGATTGTGGCCCGGGCGGCTGCGGGGGTTGGAGTCCGGCGGTTCCGGATTACGGGCGGCGAGCCGCTCGTCCGTCGGGGGATCGAGACCCTGGTCGAAAAAATGGCCCGTCTCGGGCCCGAAGACCTGGCCCTGACCACGAACGGACTCCATCTTGGCGAGATGGCGGCGGACCTCAAGGCAGCCGGGCTCCGGAGGGTCACCGTCAGCCTGGACACGCTCCGGAAGGACCGGTTTGAGAAGATCACGAGGCGGACGGGATTCGAGCGGATCTTCGAAGGGCTCGAGGCGGCCCGGAGCGCCAACCTCGCTCCCCTCAAGGTCAACACGGTCGTCATCCGGGGCGTCAACGACGACGAAATCCCCGATTTCGTGAGGTTCGCGGAAAGGCAAAAGGTCGAGGTCCGGTTCATCGAGCTCATGCCGACGAGCGGCCTCAGCCCGGAATGCAAAGAGCTCGGCTCCTGGCGGCCGGCGCTCTTCGTCAAGGGGCAGGAGATCCGGGAGAAGATCGTCGAGGCATTCGGCCCTCTCGAGGCCTCTCCCGACGCTGATGGCGTCGCTCAGGTCTATCATCTGAAAACGGGTGCGCGGATCGGGTTCATAACGCCCGTCTCGGACCGTTTCTGCCGGGGATGCGAACGCTTGCGGCTGAGCGCGGACGGGAGGCTCAAGCTTTGCCTCTTCGACAAGGAAGGGATCGACATGAAGAATGTGCTCCGGGCGGGCCGCGCCGGGACCGACGAAATCGCCTCGCTCCTGCGGACCGCCTTGCGTGACAAGGAGAAGTGGGAGCGAGGCAGTCTTGATGCCCTTTCAAGCGAGATGTTCAAGATCGGAGGTTGACATGAAGGTTGGGATCCTCACGGTCAGCGATAAGGGCGCCCGAGGCGAGCGCGAGGATAAGAGCGGGCCGGCCATCCGCGAGATCATGGAAGCGAACGGTGCGGAGATCTTGCGGTATCGAGTTGTCCCCGACGAGCCGGACCTCATCCGGGCGGCGCTCATCGAATGGTCCGACGAGGGCATCGATCTCATCCTGACCACGGGCGGCACGGGCTTCAGCCCCCGTGATTGGACGCCGGAAGCGACAAAGGCCGTCATGGAGCGCGAGGCCCCGGGTATCAGCGAAGCGATCCGCCAGGCGGGGATGAAAAAAACGCCGACGGCCATGCTCAGCCGGGCGGCCGCAGGGATCAGGAAGTCGACGCTGATCATCAACCTTCCCGGGAGCGAGAAGGGAGTCCTCGAAAGCCTCGAGGCGATCATGGACGCCCTCCCCCATGGCATCGACGTCCTGAAAGGCACGGCCGGGGAGTGCGGGAAACCACTTCATAAGGAATAGCCGGGCCGAGCCCCGGAGGGAAGAAAAACCCCAAAAGGCATGTCTAAACTGATGTCGGTCGATGGCGGTCTGCGCGGGCCGCTTTAAATCGCGACATCCAAGGAGGTCTTCATGTTAAAGAAATCCGCAAGCATCCTGGTTTTTGCCGGTCTCGCCCTGTGGGGGGCGTCGCTCTTGGCCAAACCCGTGGACGTCACCGGAGACTGGGAAATGACCGTTCAATCCCCCCAGGGAGAGCGGACGATGAAGATCAGCTTCGTCCAGACCGGGGAAAGCCTCGAGGTGAAGATGGAGGGTTTCCAGGGCGAGGAAATGAAGGGCACCGGCAAGGTCAAGGACAACGACATCGAATGGACGTTCACCATGAACGGGCCGCAGGCCGAAATGTCCATCACCAACAAGGGAAAAGTGGACGGCGACACGATGAAGGGCACGGTCAGCCTGGGAGAGATGGGCGACATGGAGTGGACGGCCAAAAGAGTCAAGCAGTAAGCCTCGCCCGAGGCCTGCGGGGCGCGGCCCCGAGCCGCTCAACTTTCGGAAAAGTCCGGCTTGAACGTCCGCCCCTTTTTCTTCTCGGAGACACGGCGCTTGTCCGCCAGCATCTTGTCCTTGGCCCGCTTCGAGCGCTTCCTTTTTTGGCGCCGGATCTTGGCGATCCGTTGTTCCTCCTGGCTTTGCTTCCCCAGGACCGCGGTTTCGATCTTATCGGCCAGGATGCGGCGGGCCAGGAACCGGTTGAGGGCCTGGGAGCGCTCCTGCTGGCACTTGACCTCGACTCCCGAGGGCAAGTGCTTGAGGTAGACGCAGGTCGCGACCTTGTTGACGTTCTGGCCGCCGTGGCCGCCCGAGCGGATGAATTTTTCGACGATGTCCGCCTCGCGGAGGCCGAGCTTCTCCATGCGCTCCGCCAGGGCCTGCTCTTTATCCGGGCTCACGCCGAATGTCGCCATGTCCTCTCTCCCGTTTCATCTTATTACAGATCAAGGGCACAATGCCAATTTCCGAAGAGAAACCTGCCATCGAGCAGAAACGGAAGGGCGCGAACGTCTATTCAGATACTCAATTACAAGGCGGTCATGAAGAATGCTCGCTCTGGACATCTTGACAATACACAATAATGGTGTATATTTTGTGTATTTCAAGGAGAAAGAAAATGCAAGTGAGACATAATATTACACTTGACAAAGACGTCTCGAAGGAGCTCGAGATCGTGGCCGAAGAGCTCGGAGAGAAAAAAAGTGCCATCATCGAAAAAGCGCTCGAGACCTATTTTGACCTTCTGGATTTGAAAGTGGCCAAGAAACGAATGGCAGACCTCGAAGCCGGCCGCGACCGGCTCCTCGATCCAGAGGAAGTCTGGAAAAAGCTGGGGATCTAGCTTGTTCAAGCTTCTGTTTCTCGGCCGGGCCCTCGATGACCTCGAGAGGATCGACCGACCGCACCGCCGGATCATAAAGGAGAAACTCCTCATCCTGGCCCAAAATCCCGAGGCCCTTAAAAATGATATCAAGAAGCTGGACGGGACCGAAATGGACCTCTATCGCCTGAGGGTGGGAAGTTTTCGGATCATCTTCAAGAAGGATAAGGACGAACTCTTGATCATCGTTGTCCGCATCGGGCATCGAAAAGAGGTATATTTTTCGCTGAACTGATCCCGAAATTCGCGAACGGAGAATCCGGAGAGGGGGATTGTGTCCCCGAATTCGTTGACGGGCATTGGCGAATGGAATAGACTCCCCTTTCCGAAACGGATTCCCGCAGTCAGAAATAAGGAGGCTCCCATGAGCTCATTGTCCAAACTCCCTCCGGCCCTGGTCGTTCTGTTTGCGGCGGCCCTGTTAGTCCACGCCCCAGCCGCGACTCAGACTCAGGCCATCCCAGCCCAGTCCCAAGCTGTGGTCGCCGGCCCCAAGACTAGTGCTGAGTCGACCGAATACGCGGCCACTTCCACCTACGCCGAGGTGATGTCCTTCGTCCGGGAGCTCCAGAAGCTCAGCCCGCTCGTCCGCGTCGAATGGATCTGCACGTCCGCCGAAGGGAAGCCCGTGCCTCTCTTGGTCATCGGGAAGCCCACGCCCTTTGAGCCTCCGGCCCTCCGCTCCGACAAGAAGATCGCCGTCTACATCCAGGCCAATATCCACGCCGGCGAAGTGGAGGGCAAGGAAGCGTCCCTGATGCTCGCCCGAGACATCCTGCTCGACCCGAAGCTCCCCTATCTCGACAAGATCGTCCTCCTCATCGCGCCCATCTTCAACGCCGACGGGAACGACAAGATGAGCCCCGACAACCGCCGCGGCCAGAACGGCCCGGAGAAGGCCGGAGTCCGCCACAACGGCATGAACCTCGACCTCAACCGCGACGCCATGAAGCTCGAGAGCCCCGAGATGCAGGGCCTCGTCCGCAACGTCCTCGTCCGCTGGGACCCTATCCTGCTGGTCGACTGTCACACGACCGATGGGTCCTACCACGAGGAGCCGGTGACCTATTCCTGGCCCCTCTGCCCGAACGGCGACCCGTCGATCATCAAATACACGCGGGACAAGATGCTGCCCGCCGTGGCCGCGACCCTCGACAAGAAATACCATACACTCTCAGTCCCCTACGGCGACCCGAAGGATTTCCGCGATATGGAAAAGGGCTGGCAGACCTTCGGGCATCAGCCCCGCTACGTCACGAACTACATCGGCCTCCGGAACCGGTTGTCCATCCTCGACGAGAATTACAATTACGCCGATTTTAAGACCCGCGTCCTCGGCTGCTACAACCTTCTCAAGTCCATCCTGGAATATTGCCAGACGCACGCCGATGAATTGAGCCGGCTCGTGGCCGAGGCGGATCAAAGGACGGTCCAAAGGGGCCTCGCCCCGCGCGAGACGGACACCTTCGGGCTCGATATCGACGTCCAGCCCCTGCCCGGGAAAGTGACCGTCCGCGGCTACGAGGTGGAGGTCACGCCCCGTGAGGGCAGTCCTTTTCCCGAGCTCAAGAGGACGGACCGCAAGAAAACTTATGTCATGCCATACTTCGCGGATTTCGTCCCGAAGCGGAGTGTCCGGCTGCCTTACGCCTACTTGATCCCCGTCTTCGACGACGAGATCCTCCACAAGCTTCTCCGGCATGGTCTGGCCGTCGAAAAGATGACGGAGGCCGCGACCCTCGAGGTCGAAGCCTATCGCTTGAAAGAGGTCAAGGGGGCCGCCCGCCTCTACCAGGGCCATCGGATCAACACGGTCAAGGGCGAGTATGCCGTCGAAAAAAGGGAATTTCCCAGCGGTACCCTCGTCGTCCGGATGGCCCAGCCGCTCGGGAACCTGGCGGCCTATCTCCTCGAGCCGGAAAGCGACGATGGGCTGCTCGTGTGGAACGCCTTTGACAAATACATTGCCCGGGAATGGGGGGGAGGCGTCGAAACCTATCCCGTTTTTAAGCTCACCACTCCTCAGAATCTGACGGCCGTCGGCCTGGACTGATCACTTTTTCTTCTTCTTGGCCGCGGCCAGGAACTTGCCGCAGTTCTCGCAGACGTAGATGTCATTCGAGCCCTCGATGGCCGAATTCATCTGGGTCGAGATGTTGATGTTGCAGCCCTGGCAGACGCCCTCGACGACGTCGGCGACGGCGAACCCGTAGCGCTCCATCAGCCGGTCGAAGCGCCCGACGAGGTCGCGGTCGAGCTCCTCCCGAATCATGGCCGCATGCTTGCCGAGCTCCTTCTGCTGCTCCTTGGAGGCCCTCTTCCTCTTGATCTCGATCTCCTGGAGCTTCCGGAGGAGGCTTGCCCGGCTGACGATCTTCTCCTCGTGGACGAACTTGAACTCGATCTGGGACAGGATCCTGTAGAGTTCGATCTTGTCCTTGGCTTCGAAGATCCGGTGGCGGTTGTCGGCCCGGATCAGGAACCGGGCCAGGCCGGCGAAGAGGTGGTTGAAGAGGCCCGGGATGGACGGATTCCAGACCACGAGGATGATGAGATGGACCTTCTGGCCATCGTGGGCCTCGAAGTCGATCCCCTTCTCCGAGCGCCCGACCGCGACGGCGATCTCGCCGCCCGTGTCGACGCGGGCGTGGGGCAGGGCGACGCCCGACCCGATGGCCGTGGACACGAGGTTCTCCCGGTCGATGATCCGGGTCAGAATGACCTTTTTGTTCTCGATGAGCTTCTGCTTGGCCAGAACGTCCAGGAGCTCCTCGATGGCCTCGACCTTGTCCTTGCTTTTGAGGTTAAAGATGACCTGAGTGGGTTTGAGATAATCGGAAAAATAAGAACTCTTGATCTCCATTTTGGGGTCATTTTAACATAACGAATTCCAAAAGCAAATCCAATTTCTGTCGGATAATGCCGGATAGGTCCTATCCCGTCAGGAGGGAAAATGGGGACGGTCCTATTATCTCATCCGCATTCAAACCGAGACGCGCTTCACTTATCCCAGAGAAAATAGGATCGTCCCCATTTTCTAAAGACGTTTAAAGGAGCTCGTCGGGAGGAACTGCGGCAGGGCCGGGCGGTCGCCGAGGATGGAGATGATCTCCTCGGCCCAGCGGATGATCTGGAGGGTCCCCCGGAGGTCCCAATCGGGCTGGATCTCGTCGGCCACCGTGTGGTATTTCGTCTTCTGGTAATCCTCGAATTTCCGCTGGACGAAGCCCTTGTCGGGGCCCTTGGAGACGATCCCCTGGTGGAGCCAGACGGCTGGGATGCCGGCCTTGACGAAGCTGATCTGGTCCGAGCGGAAGAAGAACCCGAACTCCCCGTTCCGCTCGGGGATATACCGGAGGCCCATCTTCGCCGCGGCCTGCCGGCAGACCTCGTCGAGCTCGGAGTGCCTAGCCCCGATGGCGAAGGCGTCCTCGGTCTCCCCCCAGACGTTGGTCATCTCGAAATTGATGTCGGCGACGAGCGAGGATTTCGGGAACGGCAGGTGACGGAGAAAATAGTCCGAGCCGAGGAAGAGCTTCTCCTCGCCCGTGACCCCGACAAAGCAGAGGTCGTCCTTGAGCTTCTCCGGCCTCTGGGCGTAATAGCCGGCCAAGGCCAGCATCGAAGCCGTGGCCGAGCAGTTGTCGACGGCCCCGTTGAAGATCTGGTCGCCCTGGAGCGTCTCGTCCTTGCCCAGGTGGTCGTAATGGGCGGAGATGACGACCATCCGCTTTCGAGCCTCGGGATGCTTGGCCCGGATGATCCCGCCCACGTTGGAGCCGTCGACCGTGCGGAAGGTCGGCTTTTGCCGGACCTTGACGGCCAGCCCGAGCGGGACCGGTGCAAAATCCGGGGTCTCGGCCCGGGCCAGGAGCGCCTGGCGGTCGATCTTGACGGCGCTGAAGATCTTTTCGGCCGCCTCGCCGCTGACCCAACCCTGGAAAAAGAGCTGGGGGTTCTTGTCGGGAAGAAAAAAGCTCTCGTTGGCCGTGGCGTTCCGGAGCGCCTCCCAGCCGTAGGTCGCGCCCTTCGTGTTATGGATGATGAAGATCCCGGCGGCGCCGAGCTCGGCGGCCTCCTCGAATTTGTAGGTCCAGCGGCCGTAATATGTCATGTCCTCGCCGTCGAAGATCCCGCCCGGACGGTTGCCCGGCTCGTTGATCTCGACCAGGAGGACCTTGCCTTTGAGGTCGACCCCCTTGATGTCGTCCCAGCTCCGTTCGGGGGCCTGGATCAGATAGCCGCAGTAGACAAGGTCTCCCCCGACCTCGGCCGGAGCGTCCTCCCGCTCCGTGCTGATGAGGAATTCGTCGCGGAGGACGGGCGCGATCTTGACGGCCGGAGAGCTGATCTCCAAGGAGGCCTGGGGGTCGGGCTTGGCGCCGCGCAGCGGGAAGGTCTGCCGGTAGCTCGCGCCGAAGGCCGGCTCGAGGCCGAAGGTCCTGAAGTAGTCCTCCTGGTAGCGGGCGGCGATCTCGATGCCCTTGCTTCCGACTGCCCGGCCTTCGAGCCGGTCGTCGGAAAGGTTCCGGATGTGGTCTTCGATCTCCTTGACTGCGACCGGCTCGACCCGGCTCCTCGACCCCTGGCAGGAGCAGAGGACGAGCCCGGCGGCGGCGAGAATCAAGAGCACTGAAACTCTGCGTGCGTTCATTTCCCCTCCCGGTTTGAAGAAGGATTCTTTTGGTCGGGGCACGGCCCCGGCCCGTGGGCCGCGGCCAACTTCCAGGTCGCGCTGACCCCGGCGACGAGGGCGGCTTTCGAGGCGAGGGCCGTGGCGAACGAGGCGGCTTCGGACGGGCCCGCACCCCGGACAAGCCGGGTGAGCGCGGCGGCGGCGAAGACGTCGCCGCAGCCCGTGGCGTCGACGATGGGGCCGACCGGCGCGGCGGCGACTTTCTCTTGGCACCCGGGAGTCAGGACCATGGCCCCCCCCGGCCCCAGGGTGATGAAGACCGCCCGGACGCCCAGCTCGAAGGCGCGGCCGGCGAATTCCAGGGCTTCCCGGTCGGTGGGAGGGCGCTCGGGGTGCCCGCAGAGGCAGGCCAGTTCCCGGAGGTTAGCCTGAAGCCAGGCCACGCCCCCCACCCAGCCCGGCCAATCCGGAACGGCCCTGGAGCGCCGCGGACGTCCGATCGAGGGCTCGAGAACGAGGGAATGGATGTCCAGCCAGGCGGGACACGAAGCCGCCGCCAGGATCGTCCGCCAGCCGTCGAGGGTCATGTCGAAGCCGGAATTCAAAACGAATAGAAGGGCGTCCCACGACCCGACGTTGGCAACGACGGGGCCGGGCTCCGCGGGCGGGACGGCCCAATCCAGGGTTTCGAGGCGCTCGCCCGCCTGCGGATAGAAAAGATTGACCAGGTTCGCGGGCTGCGGGACGAAGCCGACCCCGCCCATCCGAACCGACGGCCAATCGGCCGCGAGGCGGTCGACCTCGGGACGCAGATCCTCGCCGCAGCGGCCGAAAAGAAAAACTTCTTCACCCAGGCCCGCCAGGACGGAAGCCTGGTAAAGGACCCCGCCGACCCCCTCGTATGTCGGACCGGATTCGTGGACGATCCGGTCCATGGTGATCGTTCCGATGAGCCCGATCTTTGCCGGTCCACCTAAGGTCGTGTCCATGCGCAGTGGCCTCAATATATCACAACGGAACAAAAGAGGGACAGCCCCCGCCAGAGGTGACTGGCCCTCTTTTCCGAGGAAGTTGAATTTCGTGACGGCTTGGATTATTTTGGAACGAGCGGAGGGATGGACCGTGCACCCGGCGGACGGCAGTGGCATTCCCAACCTCCACCTCGGCACGTCGGGGTGGAGCTACCCGGGATGGCGCGGACGGTTTTACCCGGCCGGCCTGCCTTCGGGCGGCTGGCTCTCTTTCTATGCCGGGAGCTTCAACACGGTCGAGATCAACATGAGCTTTTACCGCTTGCCCAAGCCGGAGGTCCTCCGAAGATGGTCCGACCTGACCCCGCCCAGTTTCCTGTTCACCCTCAAAGCCAACCGGCAGATCACCCATATCAAGAAATTGCGGAACGTCGGGCACGAGGTGAGCTTCTTTTATCATCTCGCTCGAAACCTCGGCGACAAGCTGGGCTGCATCCTCTACCAGCTCCCGCCGGTCATTGCCCGGGACGACAGCCTCCTTCGCGAATTCCTCTCGGTCCTCTCTCCCGAATACAGGAATGTCATCGAGTTCCGCGATCCGAGCTGGTACGCCGAGGACGTCTACGGTCTCCTACGGACCTCTCGGGCCACCTTCTGCATCGTCTCCTCGGCCAAGGTCCCCGCCGATGCCGTCATGACCTCGGACACGGCTTACTTCCGTTTCCATGGTCTGACAGGCGGCTATCGTCACGACTATTCGGAGCCGGAGCTACGGGAATGGGCAGGGGTGATCAGGGCGACGGGGGCGACCGAAACCTTCGCCTATTTCAATAATGACTATCAAGCCCACGCCGTGGGGAACGCCCGTCGCGTCCGGGAGCTTTTAAGCGTGCCCCCGGGAAGTTGACCGGCAGAGCCGCTTTGGCCTAACATTAAGGAACGGAGCCTTCATTCGGACGAAAGGAGCCAGGAATGCGCAGGTGCCATAAATTCCCCGTTATCTTATTCACCACGGCCCTCATCCTGGGCTGCGGGCCGGCGCTCCGCGCCGGCCAGGCCCAGCAATCCAAGGCGGAAACACCGGCCCTCATCACCTCATGCGGGCAGAGCCCCGGCCCCATCACGATCAAGGTCGTCATGCAGCGGCTGAAGCTCACTTACGACATCGACCCTCTGGCCACGGCTGCCACACTCCAGGCCAAGGCCCAGGCCGGCGCCCCTTACAAGTCCCTGATCATCGTCATGGGGGCCAGCCTCAAGGGCATGGGGGCGGCCGGGATCTCCATCGACGACGAGCTCGCGCGGGCCGCGGCCCTGATCGCCGAAGCCCGGAAGCAGGGGATCAAGATCATCGGCGCCCATGTCGAAGGCATGAAGAGACGGTCTCAGGGAGCGGCGGCCGGCGACACGACCGATGAGCAGAGCATCGACACCGTAGCGCCGAATTCCAACCTCCTGCTTGTTTACAAAGAAGGAAATGCGGACGGCCGCTTCACGGCCATCTCCCAGGGCAAGAAGATCCCTCTCATCGAATTCGAAAAGATGATGGACCTGGTGCCGACCCTGGAGAAACTCTACAGCAAATAACTCCGGCCGCTTTCCGGACTCGCCGTGGGGCGCGAGGCCTGTTCCCATCGGCCGCCGCCTTGTGGTAGAATCGGGCCGGCGAATCGAAGGCTTCACGGCCTTGAGGGAGGTCGGATATGGTCGCAACAGAAACGGCTCGCACGGTCATCCTGGTCCTCTTAGGGCTCGCCGTCCTCTGGGTCATCGCTTGCGTCGTCCGGAATGACATGGCGACGATCGTCCGCGCCCTGATCGTCTTGCTCCTTCTGGGGATCACCTTTTACTATCTCAACCAGACCAAGCTCCAGACCCTGACCTTCAAGGCCGTCAAGAACAACCTTTTCCCCCCCAAGCCGCTTAACGTCTCCTTCGAGAAGCGCGAGAGCTATGTCTCCGGCAAGCTGCAAACGACCTATACGTTCGCCGAGCCCGGCCCGGAGCTCGTCCTGAGCATGGACGAAGGGGGGAAATCGCTGACCATCTCGGACATCGACCCGCTCAACCGCGTCCTGGCCTATGTCGGGCTGCCCCCGGTCAAAAGAGGTGCCCGCGAGCTGTCCGCCATCACCGGTTCGAACCTGGACACGGACAAGTACCGCTGGGATGATTATGAGCTCGGGACCATGACCATCGAACGGGGGATCTGCCGCAACATCACGACCGCGGCCACCTACCCCTGCATCGAGGCCATCACCGTCTTGAGGCGTTGATCTTCCGGCCAGAAATAGGCCTTGAAAAACCCCTCCGTCTCGTTTAAATTAGGGAATCCGCGGACGCGGACCTGACCAGCCCATGAACGCCACGACCTCAGCCGCCCTCATCCTGGCCGTCATGGTCACAGCCTACATCGTCGCCCGGGCCCTGAAGATCTCGACCGAGCTCTCGCTCTTCGCGGCCGCCCTGGCCGGGTCCCTGGCCGGCGGGAACGGCATCCCCGCCCGGCACATCGTCGAGGGGGCCATCACCTATTTCGACATCGTCCTGATCTTCGTGGCCGCCACGCTTTTCATGAACCTGCTCAAGGAATCCGGCGGCGCCGCTTTCGTCGTCAGGGCCATCATCCGCCGGTTTCACCGCCGGAAGAACCTGCTCTTCATTCTCCTGGCCCTCCTGCTTCTCGTCCCCGGCGCCCTGACCGGAGCGGGCAGCGTGACCGTCCTCATCCTGGGCGGCATGGTGGCCACGGTCCTGGGGACCATGGACATCCCCGGATCCAAGGTCGCGGCCATCATCTTCATCATCGCCGGGCTGAGCGCGGCGGCGCCGCCCGTCAACTTCTGGGCCATGCTGACGGCGGCGGGCATCAACATGCCCTACGTCGGCTTCTTCCTGCCGCTCCTCATTCCCTGCGTTCTCCTGGCCCTGGTCACGATCTTCATCCTCGGCCGGAAGGCCAAGGCCGTGGACCTGGAAAAGGCCCTCCGGGAGCTCCCGGAGGCCCCGGCCCGGATGAACTGGACCCGGGTCGCTCTGCCCTTTGTCGTGTTCTTCGTTCTCCTCGCCGCCGGACGCGTCTTCCCCTTCTCCTTTCCTATTCTCGGCCTGCCGCTGATGTTCATGGCGGCGGCCCTGCTGGCGTTCCTTCTCTCACCGGTGAGGATCGATTTTTGGAGAACGTCCCGGGAGACCGTCCATCAGCTCCTGCCCCTCGTCGGGACGCTGACCTGCGCCGGGATCCTCGTCCAGATCATGACCTTGACCGGGGTCCGGGGGCTCATCGCCATCACCACGGTGACTCTTCCGGTCACGGTCGTCTTTCTGACGCTCTTCCTCACCCTCCCCGTCTCCGAGACCGTCCTGATGTGGGGGTCGGCCCCGGTCCTCGGCGTCCCGCTCGTCCTGTTTTTCAACACGATCGGGCTCAACCCGGTCGTGGCCCTGGCCGGGATGACCATCATCTGGCCCCTCGGCGACGCCATCCCGCCGACGGCCATCATCGGCCGGCTGACCGTGGCCACGGTGGGGATGAAAGAGCCTTATTCCAAGTTCCTCAAGTACTGCCTGGTCCCCGCGATCATCGTCGCCATCGTCGGGACCCTGATGGTTGTTTTCAGCAAGAAGCTGGCTTTTTTGACCGTCTTTTAGCCGTTCCGACCCGGGCGCGGTCCGGGCCGGGCGGTCGGAGATAAAGCCTGGAGAGGCGAGAGACGATGGTTGTGACGATTCTTTATTACCTGCTGACGGCCTACATCGCCGCCATGCTCGTCTGGAATTTTATCAAGATGAAGAAGTGGCAGGAGGAGGTCCTTTACATCATCGTCCTCATCCCCTTCCTGCTGCGGCTCCTCCGCTTGAAGTGAGGCGCAAGGACCAAGACTCATGGCGCTACGCAAGATCGCGATCGCGGCCCTCGGAGCGGCCTTGGCCGTCCTCGCCGGGCTGAGCTTTTACCGGAGCCGGCACCTCCGGGAGCCGGTCGTGCCGGGCCCTAGCCTTGCCCGTGTGGCCAAGCTCAGCGAATATTTCCTGGCGATCCGGGGGAGCATCAACGACCTCAACGTCTACATCCTCGAAGGGAAAGAGGCGGGCGGGTCGGTCCTCATCTTGGGCGGGACGCACCCGGAGGAGCCGGCGGGACGCCTGACGGCGTGGGTCCTGGCGGAGAACGCGGCCCTCACCAAGGGGCGGCTCTTCGTCATCCTCTCGGCCAGCCGGAGCGCCACGACGGCGACGCGGCTGGGCGGTGCCTATCCACCGGACTTCACTATCCCGACGGCCTGGGGCGGTCAGAAGTTCCGGATGGGCGACCGCTGGTCGAACCCCCTGGACCAGTGGCCCGACCCCGAGGTCTACATCCACTACCCGACGCGCCAGCAGCTGGCCTACATGGACATCCGGAACCTCAACCGGGCCTTCCCGGGCCGGCCGAACGGGACGCTGACCGAAAAAACCTGCTTCGCCATCACCGAGCTCGTCCGGCGCGAGAAGATCGACATCGAGATCGACCTCCATGAGGCCGAGCTCCAGTATCCCGTGATCAGCACGATCGTCGCCCACCCGAAGGGGGCCGACCTGGCGGCGATGGTTTCGATGATGATCAGCAGCAACGGAGGCTTTGCGATCGGGGTCGAATCCTCACCGCAAGCCCTGCGCGGACTGTCCCACCGGGAGATCGGCGACCACACCGGCGCCATCTCCCTCCTTCTCGAATCCCCAGAGCCCTTCCTCGACGCCACCCGCGGCCGGACGAACCGGGAGCTTCTCCTCACCGGCAAGGACGAGTTCATCGTCCGGGCGGGAAAGCGGGGGCTCCTCTTCGAGAAGATCGACGAGAAGGGTTGGCCCATCGACGTCCGTGTCGGCAGGCACTGCACCACCGTTCTCCAAATCCTGGAAACGTGGTCGGGAGACAACCCGGCCCGGGCGGTGGTCGTCGGCGGCGTCCCGAAATACGCCGAGGTCATAAAGAACGGGACCGGCGCCTACCTCAAGGACCCCAAGGCCGCGGATCCGGCGAAGGTCATCTACGAATAGCCGGCGGGCTCGCCTCCGGCATCAGTTCCCGACGGTCACAGCCACCCGCTCGATGCGGCGGGGGGAGGCGGCCTCCAAGGTGATCTCCACGCGGCCTTCCATCCCCGTCGATCCCCGGATGACGAACGCGACCCTGCCCGCGTTGACCATCTGGACAGAGCCCAGGGTGAGTGTCCCGAAGTCCTGCTTGAGCCTGTCGAGAAGGCCCTTGCGCTCGGCGGACGTCCGCTTGGCCAGCAGGTCGGGGGTGTAATTCTCCCGGGCCATGGCCTCGAATTTGTCCGGGTCGCCGCCGGCGAGGGTTTGGAAAAAGGCGTCGATGCGGGCCCTGGCCTCCGGCGTCGGCGGCTGTTTCGCAGTCTTCGGGCTCGATTCGACCTGACGCTCCCGTTTTTCGACCGGCATGCCCAGGGCCGCCCGGATCCGGTCGAGCACCTGCGGCGCTTGGACTTCGGACGAGGTCGACGAGAGCAGGATGTCGACCCCCTCGCCCGGTTCATGGTCATAAAAGAAGAACTGGACGAGGTCCGAGCCGGCGAGGACGACCGGCTGGCCGGGCGGGAAGCGCATGTCCCGCGTCTCGGGCTTCATCAGCTGGTCGCCCCGCAGGGCCGTGTAAAAGCGGAACATATCGGTCACGGTGGATAGCATGCCGCCCGCGCCGCGCAGGTTCCAGTACGGCCCGTCCGGCGCGTGCGGCTTGGCGATCATGATCCCGTGATCCTGGTCCCCCAGGTAGCCGTGAGCGACCCGCTTCGGGTCGAAGCCGGGCAGAAGGAACCCCGTATCGCGGAGGCCGAGCGGACGACAGATGTGGTCACGCACGTATTCGTCGAACGACTGTTTCGAGACGTCCTCGATGATCGCCGCCAGCAGGTTGAAGGCCAGGTTCGAGTAGCTACGTCCGGCGCCGGGGGCGAAGAGCAGGGTCGAGGCGAGCGCGCCGCGGACAACGCCCTCCTTCGTGGCGGGCTCGAAATCCCCTCCGATATGGTCGATGAGCCCGGACTGTTGTGTCACCAGGTGCCAGATCGTAACGCCGCGCTTGTCCTCGAGAACATTCTTGAAGTATTTCGTGAGCGGCTCCTTGACGTCGAGGAGGCCGCGCTCATGAAGCTGCAGGATGGCGACGATGGTGAAGTCCTTCGTGCAGGAGCCGATCTGGACGACCGTCGCGGCCGTCATCGGGAGGCGCGCCGCCCGGTCGCTCATCCCGTAGCCTTTCCGGAGGACGATCTTCCCGTCCTTGGCCACGAGGGCGACACCGGAATATCCTTTCGCCTCGGCCTCGCGGAGAACGGCGTCCGCATTCTCGCCGAGGGGCGCGATGGCGATGTCCGGGGCGGCGGCGGAACCAGCCGGCTTGGCGGTCTGCCGGGCGGATACATCGCCGGCGGCATGCGCCAGAAGACCGGCAGTCAATGGGACGACAACGAGGAGATATTTCGGAAAACGGCGCATGTCTGCTCCTTCCTTCACGCTTTCATTTTAGAACGCTGATCTATGGCCATAGGTTATGATGTCTCGCGCTTCCGGGACTTTCACGCGTCGGATCATCGGTATCATTATTCACCGGGCCTGGGGAGAGGCTTCGGGTCCCAGGGCAGGCCGTAGCGCTCGGCTAGGCCTTTGATGTTCAGAAGGTGGATGACGGGGACCTTTTTCGCGGCCATCGCCTGAAGCACGCCGCGTTCGCCCGGAGGAGGGACGAAAACATCCCGTAAAAGCCCCGGCCGAAGCTTCAGGACCTCCGCGTTGGTGCCGATGTTGGCCCAGCTGCCTCCGATATTGACGAACGCCTTGATCGGGCGGCCTTGCGCAGCCTCTTCGTAAAGCCGGAGCCGCTCTGCGACGTTCGCCCGGAGGTCGGCTTTCTCGATAAATGGGATCCCGCTCCCGCCGATTCTGGTCCGCAAGAGCTCGCGGCCTTCCGGGCTCATGTCCCGCCCGACGTCCTCGTCCCCGCCGACGGCGAGGGCGATCGGCCTGACGTCGAGAAGGCCGGCCTCTCGCAGGCATTCCGCGATGTCCAACCAGTTGAAGTCGGGGATATTGGCCCCCCATTCCGAAGCGCCCAGGGAGGAGATGACGAGAGGCTCGAGCCGCATCACCTTGGCCGCGGAAAGCGTGGCGATGATGAGAGCCGGGAAAGAGCTCGAAGCTCCGATGGCGACCACCTCCCCTTTCCGGACGCCCGCTTCGCTCATCAGGCGGACGACGAGGCCGGCGAATTCGGGGTTGGTCGTCGTCCGCTTGGCTTCGAGGCTGCCAAGAGAAGTCGTGATGGGCGACATCTCGAGGCCGATGAGCCCGGTCCGGTTCGGGTCTGATCTTTCATCGGCCGGAAAACCCCTTGCCGCGCGGCAGTCCCGGACCGCAGCTTCCGCCTTGTCCATCAACCGGGCCGCTTCGTTCATCTCCCTCCGGTTGTGGGTCGGCCGGACCGGACCGAAAAGGGTCAGAAGAATATAGGCGAGGCTGACCGCTCCCGCCGCGTAAATCGGCGTGAAGGACGATCTTCGGCTGTTCTTGTTCATGATCTAAAGCAGGGAGATCAGACGGACGACGGCAAAGGTCAGGGTGGAAACCGTGACGGTCGAGGCCAGGGTCGGCCAGAATTTCTGCCGGGCGAGGTTCGAGGCCAGGATCCCGGGGATGACCCAGCCGATGACCCGGAGCTCGAGTGGGGCCGCAAAAAACCGGGGCAGAACCATGAACCAGGCCTGGGAGAGGAGCGCGCCGGCGAGGACCATCAGGACGAACCGCCGCCGGCCGAAGAGGATGAGATGGCGGGCGAGAAACCGGTAAGCGAGCAGGGTCAGCAGCGCGGCCGTGAGGGTGGCCAGCACCCTCAGGGGCTGGCCAAGATAGAGGGCGATATAGCCCGGGACGATGATCCCTCCCGGCGAAACGTCCGTCGTCTCGGCCCAGAGGAGCGCCAGAAGAAGCCCGACGAGCAGGGTTTCAACGGCCATGGGGCGTCCCCGTCTCCTCCCAGTGCCGGACGAACCTCTCGCCGGGGCCGACGATATTCCCGAGGCCGATAACGACGGGCTCGCGTCCCGCCGACGTCACCAATTGATTCATGAGCTCCGCCGGCCGTGGGTGCCTGAAGAACGAAAACTTCGCGAACTCCAGGCCGGGGTCTTTTCGGAGTTTCCTGGCCGCAGCCCTGGCCGGGCTTCCCACAACGGCGACGCATTCGAAATCCGCGAAAAAGCCGGCTTCGGCCGCCCGGACCCACTGGAGGGTTCGGTCTCCCCTGTCCTCGCGCAGGCAGAGGAGACCCAGAAGAGACTTCGGGCCCGCCGGGACCATGGCCTTGATTTTCTGCAGCACCGCCGCCGAGGATTCCGGGTCGTTGGCGGCGAAGGCGCTCAGGCATAGCGCCGAACGCGGCGGCGACCCGTACTCCGTTTTCCAGACACGCAGGCTTCCGAAGTCCGGGGCCGTCCGCCCCATCCCGCGGAGCGCCGTGTCGCGACAGACGCCCAGGGATTCGAGGATGGCCAGGGCCAGCCGGATGTTCGGCTCGAATTCGTCGAGAGGCAAGGGCCCGCCCTCGCCGTCTCCTTTGACCGCGGCCGAAGGGGTCACCCGATGGAGCCTGGACGTGATCCGCTCGGCTGATTCTTCGAAAACAGGATAAACCTCTTCCTTCGGGATGAAGATGTCCGCTCGTTCGGGGAACGCCGACGCGAGGGCCCGGGCGATATCGTTCTTGCGCCGGCCCATGGCCTCGAGGTGGTCCAGTTTGACGTTGGTCAGAGCCAGGATCGTCGGCCGCAGGATGCGCCGGGATTCCGCGGCCAGGCACTCCGGGCCGATGCTCATCAGCTCGGAAACGAGGCTGTCGGCGCCCGTCTGCGCGGCCAGCCGGACCAGCCGGACCTGCTCGCAGATGGAGGCCGGACCGGCCCTGGGGATCTCCTTTTCCGATCCGTCAGGGAAAATCAGGACCGGCTTCGAGCCCGTGGTCTTGGCCAGGACGCGGACCCCCGATTCCCGGAGTCCTGCCGCGATGAGCCTCGTCACGCCGGACTTGCCGCGCGTGCCGGTGACGGAGATGCGCAGAGGCACGCACCGCCGCGCCCGCTCCAGCCTCAGCCGTTCCAGGACGAGGTAGCCCAAAAAGACCAAAATGCAGGCTGCGAAAACGATCAATTCCCGCGTCGTCCGCCTCCTCGCGCCGCGTCCGGGTCCCCACAGGGGTGCCCTCCGGGTCTTCAGGTATTATATTCGGAAACAGGAAAATGGAAAGCGCGGCGGGAGAAAAGGCCCCGTCCTTCCGCGTCGCACGGAGCGGAGGCAATCATTTTTTGAGGGAATTCTCGAGCGCCCGGAGCTCGGCCTCGGCCACCCGCCGGGTGGCCGGGCTCTCCCCTTTCGGGTCTTCCAGGTAAAGCCGTAAGGCGCGGATGGCGTCCTCCGTCCGGCCGGCCCGCTTACAGGCCACGGCCAGGTTCATGTAGGCCGTCGGCGTCGGGGCGATTCCGATCGCCTCTTCGAAGCTGGCGATGGCGTTCGGGTAGTCTCCGAGAACGCCGTAGGCAATACCGAGATGCTGACGGAGGGCCTGGTCCCGCGGATAATCGCGGATGAGGGTTTTATAGATCTCGACCGCCTCGCCGATCCTGCCGGCCGAGGCGAGATTGAGGGCGAGGGTCAGGCGGAGGAACTTGCTCTCGGGCTCGACGGCGACGGCTTTCTCGAGATAGGCCCTCGCCTCGTCCTTCCGGCCGAGCGAGTCCAGAGCGCTGGCCGCGGCCGTCAGCGCGTCGACCTGCCTGGGGTTCCGGTCGAGGACCTGGTTCATCGTCGCGAGCGCTTCCTGGAACCGGCCGGTCACGAGGTAGGTATATCCCAGCCTGGAGAGGACGGCCTCGGAACCGGGAATTCTCTCGGCGCCCTGCCGGAGTGTCGCGATGGCCTCGTCGAATTTTTTCAGGCGGGCCTGGCTGAGGGCCAGGTTGACGTAGCTCTCGGGGGCATCGGGCATCAGGGGCACGAGCTTGGCGTAGGCGTCGGCGGCCTCGGCGAATTTCCCCTCGAGCTCATAGGTCGTGGCCCGCTGGCTCAGCCTCAAAACGTCAAGCTCGTCCTTCGGGTCCGGATAGGAGGATTTGGTGCCGCCGCCCGAAAAGCTGACATAGCCCAGCGACCGCAGCCTCTCCTGCTCGGCGGCGGTCAGGCTCCGGTTCGAGGCCCCGGCGATCCCGGCGCTCTCCTTGACCAGGGCTTCCAGTTTCCGGTTCATCTCGGCGGCGACGTTTCCGGAGGCAGCGATCTCATTCCGCTTTTCCGCGGGGTCGGCTTTAAGATTGTATAACTCGGGTTTCGGCGCCCGGATGAACTTCCAGTCGCCCGAAACGAGCCCGGTGAGCTCCGACCAGCCGTAATTCTCCCGGGGGTAGAACGTCTCGAGGTAGGAATCGAGGTCCTTCGCCTTTTTCCCGCGGATCGACGGGACGAGGCTCAGTCCCCGGAACGGGCGGGGCACGGGCACGCCCACCATGTCCAGGATGGTCGGCGCGATGTCGATCAGGCGGACGCGGGAGGGGATGACCTTGCCCGCAGGGAGGTGGCCGGGGGAAGAAAGGATGAGCGGAACCTTCAAGGTCTCGTCGTACAAGAAAACGCCGTGGCCCGTCTCGACCTTATCTCCGAAACCCTCGCCGTGGTCGCCGGCCAGGACGATGAGCGTCCGCTCGAGGAGGTTCTTCCCCCTAAGCTTCTCGACCACGGCTCCGATCGCGGCGTCCATGGAGGCGATCTCGCCGTCGTAGGGGTTGTCCGCGAATTCCCTGTCAAAGGGCGGGGGCGGATCGTAGGGAAAATGCGGGTCGAAGAAATGGACCCAGGCAAAAAATTTTCCGGGGGCGCGGCCGTCCAGCCAGGCGGAAAAAAGGCCAACCACCTCGCCAGCCTTCCGCTCCGAATTGGCCGGCTTGAAAGGGAGCCCGGGCTGGAAGTTGTCGTCATAGAGGTCGAAGCCCTGATTCAGCCCGAAGCGGGAATCCACGGAGAAGGAGGCGACCACGGCCGCCGTCTGGAACCCGTTGTTTTTCATCACCTTAGCGATGGTCGTTTGGTCCGGGGGGAGGACGTAGGTCCCGTTGTTATGGACGTTGTGGTAAATCGGGTATGTCCCGGTCATGATCGAACAATGGGAGGGCAGGGTCAGGGGGACCTGGGCGTAGACGTTCTCGAACCGGACGCCGTCGCGGGCCAGGGCGTCCAGGTTGGGCGTCTTGCCCCTAGAGTATCCGTAGCAGCCCAGATGGTCGGCCCGCGTCGTGTCCATGGTGATGAGCACGACATTCAACCCGTTGTCGCGCTTTACCAGGCCGGCGCGCCCCGGGCGGGTCAGGAGAAAGATCACGGCCGCTGCGGCGATGATCACCGCGGCCGGGACGAGCCAGAGGGCCAGGCCGCGGCGGGCCCCCTTTCTCGGGCCTGGATCTTCGAGATGCTTCGGGGCGTCCGGGATCCCCCGCTTGCCGGCGGGATTTGTCCGGCCGCGGGGTTTTTCAGGGCGGCGCTTTTTACGGCGAGACATACTCGGATTCTAGCGGAAGCCCTCCGTGATGTCAAAAATCCACTGCCGGGGTTGAGGTCCGGCGCTCACTTCTTGATGGTGCCGAGAATATTCTTGGCCTGAACCATCCTCTCCGTATCAGGCTCGAGCTTGATGAATTTTTCCAGGCTCTCCGCGGCTTTGGCCATATCCCCCTTGTTCAGATAGGCATAGGCCACCTTGAGATACGGGTCCGCCCATTCCGGCTTGATCTGGATCGCCATTTCAAAATAGCGGATGGCCTCGTCGATCTGCTGGTTCGAGAAGTAGATCTCGGCCACGTTGTAGGGCAGGTTCTCATCCTGGGGGGCCATCTCGATCGACTTCTTGAAGTAGTCCTGGGAGTCGGCCAGCTTGTTCTGCTTCAGGTAGCAAAGGCCGATGGCCGCTAACCCCTTGGCCCCCATGGTTTTTCCCATGTGCGGATCGCTCTTGGCCTGGTCAATCAGCTTATTGTAATTCTCGATCGCCTTATCGTAATCGCCCTTTTCGCGATAGCAGTCCCCGATGTTCAGGAGGACCTGGTAGGCGCCGGGGTTTTTCCCCATGAACTCGTCGAACATGACGAGCGCCGTGTCTTATTTCCCATCTTTGAAAAACTGGTTTCCCTGCTCCAGGATCTGAAATGCCGACTCGTCCTGGACGATCCCGGAGCCTTTGGCTTCTTCCTCCAGCTTAATCGTCAATTTCGGGTTCTTTTCGAGCTGTTTGACGTAAAAACTGATGGATACAGGAAGGTATCCTTTGGCAGAAGCGGTGATGGTCCAATTCCCCGTCCCGATCCCCATGAACCCCAATTCGCCTTTTTTATCCGCGATGGTTTCAAAGGAGGTCGAGCCTTCCTGACCAAGCAGGATCGTCACTTTGGCCTGCGGGACGGGTTTTCCATCCTTATCGAGAACGACACCGGAGAGGCGCGCCATGCCCCGGCCGGCCTGAGCCAGCGCCAGTCCCGCGGCCAAAAGGACCACCAGCGCGACCGTCGCGATTCTTGACCATGCGCTTTTTCTCATCATATCCTCCCACGGAAAACTGTCCCCGTCTGTTCGGAGACTGAGCCGAGGAAACCTTTCTCTTCTACTATCCACATCGCGGCCGTTTTTTCAAGGCCGGCGCATTGCTAAAGGGCCGGGGCCGGGATGACAGAACCATGGCCCGGACCCTCAAGAGCGGCCGACCATGTCATACCCTCATGGATTTTGTTATAATGGTCGCGTCATGCAAAGAAAAATCGCCGGCGGCATCGTTTTCTTGGCTGCACTCGGCCTCGTCGCCTGCTCGTCCTCCGGGCTGATGGCCGGGGCGTCCGGCATGAATCTCCTGATCATCACGATGGATACGACCCGGGCCGACGTGATTGATCTCTACGGCAACAAGGATGCCGTCTCTCCCAATATAGATCGGCTTGGCCGGGAAGGGATCGTCTTCAGGGAATGCTATTCCCCTGCCCCCCTGACCCTGCCGGCTCATTGCTCGCTTTTTACGGGACGCTACCCGATCGCCCATCATGTCCGGAACAACGGGACCTATGTTCTTGGCGCCGACGAGCTGACGCTGGCCGAAGTCCTTAAGGAGCAGGGCTATCAGACGGCCGCTGTCATTGCGTCCTTCACCCTCTCGTCCAAGTTCGGCCTGAACCAGGGATTCGATGTCTACGACGAGGATTTCGAGTCCGGCCAGGCGGTCACCAACTACTTGGCGGAAATCCCCGCCGACAGGGTCTATGGAAAATTCGTGCGCTGGCTCGACCGGGCAGGCGGAAAATTCTTCTGCTGGGTTCATTTCTACGACCCCCATTCTCCATATGTCAGCCACGGCGAGATCCCAGGCCCCCAGGGGACATCCCCATGGAGTTTGTATGAGGGAGAGGTCCGTTTCGTCGATTCCTATATCGGGAAAATGATGGAGGCTCTCCGAGCAAAAAATCTGTTCGAGACGACCGTCATCGTCATTGTGGGCGACCACGGAGAGGCCTTCGGCGAACACAAAGAACGCGGCCACGGCATCTTTTGCTATGAGGAAAGCCTGCGCGTTCCCCTGATCATCCATAATCCTAAGGTCTTCAAGACGCCACACGACGTCCCGGCGAGGGTCAGCCTGGTGGACATCATGCCCTCCATCCTCGCTCTCTACAAGCTCAGGACTCCGCCGCGGGTTCAGGGCAGAAGCTTCCTAGAACTCCTGAATAACGGCGGCGAAAAGTCGCCGCGAACCCTCTATTTTGAAAGCCTGTTCGGCCGTGAGGAATTCAACTGGGCTCCCCTCACCGGGCTCATCGACGGCCACCACAAATATATCTCGCTTCCCGAACCTGAGCTGTACGATCTCCAAAACGACGGCCGCGAAACGCGCAACCTCTTCGACAGTCAGCCGGATACGTCCAGGGCCATGGACAAAAAACTGCAGCAATTCATCCTCCAGCACGCCGCGGCAACAGGCGCGAGCCGGAGAGACCTCAGCGCCAGCGATGTCGAGAAGCTCAAAACGCTCGGCTACATCTCGAGTTTCTCATCCAGGTCCGCCGAGACCGTGGATCCCAAAAAGGTCATCGACGTCTATCTCGAGGTCGTCAGTCTCAAGGAACTTGTCAAGCAGAAGAATTACCAAGAGGCCGAGGAGCGACTGGCCGCCGTCCTCGCCCGGAATCCGGGGCTCGAGCTGCCCGATATCTATGAGATCTCGTCCGAGATCGCGATGCAGAAAGGCAAGACCGGCGAGGCCGCAGAAATCCTGCAGAAGGCGATCGGGCGGTACCCGGAAAAGGAATCCTTCAAGATGTTTCTGGCCATGGATTACATCGAATCCGGCGACCTGGCCCGGGCCGGAGACTTCTGCCGCCGCCTGCTGGCCGATAACGACAAGATGACGGGAGCCTGCATTTTGCTGGGAGACATCGAGGATCGCCTGAACAATCCCGATGCGGCTCTGCTGAACTATGAGAAAGCCGGCGCCCTCGAACCTCAGAACGGAATGATCAGGGCCAAGTCCGCCGGAGCTCTAGTCAAAAAGGGGGAATTGTCGAAGGCCCAGACCCTCCTCGAGGAGCTGGAGGGCCAAACGGCCATCGTCAAGTCGCCGGAATACATGCAGTCGGTCTCCAGTCTCGGCATGGCCCTCCTTACGGCGGGGGAGACCGAAAGGGCTCTCGCACTCTTTAAAAAAGTGACCGTCTTGGAGCCGGGAAGTCCGGCCGTCTGGCTCAACCTTGGCTACGCTTATTATCGACTGAAGAAATACGACCTGGCGCGGGAGAATTTCGAGAAGTCCCTGGCCTTGGACAAAAACTTCGCCCTGGCCTACAGCAATATCGGCCTCATCGATCTGTCAGCGGCCATGGAAAAAAACGATCCCGCCTTGGCCGACAAGTCCGTGGGGTCTTTCAGCCGGGCCATCGGGCTTCAACCGGAACTGGCGGTTGCCTGGAACGGTCGCGCCTCGGCGCGGCTGGTTCTGAATCAGACGAACCAGGCTATTAGCGACTACGAGCGGGCGATCAAGATCGACCCCGATTTGCTGGATGCCTATATCAACCTCAACATCGCCCTGAGGCAGGCGGGCCGATATGCCGAGGCCCTGAAGTACTTAGACATCTGCCGGGAAAGATTATATTCCCGGCTGGAGGCTCGGGACCGGGAAGAAATCGACCGCCTCTACACGGAAATCAAGGCCTTGAAAGACGGGCATTAGCCCGGCCCCCGACTCGTCTCCCTTGACTTCCGGCCGCTTCTCATGGCCGGGGCCGGCGTTTGCCCCGGAGGGGATTTTGGGCTAGAATCAGAAAACACATGAGGGACGGCGTGAGAAAAAAGATCGGGTTCGGCCTCGTCGTCGTCCTCGTTCTCGCCGTCGCGGCCTTCGTCGTCCTTTCCAGGCCCTCTCCGGGGCCCGCCGGGCCTGGGCCCGCCACGAAAACCATCGGAACCGCTCCGGCAGTCGAGACGACCCTCCGGAACGTCACCGACCGGACGATCACGTACAAGGTCTATCCCGTGCGCCGCCCCGAGTCTCTTCAGACCAAGGAGATCGCGCCCAACGCCATCGACCGCTACAAGACGGACGAGACGCTGGCGGTCGAGTTCTCGACCGGCGAAAAGGACGCCATTTATTCCCTCGAGCCTGGGAAGCCTTACTCCTTCCGTTACGACCAGGGGTCGGCGATCGACCTTTTCCTCGGGGCCCACGGCCGGGCCGACGCCGTCGACCTAGCCCCCTACGTCCCGACGCCCTCGCTTGTCGTGGACAGGATGCTCGAACTCGCCCGGCTGACCCGGAAGGACGTCCTCTACGACATCGGCTGCGGGGACGGCCGGATCGTGATCGCGGCGGCCCGGGAATACGGCGCCAGAGGCGTGGGCATCGACATCGACAAAAAAATGGTCGAGACCTCAGACAGGAACGCGCGGGCCGCCGGCGTCGGGCCGCTCGTCCGGTTCATCTGCATGGACGCGACCAAAGCCGACGTCTGCCCGGCCACGGTCGTGACCCTCTATCTCCTCCCCGAATCCAACGCCCTCCTCCGGCCCCTCCTCGAAAAACAGCTCCGGGCCGGGGCGCGGGTCGTATCGCACAACTACATGATCGCCGGCTGGGAGAAGAAACAGACCCAGGCGATCACGATCAAGGACGAGAACGGCACGGACCACAACATTTACGTTTACGTCCGGTAGGCCTGGCGAAGGGCATCGAGGACGGAAAGGAGCGCGTGATGGACATGGGCATCATCCCCTTCACAGTGACCGACTGGCGGGACGTTCCTCCCGCGGAGCAAAAGGGAGAAACAGGGACATCGTACTGGCGGGTCGTCGAGGCCGGCAATCTCCGGGTCCGGATGGCCGATTATTCGCCGGGATTCCGCTCCGACCACTGGTGCCCCAAGGGACATGTCTTTCTGGTCCTCGAGGGGGAATTCGTCGTCTCGTTCAAGGACGGCCGGAATTTCACCCTCCGGGCCGGGATGAGCTTTCAGGCCGGCGAAGACGAAGCCCATCCCCACCTCGGATCATCGGAGAAGGGCGCCAAGGCCTTCATCGTTGACTGATCATTGCGGTCCCAGCCAGCCGCCGGGGGAACGATCTGATGTTCATGCGGAACTCTCAATGATCCCCCCGCCGACGACCACATCGCCCTGGTAAAAAACGGCGGATTGCCCCGGGGTGACCGCCGAAAGGGGTGCCGCGAATCTGACGAGAACACGTCCGCCGTCATGGGGTGAGATCGTGGCCGGGGCGGGCCGGGATGCCGAGCGGATCTTGACCAGGACCTTCAGGGATCCCGTCAGGCGCTCGACCGCAATCCAGGCGCAGTCGGCGGCGACACAGGAGGAACGGTACGTCTCGCTCTCCGGCCCGACGACCAGCCGGTTCCTCTCCGCGTCGATGGCGATGACGTGGAGCGGCACCGGGAAGGCGATACCCAAGCCCTTGCGCTGACCGATGGTATATTTCCAGATCCCCTTGTGCCTTCCTAGGACGGTCCCCCGGCTGTCGACAATATCGCCTTCCGTGCCGGGCTGACCGATCAGGTCATTCCAGTCGCCGCTGTAAAAATCCTGGCTCTCCGGGTGGTCATGGACCGGCAGGTTTTCGTCGCGGGCGATCCGGCGGACCTCACTCTTCAGATATTTGCCCAGGGGAAAGAGGGTCCTCGAAAGCTGTTCCTGGGAAAGCCGGTAGAGAAAATAGGATTGGTCCTTCCGCGCGTCGCGGGCGGTTTTGAGGAGGTAACGCTTCGAGGTTTCGTCGAATGCCAAGCGGGCGTAATGGCCGGTGGCGAAACGTTCGAAGACGACGCCAGATTCCCTGGCGGCGGCGGGAAGGAAGCCGAACTTGACCAGGGCGTTGCAGCGCACGCACGGGTTGGGGGTCCGGCCGGCGAGGTACTCTTCGCGGAAATAGCGCAGCACGAAATCCTCATAATTTTTCGAACAGTCGAATAAAGAGAACGGGATCTGCAAGTGAGAGCAGACGCGCCGGGCCGCCTGGATATCTTGCTCTTCGTCGGGGCCGTAGCAGGAGCTTTTCCCGGCCCCGGCCGAGGACGGCTCCCGCCAGAGCTTCATCATGATGCCCGAGACGTCATGCCCCTGGTTTCTGAGAAGAAGGGCGGCGACCGAGGAATCGACCCCGCCGCTCATCCCGACGGCGACGTTCATGCCTTCTTCGGTCCTTGGTTTCTCAACGGGCGGTTGAGGCTGCCCATCCGGTAGCCCTCGATATCCAGGGCGATCCACAAGTAGCCCAGCGATTTGAGGGACGACGCGATCGCCCTCAAGGTCCCGGGCCTCATGATCCGCGGGAAATCCTTGACCGGGATCTCAATCCGCGCGATCGGGCCGTGGTGGCGGAGCCTGACGACGGGAAAACCCAGGCCTCTGATCAACGTCTCTCCCCGGTGGATCTTCTTGAGGATCTCCGCCGTGATGCGGGTCCCGTAGGGGACCCGGCTGGCCAGGCAGGGATTGGCCGGCTTGTCCCACGAGTCCAGGCCGAGCCGTTTCGAGCGCTCGCGGATGTCCTTCTTCGTCCAGGCCGCAAGGACGAACGGACTGAGGACCCCGGACTCCGCGGCAGCTTTCCGGCCCGGCCGGTGGTCGAAGAGGTCGTCCGCGTTCGTGGCATCGAAGATGACGGGAATTCCGCTCTGCCTGGCCAGGCGGGAGATCTTGCCATACAGCTCCTGTTTGCAGTAATAGCACCGGTCGCCCGGATTTTCCGCGAATTTTCGGTAGGCCAGCTCGTCGGTCTCGAGAAGAACGTGCCTGACGCCTAGCTCCTTGGTGAATCGACGGGCAACGGCCTTTTCTTCCCCCGTATAGGTCTGGGAGACTCCGGTCACGGCGACGACGTTCCGCTTTCCCAAAATGTCGGAGCTGAGTTTCAGAAGCAGACTCGAATCGACACCGCCTGAAAAGGCGATGACCGCCTTGGGGTAGCGGCCGACGATCTTGATTAGCTTGTTCATCTTTGCGGGCTTCATCGGGACTCCTTATGATGAGGAACGGCGGCCGCCGGAGCCGAAGCCTCACGGCCGTCAGCGCTCTTCCATGATGTCCTGGAACGTGATGATTCCCTCCAGGACGTTCTCCTCGCCGACGACGGGTACCATCAGGAACTTGTATTTCTTGAAGACCTCGGCGACCGATTCCACGTCGTCATCGGTCCAGACCCGGACGAGATGGGTGTTCATCAGGTCCCGGACGGGGATTTCCCTGTCGATGAGCAGCAGATGGCGGAGGGTGATGACGCCCTTCAGACGGCCCTCGGCGTCCAGGACATAAATGTAGGCGACCGATTCCAAGGGGTGAGTCGAATCCTTGAATTCGCGGACGGCGTCGCCGACCGTCTGGTCCTCCCGGACGGAGAGATAGTCCGTCGTCATGATGCGGCCCGCCGTCCCCTCCTTGTAGGTCAGGAGCTCCTGGAGCCTCTCCCGGCTCGGCTTCTCCATCGTCTGGAAAAGCTTGCGCTTTTTATCCTCGGAGAGCTCGGACAGAAGGTCGGTGGCCTCGTCCGGCTCCATCTCTTCCAGCAGGTCCGAGGCCTTTTCCTCCGAGCCGGCCTCGAGAAGCGAGAGCTGCAATTTGGGGTCGACCTCCTGGAGGGTGTCGGCCGCGGTCTCGAGGTCCAGGGTCTTGAAAATCCTATTCTGGTTTTCCCGGTCCAGGTCCTCGAGGATGTCCGCCAGGTCCGACGGGTGGAGGTCGTGGAGCCCGCCCGCGGCGACGTTCAGCTTCAGGTCTTTCTTATGAGGGTCGCTGGCCAAGGGTTGGATGTACTTCCAGGACACCAGGACCTCAGGGAACTCGTATTCGAAGAACCATTTGGTCAGGCCCTCGACCGGCTGCAGGAGCCCCAGGCGCCGGAGGATCCCCCGCCGCCCGATGTCGACGTGGACGATCCTCAGGCCCTCGTTGATGACCAGGAGGTGGATGTCGTTGACCCGCTCGATCTTGGCGCCGGACGTGTCCACGACCTGCTTGTCCAGGAGCTCCTCCTTGAGGAGCATCTCCTCGCTCTTGACCTCAAGGGGGTGGAATCGATCTTCCGCGCCGGGCTTGAGAACGATGTTCTTTCCCATGAAGCTCGCGACTTCGGACCAGTCCAGCGCGAGCGTCTTCTTTCTTCCCAGTCGGACGACCGCGGCGCATATCTTCGGAAAACTCTCCGCAAGCCGGACTTTGAGGTCCGAGAGTTTTCCCAAGCGCCGGCCGTCGGCGCGGACGACCGGGCGGCCCAGAATCTCGGAGATGTAAACGAAGCTTTTCGCCCCGATGCCCGGCGTGCTCGTCGGGGGCCCGGAAAGCTCCTTCGGCCTGTCAATATCTCCAGAGGTACTCATGGGATTTCCCGCGGCGTCCGCCTTCCGTGCTTATAGCACAGGACATATCATGTGTCAAAAACGCGCCGGGGACAGGGCCCCGAGGGGGGCGGGGTCACTTCTTGATGAATCCGACGAGCTGGGAGACGAGGAGGGTCGCCGTCAGAGCCAGGAGGACGACCGTGCTCGTCCAGCCGACCGCGTTCTGGAATCCGTTGTTTACGTGCGAACCCATGATCTTCCGGTTGTTGACCATCTTGATCATGGAAATGAGGACGATCGGCAGCATCATGGCGTTGAGGACCTGGGACCAGATGGTGATGCCGATGAGCGGCGCGCCGGGGATGAGGATGATCACGACGGCGATGCCCATGATGAACCCGAACAGGGCGTAGAATTGCGGCGCCTCGCGGATCTTCTTGTTGATCCCGGCCTCGAAGCCGAAGGCTTCGCAAACGTAGAACGCGGTGGCCAGGGGAAGGATGGCGGCGGAGAACACCGAGGCGATGAACAGGCCGAAGGCGAAGAGCTGGGCGGCGAGGTGTCCGGCGAACGGCTTGAGGGACATCGCAGCGTCCTTGGCCTCGTTGATGACGACGCCGTTGACGTTCAGCGTGGCCGCGCAGGCGACCATGATGAAAAAGGCCACGACGACCGTGGCCGTGCAGCCGATGATGACATCCCAAAGGGCGTATTTGTAGTTTTCGATCTTGATGCCCTTCTCGATGACGGCCGACTGCATGTAGAACTGCATCCAGGGCGCGATCGTGGTCCCGACGATGCCCAGGACCATGCTCAGGTACTTGACGTCGAAGTGCATCTGGGGCTGGACGAGCGATGCGCCGATCTTCCCCCAGTCAGGCTTGGCCAGGACGGCCGAGACGATGTAGGACAGCAGGCAGAAGCTGAAGAACAGGAAGATCCGCTCGGCGGTCCTGTAGTTGCCCTTGGACACAAGAAGCCAGACTCCGACCGCGACGATGGGGACCGAGATATATTTGCTGACGCCGAAGATCATCATGCTGCCGGCAACTCCGGCGAATTCGGTCGCCGTGTTGCCGATGTCGGCGATGACGAGGCCCAGGAACATGACAAAGGTGATCTTGATCCCGAAGTTCTCCCGGATGAGGTCGGCCAGGCCCTTGCCGGTGACCGTGCCCATCCGGGCGTTCATCTCCTGGACGACGAGGAGGAGGACGAAGGACGGGATGAGCGTCCAGATGAGATGATAGCCGTAGGAGGCCCCGGCCACGGAGTAGGTCGTGATCCCGCCGGCGTCGTTGTCGACGCTCCCGGTGATGATCCCGGGGCCGAGGACGGCCAGGAAGAGGAGGAAGCTCCGCAGGCGGGGATGGGTCTTGAGCTTTTCGACGAGCGTCATGTCCGTTCACCCAGGGCGGTCTCTTCGGACCCGCCCGCGACAAGGTCCAGGAATCAGGGAGTTTATAGCATAGGAGGCAGGGACTGTCAAAAGAATGCGGCGGCCGCCGGTTTCATCCGGTGACGACGCGGTGGATCTTCTTCTTCCCGGCCTTGAGCAGCATGCCGTCGGGGCCGACGTCCTTGAGCGTCATGAGCCGCTCGAGGCTGTCGATCCTTTCCTCGTTGACGTAGAGGCCGCCCTGCTCGATCAGCCGTTTCGCCTCGCGGCGGGAGGGCGTCAGGCCGACTTCGGTGAAGAGCTCGGGGGGGCTGATGCCGGCTTCTAGGCGAGCCCGGGCGATGGCGGTCGTCGGCAGCAATTTGACATGGTCACTTGATAAGCCATGATCCGCGTTGTCGACCTTCAAAAAAGCGGCGTTCGACGCCGCTTTTGCTTCTTCCGCCGCCTTCTCGCCGTGTGTGATTTTCGTCGCTTCGAAGGCCAGGACGCGCTTCGCTTCGTTCGTCTCGCTGTCCTTGAGGGCCGCCAACCGCTTGATCTCTTCGAGCGGAAGCAGGGTGAAGAGCCGGAGAAAACGGCCGACGTCGCGGTCGTCAACGTTGATCCAGTACTGGTAAAAAGCATAAGGGTTGAATTGCTCGGAATCCAGCCAGACCGCTCCCTGGGCCGTTTTGCCCATTTTGGCTCCGGATGCGGTCGTCAGGAGAGGAAACGTCAGGGCCTCGACCGTCGCCCCTTCGATCCGGCGGATGAGGTCGACCCCGGCCAGGATATTCCCCCACTGGTCGTCCCCGCCCATCTGGAGGGTGCATCCGTACTGCCGGAAAAGGGTCAGGTAGTCGTAGGCCTGAAGGAGCTGGTAGTTGAATTCGATGAAGGACAGCCCCTTCTCGAGCCGGAGCTTGTAGGCCTCGGTGGCCAGCATCCGGTTGACGCTGAAATGCCGGCCGATATCGCGGAGGAACTGGATGTAGTTCAGGGGCAGCAGCCAGTTCGCGTTGTCGACGGCGATGGCCCCGGCGCCGTCGAACCGGAGGTAGCGGGCGAGCTGGATTTGGAGGGTCCGGCCCTGGGCGAGGATGGTCTCCTCGTCGAGCATCTGGCGCATCTCGCTCTTGCCGCTCGGGTCGCCGACCATGGTCGTCCCGCCGCCGACGACGGCGATCGCCCGGTGCCCGGCCCGGCGGAGGTGGACCATGGCCATGATGGGGACGAGGCTCCCGGCGTGGAGACTCGTCGCCGTGCTGTCGAAGCCGACATAGAAAGTGACGGGAGGACCGCCGAGCATCTTCCGGACCGCGGTCTCGTCCGAGACCTGGGCGACGAAGCCGCGCTGCTTCAGCTCGTCAAAGACGTTGCCGCTCATGGCTCCATTTATAGCATATCGTCCGCGCTTACTCCAGCCCCCTCTTCTTGAGGAGCGGCTCGATCCGGGGCTCGCGGCCGCGGAAGCGCTTGTAGAGGACCATGGGGTCTTCTGTGTCGCCCCTCTCGAGGATGTTCGTCCGGAAGGACCTGGCCGTCGCCTGGTCGAAGAGGCTCGTCTCCTTGAAGGCCTCGAAGGCGTCGGAATCGAGCACGGCGGCCCAGATATAGCTGTAATACCCGGCGGAATAGCCGATCGCGCTGCTGAAGATGTGGTTGAAATAGGTCGTCCGGTAGCGGCTGACGATCTCCGGCATGAGGCCGATCCGGGACATGGACTCCGCCTCGAACTTCAGGGGGTCGATCTCCATGGGCTGCGCGAGGCTGTGCCAGTCCATGTCCAGGAAGCAGGCCGCGACATATTCCACGGTCTCGAAGCCCTGGTTGAAGAACTTGCTCCGGTTGATCTTCTCGATCAGAGCGTCGGGGATGGGCTCGCCGGTCTTGTAGTGCTTCGCGTACATCTTGAGGACCGCGGGGTCGGTGGCCCAATTCTCCATGACCTGGGAGCAGAGCTCGACGAAATCACGCCGGACGTTCGTTCCCGAGAGGCTCTCGTACGTGCATTTCGATAGCAGCCCCTGGAGGGCGTGGCCGAACTCGTGGAAAAGGGTCGTGGCCTCCTCGAAGCTGATCAGGGCTGGCTCGCCCGCCGTCGGCTTGGAAAAATTCCCGTTGTTGACGATGACCGGCCGGATGTCCGCGCCGTTCCGGACGGACTGCTCGCGGTAGTTGCTCATCCAGGCCCCGCCCTCCTTGTTCGGGCGCGGGTAGTAATCGACGTAGAGGATCCCCAGGTGGGAGCCGTCGGCATCCTTCACCTCGAAGACCCGGACGTCCTCCTGGTACTTGGGAATGTCGGTCCGCTCGGTGAAGGTGATCCCGTAGAGCTTGTGGGCTACTTCGTAGGCGCCGTTGCGGACGTTCTCGAGCTGGAAATAGGGCCTCAGGGCACTGTCGTCAAGATCGTACTTGGCCTTCCGGACTTTCTCGGCATAGAACCACCAGTCCCAGGGCTGGAGCCTGAAGCCCCGGCCTTTCGTGTCGATCATGGCCTGCATTTCGGCGGCCTCGGCTTTGGCCCTCGCCACGGCCGGCTTCCAGATCTTGCCGAGGAAGGCGTAAACGGCCTCGGGGGTCTTGGCCATGTTCTCCTCGAGAACGTAGGCGGCGTGCGACTTGTAGCCGAGGAGGTTGGCACGTTCGACGCGGAGGCTGGCGATCTTGACCGCGTTGGCCTTGTTGTCGAGCTCGTTGCCGTTGTTCCCCCGCATGATGTAGGCCTTGAACATTTTTTCCCGGAGGTCGCGCTTCTCGGAGTACTGGAGGAACGGGATGAGGCTCGGCTTGGCGAGCGTGAAAACCCATTTCCCGGGCTTGCCCCTGTCCTTGGCCGCCTCCGCCGCGCCGGCGACGACGGCCGGGGGCAGGCCGGTCAGGTCCGTGTCTTTCTCGATGACGAGCTCGAAGGCGCTGTTCTCCTTGAGGATGTTCTCGCCGAACTTCACGGTCAGGACCGAGAGCTCTTTGTTGATCTCGCGGAGCCGGGCCTGCTTGTCGGGAGCGAGGTTCGCCCCGCCCCTGACGAACTCCTTGTACGTTCTCTCGAGCAGCCGGCCCTGCTCGGCGTTCAGGCCGAGCTTGTCGCGGCCCTCGTAGACGGTTTTGACGCGGGCGAACAGGCCCGCGTCGAGGGCGATGTCGTCCGCGTGCTTGGCCAGCTTGGGGGCGACGTCCTTGGCGATCTGCTGCATCTGGTCGTTGGTGTTGGACGAGTTCAGGTTGCTGAAAACGGCGCCGACCCGCTTGATGAGCGCCCCGCTCCTGTCGAGCGCTTCCAGGGTGTTGGCGAAGGTCGGGGCCTCCCCGTTCTTCACGATGGCCGCGATCTCCGCCTTCTGATCGGCCATCCCCTGGTCGAAAGCGGGCATGAAGTGCTCGGGTTTGATCCGGTCGAAGGGCGGGACGCCGAACGGAGTGGCGAACTCCGCGACCAGGGGGTTGACGGCGGCGGCTGGTTCCACGGCCTTCCTAGCGCAGCCCGTGGCCGCGAAGAGAATGACGGTCAGAAGAAAAAGGCTTTTCCTCATTGGGAATCCTCCTCGGAATAAAAAGAGAGACGGTGCCGGAGGGCATCGTCTTGATCTGGTTCGCTCTGTGGGTCATCAGCGGAAGCCGCCAATCTAACACAGGCCTCCGTCGAAAGTCAAAAGGGGCCCATCGACGCCGACCCCCGATTTGATTTTGCCGCCGCGAATGATTTAAGGTAGGGCCGGCGAGATCCTTCGCGAACCATCTCGCGGGACGTTCCTATGACAGATGTCAGTTACTTGATTTACCTTGAATGCGGGCTTTGCGGCGAACGGCTCGAGGCCGACAAGCTCTGGAACCTTTGCCCCAAGTGCCAGAAACCCCTCCTCGCCCGCTATGATCTCGAGGCCGCCCAGGCCGCCGTGGGCCGGTCCTCGATCGCGCTCCGGGAACCTTCCCTGTGGCGGTACCGTGAACTGCTCCCGGTGAAAGATCCCAGATTCAAGCTCTGCCTGGGCGAGGGTTTCACCCCGCTCTTCCATGCACAACGGCTGGGTAGCGAGGTCAAATTCGAAAACCTTTATATCAAGGACGAGGGCCTGAATCCCACGGGCTCGTTCAAGGCCCGGGGCCTGTCCGTGGCCGTCTCCCGGGCCTGGGAGCTCGGGGTCAAGTCCGTCTCCATCCCGACGGCGGGAAACGCCGGCTGCGCCATGAGCGCCTACGCCGCTCTGGCCGGGATGGAAGCCCATGTCTTCATGCCGGCCGATGTTCCCAAATCCTTCATCAACGAGTGCCGCGTCCTGGGCGCGACGGTGACCTTGATCGACGGACTCATCACCGACTGCGGCAAGGCGGCCAGGGAGAGTGTCGAAAAATACGGCCGCTTCGACGTCTCAACCCTAAAGGAACCCTACCGGATCGAAGGCAAGAAGACCATGGGCTACGAGCTGGCCGAGCAGATGGGCTGGAGCCTGCCCGATGTCATCATCTATCCGACCGGCGGCGGCACGGGGCTCGTCGGGATGTGGAAGGCTTTCGACGAAATGGAAAAGCTCGGCTGGATCGGGCCCAAGCGGCCTCGGATGGTCACTGTGCAGTCCGACGGCTGCGCGCCCATGGTCAAGGCCTTTCGTGAAGGAAAAGAATTCGCGGAAACCTGGCCCGAGGCCCGGACGATCGCGGACGGGCTGCGCGTCCCGGCGGCCATCGGCGACTTCCTGATCCTCAAGGCCTTGAGGGAAAGCCGCGGGACGGCCGTCGCCGTGCCTGACGGCGAGATCCTGAAGGGAACATATCTCATGGGAAAGACCCAGGGGATCTGGGCCGCGCCCGAGGGCGGAGCGACTTTAGCCGCGTTCCTCGAACTGAGAAATCAGGGCTGGATCAGGGCTGATGAAACGGTCGTCCTTTTCAACACCGGAAACGGCGCCAAGTATTCGCACATTTGGGACTAAGGGTCCCGTGAGTCTGCCCGCCGGGGGGCTTGCGTTTCTTTCCCCATTGAACGTACATTATTCGCAATCATGTCTGTCCCTTTTTATGGAGAAATTTGGAAATGAAAAAGAAATCGCTCTTTCTCTTGGTCCTCTTGGCTTTCCTGGCTTCCCAGACGGTCTTCGCCCAGGAGGTGAAGATCCTGGCCAACCATGTCGGCTATGAAACGGCCGGACCCAAGCTGGCCGTGATCCTTGGTCATCCGGGGGACGCGTTCAGCCGGTTCGCCGTCCTCAAGGCCCGGTCCGGGGAAAAGGTCCTCTCCGGGGTCCCGGCGCATGCCGGCCCCGTCCGGAAATGGAAGGACTGGGACTTCTGGACGATCGACTGGAGCAGTGTCGACCAGGAAGGCGCCTACATCATCGAATGCTCCTCTCCGAAGGGGACGTTCCGCTCCCACCCGGTATCCGTCCAGAAAAACGTCCTGGAGAGGAACACCCTATCCGACGTCATCTATTATTTCAAAGGCCAGCGGTCGTCGGGCCTCTGGGACAAGGCCGACCGGAAAATGAGGTTCGAGGGCAAGGAGGGGATGGTCGACGTCCACGGCGGCTGGTTCGACGCGACCGGAGATTACGGCAAGCACCTGTCCCACCTCTCCTACTCCACCTACTTCAACCCCCAGCAGATCTCGCTCACCGCCTGGAGCCTGTTCAAGTCCCTAAGGGAGCTCGAACGGCGGAATGAGCCTTTTTTCAAGCAGTACCAGAAAAGGCTCCTCGATGAGGCCCTGTACGGGGCCGATTACCTGGCCCGGACCAAGGACCCGGCCGGGTCCTTCTATATCACGGTCTCGGGCCGCGGGCCGGAGAAGAAGCCCGAGGACCGCCTGATCGCCCCCAAGGCGGAGCGGCACATTATCCTAACCCCGGAGACCAAGGACAAGTTCCGCGATTACGGAAAGGAGAAGATCAAGGGAGACGCGGCCTTTGAGGCGGCCTACAGGGAGGGCGCGGGACTCTCGATCGCGGCCCTAGCCATGGCCTCGGCTGCCCCGGGCTCGGGGGACTTTGCCAACGCCGATTACCTCAAGGCCGCCGAGGACGCCTTCGCCTTCCTTGAAAAAAACAACCTTCAATTCACGAACGACGGCCAGGAGAATATCCTCGACGATTATTGCGCCCTGGTCGCCGCGACCGAGCTTTATCGTGCGACGAAGAACTCCAAGTACAAGACCGCCGCGGACAAGCGGGCGACGGGCCTGACGGCCAGGTTGACCGCGAGCGGACCCTATAAGGACTACTGGCGGGCCGATGACGGCGACAGGCCGTTTTTCCATCCCGTGGACGCCGGACTGCCGGTCGTCAGCCTGCTCGACTATTACGAGATCGCCGACGCCGCGGCCCAGGCCCGGGTCCTCGATGCCGTCGGGAGGTCGCTCGCCTTCGAGCTCGCCGTGACCGGAGAGGTGACGAACCCGTTCGGTTACAGCCGACAGCTCGTCCAGAGCAAGAATGGCTCCCGGAGGACGAGCTTCTTTTTCCCCCACGACACCGAGACCGCTCCCTGGTGGCAGGGCGAGAACGCCCGGCTGGGCTCGATGGCCGCGGCGGCCCGGTTGGCCGTCCGGTATTTCGGGCAGGACAAGGGATTCCAGGCCAAGCTCGCGGCCTTCGGCCGGAGCCAGCTGAACTGGATCCTGGGCCTGAACCCCTTTGACGCCTGCATGCTCCACGGCAAGGGCCGGAACAATATCCCCTACATGTTCTTCAATTCCTATGAGTACACCAACGCCGCGGGCGGGATCCCGAACGGCGTCACGGGCGGCTACACGGACGAGGACGACATCGACTTCGGCCTGCACTATGCCGTGACCGGCAAAGACGACGACTGGAGATGGGCGGAGGAATGGTTGCCCCACGCCGCCTGGTATCTCTACGCCGTCGCCCTGGGGGAGCAGGAAAAGTGAGGGCGGCCATGAAGAAAAGCATATTCTTCCCAGCCGTGTTCCTAGCGGCGTTCCTCGCGGCCGGACTCCGGACGGCCTGGGGACAATCCTCTCCGGCGGATGACGGGAAGCCGCGGATCATCTGCATCGGCGCCCACCCCGACGACGCGGAATCGGGGGCCGCCGGCACCGCGGCCCTCTGGGTCGCGAAAGGCTATCACGTCAAGTTCGTGGCCGTGACCAACGGGGACATCGGGCACTGGAAGCAATCGGGAGCCGAGCTGGCGTGGCGGCGCAGGGCCGAGGTCGAACACGGCGCGAAGCTCGTCGGCTACGCCTTCGAGATCCTCGACAACCACGACGGGGAGCTCCTGCCGACCCTCGAGAACCGCCGGACGATCACCCGGCTGATCCGGGAATGGAAGGCCGACGTCGTCATCACCCACCGGCCGAACGACTATCATCCCGACCATCGCTACACCAGCATCCTCGTCCAGGACGCGGCCTACATGGTCACCGTGCCGAAGTTCTGCCCCGAGGTCCCGACCCTCAAAGCCAATCCGGTTTTCCTCTATTTCTCCGACCGCTTCCAGAAACCCTATCCGTTCCAGGCCGACATCGCCGTGGGAGTCGATGGCGTGATGGAGAAAAAGCTGGAGGTCCTGCTGGGCATGGTCTCGCAGTTCTACGAAGGCGGCGTGAGCGGCTCCGCGGACCTCGTCCCGGCCGACCCGGCCGGACAAAAGGCGCGCTGGGCCGCGGTCCGGGACAGGTTCCTCACCCGCCAGCTCGACATCACGGACAACTGTCGCCGGGCCCTTGAAGGGTGGTACGGGAAGGAGCGGGCGGCGAAGATCAGGTTCGCCGAGGCTTTCGAGATCTGCGAATACGGTCGCCGGCCGGACCGGGCCGAGATAAAAAAGCTCTTCCCGTTCTTTGATTGAAAAGAATCCCCCTGGCCCTATTCCGGGCCGGGATCTTCGCCGGACTCGGGGAGAGCGCTTGACATCCTGCGGTATGGTGATATCTTTTTAGCCAACGGGATGAACGCGAAGGGACCCAGAGCCTGAGGCCACATGCCCCGGAGGGGAACGCTCTGAGGAGCCCGAATAAGGAGGCGAAAGATGAATCGAAAGCAGGTTAAGGTTCTGGCCGGCCTTCTGGGTTTTCTCCTGGCGGCCGGCGGGCTCGCCTTCAGCGACGAAGTCAAGCTCGGTGTGCACGGCGGTCTCAGCATCCCGAACATCAGAGGAAGCCAGGACGATCCGTTCACCCGGGGGTTCACCTCGCGCCAGGGACCGTTTTTCGGCATTTTCCTCGAGACCAAGATCGCCCCGCATTTCTCCCTCGTCGCCGAGATCAACTACACGTCCCAAGGAGGACTGCGAAAAGGCCTTCAACCCATCACGATGGACCTTCCGCCCGGTCTGCCTATTCCTCCCGGCACGATCCTCTACGCCACTTTCCGCAACGAGACAATCCTGGACTATCTTGAGGTGCCGATCATGGGTCGGGTAACCTTTGGCAACAAGGTCCGCTTTTTCGTCAATGCCGGGCCTTATGTCGGGATCCTCCTCCGGGCTAGGGCCGTCACCAAGGGCACGAGCGCCCTCTATCTGGATGAGGCCGGGACGATGCCCATCATCATTCCGCCCGACACAAATCCTCTGGTCGTCGACCTGGGCGCCGATACGAATGTCAAGGACAGCCTCAAGAGCACGAATATTGGTCTCTCCGGCGGAGGAGGGATGACCTATCCCCTCGGGCCCGGCGATCTCATCCTCGAAGCCCACTTCCAGCTGGGCCTGAGCACCATTCAAAGAGACGTCGCGACGAGCGGAAAAAGCCAGACGGGCGCCGTCGTGGTTTCCCTCGGATATTCGTTGCCCCTGGCCAAGAAAAAATAGCCCCGGGGCCATTTCGAGCCCTCGAATGGACAAGCGGGCCGGCCCTTCCGTGAAAAGGCTCATCCTGGGATGGATCCTGATCCCTCTCGCTCTGGGTCCCGCCCTCGCCGCCGAGTCGCCCGGCCCATTGAAGGACAGTCCGGCGATGGCCCGGCGTGAAACGGCCCGGCCCGCCGGGCAGGAGGCCCCCCGCCGCCCTAAGACATGGCGGGCCCTGATCGAGGAGGCCGTCCTTCTGACCGCCTCGACGATCGACTACTGGGGGGCGTACAACAAGTTCACCGTCGACTGGGAATTCACATGGCCCACCTTCGGGCGGAAATTCTTCACCGCGCAATCCCCCAAGATGGACTCCAACGCGTTCTGGTTCAACTGGTCCCACGCCGGAGCCGGCGAGGGCTACTACAGCATGGCGCGGGCCAACGGGCTCGACAACCGGGTCTCCACCCTTTTTTCTTTCGTCACGTCCGGTCTGTGGGAATCCGTGACCGAGTGGCGGGAACTGATCGCCATCAACGACATGGTCTTCACGACCTTCGGCGGGCCGGCCATCGGCGAGCCCCTGTATCAGATCGGCTCGTACTTCAGCCACAGGAAAGGCATCGTGAACCGGGTGGCCGGCTTTGTGTTCCATCCCGTCCTCGCCGTCAATAACTGGTTTGACCGCGGCAGCGGGCCCGCGGCGAACAGCGCCCCGGGCGCCGGCTGGCACCGATTCAATATTTACGCCGGGCTGAAGGAGGACAAAATCTCCCCGGCCGAGACGACCGCGGTGGACCAGTCCGGGTCCCGGTACCGCCAGCTCAACCTGGGGTTTGACATGGAGACCGATACAGCTCCGGGCGCCGGCCGGGAGGGCCGCGAGCGGCGCTTCACGGGCGACACGCTGTCGAGTCGCGCTGGGATCGACCTGAGCTTCAGCTCGGCCGGACTGGAGGAATTCCGGATCCGGACCTCGGCGGTCCTGTTCGGGGGAAGCTTATCCTCCGGAGCACGGGAGCCGGACGGGAGTCTCCACGGCGGCAGCGTCTCCCTGGGCTACGGCACGGCTTTCGAGGTGCTCAAGAAGCGGTCGGTGGCCTGGTATGACAGCAACAGCGAGGTCCCGGCGGGGGGGCTGGCCACGACCGGAGATGCCCGCCTCGTCCGGCCCACGCCGACCGCTTTTACGGACAAGCTGTCGGTGATAAGCCCCCTGGGCGCTGTGCTCACCCTCAGCCGGTTCGGGCCACGCTTCCGCCTGCGCTGGACGTCGGCGGCGTACGGGGATTTCGCCCTGGTCAACGCCCTGGCGTATAACCGGTTCACGGAAACTCACGATACAAGCGGCGTGAAAACGACTCTTCTTGACTGGGGATACTATGACGCCCTGGGGATGACGCTGACGTCCGACGCGGCCGTGGACTGGCGCCAGTGGCGGTTCCGGGGGGAAGCGACCTGGCAGTCCTATGGTTCTATCCAGGGTCAGGACCGCTATCAGTACACGGGGGTCGTGACCGACGACTTCAAGCTCCACGACACCCGCCTGACATGGCGCGTCACGTTCGGTTACCGCCTGAGCCGCACGCCTCTTGAACTGGGCCTGGCCGCCGAGGGCGTCCGCCGCACGGGCCGCCTCCCCGGCGTCAGCGATCACTACCAGGAACTGCGTTTCTTTTATCAGGCCCGGCTGATGTTCTGACCCCCACTCGGGACCGGACGGCGGAAAGAACGCCATTGACTCCGTTCTTTTCCGGTAATATAAATCATGGTCGTCACGCGCAGAGCGTCGGTTTCCGAGTTTCTTCCATCGACAAGGAGGTGGATGTCATGAAAACACCGAGACCCCTGACCCTGGCCCTTCTCTCCTTGGGCGTTCTCATCGTTTGCTCGGGTTTTGTGCTGGCCCAGGGAGCCGCGAAGCCGGCCCCGGACCTCCCGGTCCGCTACGAGGAACTCACGGCACCGGACTTCGTCCAGGCCGTGGCCCGGTCCCAGTCGACCTGCATCATCCCGGTCGGTATCCTGGAAAAGCACGGCCCTCATCTCCCCCTGGGAACCGACCTCCTCGACTGCCGCGAGGTCTCGCTGCGGGCCGCCAAAAAGGAGTATACGCTCGTCTTTCCGGAGTACTATTTCGGCCAGATCTTCGAGGCCCAGCATCAGCCGGGCACGATCGCCTACAGCGCCCGGATCATGATCGACCTGCTCCAGGAGACCTGCGACGAGCTCGCCCGCAACGGCATCAAGAAGATCATCCTCGTCAACGGCCACGGCGGGAACGACGAATTCCTCCATTATTTCTGCCAGTGCCAGCTGGCCGCGAAGAAGGATTACATCGTCTACCTCTTCGACCCGTCGGACGACCCGAAAATGGAGGACGAGCTGAAGAAGCTCCGCAAGACCAAGATCGACGGCCACGCCGGCGAGGAGGAGACTTCCACCATGCTGGCCCACCGGCCGGACCTCGTCCATCAGGAGAGGGCCAACCAGGAGAGCGGCGAGGACCAGAAGCGGCTGGCCGGCCTGAAGCACGCCTACACGGGGATCTGGTGGTATGCCGGCCAGCCCAACCACTACCGCGGGGACGGGAGCTTCGGGAATAAAGAACTGGGCGAGCTGGCCCTCAGCCTGGAAGCCGGACTGCTCGTCGAGATGATCCGGTCCGTCAAGAACGACAGGGTCGGCCCCGAGCTTCAGAGGGAGTTCTTCGAGAAATCGGGGAAACCCCTGGCCACGAAACCGACGAAATGACCCCCCGGCGCGGCCGGGCCTCGTCGTCCGCCGTTTGAACGGGAGGCCGCGTCCGTGCTATAAGATACGGCGACAAGGAGGCCGGAATGACCATAGTTCTGAAGGTTGAAGGACTCAAGAAATCCTACGGAACGAAAGAGGCGCTTAAAGGGATCGATTTTGAGGTCCAGGAGGGAGAGATCTTCGCCCTCATCGGTCCGAACGGCGCGGGAAAAACGACGACGCTCCGGATCGTCTCGACGCTCCTCTCGCCCTCGGGCGGGAAGGTGACGCTTCTCGGGTACGACCTGAAAAAGGAGCCCGAAAAGATCCGGGAGAACATCAGCTATCTGCCGGAAGAGGCCGGCGCCTACCGCAACCTCAAGGGGACGGACTATCTCAGGTTCATGGCCAACTTCTACGCGGATACGCGCGAGAAGGCCGATGAGACCGTCCGGAGGGGCCGGGACATCGCCGAGCTGGGGACGGCCCTGAACGACAAGGTCGGGACCTACAGCAAGGGCATGGTCCGGAAGCTCCTCCTGGCCCGCGCCCTGATGACGAAGCCCAAGATGGCCATCCTGGACGAGCCGACGTCGGGCCTCGACGTCATCAACTCGCTCGAGGTCCGGGAGATCATCAAGAAATTCGCCAAGGAAGGGATCTCGGTGCTGCTGTCCTCCCACAACATGCTCGAGATCGAATTCCTGTCCGACCGGGTGGCCCTCATCGACAAGGGGCGGATCCTGGACGCCGGGACTTCCCAGGGGCTCAAGGATAAATATCAGGCGCCGAACCTCGAGGTCGTCTTCAGGAGTGCCCTCAGATGAAGAAATTCACTAACCTGCTCTTCAAGGAAATCCGGGAGCTCATCAACAAGCAGCTCATCATATCCCTGCTCATGATGATGGCCATTTTTTATTTCATCGGCCAGATGGCCAAGACGGAAATGAAGAAGGCCGCGGCGACGCAGAAGATCTCCGTCATGGACCTGGACCAGTCCGAGCTCTCCCGGGGGCTCGCCGGGAGCCTGAAGACGGCCAATTTCGAGATCGAATGGAGCCAGGGAAAAGACCCGGAGGCGGCCGTCCAGGCGGCCAAAAAGAGCGACGCGTACCTCCTCCTGGTCATCCCGCAGGGATTCGGTGAGTCCGTGGCCCGGTTCGAACAGAAGGAGATCACCACCTATACATTCCTCAGAAGCTTCTCCATCGGCGGCATCCGGAAATCCGAGATCCTCCGGGCCGTCATCACGGCGACGAACAACTATCTCTCCGACAACGTCCTCAAGAGGAAGGTCCCCGACGTCTCACCGGACATCCTCAAGAGCCCCATCAAGACCAAGGATTATGTGATCGTCAAGGACAGGATGGCCGAAGGCTCGGCCTCGGCGATCTCCGGATTCGTCTATTCGCAGTCCATTATCATCCCGATCATCCTGTTCATGATCATCATGTATTCGTCCCAGATGGTCATCTCGGCCATCGCCATGGAGAAGCAGAACAAGACCCTGGAAACCCTGCTCACGGTCCCCATCCCCCGGACGTCCATCGTGACGACGAAAATGCTCGCGGCCGGCATCGTGGGACTGCTGTCGGCGGCCATTTACATGATCGGCATGAAATCGTACTTCGGAGGGATCACGGGAGACGTCCGCGCCAGCGCCGCCATGAGCGGGGTCATCAAGCAGCTCGGGCTGACGCTCTCGGGCAAGGGCTACCTGCTCCTCGGAATCGCCCTGTTCTTCGCCATTCTCTGCGGCCTGGCCATGGCCACCATTCTCGGGGTTCTGGCCGAGGACTTCCGGAGCGCCCAGACCCTGATGCTGCCTCTGATGCTGATGATCCTCATCCCCTATCTCCTGTCCTTCTTCGCCGACGTCCAATCGCTGCCGCTGCCGGCCAAGCTCCTCGTCCTGGCCATCCCCTTTTCCCATCCCTTCCTGGCCACGCCGAACATCATGCTGGGCCGCTACCCGGCGGTCATATACGGAATTCTTTATATGGCGGTCGTCTTTCTCGTCCTGGTCTTCATCGCGGCCAGGATTTTCTCGACGGACAGGGTCCTGACGATGAAGCTCCGCTGGGGGAAGAAGAAAGTCGTCCTCTAAAACAGGGCGCCCCCCAGGTCCGAGTCTTTGGCTTTGTCCCCGAAATCGGGCTGGAAGGCCGTTCCGGGGCCATTTTTTTGCTAAGTCATTTTATTTCCATGAGTTACTGAGGCCTCTCCCGGGCTGAGGCCTCGGCGACATCATCCTTCGAATCACCCCTAAAGGTGATTTACTCGGGCCGCCTCACCTGCGAAAATCACCCCCTGAAGACAATAGCCTTGGGAGAGCACGCATGAACATGCGGAAAGAAAAGAGGATCGAGGAACGGAACGTCGTCATCATCAAGTCCGCGGGCGACGGGAAGGGCCCCTATGCCAACCTCGGCATCAACGCCTACACCTATGATCTGTCGCTCGGCGGAACGAGGCTTTTCACGGAAAAGGAGTTCGCCGCCGGCACCGTCATCCGGATCGTCATCGAGCTGGCCAAGACGTGCCAGACCATCCAGGTCGACGGCGAGGTCAAGTGGGTGAGGAAGAACGACGCCGTCGGGCTCTACGAGGTCGGCGTGGAGTTCCTCCACAACATCTCGCAGACGATCCTGACCCTCATCCGGCACCTCTACAGTGCCGGGTCGGAGATACCCTCCTGCGTTACCCCGCTCGGGACCCCGCCCGACTGATCCCGGTTCCCCTCCTTACTTAAGCCACTTGTCGAGCCAACCGAGGACCGTCTCGTGCCACTGGATGGAGTTGGCCGGCTTGAGGACCCAGTGGCTCTCGTCGGGGAAGTAGAGGAATTGACTCGGGACCCCGCGTCTCTGCAGAGCCGTAAAGCTCGACAGGCCCTGCGTGTCCACGACCCGGAAATCCTGTCCGCCGTGGACGATGAGCATGGGCGTCTTCCAGTTCTTGACGAAGTTCCCCGGGTTGTGTTTCTCATAGCTCTGCGGGTTGTCCCAAGGCGTCCCCATGTGGTCCCATTCCGGGAACCACAGCTCCTCCGTGTCGAAGTAGGCGGCCCGCTCGTCGAGGTTCCCGTCGTGGCTCACCAGGCACCCGAACCGGTCGGGCCAGTTGCCGGCGATCCAGTTGATCATGTAGCCGCCGTAGGAGGCGCCCAAGGCCCCGACCTTTTCCCCGTCCATCCAGGGATATTTCTTCAGGGCCGCGGCCAGGCCTTTCTTCAGGTCCTCGAGCGGCTTCCCGCCCCAGTCGCCGCGGATCGAGTCGCAGAAGGCCTGGCCGTAGCCGGTCGAGCCGTGGAAGTCGACCATGACGACCGCGTATCCCGCCCCGGCGTACGCCTGGGGGTTCCACCGATAGTGGAAGTCGTTCCCGAACGACCCCTGCGGCCCGCCGTGGATCAGGAACGCCACCGGGTATTTCCTGGCCGGGTCGAAGTCCGCGGGCTTGCCGATGTAGCCGGTAACGGTTTCATTGTTCCAGCCCGCAAAGCTGAACTGCTCGAAATCGCCCAGGCGGACGGCGGCCACCTTCTCGGCGTTGATCCGGGTGACGGCCCGCTCGTCGGTCCCATCGCCCCTCACGGAATAGATCTCCGTCGGCGACTTCAGGGTATTCCTTTCGAAGATGATTCTGTCCCCTGCGGGCCCGAACGCGGCCAGGGTCCCCTGTTCGACGATCGTCACGGCCTTTCCCGACCCGACTTCTATGGCGAAGAGCGAGACCTGGCCTTTATTGGGCGCCGCGGCCAGGATCCTTTTCCCGTCCGATGACCAGGCCAGGGCCGAAACCGAGAAATCCCAGGTCTCCGTCAGGACGCGCTCTTGTCCCTGGCCGTCGGGCCAGGGCTTGAGGACGATCCGGGAGCGGTCGGCTTCATAGCCGGGCCGGGCCATGGCCAGGTAGGCCAGCATTTTCCCATCAGGGGAGAAGGCCGGGGTCGTGTCCGAGGCTTTGTTGGCCGCGGTCAGGCTCCGCGGCGGCTTCGAGCCGTCGACCGGCGCCGCGTAGAGGTTGGTGTCGGTCGACCAGGCCTCCCCGCGTCCCGCGTCGCGGGCCGTGAAGATGATCTCCTTTCCGTCGGGCGCGAAAGCGATCTCCTCGGGCCCGCCGAACGGCTTCGAAGGCGTGTCGGCGTCCATGGCCGGCATCAGGTCCTTCGCCTCGCCGCCGGCCGCAGGAACGACAAAGAGGTGCGAGCGCCGGCCGTCGTTCCAGGTATCCCAGTGCCGGACGAAGAGCTTGTCGTAGAGGCGGCCCGTGGCTTTCTGCTTCTGGATCCCCTCGAGTTTTTTGGCGGTCGCCTCGGTGCTCCGGCCGGGAAACACATCCATCGTCACGGCCAGCATTTTGCCATCCGGCGAGACCACGAGCGCTCCCACGCCCAGCGGGAGATCGGTGATCTGCTGGGCCTCTCCCCCGTCGACCCTGATGCGCCAGACCTGGGCGGAGCCGGAGCGGGTGGACAGGAAGAAGATGCACTTGCCGCAGGCGGACCAGCGGGCGTTGAAATCGGCCGCCGGGTGGGACGTCAGGCGGCGGAGGTTCTGGCCGTCTGTGCCGACGACCCAGATGTCGGTCCGGCCGCGGTTCGCCTCGAGGTCGGTCGTCCGGACGTTGAAGACGATCCATTTTCCGTCGGGCGAGACCTGGGAGTCCGAGATCCTATCCATGGCCAGCATGTCATGGACCGAGAAAGGGTGGGCCCTGGACGCCTGGGATCCGGAGGAAGAAGCCGGGTTCGTCCCCACGGCGAAGGCCGGGCCGGCCGAGAAGAGCGCTCCCGAGGTCAGAAGGAAAATCGCGCCAAGGGCAAGGGCGTTACGACGCATGATGTCACCTCCAGTGAGATCTCTATCGAATCAGGCCCGGCCTATCGGGACGGGACCGTGATCGGGCCGAGCCTTTTCGCCGCGGTCTTGAGCTGCGGGAGCTTGGCCGCCTCGCCCGGTTTGATGCCGTGCCAGAACGTGCAGAGATGGCCGAGCATCCGGCCGGACTTGAGGGCCAGCGAATCGTCGATCATGCTCTTGACGGCCTTGGGGTCCCGGAAGCTCGTGGGCAGGACCCGGAAACCCTTCTCCAGGAACATGCGGATGGAGGGGAAGCCGTAGGATCTCATATTTTCGTATGCCCTCTCGTAATGCCAGTCGCAGATGATAATGTCCCTGGGGACGAGGTCGACGGCCGGATAGGTCTCGTTCTTGGAGGCCTCCCACATGCCGTAGCCGGTCTCGGTGCCGTCGATGAACCGGTCCCCCCACATCATCATATCCTTGCCCCTCGTTTTGACGATGTGCCCATAGGCGTCGTTGACGGCCTTGGCGAAGAGCTGGGCCGGGGACTTGCCTCGGCAGCGAGGGCAGGCGTCGTCACCGATGACGAAGACCTCGTCCATCCCGACGTGCAGGGCGTCGGCTTCGAAGACGTCGATGAGCTCGTCGTAGAGGTCGAAGATGATGGCGTTGAGGTCCGGGTGCAGGGGGCACCAGCTGCGGCAGTAAAAGTCGTTGCCCGCGGGCTCCCGGCCCTTGTTCCCCGGGTACTTGCCCGGGGACTCGTCGAACTGGGGGTACTTGGCGAGCAGGGGGTAAGTTTTCGCTTCCCAGGACTGATGGCCGAGGCTCTGGAACTCCGGGACCAGCCGGATCTTGTACTGCCGGCAGAGGCCGACGAGCCTCTTCGCCGTCTCCTTAGAGATCGGGTCCTCCGTCCGGAGATCCGGATGGGACACGTACTCGTAATTGTAATCGACCTCGGCGATGATAAGGTTGACTCCCAGCTTGGCGAGGGCGGGGATCTCGGAGAGAAGGCCCTCCGCGTCGGCCTTCTTCTCGACCATGGCGTGAAAGCCGAACCAGAGCGGCCGCCGGGCCGCCGGCACCGCCACGGGGGCGGGGGCGCACGAGGCGCCGATCAGGATCGCGGCCAGAGAGAAGGACAGAAAGGCGGATACCGGAAACACGGATTTTTTCATATGAACCCTCGTTCGTAGGATTGCGGATCAAAACCGGCCATGGGCGCAGGCCCTGATTATTCCCGAAATACCCGGTTTAATCAATAGGCCGATGGGCGCCCCTCCGCTTCATAGGCTTCTGGACGGCCTGTACCGTCGCCCGCCATGACGTTCGTCTCAACTCGAGGACGTGTGGTCGTGGATGATCCGCCAGCCATCCTTCGTTCGCCTGAAGATCAGGGTGAAAACGCCTTCCTTCAACGTGCCGCCGAAGTCGAGCTTGAAGCGGCCGAGGACATAGGCCGCGTCGCGCGACAGGATGTGGATGGCAAGATCGGTGAAATCGAGCTTCCCCATTTTGCCGGGCGCGTAGTTTTTCTTATAGCGTGCAAGGACGTCATCCCAGCCGTGGGTCCGGCTTCCCGCCGATTGAAAAGTCAGGGCGTCCGACTTCCAGTATGTCGCCATGAACCCCTCGATATCCCCCCTGTTCCAGGCGGTCTTCTGAAGGTCGAGGGCGGCCCGGATCTCTTTTTCCGCCGTCGGGGAGGCCTGGCCGAACATCATCGCGGCCAAGCTGAAGACGACGATGATCAGGATGCCGAACTTTTTCATGTCGCTTCTCCTTTCATCCGGCCCGCCTTATTAAACCCCATCCCATCCGTCGTTTCAAGCCCGCTTATCCCGTCTTGACAAACGCCAGCGCCGAGCGATATGTTCGGGTGGAGAGGGCCCGGCCGCAGGGCCGCCCGAAAAGGAGAAGGCATGCGAAAACCCGCCCGGAAACCACAATTCCCGCCCACGGGCTGTGCCGCCCGCGGCCTCAGCCGGCGCAGGTTTCTCGGAGACTGCGCGGCCTGTGCGGGAGCGGCCGGCCTGATGACTGCGCCGGCCTGGCTGAAAGGTGCGATCCCGTCCGCAGGCGCCGACGGAAAGCTCAGGATCCGCATCCTCTACGCCCTGCACGCCCCGGTCCAGGACAGGCCGGACTGGCCGAACCTCGGGTTCGACTTCAGGCCGGTCATGGAGAAGTTCACGATCGGGCTGGCCGGACGCTTCCCGGACATCGCCTTCGTCGCGACGATGGCCACGGGGCCGGAGGAGGCGCAAAAGGCCCTCGATGAGGACAAGGCGACACCGGTCGACGGCTACCTCGTCTTCCAGATGAACTGCTGGAACCGGGTCGTCCAGACCATGGCCTCGTCGGGCCGGCCCGTGCTCTATGCCGATTTCCCATACGCCGGGAGCGGAGGCTTCCTCGTCTATACGTCGGCGTTCCTCCGCGAGGGGGCGCGCAACATCGGCTTCGTCTCGTCGTCAAGGATTGACGACCTCGTCGACGCCGTCCGCTGCTTCGAACAGGCCCGCGCCGGCGGGCCGGGTTTCGATTTCGCCGCCGCCACGTCGGCGGTCCGGAAAGGCCGCACGCCCGGGTCCCGGGAGCTCACGGTCAAGGCCGACAGGCTGGAGACCCTCCCGACCGCCGAGACCGTCCGACGGATAAAGGCCGCGAAGCTCCTGGCCGTCCGGGACGACAAGACGGGTCCCGCGACGACCGTTATGGGCGTCCCCGTCATCCAGCTCCCCTTCTCCGCAGTCAACCAGGCCTGGGCCGCCGCGGACAAGGACGAAGCCCGGGTCGTCGCCGACCGCTGGATGAAGACGGCCACGGCGGTCGAGGAGGTGAGTCGCGAGGAGCTGGTCAACTCCGCGGCGATGTACCTGGGCCTGAAGGCCGTCCTCAAGAAACACGGGGCCCACGGCATCACGGTGAACTGCCTGGGAGGCTTCTACGGCGGGCACATCCATGCCTATCCGTGCCTCGGGTTCCATGAACTGAACAACGAGGGCCTCGTCGGCGGCTGCGAGTGCGACGTCCCATCGGCAGCGGCCATGACCGCGCTGGGCATCATGGCCAACGGCCGGCCGGGCATGATCTCCGACCCTGTCCTCGACACCTCGGAGCGCCACATCATCTACGCCCACTGCGTGGCCTCGAACAGGGTCTTCGGCCCGCGCGGCCCGGCGAACCCGTTCCAGATCCTCACTCATTCCGAAGACAGGAAAGGGGCTTCGGTCCGGTCGATCCTGCCCGCGGGCTACATGACGACGACCGTCGAGCTCTCCGAGGACCGCAAGGAGATTCTCTTCCACCAAGGCCAGGCCGTCGGGAACGACCCCAACGACCGGGCCTGCCGGACGAAGCTCGTCGCGGAGCCGGTCGGCGACTTCGAGAAGCTCTTCACGATGTGGGACAAGTGGGGCTGGCACCGGGTCACGTTCTACGGGGACCTCAAGGACCCGATCTTCGCCCTGGCAGACGCGATCGGCTGGAAGGTCGTCGAAGAGGCCTGATCCCGGCCCTTCGAAGAAAAAGGTTCAGGGCTTCATCGCGTCGCATGACGCGATGAGCTCGGTCAATTGTTTTTCCTTGAGCCCGGCCAGGTGCTTCCCGTCGAGCCGGCGGGCGACCGCGCCGTTCTTGAAGAACAGGACCGTGGGGTAGACGCCGATGCCGTGCTCCTCGAACAGCTCTTCGTTGCCGTCGAGGACGATCCGGACGAATTCCTTCTCCCGGCCGTTCGCGTGCTTTTCGTAGACCGGAAGGAACGCCTGGGAGAACGGACACCAGGACGCGTAAAAAAGGACGAAAGCGCCGTCGCCGGATTTCGCGATCTCCCGGACCTCCTCCGGACTGCAAAGCTTGCTCATGTCTCTCACTCTCGATCAGACGGAATTTGGATAAGCATTATAGGCCCCCGGGTTGAGCCGGTCAAGGATCCGGCAGAGGGCGGTCTATAGGCCGAGCTTGAACAGGACCCGGAATTCCGGATTTTTCCTGATGGATTGAAACTCCGGCAGGATGACCGGAAAGAAGGGGTCGGAGAATCCCCCAGCGAGGGACTTCTTGATGGACTCGATGGCCTCCGCGGGCCGGCCGATCAGGGCGTAGAGTTCAGCCAAGTCCATGAGCGAGTTCGGGTCCTTGATGCCGGAGGGCATGGCCTTATTGATGCAGACGACCGCCCTTTCGGCGTCTCCGCCAACCGCCGCCAGCGCCCCGTAGGCAACCCAATCGTCGGACTCAGGGGGCTTGTTGCCCTGGAGTTTTTTCGTGAGCGCATCGCGGCCCTCCGCGGCTGTTCTCAAGGCTTCTTGGGCCTGGCCGGATTCGTGAAGGGCCAGGGCCAGCGCCACGCAGTCCCACTCCGGGGTCCCGGTCAATTTCCCCCGGCTGACGAGCTCGAGCATCCGGCGATAAACGGGAACGGCCTCCGCCACCTTTCCCGACACGAAAAGGACGTGGGCCAAGTTGGGAAGAGCATAGGGATGATCGGGCTCGATCTCCAGGGACTTCCGGAACTCCTTCTCGGCTTCGCCGTATTTCTCCTGGACCGCCAGGCTATAGCCAAGAAAGCTGTGGGGGTTGGCCAAGGCGGGAGCCAGATCGACAAGACGACGCGCGGCCGATTCCCCGGCCTGGGCGTCCTGCCTGAGGTCCATGTCGAGGAACCACATGTTCTGCAAGGGAATGGCGCTCTTCGGGGCCCGCTTGACCGCCTCTTCGTACATGGCCGCGGCCTCGTCGAAGCGGCCGAGAGCCTGGAGGATCCGGCCCGAATTGTTGTAGGGGACCATGAGGTCCGGAAAAAGCCCCATCAGCGTTCGGTATTCCTCGAGGGCGCCGGGGAGGTCGCCGGCCACGAACTGCCGGTTGACGGCCTTCATCGGCAGGACGTCCCGCTGCGGCAGGCCCAGGCTCTGGGCATCCTGGAGGGCTTGCTGTAGCATCGCCTTCCCTTTCTCCGGCTGTCCCAGGAATTGGATCAGGACAAGCCCGAGCGAGCTCCGGGCGGCGGCAAACTTTGGGTCCTTATCCAGGGCCAGCTCATACAAGGCCGCCGCCTCCTTGAACTTGGCGTCGTTCCGCTTGGCCTGGGCCATGGAAAAATAGTCCAGCGCCTCCCAGGAGGAAGTCGTCACGGTCGCGATGGGGACGTCGGCTTTTTCGATGCTGCCCAGCGATTCGCCCAGTCTGGACCGGAGCGCTTTGGTCAGCTTGTCGATGCCCTTGAGAAGGACCTCTTCCCGGCCGCGGGCCGTGACCCGGATCCGGTCTACGTGCCTCCGTTTCAGCGGGTCGATCAGGATCGCCTCGAGCTCGTAGGCCTCGCCGACGGCCATGATCCGCGGCAGGATGAACGCCCTGACCCCTGCGAAACGGCAAACCTCGTAGCCGAGATTCTCGTCGACGCGGGCCGACGGGTCTATTCTCATCAGGCGGAGGGTGTCGCTGATTTGGGGCTTGTCGAAGATCACGGCATAGGCGGATTGCTGGAGGTCGGCCTCGATGGCCGTCCGGAGGGCCAGGTCGAAGACTTTGTCCCCGGTGAGGTTGTCGGCGTCGGCCACCATCAGCCGGTCGCGGCTCTCAAAGGCCAGGCTGGGCCGGTTGAGCAGCCAGACGGCGACCGCCAGGGAGACCAGGGACAGCGCGCCGGCCGCGAGCAGCAGCGGCTTCCGGGAGCGCCGGAAGGTCAGCTGCCGGGCGGCCGGGTAGCGGCGGGCGCTCATCCGCGTCTTGAGGTCCAGGAGCGAATCGGCCATCTCCCGGGCCGAAGGGAACCTTCTGGCAGGGTCCTTGGCCAGGGACCTGTCCATGATCGACACGAGCTCCGCCGGATAGCCGGAGGGAAGATCTTTTGCCGGGCGCGGCGGCTCGTGGAGGACGGCCTGCTTCTTGTCCCGGCCGAAGGGGAGCTCTCCGGTCGCCATCTCATAGAGGACGACGCCGAGGGACCAGACGTCCGTCCGGCAGTCCACGTTGTCCCCCCGCGCCTGTTCGGGCGACATGTAGGCCGCCGTTCCCATCGTCGTCCCCGGCAGGGTCAGGCGCGCGTCGCCGCCCAGCTTGGCCAGGCCAAAATCGAGGATCTTGGCGGCGCCGTCGGCCGTGATCATGATGTTCCCGGGCTTGATGTCGCGGTGGACGATGCCCTGTTCATGGGCTTTGGCCAGCCCTTCGGCCACTCCGAGGGCGATCCCTATGGCTTCGGCCGGTTCGAGGGGCCCCCGGCTCATCTTCTCTTTGAGGCTCTCTCCCCTGTAACAGGCCATGGCGATGTACATCCCGCCGGCCTCGGCCTCGTCGATCTCGTAGATGGTGCAGATATTGGGGTGGTCGAGACCCGAGGCCGCCTGGGCTTCGTGGACGAAACGCTCCCGGGCCTCCTGGTCCGAAGTCAGTCCGGGCGGCAGGAACTTGAGGGCAACGATGCGCTTGAGCCTGAGGTCCTCGGCCTCATAAACGACCCCCATGCCGCCCCGGCCGAGCTCCCGCACAATGCGATACTTGCCGGCGAGGGTCTGGCCGGGCCTGATCCTGGCCGTTTCGACCTTGAGAGTCCTGGTCGGATCCCTTTCCATGATTCCCTCCGGGCTGCCTGAGCAGAGAATAACAACTTGCCGGCCGGGAGTCAAACCCGACTTCCACCTCCCGACCTCGACAAGTATAATAGGGCCGGGTTTCCCAAGGGACTTCCGGACGGAGGAGGGACACGATGCGCCGAGAGACCGAACGCTTTTCCACATGCCTCATCTGGGCCTTGGGCCTCCTTCTCGTTTTCCCGGCGCGGGGCCGGGCCGAGAGCCTCGACCGGTTCCAGGGCCCGACCGCCGTCGCGGCCCCGGCCGCGGCGATCACGACACCCGGCCAGTTCAACGGCTACACGAACTACTGGCACGACATCTATTATCAGTGGTCGCAGTACGGCAGCCTCTATCTCATCAGCCAGTCCGACGTGGCCAAGTCCATCGCCCAGAACAAGGTCGACATCGCCGAGGAGTTGAGGATTCCCGGCCTTTTCCTGGCCGAAGGCTTTCTCGACGCCTGGCTCAGGGCCACCGCCCGGGAATTCGAGGACCCGGACACGGCCGAGCTCGAAAAGGCCCTGGATAGCGGGGACGCCCTCGTCTGGGCGAAGCCCTCGAGCGCCACGGGCAGGAAGCTTCTGGCCTTGCTTCCCGATACGGTCCCCTGGGGAGAGAAGCTCGGCAGTCACCAGCGAAACGGCCGGGATTATTACGAGGTCCGCGCGTTTCTCCTCACGAGCGGCGAGCGCCGGCTTTTCGCCGTCGTGACGGACTGCCCCGAATGCCGCCGCCGCTTCCGGGAGCTCCTCGCGAACCTCCGCGATGTCCTCGGCCGCTATGACCTCCACCGCGGATGGTTCGGCACGGGGACGCTCCTCCACAGCGTCACCTGTTTTCCCGGCCACCCGCTCGAGGTCATCGGAAAAGGCCTCGGCCAGGGCAACGACTGGTTCACGTTCAGCGGCTACATGGACTACCTGATGCAAAACGAGCTCACCGCTTGGCTCGCCAAGGTGGGGCTCGACGTCGTCACCGACGTCGGCACCGGCAAGGCTACCCACAGCCTGGGCACCGTCGCCTACGGCCTCAGGAGCTGGGACGGGCTCAAGATCCAGGACACGCCCACGGAGGAAGAGTGGATCAAGCTCGTCAGGGACCGCCGCGGCTTCATCTTCCGGCCCGTGGATGCCCCCGACTGCGACAAGTTCAAGTACGACGGCTCGATCGCCATCGAAGGGAACAAGAAACAGATCGACGGGGAGGACATCCCTTTTATCCTCCAGACGGGCATGGTCCGCGAAGAGGCGCCGGCCTGCATGGTCCTTTTCAACCGGAAAGGAAGCCGTCTGACCCGGGACGGGATGTGGGAGGCGATCATCTCGCGGCGGGCCGTCGGTGTCCTGCCCCAGGGGAAGATGCTGGGGCCGGCGCTTTTCCGCAACGCCCTCCAGATGCTCCTCCTCGACCGGGTCTTCCTCGAGGACTATTTCGGCGACCGGGTCCGGCTTGAAGCCGTCATGGAGGGACGTGAGCTCGTCGTCCGGGCGGCAAACTTGAGCGCGGCTCCCGTCGAGGGAAAGCTCGAGGTCCGGCCGGCGCCGGAGCTCCGTATCAAAGGCGGATTCGCGGACGCTGCCCTGCCGCCCGGCGCGGAGCGGACGTTCCGGTTCGGGATCGAGCCTACCCTGGCCGCCATGGCCAAGGCCAACCCCATCCTGGTCGAGATGCGCTGGAAAGCGGGCCGGAAAAGGGCCCTGACCGTTCTCGACCTCCCCCCCGCGATCTCCGTTCACAGGCTCCTTTTCGGCCTGGAGCCCGAGGTCGTCTATCCCGTCTCCGTCCATAACTTCTCGAACGGGACCGGATACCCGGTCTCCGTCAAGGTCTATCCGGAGGGCGGCCCGGGTCACCCCGTCTTTGAGGCCCTGCAGACCGGTCAAGCCCGGCCGGGCGAGCACGAGACTCTGACCTTCCGCCTGCCTCTCAAGCCGGGGGCGTATTCGGTCAGGGTCACGTCCCTCGGCGCGGAGGGCGTGACGCAGCTCGGCGTCGGCCCGGCGTCGGGAAAGGCGACGGCGACGGAGGTCGACCTCAACGGCGACGGGACGAACGAATTCCGGCTCGAAAACTCCAAGGTCCGGGTCACCCTGCTCCGCACCGGCGCCCGCATCATCGAGTATGTCGTCAAGGAAAAGAACGACAACGTCCTCTTCAAGCTTTGGCCCGAGAGGGAGGACACGGACAGGCGGCCTTTTCGCGAGCGCGGTTTCTACCCCTACGGGGGATTCGAGGATTTCCTCGGCCAGGCGTCCATCGAAACGCATAGGATCTATGACGCGGAGCTCGTCCGCAAAGAGGGGCCCTTCGTCCAGGTGAGGATGGAGGCCGATTATTTCGGCAACCGCCTGGAGAAGACTTTCACCCTGTTCGGCGATTCGCCGCTCGTCGAGGTCCGCTTCGCCTTGGAGTTCCGCAATCCCGAGCTCCACATGATCGGTCCCCAGCCCATCCTCGAGCTGGGGAAAAGGCACTGGACCGAAGACGTTTTCGTCATCCCGTCCGTGACCGGACGCCGTGAGGTCCGGATGCGGCCCGAAGAGTATTTCGGCGAGGTCTTCTTCCTCAAGGAAGGCTGGAACGCCGGCCGGGACACGGTCGAGGACGTCTCGTTCGTCGGCGCCTTCCCGGTGAGCGAGCCCGAGTTCCTCCACGTGTGGATGAACCACCCCTCCAACGGGGAGTCCCATCACTACTACGCTGAGCTCCAGCCTTGGGTCCCGATCTTCCAGAAGACGGTCCGCTATTTTTCCTATTACCTCTGGGCGGACGCCGGCGCCTGGGAAAAAGGGCTGGAAGAGCTCCGCAAGCGGAACCTCATCACGACGAGGTAGGCCGGGCCCGGGCCAGGCTCGCGGCCGCGGCACAAACTGGGACGGCGCCCCCCCGGGCGGCGCTGTTGACCCTGCGGGGTTCCTGTGGTATTCAATAAGAAAAAGCCCGGGCCATGATCGCACAAAACAGTCCCATGATCGGCCGGACCCTCAAGCACTACAAGATCGAGGCCCTCATCGGCCAGGGCGGCATGGGGGTTGTCTATAAGGCCATGGACCTCCGACTCCAGCGGCCCGTCGCCTTGAAAATGCTGACCCCCAGCGTCGTTTCCAACCCGGACCGCAGGACCCGGTTCCTCCGGGAGGCCCAGGCCGCGGCCGTCCTCACCCACCCGGCCATCGCCCAGGTCTACGACATCGACGAGGCCGACGGCGGGATCTTTATTGCCATGGAATACATCGACGGCAAGACCGTTAGCCGCCTGATCGCCGACGGCGAGCTTGACCTCCTGGGGTCGGTCGAGATCGCCCGCCAGGTCGCCGAAGGGCTGGCCAAGGCCCACGAGGCGGGGATCATCCACCGGGACATCAAGTCCGACAACATCATGGTGACCAGGGACGGCCACGCCAAACTCCTCGATTTCGGCCTGGCCAAGCTGCTCGAGCCGGGCCCGGACGAGCCCGGGACCGCCGGAGATGTCAGCCGGACCCTGACCAAGGCCCACGGCCAGACCATCCCCGGAGCCGTCATGGGCACGATCAGGTACATGAGCCCGGAGCAGGCCCGCGGCCAGGCGCTCGACCCGAGGAGCGACATTTTTTCCTTCGGCATTGTCTTTTACGAGATGGTGACGGGCGAGCTGCCGTTCAAGGGCGACACACCGATCGACACGATGCACGCCATCGCCTACGAGGAGGCCCGGCCGGTGACGGTCATCCGGCGGAACCTCTCGCCTCAGGTCCACCGGATCGTCTTCCGCTGCCTCCGGAAAAGGCCCGAAGACCGCTACCCCGAGGCCAGGGCCCTGGCGGCTGACCTCAAGCAGCTCGAGCAGGACCTCGAGACGGGGACGCGCCACTCTCTGCGGGCCGGGGAGCGCTTCCTGAACTGGGCGGAACGGCTCAAGGCGTCCATACCCTACGGGAACAAAGGGATCGCGATCATGGTCGTGGCCATCGCCGTGACGGCGGCCCTCCTCGTCGCCCGGATCAACTGGGGGTCGCTTATCGGCCCGGCCATCTTCGCCCTCCTGATCTACCGCGGCGCCCGGAACAGGAAGAGGCAGATGCTCGGGAAATTCGCCAAGAAGATGGCCGAGCTCCCGTCCGTCCGGGCGGTCATCGTCCGGGAAGATAAGGTGACGGTCGTCGTGGACAAGCCCCAGGCCAGCATCTACCTCCGGGTCACGAGCCTTATCGAGGGGATCAACAAGAAGCTCTACTTCGGCAAGCACGTCGAGGCCGAGGTCAGGGGCGAGCTCGCCGAGTCGGAATTCCAGGGCCTTCTCATGCAGACGGGCGTCCTTTACGTCAGGGACGAAGGTTCTCCCGCCCCAACCCCCGCCAGGAAATAAAAAGGGACCGCCGAGGCGGTCCCCATCCTGCGATCGTTTCCCTACTTCGTGATCGAGATCGAACCGTTGGTCGTCTGCAGGGAGATCTCCGGCCCTCCCTGGCCGATCTGGGCTTCTATCAGACGCCGGGACTGACGGAGGTTTTTCAGGGTCACCGGGAAATCCACGGAGATATGGCCGTTCGTCGTTTCAGCCCGTAGGAGGGCGTTGATCTGGTCGGGGGCTTTGATGGCCAGCGTGATCGAGCCGTTGGTCGTCTCCGCCCGGATCCCGTCCTTGAAGGTCAGGCGTTCGAGACGGATATTGCCGTTGGTCGTCTCGGCCCGGAGCTTTCCTTCCTGACGGGAGACCTTGATCCCACCGTTCGTCGTCGAGACGTCCATCGTCCCCTTGACGCCGTCCGCGGTCACCGAGCCGTTGGTCGTCCCGAGCTCGGCCGAGCCGAACGTGCCCGTCGCCTCGACGTCGCCGTTGACGGTCTCGACTTTCCGCAGGTTGACGCCCTCGGGGACCATGATCGCGAAGTTGACTTCGACATGGAAGTTCGACCTGAACTTGGGCCAGATCGCCCTGACCGACACCTTTCCGGCCGACTCGTCGACCCGGATCTCCACGTCCTTGAGGTCCTTCTCATTGTCCCGGGCCACCTTCACGGCCTTGATCTCGACCTTGTTGTCTTTCCATGTGCCGACCGTCACGCGGCCGTTGACGTTGTCCAGGGCAAAAGTTTCGCGCGCCTTGAGGGCCAGGGTCTTGGAGAAATCCTCCCGGTAGTCGGCCGCCGCCGGCGTGAACAGGCCGACGCAAAGCAGGGCCAGGGCCAGGACGGTCAGGATGACCGGCGTTTTGATCTTCAGCATGAAAACCTCCTCGAAGTTCGACCTTCGAATAGAAAGACGGAAACGGCCGGAAAAAGGTTGCCGGGAAAAGCGGATTCTTGGGCTCTCGGTCGGCGGGCCCGGGGTCCGGGCCGCGGAGACCCTTAAAATTCCGAGAGGAGGCCCATGAGCTTCTTGGCACCCCGGACGGTGTCCTGGGCGATGCCCCGGGCTTTCAGGGCCCCTTCCCTGAGCGCCACCCGGACGGCCTCGGGATCCCTCTCGAGGGCCCGGCGCCTCTCCCGGATCGGGTCCAGGACTTTCCGCAGGTTGTTGAAGAAGACCTTCTTGCAGTCGAGGCAGCCGATCCCTGCGGTGGTGCAGCCCTTGACGATCTCCCGGATCTCCTCTTCGGGGGTCACGAGCTTGTGATAGGAAAAAATGTTGCACCGGTCGGGGTTCCCCGGGTCGCTGCGGCGCTTGCGGGCCTCGTCGGTCTTGGCCGGCCGGAGCTTCTCCCAGATCGCGTCCGGCTCCTCGGCGACGCCGATGTAGTTCTCGAGCGACTTGCTCATCTTCGCCTCGCCGTCGATCCCCGTGACCCGGGCCCCGCGGCCGATCAGGGTCTGCGGCTCCGGGAAGTAATCCCCGAACCGGTGGTTGAAGCGGCGGGCGACTTCCCGGGCGAACTCGAGGTGCTGGGCCTGGTCCTCTCCGACCGGGACGGCGGCGGCTTTGTAGATGAGGATGTCGGCGGCCTGAAGGATGGGGTAGTTGAGAAGGCCGGCCGTGACGTTCTCCCGCTCCCGCTCGGATTTCTCCTTGAACTGGGTCATCCGGCCGAGCTCGCCCACGGGCGTCACGCAGTTGAGCAGCCAGCAGAGCTCGGTGTGCTCGGGGACGTGGCTCTGGACGAAGATCGTGCAGCGGGCCGGGTCGAGCCCGGCGGCGATATTGTCAAGGGCGGCCTCCCAGATCCGTTTTTGCATGAGGGCGGGGTCGAAGCCCACCGTGATGGCGTGGTAGTCGACGATGCCGAAGAAGCATTCGTAGTCCTTCATTAGCCGGACCCAGTTCTCGATGGCCCCGAAGTAGTTGCCGATATGGATCGTCCCGCTCGGCTGGATGCCGCTGAAGATGCGTTTTCGCTTGCTCATGGCCGGACCTCGATTCATTTCAGGACAGTATTGTATAGGCCTTCGGACGGGCAATCAAGACCGGCGGCTATTTCTTGTCGAACTGCAGGAATTCGATCGGGGCACCATTGTCGACGATGAAGGCGACGGTCACGCCGGGGGACGGGCTGTTCGGGGGGATGATCACGTCCTTCCCGGCGATCTCGGCGGCTAAGTCATCCACCTTGAAGGCGACATGGGGGATTTTCTGGACGATGTCCGGCAGCGGGCAGCCGGGCTCGTAGCGCATCCATTCGATGCCGTAGGGGCTTGTTTCGTACCCGAAATGATAGACCTTATACTCCGGAAGATAGGCCTCGCCCTCGCGCGGAGTATCCGTCGGGATGCCGAGATGGTGGTATGTTCTCATGGGAAATCCTCACGCCGGGGATGATTCGAGGAGAGCCAGGAACTCGGCCAGGACCATGGCCGTGGCCCCCCAGATCTTGTGGCCCTGGAAATCGTAGAAAGGGACATTCGCCATTCTGTCACCGATCGTCCGGGTCTCCCGGCGGCGATTCGCCGGCTCCGCCAGATGGCTGACCGGGATTTCGATGACTTCAGCCACTTCGTCGGGCTGGAGCGTGAAGAGCGGCTCGCCGGGAAGAAAAATCACGGTCGGATAAACGCAATAGTTGCTCGGCGCGATGTAAAGCGGGGTCAACCGGCCCAAGGTCCGCGCCGCCTCGAGGTCCACTCCCAATTCTTCCTTCGTTTCGCGGAGGGCCGTGGCTTCGATGGACTCCCCCGGATGCTGCTCCCCGCCCGGAAAGGAGATCTGGCCGGGGTGGTGGAGGACCCGTTCCGTCCTCCGGGTCAGGAGGAGGTGCAGCCGGCCTCCTTTTTCGTAGAGGAGGAGCAGGACGCCCGCCTTGAGAGAGGTTCCCTCGACCTCGAAATAGGCTTTGTGGCTCTGCGGGCGGGGGTCAGGCGCCATGCGGAGCTGGGCGGGGATGCCGGGGAGGGGGGCCCGAAGACCTTTTTCGACCCTGTCAAGAAAAATGCCATCCTGCATGTTGAGGGCCTCGCGCCCAACCGCTTCATTATATCAAAATGGAGCTTTTCATGGAGGCGTCCCAGGCTGGTCCGAACGTCGGATCATAAAAGATGTGACGCCCCCGGCCGGGGGATCAACGGAAAAGGCTCATGTCTTTGCGGAATCCGTCCCGGCCGTCCGACTAAAAGAGAGGCGGAATTCGAAACCCGCGGAGGATCAGGTCCTGATGGATGAGTCGCAAGCCCCAGTCCGCCCGGAACCCGGGCGCCACCACCTGGTCCGCAACCCTGAGGCCTTCGACAGGGAGATCCGCTATTTCGTCCCCTGCCAGGCCGATATCCTGGAATCGCTGCTCGAATCCATGCTCCTCATGGATGAGGACTGCTCTCCCGTTCTCGAACTGGGCTGCCGGACCGGAATCCTCAGCGCCCGCCTCCTCGAGGAGAAGCCGTACATCAGGCTGACGTCGGTGGACCCCGAGCCGTCCATGATCCAGGCCTCCAGGGAACGGCTCGGCCGCTCGGCCGAGTGGGTGGAGCTCGAGTGCCGGAGCATCACCCGCTACGCGAGGGCGACGGCGTTCGACTACGTCCTCTCCAACCTGGCCCTCCACTTCCTGGCCTCCCCCGAGGAAAAAGAAGCCGTCTGCCGGAACGTCTTCTGGTCCCTCAAGCCGGGAGGCATCTTCGCATTCTCCGTCATGCTGGACGTGGCTCCGGCCGGGGACGGGGTCTGGAAGCAATGGGAGCGGGACGTCATGGGGATGGGGGCCAGGAGGCAGGATATCCAGGAATGGCACCTCCGCAACCGCCCGGCCTACTTCCCCGTCTCCCAGCAGGCGTGGCTGGGATGGCTGCGGGCTGCCGGCTTCGTCCACTGCGAGCTCGTCTGGAGCGATACGATCTTCGGGACGTTCTGGGCGAAAAAACCCGCCGAAAAGGTCCCGGGACGGTCCCAGGGTCTGAGTTGAATTCCGCAGGTCAGGAAAAACAGAGGGGGGGTGCCCCCGCGGCACCCCTCGCTCCGGAACAAAAAGAAGGAGGGTTATGGAAGGGTATCGGGGAATGGAGTTTTTGATCGACCTTTCGCATCACGCCCATTTTGAATGCATATTTTATGCCACCCGCCTGCCCCTGACGCCGGCGGGGAACCGCCCCGCCGGAGGCAAAATTCCTTCCCGCCTGTAAACTTCATTTACACCGGCGGTCCCAAGTTCGACACGATCAGACGTCGGTATCCAGACCGTAGTCCTTGATCTTCTTGTCCAGCGTGGGACGGCTGATCTCGAGGATCTGACTGGCCCTAGTCTTGCTGCCCTTGACCGCGCTGAGGACGTGCTGGATGTAGCTCTTTTCGACCTTGTCGAGAGAGACGAGCTCGCTTGGAAAAGAGCTCTTCTCGTCGTGATCGACGGGCAGGTTTTCCTTGAGGACGATGTCCCCCTTGGCTAGGATGACGGCCCGGGTCAGGGCGTTCTCGAGCTCCCGGACATTGCCCCTCCAGGGAAGGTCCGTGAGGATCTTCATGACGTCGGGCGGGACCTTCCGGACATTCCGCCGGAGGTCGCGGTTGATCTTCTCGAGGAGGTAGGCCGTGAGGTCCGGGATATCTTCGCGCCTCTCCCGGAGCGGCGGCAGCATGATCTCGACGACCTTGAGCCGGTAATAGAGGTCCTCCCGGAACCGTCCTTTCTCGATCAGGGCCCTGAGGTTCTGGTTCGTGGCCGCGATGATCCGGGCCTCGGTCTTGAGGACCTTTTCGCCGCCGACCTTCATGAAGTCCCTGGTCTCGATGACCCGGAGGAGCTTGGACTGGAGGTTGGGGGAAACGTCCCCGACCTCGTCCAGGAAGAGGGTCCCCTTCCCGGCGATCTCGAACTTGCCCTTCGTCTCGCAGACGGCGTCGGTGAACGCGCCCTTGACATGGCCGAAGAGCTCGCTCTCGAGGAGCGTGTCGGAGATGGCGGAGCAGTTGATGACGATGAAGGGCTCGTCCCGGTAGGGGCTGTTGTAATGGATGGCCTTGGCCACGAGCTCCTTGCCCGTCCCGCTCTCGCCCTGGATGAGGATGTTGGTCCGGGTGTTGGCTACCGAGCCGATCATCTTGAAAACCCCCCTCATCTGGGGGGAGTGGCCGACGATGTTGTCGATCGTGTACTCCTTCTGCTTCTCTTCGACGAGGTAGCTGACCTTCTCCTCCAGGGCCCGGACCTGGAAAGCCTTTTCGATGGTCAGGCCGAGCTCGGCGGTGTTGAGGGGTTTGACGAGGTACTCGTAGGCACCGAGCTTGATGGCTTCGACGGTCGTCTTCATGTCGTCGAAGGCCGTCATGACAAGGATGATGGCCCGCCGGTTCCTCTCCTTGATCTTTCGCAGGACCTCCAGCCCGTCGATGTCCGGCAGCCGGATGTCCAGGAGGACGAGGTCGGGATTGTTCTCGACGTAGGCCCGCACCCCGCCCTCTCCGTTCTCGGTGGCGATGACCTCGAAGCCCCCCTTGGCGAGCTGGGATGTCAGGGTCCGCCGGACCAGGGCGTCGTCTTCGATGATCAGGATGGATTTCATGTCCCCTCCTCGCACGGGATGAGAATGACGAACGAGGTCCCCCGTCCCCGCTTCCGGACGAGCTTGATGGTCCCGTTGTGCTGCTCGACGATCTTCCGGGCGTTGGCGAGCCCCAGCCCGAACCCCGAGGGCTTGGTGGTGAAGAAGGGCTCGAAGATGTTGTCCCGGTCCTTCTCGGGAATGCCCGGGCCGTCGTCCGAGATCCGGACCCGGATCCTTTTTTGTCCGCCCTCGGCCGCCATGCCCATCGAAACGGAAATACGCCCGCCGGCGTCGAGGGCCTCCTCCGCGTTCCTCAGGACGTTGAGGAAGACCTGCCTCATCTTGTCGCCGTCCACAAGAACGGGCGGCAAGCCGGCGGCGTAATCTTTTTCGACGCTGATCCCCTTCTGGTCCAGGGTGTCCCTGAGCATCTTGAAGGACTCCTCAAGGACCTGTTCCAGCGGGAAGCGGTCCAGGTTGAGGTCCGCGACCCGGGTGAAATAAAGGAGCCCCTTGATGAACTTCTCGATCTGGCCGATGCCTTCCATGGAGAGCCCGAGGTGTTCCCGCTCGGCCTCGCCGAGCTTTTCGTCCTCTGCGATCTTCTGGATGTTGAGCTTGACCGAGGTCAGAGGATTCCGGATCTCGTGGGCGATGGTCGCCGCCAGGCGCCCGATGCTGGCCAGCTTTTCGGCCTGGACGAGCTTCCGGTTGGCCGAGGCCATCCTCTCCCGCGTCTGGAGGAGCTGGCCGGTCATGTCGTTGAAACTCCGGGCCAGCTCCCCGATTTCGTCCCCGGGCGGGATATCGATGGCTTGGGAAAAATCGCCCTTCGAGAGCCTGACGGTGCCGTCGACGAGCTTCCGGAGAGGCCGGGTGATCCTTTTCGCCAACACGGTGGCTCCGAGAACGCCCAGGAGGAACCCGCCGAACCCGACGAGGATGAGGACGAACCGGACCGACCGGAGGTCGGCATACATGGGCTCCAGGGAGTGGCCGATCTTGACTGAGGCCCACTTCCTGACGCTCCCCGGCAGGAAGACGGGGATCTCGACTTCGAGGACCCTCAGCCGCCGGTCCTGGAGCTGGATGCGCCGGGTCGCGGTGAACTCGGCGTCCGGCTGGACATCCTCGTCAAAATGACTGCGGCCCAGGATATCGGCCTGGGACCGGACCAGCTCGTTGGCCACGAAGGGCGCCCCGGACCGATCGTAAAAAATGATATACGGCAGCTGGTCGTCGACCTGCTGATCGATGTTCGCCTTGATGGTCTCGGTATCGTACCGGACGAGGGGCTGCTGATTGATCTCGGCCATGTGCCTGGCGATCAGGACGGCCCGGCCGCGGGCCTGCTCGAAAAGCGTCTGGACCTCGCGCCGCTGGATGACGAACAGGACGGCCCCGACCAGGATACAGACGAGGAGGGTGATCCAGAAGATGAGACGCTTGTAGATCGACAGCTTAATCTTCACCGGATTTTTCTTTTCGATCCAGCCAGATCTCCTTGGTATCCAGGAAAAAGAAGCCCAAGGCCGGGAGCTTCGCCCCCCGGACTATCGGACGAAGCGCGATCCTGACCCGCTCCGAAAAGAGCGGGATCGCGGGGACCTCCTCATAAAGGACCTGCTCCATCTGCCGGAAAAGGTCGGTCCGCCGCTCCCAGCTCGGCTCGACCTCAGACTGCTCGAGCAGGGCGTCCAGGCGGGGATTCGAGTAATGGGAATTGAACTGGTTCGTGAGGGACCGGGAGCCGAAAAGAGGCAGGATGACGTTCTCGGGGTCCGGGAAGTCCATGTTCCACTCCAGGAACTTCAGGTACGGGCCGCGGATGTCCCGGATGTTCTCGGCCGCCTTGAGGTATCTCACGTCCAGCTTGACCCCAATCGCTTCGAGCTCCCTCTCGAGCTCTCTGCTGAGGTTCAGGTCGAAGTCCCTTTTCGGCAGGACAAAGGCCAGGGTCAAGGTCAGGCGGCCGCCCGTCTCAGGCAGGAGCCGGGCCAGCAGCATCCGGGCCTTTTCCGGGTCGCAGACGGGGCTCATGTCCCTCGGGAAAAAACCGGGCAGAAGGGGCGGGATGTAGTTCTGCGTCACCTGGGGGACGGAAGAGGCCGAATACGCGGCTTCGGTCAGCCTGGCCTTGTTCATCCCCAGGGCCAGGGCTTTCCGGACGTCGGCCCGGTCCAGAGGGGGGATGTGGCAGCTCAGGGCCAGCGAGGCCGACCGGAGCGAATTGTTCTCCAGGACCTGGAGCCTCTTGTCGAGGAGGCTATCGGACGTCACCGGGATGACATGGACGAGCCCGTCCTGGAATTGGCTATCGGTGAAATTGGGCGAATACTCCAGGGCGTCCAGGTAGGGTTTTTTCCCGAAATACAGGTAGTTCCTCTCCAGCCGGACACCCAGGGCCCCGAGCCTCGGGTTCCGCTCGTCCCGCAGCCAGGAAGAGAATTTGAAAGGCCCCGTCCCGATGGGCTTCTGGAAGAAGTTCCTGCCTTGGGCCAAGAGGAGGTCTTTCGGCAGGATCTTGCAGTAATACATGCCCAGCAGGTAAAGGCCCGAGACGGAGGGCCGCATCCACTGGATCTCGAACGTGTATCTGTCCAGGACCCGAAAGCCGCTGACCTCGGCCGCCTTCCCCTGCCAGAAATCCTCGGAGCCGGCGACTTTCCCCGTGAAATATTGGTAGCACGTGTTCCCCGGACGGTTCTGGATCAGCCGCTCCAGCGAGAACTTGACGTCCTCGGCCGTCATCTCCCGGCCGTGATGGAACCTGACGCCCTTGCGCAGGTAAAAAGTGATCCTTTTTCCGTCGTCCGAGATCGTCCAGTACTCGGCCAAGGCGGGGATGATCCCGAAATTGTTGTCGAATTTGACCAGCCCGTCGAAGAGCTGCTCGATCACAAAATAGTGCGAGGCCGACGCGGCCGGATCGAAGACCGGATTGAAGGGGGTCTGATAGGCCTTGATCACCAGGGTGCCGCCGGCCTGAGGCTCTTCCTCAGGGCTTTTTCGAAGGAGGAGTCCGGCCGTCCCGACGGCGGCCAGGCAGAGAAAAAAAAGGGGGAAGCCGATGAAGCGGCGCGCGTTCAACATGGGATATCCATCATCTTAGCTAAAATCCGCGGAAATTGCACCCCAAGCAACGGGCATCATTCGAGCTCAGATCATAGGGACAGCAAAAGAGCAAGGTTCATGCCAACGAGGATGCGGTGGCTCCCATCCTGGAACGGATGAAGAATGGACGCCGCCGGGGAAATAGAGACCCGGACTGTAAATTTATTTTACATTTTCCGGGCTATTTTTTCCGGAGCTCAATGACCTTGTTGAAGACCCTCATGAAGTTCCCGCCCCAGATCTTCTCGATCTCCTTGTCCGTGTATCCACGGCGGATGAGTTCCTCGGTCACATGGATTATGCCGCTCACGTCGTCGCAACCCAAGACCCCGCCGCCGCCGTCGAAATCCGTGCCGATCCCGACATAATCCACGCCGATCGTCTTCCGGACGTGGTCGATGTGGTCGACGAGGTCCTTGACGGTCGGTTTGTCCTGGGGAAATTTCTCGTTGATCACGGCGTATTCCGCCATGGCCTTCTCACGGACGGCCTCGTCCCGGACGGCCCGGAAGTTGCCGTATTTGGATTCGAGCTCCTTGAGGGCCTTGTCGCGTTCGGGGTTCGGGGGCGGTTTCTTGACGTAGTTCCCGAGGAAACAGATCTGGATGACACCGCCGTTCTTCTTGAGGGCCCGGAGCATGTCGTCCGAGAGGTTCCGCGGGTTGTCGCAGACGGCCCGGGCGCTCGAATGGGAGGCGATGACGGGCGCCTTCGTCAGTTGGAGGACATCATAAAAGGACTTGTCCGAGACGTGGGAGATGTCCACGATCATGCCCAGCCGGTTGCACTCGGCGACGACCCGGCGGCCGAACTCGGTCAGGCCCTTGTCCTCGCTGTCCTTGCGGTCGGTCGACGAATCGCAGATATCGTTGTCCGAAGTGTGGCAGAGGGTGATGTAACGGACGCCCTTCCTGTAATAAAACTCGACTAGGGAAAGGTCCAGGCCGATGGGGTAACCGTTCTCCATGCCCATAAAGGCCGTGAGCTTTCCCTCGCGCTTGAGCCGGTAGGCGTCCGCGGGCGCCAGGGCGCGCCCGATCATCCCGGGATAGTCCGCCGTCATCTTCGCGACCGCGTCGATGATCTTGACCGCGGCCTCCTTGGCCTTGGCGTACCCTTCCGGGGTCCGCGGCCCCTGACCGACGAACGCGGCGAAGAATTCCGCGTCGAGGCCCCCCTCCCGCATCCGGGGAAGATCGATCTTGCCGCTCTCCCGCTTCAGGGGATCGTGGCGGTCGCCGATCTTCCAGTCGGACCGCAGGAGATTGAAGGCCGTGTCGCAGTGAGTATCGACCGTGAGGATCTTCCGGTGCAGAGCCCGGGCCCTTTCCTCAACCCCTGCCGGTTTCTGATCGGCCCGGCCGGCCCCGGAGGCGAGCAGGGAAAGGCCCAGAATGATGAGCGCAATAGACTTGGTTTTCATTGGAACTCCTTGAAAGCGCGCGTGGTCGGAAAAAAATCTTTTCATAAGGCGATTTTTCTCACGAAGACGCGATTATATCACGTGGCGCGGATTCGTCCAGAGGCCTGTCCGCCTCGCGCATCTCCCGCCATTCCGGACCGCCGCGCTGTTCGCTCAGCCCTTCCGCAGGAGGTAATAGTTGGCGGGCGGGTTCCCCTCCTTGCTCAGGAAGTCCGTGACCCGGTAGCCCCGGGCGAAAAGCGTCCGGAAAGCGTGCCGGGTCTGGAGCCGCCACTCGACGGGGATCCGCCGGACGTCAGGATCCGCGACATCCGTTTCCTGGAGCATGAGGTAAAAATCAACGGGAATCTGCGCCAATAACTTGGCCTGGGAGGGATCCAGGTCCGCGGTCCGGACGACCTCAAGGTCGAGATCCGAGGTCCGCCCCTTGATCCAGTGTCTGTCCACGTGGAAGATCCGGCCGGCCTCTCGAAGGGATGGGTCGGGAGGCGGCATATTTCCCCTCGGCGCCTTTGTCAGATCCCAGGACATGAGGAACCGATCGGAGGCAACGTCGGACCGGTTGAGGAGCCCGCCGTACTCGCCGTAGGTCGCCACCCTGTATTCCAGGACGTCCATGCCGAAGTGGTGGACGTTCCGGCGGGCGTTGACCCCGGTCAGGGGGTCAAAGGTGCAGATCACGGTGCCGATGCCGAAGCGGCCGAGGATGATGTCGCGCTGGAACTCCTTCATCAGGACCCCCAGCCCATAACCCTCGTATCCCCGCCGGACGCCGGCGAACTGCGAATAGAAGCGGAGGTTCGAGAGGTCGCGGAAGCCGATCTCCTTATCCACGATGCCCACGAACCCGTAGCAGAACCCGGCCAGGCTCTCCCCGTCCGCGGTGAAGCCCCCGCCCGGGGACTCGGCGAAGGCCCCGATGAAAAGGCTGCCACCCTCGGCCAGGAAGTTCTCGCACATCATGTTCCGGGTCCCGGCCAGATGGTCGTCGGGGAAACCCCAGATCTTGTTCCGGATGTCCTCGTACTTCTGGTAATCCCGAGCCTCGTGGGACGTCTCCACGCGGAGGAGGAACCTCCGGCCCTTGCTGACGACAGTTCTTTCGAGGTCGTTCATGCTCGCGATCTCCATTTTAGCCCAACGGCCCCGGCCGGGCAAACCGGACGGGGCCATCTCTGCCGAATGGGGTCGGACCCGTCAACGTGGAGGTTTGACCCCAAAGACCCCTTTATTATATGGTAAACGCCGGATGCCTGAAGAGGGAATAAGAGATGCGGCCAAGAAGCCCCGGGTCACTCTATAGCGAGCCCAACGTCATCACCCTCATCCGCCTCTCCGCCTGTCTTGTCTTTTTCGCCCTGGCGGCAGCCGGGCACCGCGAGCTCTACAATTACGTCGGGCTGGCGGTCCATTGGGCCGGGGATACCCTCGACGGCTGGCTCGCCCGCACCCTCCGGCAGGAAACCGTCCTCGGCGCCGAGATCGACATCATCGCCGACCGGGTCGAGATCCTCTTCTTCTTCATCAATTTTGTCCATTTCCATCCCGTCCTCGCTCTTCCCGTCGTCGTCTATATCCTGGATTTCGCCTTCGTGGATCTCTACCTGAGCTATCAGTTCGTCAAGTACGATATCATCTCGATCAATTATTTCGACCGGGTCGACCGCCGCGTCTACGCCCTCAATTTCAGCCCGCCGGCCAAGATTGCCAACTCCACCCCCGTCACCCTGACCCTGATCTTCCTGCCGAAGCTCTGGGTCGCGGCCCTGGTCATGGCCCTGGCCCTCCTCGTCGTCAAGGTCTATTCGGTCTCTCTCCTCTGGAAAAGGCGGAAGCCGGACGCTCCATCGGCGGGATAACCCCGTCCTCCCCGCGGCTTTTGACAGGACCTCTCCCCCGTGTTATAAGATGACGTGGTGGGATGAGTCATGACTGAAGAGACCAAATGGGGCAGGGTCGCCTGCCTGATCAACCCCCGGGCCGCCAACTCCAAGTGGCTCCGGCGGAAGATGCTCAGGGCCTACCTCCAGAAGAAGCTTCCGGGGGAGATCTATGACGTCTTCGGGGACACGAGAACGACCATCGAACAGGCCAAAAAGGCCTCGAACGAAGCCGACGTCATCGTGGCCATGGGCGGCGACGGGACGATCGCCGACACCTTGCAGGGCATCTTTGAAGCCGGGAAAGCGAAGGACGTTCTCTTCAGCGTCATCCCCTTCGGCAGCGGCAACGCCTTCCGGAAATCGTTCGGCATCCCCAAGAACCCGCGCCGGGCGATCGACCATCTGGCCGCCGGCGTGCCCCGGACGATCGATCTCCTCGAGGTCGAGGGCCGGCACGCGGCCTTCGCCAGCGTCGGGGCCACCGCCCGGGTTACCAGCGAGAAGCTCCAGCACTCCATTGAAGGGATCTGGGGGCATTTCCTGGCGGGCCGGCGGCTCTATGGCTCACGGACAGACGAGAAGGAGATCGAGCTTTACGACGGGACCGACCGGCACGGCCCCTTCGAGCACAAGACCCTCCACTCGAAATTCTTCGACTGCATCGTCACGAAGACGAACTATTTCGGTTACGGCTGGCACATCGCACCGAGGGCCCGCGTCGACGACGGCTATCTGGACATCACCCTCTTCGAGCTCGGGCCCGTCAAGTACACGCTCCTTTTCCCGTTGATCTATCTCGGCCTCTACCAGAAGCGGCAGCGGCATTTCAAGGCCAAACGGGTGGTCATCAAGGGCCGGGACCTTCCCATCCAGTACAACGGCGAATTCCTCGGAAACCGCGACCGGATCGAATTCAAGGTCCTTCCCCGGGCGATCAGGATCATCTGCCCTCCAGGGGGAAGGGGCAAGAAGAAGTTCGAATACCCGGACTGATCCCCCCTTCTCCCGTCGGAAAGCTCTCCTACTTTATCCTCCCTGCCCGGATCCTGGCCCCGACGGGAGAACCACGGGGAGTTTTCTTGCGCCGCCCGGCCCGCGGCCCGGCGGGAGGCATGATGATCGCCCCCGAGTCGAAATCGCCCAAGACCTCGGCCCGGCCCTGAAGGAAGAGAAGCCCGACCAGCGCCCCTGAGGCGGCGTCAAGCTCGTGGTTGGATGAGTCTGTCCGCAGGCCCTTCAGGCCGAGCCTGGCGAGGCCGCTGCGCAGGCCTTTCCCATCCCGCGCGGCGCGGGGAATGCCCCAGACGTCCTGGGCGCCGCCCGGATACATCTCGACCGTCCGCGTCCCGTTCCTCTCGAGCTCCGCCCGGAGCCTCATTCCCCGTTCTGTCAGTCCCCGCATCGGGCCAAGAGTGATCGGGAAGAAGGGGATCTTCCTTCGCCTGAGCTCCAGGTCGCAGGGCCGGTAATGGGAATCGTTCCGCTCGTGGATGGACGACCTCCCCGGCGGGAGATGAAGCGGGGCGTCGATGGCGACCAGTCCGGGATGCGCCTCGGCGATCGCGGCCAGGATCTCCTCGTCCGAATAGAGGTCCCTCGTCTCGACCTCGAGCCCGCGGAGGACACAGAACCCCGTGGGCCGCTTCGGCGAGCCGGCCAGGTCCAGGCCGACGATGACGAGCTTTTGGCTGGGCACGGATGTCCTTGAGAAGTGAAGTCATAACACCTCGGGCGGCCGGAGTCAACAGCGCGGCGACGGACGTCCGGGGGGACAAGGGCGATATCGGCGACGCATTCAAGGGCGGCGATGAAGACCGCCTGAAAGACCCCGTAGCGGAGGGGGGACCCGCTGATCAAGAAGTTCTAAGACTCTTTTCAGATATTTACCAGAAGTGCAGTTCCGAGTCGCTCCGCAGCACTTCTGGTGGTCGCTCCTCAGAATTCGCTCCCCGCCGGGGGTCATCATCGCCGCCCGGAGGGGACAGAGCGGGCGGATCGTTGTGCTATAATGAACCAAAACAAGCCCCTCGTGAGGAGGACGTCATGAAAAAACCCGCGCTGCCCACTCTGGTGATCATTGCGGCCCTGGCTGGCTGCTCCCCGAATATCCACCTGGATTTCCTGGGCCAGGAGAAACTCGCCGAAGTGACGCTCATCCAAAGCCCGGCCAAGGACAAGGTCCTGATGATTGACATCGAAGGGGTCATCTCCTCGGTCATCAACACGAGCCTTTTCTTCAGGGAAAAGAACGCCGTCTCCCGGGTTTATGAGCGGCTGGAATGGGCGGCCCAGGATCCCCAGGTGAAGGCGGTCATCCTCCGTCTCGACACGCCCGGCGGAGAGGTCACCGCGAGCGACATGATCTACCACGAGGTCCTGAAATTCAAGGACAGAACGAAGAAGCCCGTCATCGGCTTAATGATGGGGGTCGCGGCCTCGGGGGGCTTCTACATCGCCTCGGCCTGCGATTATATCATGGCCCATCCCACGACCCTGACCGGGAGCATCGGGGTCATCTCCATCTTCCCCAATTTCGGGGACCTGATGGCCAAGGTCGGCGTCAAGGTCAATGTCATCAAGTCTGGTGAAGCCAAGGACTCGGGCGGTCCCTTCAGGGACATGACCGCGGAAGAAAAAAAGCTCTTCCAGGCGATCATCGACGAGTATTATCAGGATTTTCTGAGCGCCGTCGCCGGGAACCGGAAGGACAGGATCGCGGCGGACGAGCTCAGGCGGATCGCCGACGGCCGCGTCTACACGGCCCCTCAAGCGCTCAAGCTCAAGCTCATTGACGAGATCGGCTACTTTGACGACGCCTACAAGAAGGCCCTGGCGATGGCCGGCCTCAAGTCCGCCCGCCTCGTCGCCTACACCTACTATCCCTTGAGCAAGACCAACATCTATGCCGCCCAGCTCGGCGACTTCTCCGCGCTCGACAAGAAAGTCCTGGAATCCTATCTCGCCGTCCTCAAGACGGGATTCTATTATCTCTGGCTGCCACAAGCCCAGTAAGATACGTCGACGGGCGCCCGGCCGCGGACCGAATAACGAGAGCGGAAGCGGGCCGGCGGCCCGAGTCAGACGATCTTCAGCCCGCCCGGGAACTTGACCCAGATCGACAGGACGTTGAGAACTGCGAGGGCGACGAGAAGGATCCCCAGGACGAGGAAGATCGTCCGGAAAACCCGGGCCTCAAGCTTCTCGGGCGTCTTGAGGATGAGCCGCAGCAGGATGAAATACCAGAAGGCGCTCCCCGCTCCGCAAGCCAGGGCGAAAAAAACCGCCGACGGATGGCCCCGTTCGACCCAGCCGTGAGCGACAACCAGGCCTGCGGCCGTCAGCCAGAACGCCGGCAGCGTCGGGCTCGAAACATAGAGGAGGATGGTTTTCCAGACGGGGTGAAGTTCCTTTTTTTCTTTGCCGCAGAACACGACCGCCGGGTCGAACGTCCTGGCCTGGCGGAAGATCCCTGCGCCCACGAAAACGAGCACAGCTGTCCCAGCGAATTTCATAACATGGGAATACTTTAGGATGAAGGCGGTGACAAAGCCCGCCGCCTGGATCGCGATCAGGCTGTAGAGGATCTCCATGGCCGACGAGGCCAGGGCCCCCGAATAGCTGCGGCGGAAGCCGTAGCGGCAGTGCTGAGTTACAGCCAGGATGCCGATGGGACCGACCGGCACGGCCGCCGCGATGCCGAGGAAAAGTCCCGCCAAGATCGCCATTCCGGACGCCCTAGCCCCCGACCCGGGTGACGATCTCGAATGCGGGCGGGCGGACGATATGGGCCTTGACCGTGCAGTGGTCGATGGCCTTGACGATGGCGACCTTGTATTTTTCCGGGAAGCCGGCCGGGAGGTCAACCCGGATCGTGACCTTGTCGATCATCTTGGAGACCTCCCCTTTCTCGGTGCTCATGGACACAGCGAGCTTGTCCGTCGGGATCTTGCGCGCCCGGCAGAATTCGAGAGCGTAGAACCCGGCGCAGGCCGCGAGGGAAACCAGGAAATAATCGAAGGGCGAAGGCGCGGTCCCGCCGCCGCCCTGGTGCGCCGGCTGGTCGGTCCGGATCGTGAAGCCCTTGTGTGCGACGTCGATTTTCCATCCATCGCCGAAGATCACCTTGAGGTCATTCGCTGCCATGCCGGCTCCTTTCGTATGTTCTCTTCCCGGAACGGCCCAGGAGGGCCTTCCGGAACATGGCCAGGATGACATCCCTGTCCTTGCCCGTCAGGACCATCCGCCGGAAGATGTCCTGGACCCTTTCCGTGATGAACCCCCGGTTGGTGTCGCGCATGAAGCCCAAGCCGTCCAGCATCTCGCCGAATCGCCGGCCGGCCTCTTCTTGCTCGGCCCTCGTCAGGGGCAGGTCCCGTCGGACGACGGGAGGCGGCTCCCGGCGGCCGGCGATCTCGAAGAGGGTCAATGTCACGGCGACTCCCAGGTTGTAGGACGGCTGCCTGGCCGCCTGGGGGATACGGAAGCGGACATTCGAAAGGCCGATCTCTTCCGAGGTCAGGCCTGTCCTTTCGTTCCCGAAGACGAGGCCGATCTTGGTTTCGGGAGGATACTCGGCGATCTGCCGGACGGCGGCCTGCATCGTGACCAGAGGGAAATCCCGGCGGATCCGGGCCGTCGACCCGAGAACAAGGTGCAGCCCGTCCACGGCCTCAGACAGGGTCCCGCAGAAGTGGGCGCCGTCGAGGATGGCCTCGGCGTGGACGGCCGTCCGGAAGGCAGGGGCTTCGAGCCTGTCGAGGCCGACGAGCCGAAGGTCCGTGAACCCTGTGTTGGCCATCCCCCGGGCGGCGAGGCCGATGTTCTCGGGGCTGTCCGGACGGACCAGCACGACCGCGAAGCGGCCGAGGCCGCCCGGGAAGCCACTGGCCGTGCCGGATGAGGCCGCCTGTTTTCTCATGTTTTTAAATTATAGCCGAGGGGTCGGGAAAAGGCCAGACGTCCCCGCTCCCGGCCGACCGGCCATAAGGGCCCAGCCTTGATCCTCTCGAATCTGCCGGGAAAATATGGTATATTGAGGTCCATGAATGCGACGCGTCGGCCTCAACCCCATCGCCCGCGCACGCGGAAACCGGACGGCCAGGTTGATCTCGAAGGTCTTTTCAAGGAACATGGATTCGCGGACTTCCGCTGGATCGATCCCAAAGAGATCATACTGGGCGAGTGGGTTCGGATGAAATGCCTGTACGGCTGCGTGGAATACGGCCGGACGGCCACCTGTCCTCCGAACGCCCCGGCCGTCGAGGCGTGCGAACGGTTCTTCCGGGAGTACGACCGGGCCGTCATCTTCCATTTTGAAAAAAAGGTCGACCGGCCCGAAGACCGGCACGCCTGGAGCCGGAAGATCAACATCGACCTCCTCAAGCTCGAACGGGAAGTGTTCATGGCCGGATTCTTCAAGGCCTTCCTCCTCTACATGGACAGCTGCAACATTTGCCTTGAGTGCTCGGGAAACCGGGCCGGCTGCAAGGACCCCAAGCAGGCCCGGCCGACGCCGGACGCCCTGGGGGTCGACGTCTATACCACCGTCCGGAAGCTGGGCTATCCGATCGAGGTCCTCTCCGATTACAAGCAGACGATGAACCGCTACGCCTTCCTCCTCATCGAATAAAACCCCGCAGCTTCCCGCATTTGTCACCCCTCCGGCAAAAGGGTTATAATAGCGCCAAAGAACTCTCCTCAAAGGAGCACGAACATGTGGTGGGACGGCAAGATCACTCGGACGTTCCGGTGCCGCCTGACCCAGACGCCCGGCATCCTGGGCCGTCTCCTGGCGGCTATCGGCGACCAGGGCGGTCTCATCGGCGAGATCCGGATCATCACGATGGGCGGCTCGGCGATCGTCCGGGACATCACGGTCTACGCCGACGACCTCAGGCACCTCGACCGGCTCATCGGTATCATCCGGGGTTTCGCCGATGTCGAGCTTCTCGAGGTCCGCGACGAGGTCCTCGAGATGCACCAGGGCGGCAAGATCGCGATCCGCAGCCGCTACGACATCTCCTCGCTCGCGACGCTGCGGCGTATCTACACGCCGGGTGTCGCCGAGGTCAGCCTGAAGATCAAGGAGGACCCCTCGCTGGCCCGTCGCTTCACCTCGATCCGCCACCTGGTCGCCATCGTCACCGACGGCACGGCCGTGCTGGGGCTGGGCGACATCGGCCCCCTGGCCGCCATGCCGGTCATGGAGGGCAAGGCGAGCCTGCTCGAAACCCTGACCGGCCTCTCGGGAATGCCCATCCTCCTCAACACCAAGGACCCGGAGGAGATCATCCGGACGGTCGTCCACATCTCCTTGACCTTCAGCGCCATCCAGCTCGAGGACATCTCGGCGCCCCGCTGCTTCGAGATCGAGCGCCGCATCCAGGATGCGGTCGACATCCCCGTCATGCACGACGACCAGCACGGCACGGCCTGCGTGGTCACCGCAGCCCTTCTCAACGCCGCCAAGATCGCTCGGGTCGACCTGACCAAGGCCGGGATCGGAGTCATCGGCCTGGGCGCTGCCGGGTTCGCCTTATCCGAGATGTTGATGGTCTATTTCAAGACACCCGTCCTCGGCGCCGATATCGACCCCTCCGCCCTGGAGAGGCTGCGGCAGGCCGGTGGGACCCCGTCGGACCTCAAGACAATCATGGGGTCGGCCGATGTCGTGATCGCCACGACGGGCGTGCCCGGGCTGATCAAGAAAGAGATGGTCCGGAAGGGCCAGATCATTCTCGCCCTGTCCAACCCCAACCCGGAGATCGAGCCCTCGGTCGCCATGGAGGCCGGCGCGGCCTTCGCGGCGGACGGGAAGTCGGTCAACAACGTCCTCGGCTTCCCGGGGATCTTCAGGGGGGCCGTGGACGCCAACGTCCCCCGGATCACCCGGGAGATGCTGATCGCCGCGGCCGAGGCCATCGCCGGCTTCGCCCCGGCCGGGGAAATCGTCCCCAATCCGCTGGACAAGAACCTTCACAAAACGGTGGCCCGGGCCGTGGCCAGGGTCGCGATCGAACAGGGCCTTAACCGGGACGACCTGACCGGGTATTTCGATTGACAACCCGGGCGGGTTCGGCTATATAAAAGGCGCCTTGAAAAGCGAAGGGAAAAACCCGACTGGAGGGCCATCATGATCACCGTGAAAGAGATCCTCTCGGAGAAGGGTTCCAAGGTCTGGACGATATCGCCGGACGCCAAGGTCTTCGACGCCCTCAAGCTCATGGCCGAAAAAGGCATCGGCGCCCTGATCGTCCTTGAAAAGGACGGTATCGCCGGGATCATGTCCGAGCGCGACTACGCCAGGAAGATCGCCCTGATGGGACGGCAATCCCAGGACACCACGGTCCGCGATATCATGACGTCCCCGGTTTACGGAGTCAACCTAGACACGACGGCCGACGAATGCATGGCCCTCATGACCGACAAGCACATCCGCCACCTGCCGGTCCGCCAGGGCGAGAAGCTCGCCGGGGTCATTTCCATCGGCGACGTCGTCAAGGCCATCATCGGCCACCAGAAAGTGACAATCGAGAACCTCGAGAACTACATCATGGGGAAGTATCAGTAGATCTTTCCTGTCCTCTCGGGGACGTCCTCGTCTCATAAAATCGATTCTTGCCGACTCGCCTCCCGTAGATAATATCGGGCTTCGGCGGTTGCACCCGTTTCCGTAGAGGTTGAGCTCGGGGGATTCCCTCCGGCAGGGAGCGGATTCTGAGGAGCGACCAGCAGAAGTGTGGCGGAGCGGCTCGGAGCCGCACTTCTGGCAAATATCTGAAACGGGCCTCTGAGTATTTTATTCCAGGAGCTGTCCCTCTTTTCCATCCGTGCCCGCTCGGCCCTCCACACGCCCTCCTCCGGGAACACCCCCTTCGCACTTTCTTTCTATCATTTCAGCCGCCGCCTCAACCCTATTAAAGGTATACGGGTGGCCCGTCCTCTTTACTAAAATTCCATGAGGCCCATGGCGCGGAAGCCGAGGAAAGCCGCGCCGAGGACGCCTGCGGAATCCCCCAGGACGGCCTTCATAATGGGGATCCGCCGGCCCGGGATGCCGAAGAGGGATTTGTCCATATAAGGAGGGACGCGCTCGTACCAGAGCGGAATGTTCGAGACGCCGCCACCGAGGATGATGGCCTCGAGGTCGAGAATGTTGACGCAATTGGTGAAGAGCTCGCCCATGATCCGGCAGGATTTCTCGAAAAGGGACAGGGCGCGTGGCTCCCCTTTCTCGAAGCGGACGTAGATCTCCTGGGGGGCCAGGGTTTCTCCGGTCAGCTCCTTATATCGCCGGGTCAGGCTGGGCCCCGATAGGTAGGCCTCGCCACAACCTCTCCGGCCGCATTCACAGAGACGCCCGTTGATGTCGATGGACGTGTGGCCGATCTCGCCCGCGTTCCCGTTAGGGCCGCGGTAGAGCCTATTCCCGAGGATCAGGCCCGAACCCATGCCGGTGCCGAGGATGACGGCCATGACGGTTGAATAACGGCCGTGGCATTGAGCGAAGAACTCCGCCAAGGCCAGGCAATTGGCGTCATTTTCGATAACGAGGGGGACCGTGAGCTTCGTCCGGAGAAGGCTGATGAGGCCCGGCTTCTCGTAAAGCGGCGTGTGGGGCGCCCCGTACATGATGTCGTCGCCCGGGTGGTAGGTGCCCGGCGTGCCCATGCCGGCAGCCTCGTAGCGGGCGCCGCCGGCCGCCTCGGCAACGAGCTCGAGGATGTTGGCCACAACCTTATCGCGGCCGAGCCCCGGCTCGGACGGGCGCCGCTTGCGGGCCAGGATCTTTCGGCTTTCATCAACAAGGCACGCTTCCACTTTCGTCCCGCCGAGGTCGATCCCTATGGCATACCGGCTCACGTGATGATCTCCGGCGATATTCTAAGCGAGACGGCTCCTCCGAGGCAACCGTGCCCCCACAAAAAGGCCCGCCTCCCGGCCGCGAGAGGCGGGCGAATTCCCGTATGGGGTCCGGTTGATCCCCTCACTTCTTAGGCCCGGCGATGCGTTCGTCCAGCTTCTTCCGGATGGCCTCCCGCCTGTCCAAAGTGTCCAGGTGGATTTGGAGGTTGACGATCTCCTCAGCGAGGGCATTGGCCACCTGGCTGATCGCGGGCGCCCCGCCGGTTGTGATGAGATCCTCCCCCGTGATGTCCTTGACGAAGTTGGCCGCTTCCCGGTCGATCAGGGGCTTGAGAATGTTGCCGGGGTCGGGTTTCACGAAGAGCTTGGTCATGGCCAGGATTCGTGAGAAATGGGTGTAAAAGACAGGATCGATCTCCGCCTGCTCCTTGGCTTTCTTGGTATCGGCCGCCATTTTTTGCAGGTACGGCTCCAGGACGTCCGGCCCCCCCGTCCCTCTCGTCGCCATCTCCTGGAAGGTCCTGATATACTGGTCCAGAAGAGCGTATCCGGCCTTTTTTTCCGGCGCGGACGTCACTTCATAGGCCGTCAGGTTCAGCGCTAATGCGCAAACCGCGATCACCGGAAAGATTCTGTTCTTCGTCATTTCAGACCTCCTCGGATTTTTTAAGAATCGAAACGAGCACCCGCTCGATCGGCCTCTCTTTAAATAGGATCTGCATTTTTTTCTCCAGGCTGAGACGGGGGACCTTCAGATTTCCCGTCGGAGCCGCGGCCCTTCGTTCTTCCTCCATTTTCTGCCGGGTCGCCATGGCCAGGACGATCCGGACGGTCCGGGCGGGGCCGAAAGTCTCGGCCGCTCCGGCGGGGAGCGTCTCTCTCGGCATGACGAAGTCGGAAACTCCGGGCAGGTCTTTGAGGATCAGGGCGATCGGGCCGGGCCCGCTCCGGGGACCCAGCGATGGCCTCCAGGTGACCAGGAGGACGGTCCCTAAGGCGATCAGGAGGAGCACGGCAACCGAGACCGGAACGGCCATGCTCAGACCGGAGAAACTGTGTTTCCGATCTGAGACAGCCGCGACCTGGGTCCGTATTGTCTGATCGAAGTTCCGCTGCCGGAAAATTTCAAGGGCCCGATCCTCATCTTCGCGGATCAGCCAGGCGATGTCCTTGAATTCTCGATCATCCCATTTTTCACCCATGGAGGTCCTCTTTCACGGAATTTGCCACGGCCCTCCGGGCCCGGCTCAAGCGGGACATCACCGTCCCTTCTTTGATTCCGAGAGTCCGGGCCAGCTCCTGGTACGAAGCGTGTCCGTACTCGCGGAGGACGAAGACTTCCCGCAGCTTCTTGGGCAGCCGGCCGACGGCTTCCTTGAGGGCCTTCAGCCGCTCGTTGTCCTCTGCCGAATATTCCGGAGTCACCGGCCCTGGGCCGCCGGAGGGATTGGAAGCCCGCTGCTGGAACAGGCGGGCGATCCTCAATTTTTTGTGATGGTCGAGGCAAGTCGTCCGGGTAACCCGGAAAAGCCATTCCTTAACGGCGTACGGAGTGTGGATTTTGCCGACATTTTTATAGGCCTTGAGGTAGACGTCCTGGCTGAGGTCCTCGGCATCGGAGGGGTTCCGGGAAAACCCCAGGCAGATCCGGAAGACATCTTCCCGGTAGGTCATCATCTCCTCGAAGAGCGTCGATTCATCCTTCGTCGGCATCACTCTTCCTTTATTCATAAGAAAAGACGACCCGAACAGTAAATTATTCCATTTCCAGGGGACGGTTCAACCGTCTGCCCGCCCGGAGAATATCATCGCGGACGAAATCGGACGGAAAGACGGCATTGCTTTTTTCCGCGGACTCCAATAAAGTGATCGTGATGGGCGTGGCGCTCGTCGCCACGGTGGTGCGGTCCGGCGGGGGCGAATCCAAGGCGTGCGGGTTCCGGATCGAGCGGCGTGATCTGCCGAGTTCGGACAGAGCCTCGGGTCCGCCGGGAGCTGAGACGTGGACAAAGAAAAAATGAAAGCCCAGCTCTGGTTCCGGAGCATCCTCGGCGTGACCGGGCTCATCGTCCTGCTCCTTCTCGCGGGCGGCCGGATCGACTACTGGCAGGCCTGGATCTACATCGCGATCAACGTCATCTTCATCGGCGTGACCAACTGGTTCCTCCGGGACAATCCGTCCCTCCGCCGGGAGCGCATGTTCCCGGGAGGGGGGATGAAGACCTGGGACAGAGTCTATTGGGCCGTTTCGGCGCCCCTTTATTTCCTGTCCCTCGTCGTAGCCGGGCTCGACGCTGGGCGGAACCACTGGACGCACCGCCTGCCTCTGCTGCTCTATCTCGGCGTCATCGTGGCCTATTGCCTGGGGCAGTCCCTCATGCTCTGGGCCAAGCGGGTCAACAACTTTTTCTCGAGCGTCGTCCGGATCCAGGAGGAGCGGGGACACACCGTCTGCCGCGAAGGCCCCTACCGATATTGCCGGCACCCGGGGTATCTCGGAGGTTTGACCTTCGGTCTGAGCGCGCCGCTTCTGCTGGGGTCTTTCGTGGCCCTCATCCCCTCCGCGGTGGCCGCCCTGCTGCTGGTCGTCCGGACCGTTCTCGAGGATAACGCCCTCATCGCCGAGCTCGAGGGTTACAAACAATACGCCAACGCGGTCAAGTTCCGGCTCCTGCCGCACATCTGGTGAGGTCGCCTGAAAGAGGACGATCGGGGCTCGCGGCGCCCGGAAGAGAACGACCCCCTGAAATCGCAGGCCTGGCCTCACCCGACGAATCATGGTAAAAAGATCCTCGATGGACATTGTTCTCGCCTCGCGGTCGCCGCGCCGGAGGGAGCTCATGGCCGGCATCACACCGGATTTCCGCGTTTTTCCCGTCGATGTGGATGAGACGTCGGTCCCCCAGGCCGACCCGGTGAGAGTCGCCGTCGAGGCCGCCGTCCTGAAGGCCAGGGCCGCCGCCGGGTCCTTTCCGGAGGCCATCGTCATCGGGGCCGATACCGTCGTGGCCCTCGAGCACCGGATCCTCGGGAAGCCGGGGGACCGCGGCTCGGCCCGGGCCATGCTCAAGCTCCTCTCCGGCCGCCGTCATCGCGTGATCACCGGCCTGGCGTTCTATCACCAGAACGAGGACCGGCTCCTCACCGGTTACGAGCTGACGTACGTGACGTTCCGTCCGCTGGCCGACGAGATGATCGAGGCCTATCTCGACCGGGAGGAATACTTGGACAAGGCGGGGGCGTACGCCGTCCAGGACATCGGGGACGAGTTCGTCCGGCGTCTCAAAGGTGACTTCGACAACGTCGTCGGCTTTCCCGTGAAGAAAGTGGCGGCCATGCTGGCCCGGTTCAGAGTCCCACTCCTCAGCCTGGACGTCGAGGACGTGGACTTCCCGGGGAGCTCCGGTGTCGTCAGGCACGGCGGGCGGACCATCCTCGTCCCCGGGGCGGTCGTCGGAGATAGAGCCCGGGTCCAGGTCGTGGGAGAGGGCCGCGGCACGGAGTTGGCCGAGATCGTCCGCTTGGAGAAACGGTCCCCGTCAAGGGCCGAGCCCCGCTGCCCGCACTTCGGGGAATGCGGCGGCTGTCTCTTCCAGAACCTGGATTACGGAAAGCAGCTCGAGCTCAAGGAGAGGCACCTCCGGAGGATCCTGAACGAGGCCGGCATAGCGGAGCCCGGCCCTGGCGGCATCCGGCCTGTCACGCCGTCGCCCGACATTTACCATTACCGAAACAAGATGGAGTTCGCCTTCGCCGAGAGCTGGGGAAAGCTCGTGATCGGTCTCCGCGAAAGGGGCGATCCCCGCCGCAAGTCCAGGGGGCGGACGATCGGCCTCACCCAATGTCCGATTTTCAGCCCCGTGGTCGAAGAGATCTTTCCGGCCGTCCTCGAGTTTGCCGGGGAGAGAGGGCTCACGGCCCACAACCCCAGGACGGGCCGGGGGGGCCTTCGCCACCTGGTCCTGCGCGAAGGCAAGCGGACGGGCGACCTCATGGTCCTCCTGGTGACCGCGCCGGGCGCCCGGGCCGATTTCGAGGTCCTCGCCGGGAAGCTGGCCACGCTTTCGCCCCGACTTAAGAGTTTCTGGCATGTCGCGAACGGCCGGAGGTCGGACATCGTCGGCTTCGACGAAGCCCGGCTTCTCTCGGGCACACTCGGGATCGGGGAAAAGCTCGGCGGCCTCGACTTCCGGATCTATCCGCGGACGTTCTTCCAGACGAATACCGCGGCGGCCGAGCTCCTGTACCGGAAGATCACGGAGCTGGCCGGCCTGACCCTCCAGAGCCGGGTGCTGGGCCTTTACTGCGGCTCCGGGGCCATCGAGATCTCCCTCGCCCGCGGGGCCGGAAAAATGATCGGCGTCGACTCGCTCCCGGAGAACGTCCGGAACGCCGAAGAGAACGCCGCCGGGAACGGGATCGGGAATTGCTCGTTCGTCGCCCGGACGGTCGAGGATTTCCTGAAAGAGCCGTCCGGCGAGCCGCCGGATGTCCTCGTCCTCGATCCCCCCCGGCCCGGGCTCTCTCCGCAGGCTATGAAACACATTTTAGCCCTGAACGTCCCGAAAATAGCCTATGTCTCCTGCAACCCGGGGGCCCTGGCCAAGGACCTGAAGCGCTTCATCGCCCATGATTACGCGATCGAAACGATCGCGCCCTTCGATTTCTTCCCCCACACCCCTCACCTCGAAACCCTGGCCATCCTTATTCGACGGTCCGGGTGGCGATGACGTCGACGCCAGTCCCGAGGACGTCGGCGATGAGGACCTGGCCGCGCCGGATGGGCGCCTCGGGCCTGAGCTTCGCGATCTCGGCGAGGATCGGGAAGATCATCTCTCTCGCCACGCGGTCGCTCAGCCGCACGGAAACGAGCCGCGTGGCCGATCCCTTGACCGGGACCGAGGTCGCCAGGTTGCGCTTGGGGTAGAGGACCTCTTCCGTCGCGAATTCAATCCCTTTTTCGCATTGGTGGCCCTGAATATCCAGGCCCCTCTCCGTGCGGCCGACCTCGAGCTCGCAGCCGACCGGGCAGAGGATGCAGGTCAAGCGGTCCACGGGCGAATGGTCACTCATGGCATTCGACCTCCAAGTCCTCCCCGACGGCCGGGCGGACCTTGATCCTCTGGAGTTCCGAGGGAAGCAGCCGTCCGTACTTTTTCTGAAAATAAGCCTTCCCCGAGCTCCGGCCGCGGACCACGACCCGGCAGGCCCGCACGGGCCGGGTCACCCGGAAGCTCAGGTCGAAGTCAGCCGTTCCCGGCCGGATAAGCTGGGGCAGGGCGTAACGGATATTCGGACCCGGCGTGATGCGGAGTCTGACCGCGGGGAGGAGCTCGCTGCGGGCGAACCGGGCCGCGAACGCCCCCGCCGCGAACCCTTCATGGGAGGCGAAATCCGCGACGTCATGGATGTGAAGGACGTTCCCGCAGGAGAAAATGCCGGGGACGGAGGTCATCAGGGTCTCGTCCACGACGGCCCCGCCGGTGAGCGGAGAGAGCTCGAGGCCAGCCCTCTTCGAAAGCTCATTCTCCGGGATCAGCCCCACGGAAAGGAGGAGCGTGTCGCACCGGACCTCGCGCTCCGAGCCGGGGACGGGCCGGAGGTCCCCGTCCACCCTGGCCACGGCCACGCTCTCCACCCGGTCCCGGCCCCTGACCTCGACGACCGTCGACGAGAGCTCGAGCGGGATGCCGAAATCCATCAGGCACTGCCGGACGTTGCGCTCGAGGCCGCTCGTCCAGGGCAGAAGCTCGAAGACGCCTTTGACGGCGATCCCTTCGAACGTCAGCCTCCGGGCCATGATCAGCCCGATATCCCCGGACCCGAGGATGACGGCCTCGTTCCCGATCCGGATGTTCTGGAGGTTGACGAGGTTCTGGGCCGAGCCGGCGGTGAAAATCCCGGCCGGCCGGGTCCCCGGGATCTCGATCATCTCCCGGGTCCGCTCGCGGCAGCCCATGGCCAGGATGACGCTCGACGCCTTGATGAGCCGGTAACCGGAGCGGGCGTTGACGCGCAGGACGCGGTCGGCGGTGAGGTCGAGGACCATGGCCCCCGTCTCGCATCGGATCCCTTCCCGGCCGACGTCTTCGATCAGCCGTTCCGCGTATTCCGGGCCGGTGATCGTCTCGTTGTAGAGGAAGAGGCCGAAGCCGTCGTGGATGCACTGGTTGAGGATGCCGCCGAGCCGCTTGTCGCGCTCGATGAGGAGGACGTCCTTCGCCCCGGCCCGCCGGGCGCCCAGGGCCGCGGCCAGCCCGGCCGGGCCTCCGCCGATGACGACGACGTCATAAGGACGGGCAGGCCCCTCCCGGGGGGACAGTCCCCGATTGTCCACGCCCTGGCGCGTTACGTCGCTCATCGTTTCCATCGCTCAGCTCTTGATCCGTCCGTAAAAGAGGCGGGAGCCGCCTCCCCTCTTTGTGATCCGCTCGAGGGGCACGCCCTCTTCCTGGAGGATCTCAACGATCCGCGGCGTGCAAAAGCCGCCCTGGCAGCGGCCCATGCCGCAGCGGGTCCGGCGCTTGACGGCGTCCATGGTCCGGGCGCCGAACGGGTTGCGGAGGGCGGCCGCGACCTCGGCCCGGGTCACGTGCTCGCAACGGCAGACCATCTCGCCCCAGTCGGGGTTCGCCACGACTCTGGCGGCCCGGTCGTCGTCGTCGAGCGCGGCGAAGCGGGGGTTCGCCGGAAGCTCGGGGACAAAATCCGGCTTGAGCCGCAGGTTTACCCTCGCGCCGATCATCCCGGCGACCATCTCCGCGATGGCCGGGGCCGAGGTCAGACCGGGCGATTCGATCCCCAGGAGATTGACCCAGCCGGGTCGGACGCCGCTTTCCTCGACCACGAAATCCCGGAATTTCTCCCGGCCTCCGGGGTCGACGAGCTTCGGGCGGATTCCGGCATAACTGTGGATGAAGGGCGCGCGTCCGAGCTCCGGCATGAGCCGGCCGGCTTCGTCCTTGAGCCGGTCCATGACCGGGCTGGTCGAGGCAGTGTCCGTCCTGTCGCCGACGGCCTCGGCGCTCGGGCCGAGGATGACGTTGCCTTCCATGGTCGGCGTGACGTGGATGCCCAGCCCGGGATCGTCCTTGGGCGGAACGGGATAAAGGGGCAGCCGGAGGCGGAACCCCGGGTCCTTGTCGGTGATGAGGTATTCGCCGCGGTAAGGGAAGATCCGGTAGTCGGTGATCCCGGCCAGCCGGGCGACCTCGTCGGCGAACAGACCCGCGCTGTTGATGACCCATCGGGCGGCGAAGGCCCCCCGGGGCGTTCCGAGATGGAAAGACCCGGGCCGGGACTCGACGGACCCGACCGCCGCCTCGAGGAGGGCCTGGGCTCCGTTCCGGCGGGCGCACTCGGCCAGGGCGATGGTGAACTCATAGGGGGAGATGATGCCGGTGTGCGGCGAATAAAGGGCCCAACGGCCGCGGGCCAGGGGCTCGATCCCGCGGATCGCGCTCTCGCCGACGATCTCGAGGTCCGGCGTGCCGCTCCGGTCGCCGTCGGACTTGAGCTCTTCGAGCCGGGGACGCTCCGCGTCCGTCAGGGCGATGACGAGCTTCCCGGTCTTCCGGTGGGGGACGTGGAGCTCGGAAGCGAGCCCGTAGATTTTCCTGAGGCCGGCGACGTTGGTCCTGGCCTTGAGGGACCCGGGAGGGACGTTGAACCCGCCGTGGATGACGCCGCTGTTGGCCTTGCTGATGCCCTCGGCCAGGTCGGCCTCCTTTTCGAGGAGGAGGATCCGGAGGTCGTAGCGGGAAAGCTCCCGGAGGACGGCGCAGCCGACGACGCCGCCCCCGATGACGACGACATCAAAGACGGTTGGTTGGTTCGCTTGGTCCATGACCCGGCCAGCCAAACATCATATCAAAACCGGGCTGGATAATAAATAAATGGATATGATCAATATCTGAACAAGAACTCGAACCGGAGCCAGTTGAAGTCGCTCGCGCCGGGCCTGTAGAAATCCCCCGGCTCGAAATGGTCCCACTGGAGATGTCCCGAGAGGGTCCTGCTGACGGTGAAGTTCAGCCGGCCGACGAGGAGCGTCCCGCGCTTGCGGCCCGTCCCGCCTGGAAATTCGCCCGGCTGGGGCTCAATGGCGCCGAGGCGATGGAGCGTCAACGCGGCGTTGGCCCGGGCTCCGAAATCAAAGAGGAGCGAGCCGTAAATCGAATTCAGGTTGCTCCAGTAGGCGATCCGGCTTTCACGGATGAGCGTATAGATGTAGCCCTCGCTCCACTTGGGCCAGCGGCTGAAGACGGGGTCCCAGCCCTCCTTCCTCGCCGTCCCCGGGTCGTCGCCGCTGAGATAGATCCCGCCGAGCATCAGGGTTTTGAGCCATGGGAATCGCCAGTGAGGAGTGAAATCGAGGTGGGAAATCCCGCCGAAGGCCGCCCTCCCCGCCTCGCCGTAGGACCCGGCCTGGAGCGCCCCCTCGACCGTCAGAAGAAGGGGCGCGAGGACGGGCCACTGGGCCCGGGCGCCCCACGTGTTGATCCGGGAGCGGACGGTGCCCGGGTCCGGGGCGGTGACCCATTTCCGGATGAGGTAGGCATCGAGCTTGAGCTTCCGTAACCCGCCAGAATAGTAGAGGGCCAGGGCCCTCTCCGGCTGCTCGACGAGGGCCTGGGCCCGGTCGTTGAGGACGGGCAGAAACCTGTCGGTCCTGTCCATGGCGTGGAGGAAGAAGGTCAGCTTATGGTCCGCCTGGAGATCATAGTCGAACCGGACGGCGTTGAAGTAGAAGGACCGGGAGCCGTCGAGCGGCGTTCCGTCGGCGACGACGAACCCCTCGCCGAGAAAGATGTCCTGGCGGCCGGCCGTGATGGTCAGGGGCAGCCGGCTGGGGATCCTCCATTTGACGAAAAGATCGTCGAAAAAAACCTCGTGCCAGGTGAACGCGCGGTCCTTGGGGGCCAGATAAACGCGGAACTCGTTTGTGACCTTGGCTGTGACCTCCAGATTTTTCGCGACCAGCCAGCGGATCCCGAGGGTCGTCTTGTTCCGGGTATAGGCGAAGCCCTCGGCCGAGGCATCATCGAGGTTGATGGCGTTGTCCCAGGCCTCGAACCGGAACCGCTCGGCGAGGCTGAGCGTGAAACGGGCCGGGGCCGTCTCGCCGGCGAAGCCGAGGGCCCGGATGAGGCCGAAGACCATCAGCCCCCCCAGCCAGGCCGTTTTTCTGTTGATGGCCAGCTTCCTCGTCCCCTCGGCAAGATCCGGCGACATCTTATCACACCTTGAGGAAATTGTGAGGGTGGCCTGGGTCGGTCGAGCAGCCGGCGATGCTCGAGGCCGTACGGAAAGGCTCACAAGCATCCGTCAGATCAATGATGGGGCTCCGGGGTCGTGTTTGAGGCGGTTCCGCCCGGCCGTCCCGACGTTCCTGGTCGCATAGCAATAGAGGCATCGGAACGCGCACGTATCATATACGCCGATGTCCTTGCTGACGACACAGCCGCAGGCCGGGCGCTGATGAGGATCCTTTTGATGGGTCACGCTGATCCCGAACACTTTTTCGATCAGCTGATCATCGACACATTTGCCCGGGCGTATCTCCTGCTTCATAACGGTATTATCCTCCGCGCAGCTCGAGATTTCCATGCCGTTCGCCGCGGCGATCCCAGCCATCGATCTGATCGCATCAGCCGTCAACGGCTCCCGGGAGAGCTTGATGGGCCTCCCCTCTCCCCCGAGGAGGCGGAGGTGCGCTTCGACGTGCGGATAGATGTCGACCAGGCTGATGACCAGGCGTTTCGTATATCCCCGGAGGGTCGCGGCGATCGAGGCCATCCGATCCAGGAGATAGGCCTCCGGCGTCGCATCCGTGACGATGATGGGGTCATATCGCCAAACGACCCTGTCGGACCCGACGTGATCGGCCAGGGACCGGAACGTGCTCACGGCCTCCTCGACCGGCGGAGTCCCGGGGTCGAGGGCCCTCGGGTTGGCGAGGATGGTGTATTGAAAATAGTAGCGGAACCCTCTTTCATCCAGTTCCGCGAGCCTCCCGAGGAGGGGTTTCGGGTCCCTCGTCCAGAAAACGAAGGCGTCGACGTCCTCCGGCCGAAGCGAGACGCGGGAAACCTGCCTGGGATTGAAAGGGTTGGGCACGGTACAGAACCCCGCCCGGACCCGGTTGATGAGCCATTCGGCATAAAAAGCCGGGATGTCGGTTCTTCGGCTCGCGCTGATGAGCATGCCAGATGATCAGTAGAGGCCGGTCGAGCCGAAGCCGCCCTCGCCGCGGGACGTGTCGTCGAGGGTCTCCGACTCGACGATCCTGACCCCCGTCACCGGCTGGATGAGCATCTGGGCGATCTTCATCCCCTTCTTGACGGCGAAGGGCTGCTTCCCGAGGTTGATCATGACGACCTGGACCTCGCCCCGGTAGCCGGCGTCGACGACCCCGGCCAGCCGGTGGACGCCCTTGAGCGAGACGCCGCTCTTGTCCCAGATGAGGCCGACGGTCCCGGCCGGGATGGCCACCTGGATCCCGGTCGGGACCGCGAAAACCTCGCCCGGCGCGAGGGTCCGGTCGACGACCGCGAAGAGGTCCATGCCGGCGTCTCCGGGATGTCCGTAGACCGGGACTTTCGCGTCGGGGTGGATCCGCTTGACTTTGAGCTCCATGGCCGTCACCTTTCAATCAGCGTTCGGGCCTTCAGAGGGACAGTCCCCCTCCGGGGGGACATCCCCGTCATTCCGGCCCCTCGAGCCGGGCCTCCTTGAAAAAGGGCTTGGCCGCCTCGACCAGGACTTCGAGCTGCTCACGGCCGTAGGGTTTTTTCTCGAGGAAGGCCGGGTCGATCGTCGTATGAGGGACGAACTGCTGGATGAGGTAGCTCTCCGCGCCCCTGAGCCACTCGCCGATCCTGACGATGTCTTCCCGGCCGATGAGGCCGGGGACGACCGTCGTCCGGAAGGTCGACCGGACCCCCGAGGTCCGGATGAGGTCGGCGCTCCGGACGACGGCCTCGACATCGACCTCCGAACGGGTGACCTCCCGGTAGCGTTCGAGCGGCGCCTTGACGTCCATGGCCACCCAGTCCAGGAGCTTGTCCCGGAGGAGCTTCTCCAGCCGCGCCGGGAACGATCCGTTGGTGTCGAGCTTGACCAGAAGGCCCCGGTCCCGGATGACCCGGACGAGGTCCTCGACGTCGTCGTGGAGGAGCGGCTCCCCGCCCGAAATGCAGATCGCCTCGAGCCAGCCCTTCCGGCCGTCGAGATAGGACAGGAAAATGTCGACCGGAACGGACTGGATCACCTCCGGCCTAAGGACGAGGTCGGCGTTGTGGCAGTACGGGCAGCGGAACGTGCAGCCGCCGAGGAAGACCGTCGAGGAGATGTGGCCGGGGAAGTCTCGGCTCGAGAACTTCTCTATCCCTTTGATCTCAACCACTGGTCCAGCTCTTCGGCGGAGTTCAGGACCCCCCGGACGATGCCCTCGTCGTTGAGGACGAGCGTCGGGAGGATGATCCCGCCCGTCCCGTCGCGTTTGACGTGCCGAATGAACTCCCGGATCTTGGCCTTGCCCACCGTCTGGACCAGGCTGTACTCGCCGTAGGCGATCCCCTTCTCCCCGAGGGACTTCTTCAGGCTCTCGCACTTCTGACAGTTCGGGTAGGTGAACAGGAAATAGTCCATCGGTCCCTCAGGCGATCTTGGTGTAGGGGGTCCGGTCGCTGAACTCCTGCTGTTTCCCGTCGTTCCAGGTCCGGACCGGCCTCAAGTAGCCGACGATCCGGCTGTAGACTTCGGTCTCGTCGCCGCAGTCCGGGCACTTGAAGTGCTTGCCCCGGATATACCCGTGGTTCATGCAGACGCTGAAGGTCGGGGTGATGGAGAAGTACGGAAGCTTGGTCTGGACGATCCGCTGGACGAGCTTCTTGCAGGTCTCGCCGTCGATGGCCTCGGGCAGAAAGGCGTGGAAGATCGTCCCGCCGGTGTAGAGGGCCTGGATCTCGGCCTGGTGCTGGATGGCCTCGAAGATGTCCCGCGTCGAGTCGACGTTGAGCTGGGTGGAATTCGTGAGGTAGGGGTGCTTCTCCGTGCCGGAGGTGTGGATCCGGGGATATTTCTGCCGGTCCAGCCGGGCCAGGCGGTAGGAGGTGGATTCGGCCGGCGTCGCCTCGAGGTTGTAGAGGTTCCCGGTCTCCTCCTGGAACTGGCGGAGGACCTCCCGCATATACATGAGGGTCTCGAAAGCGAACTCGCGACCCTCCGGCGTGCCGATCCCTTTCTTGAGGAAGTTCGTACAGGCCTCGTGCATTCCGCAGACGCCGATCGTCGAGAAGTGGTTGTCGAAGTGGCCAAGGTAGACCTTGGTGTAGGGCATCATCCCGCGGGCGAGGATGTTGTTGACGATCTCGCGCTTGGTCTCGAGACTGTCCTTGGCCAGGACCATGAGCTCCTTGAGCCGGGCGAAGAAGTCCTCCTTGGAGGAGGCCTCGAAGCCGAGCCGGTTGAGATTGACGGTCACGACGCCGATGGACCCGGTCGAGTCGCCCGGCCCCCAGATGTTCCCGGGCCGGCGCATGAGCTCCCGCTGGTCGAGGTTCAGCCGGCAGCACATGGCCCGGATGTCGCCCGGGTTCATGTTGGTGCCGATGTAGTTCTGGAAGTACGGGATGCCGTACTTGGCCGTGGCGTCGAAGAGGAGCTTGGCCTTGGGGGAATCCCAGTCAAACTCCTGGCTCAGGTTGTAGGTCGGGATGGGGAAGGTGAAAACCCGGCCCTTCATGTCGCCTTCGATCATGATCTCGAGGAAGGCCTGGTTGATCCAGTCAACCTCCTTCTGGTAGTCGCCATAGCAGGAGTCGAGCTCCTCGCCGGCCACGACGACCTTCTTCGTCTTCATGTCGTCGGGGATGGTCCAGTCGAAGGTCAGGTTGGAGAAGGGCGTCTGCCAGCCCCAGCGGCAGGGAACGTTGAGCCCGAAGATGAGCTTCTGGATGTCCTGCTTGACGTCCTCGTAGCTCAGCTTGTCGTGGCGGATGAAAGGCGCGAGGAAGGTGTCGACGCTCGAGAAGGCCTGGGCGCCGGCGAACTCGGCCTGCATGGTCCCGATATAATTGACCATGTGGAGGGTCAGGGTGTCGAGGTGTTTGGCCGGGTTCGAGTGGACCTGGTTGGGCACGTGGCCGAAGCCCCGGCGGATGAGGTTCTCGAGCGACCAGCCGGCGCAGTAGCCGACGATCGGATAGCTGAGGTCGTGGATGTGGAACGCGCCCTCCTCGTGGGCCCGCTTCATGGGCTCGGTGTAGATCTGGTTGAGGGCGAAATTCGAGAGGACCTCGCCCGAGACGCGGGCGTTGAGGCCCGAGAAGCTGGTGACGCCCTCGTTCGAGTTCTCGCGGACCTTCCAGTCAGCGTTGTCGATGTAGTCCCTGATCAGCCGCTCCAGGTTGACGCCGGTCTTCTTGGCCTCCCGGATGCCCTTGTGTTTTTCACGGTAGAGGATGTACGCCTTGGCGACGTCGTGATAGCCCTGCTTCATGAGGACCATTTCCACGATGTCCTGGATCTGCTCGACGGACGGAACGGTGTAGCCGCCGAATTTCTCCTCGACCATGAAGGTCACGATGTCGGAGGCGGTCTTGGCGATGGCCCGGTCCTTGATGCCCTGGCCCTGCATGGCCTTGTGGATCGCGTTGGTGATCTTGTCCTGGTTGAAATCCGTGACGGTCCCGTCCCTCTTTTTGATCCGGGCGATCGTGCTCACCATGAAAAACCTCCTTCTTCCTGGGGATTAAATGCCTGTCGTTTTCGCGGGGGACATGCTAAAATCAAGCTGTTTTCGAGCCATGGCCAAAGAAAAGCACCTTTCAGGTCCTATCCCATATCTTGTGTGGCTATTTATGGAAAAATACTAAATGTTGTATTTTTCTGGCCCGAATTTACACCCAACAAAAAGGCTTGTCAAGCAATTTTTCTGATTTTTTTTAAGTTGTTGAGGCCGCTATGGATACTATTGAAATCCGGACGAAAAGGCGGGAAGAGCTCGTCGATCTGACCCCGGAGATCGGGAGGATCGTGGCCGCGTCGGGCCGCGAAGAAGGGGTGTGTCTCGTGTACGTCCCGCACACGACGGCCGGGGTCACGATCAACGAGCACGCCGACCCGGACGTCAAGGCGGATATCCTGATGACGCTCGGGAAGATGGTGCCCGATGCCCTCTCTTATGCCCACGCCGAAGGGAACTCCCCGGCCCACGTGAAGGCCGGCCTGGTCGGGTCATCGGAGAGCGTCATCATCGCCGAAGGACGCCTCCGGCTCGGCACCTGGCAGGGGATCTTTCTCTGCGAGTTCGACGGACCGAGGACGCGGCAGGTCTGGGTCAAAATCCTCTGATAAACCGAGGCATCCACTTTAGGGCGGCGATAAAGATTGCCCGAAAGCCCCCGTAGCGGAGGGGGGACCGGCAGGGAGCGGATTCTGAGGAGCGACCAGCAGAAGTGCGGCGGAGCGACTCGGAGCTGCACTTCTGGTAAATATCTGAAACGAGTCTTGGGTCTTCTTGATTAGCGGATTCCCCCTCCAAATAAGAGCGCGGTCTATATCCCCGCCTCATCGCCCAGAGCTTGTCGCTCACTATAAACCAGGTACTAGAATTGTGTGGCGAAAGGCCGCCCTAAAAGGTGAGACCGAGCGCCCGCAGCTCGGCGGCGAGGTCAGTCTCCGGCCGGTAGCGGATCCCCTGCAGGCCCGCGCCCACGGCACCCTTGACGTTCTCCTCCATGTCGTCGATGAAGACGCACTCGGCCGGATTCGACCGGGCCCGGCGGGCCGCCTCGAGGTAGATGGCCGGGTCCGGCTTGAGGAGCCGGAGCTCGTAGGAAAGGACATAGTTATCAAAGAAGAGAATCTCCGGAAAGCGGCGCCGGACGAAACCGAACCGCTCGGGATCAGTGTTCGAAAGGAGGACGGTCGTGTAGCCCGCCGTCTTGACCCGGGCCAGGACGTCGACCGCGGCCGCATTCAGGGAAAAAATGTCGTTGTAGATCTCGTAGAAGATATCGCGGGAGACGGACGCTCCGGCGGCGCGCATGACCCGCTCATGAAACTCATCCGGCGTTAGGGCCCCGCCGTCAAATCGCCGGATAAGCTCGAGGTCGCCGTGGACGGCCGCCTTCACGTCCTCGAAGGGCTTCCCGGCCCGCACGGCCAGCTTCCGCAGGAAGATGTTGTTGTCGAACCAGAGGACGACGCGTCCCAGGTCTGAAACGACGGTGCGGATGATCGGCGGATTCAACGTCCTTCCTTGATAAAAAATGAAGGGACTATATATCAGAAATTTCTCTCTGGGGCAAACGATGATCCCCCGGGAGAAACCATCGAGTTGACAACCCCTCGATGAAAATTTAGACTTGAGTCATCAGCATTTCCATTCGTGGAAGGAGGAACGGATGCCGATCAAAAGAACAACGCATCGGAGCGTCGCAGGCACCAAGCTCTACGCCGTGCGCGACAGCAAGGGGCGGTTCAAGGACATCCAAACCTACAAGCGGGCCCACGCCGCGGACATGAGGCGCACGAGCAAGGCCGAAACGGCGGCCAGGCTGAAAAAAGGCAAGTAACCGACCTCATAACGTATCCTGACCTGGGACAATCGGCCCGAAACCTGCAGGGAGTGGGTGTGAGGGTTTGTCTATTTCTCTGACCTGCCCGGCGGCCAGGCTAGTCCGCAAAAAGGTCGCAGGACCTTCGCGAGGCTGACGAGAGAAACCTCGCTCAGATGGGGAAAAGGTCTGTTGAAGATCGCCGCTATTTTGCCTTGATCTCCGCGCTCACGGCGACCATTTTGTAGATGACGGTGACCTTGGACCCGATGGCCAGCGTCCCGCCCGTGACTTTGAGGCCCACATCACGGCCGACGTCCCAGACTTCGCCGTTGCTCTTCGCGATGCTGATGACGGAATCCGTCAGGGCCTTGACGGTCCCCGTGACCTGATAGGCCTTGGGGGCGGCGGCGATCATCAAGACGACCGTCAACCCCAGGACGAGGAAACCCGCGAGGATCTTTTTCATGGCTACACCTCTTCATTTTATGATAGCACTCCCCCCTTTTCGCCGTCAAACCCTATCGGGGAGCAGAAGGGGAAGCCTGGACAGACCGCTCCCCCCGGTTCTAAGCAGAGATTGGAGAGGGGCGGTTGACCGGCTCGGCCCGGACGATCAACCCAGCAGCTTTTTCAGGGCGCTCAGGCCTTCTCCGACCAGGCCGCCGGCCTCGATATTGCCGTTGGGCGTCAGCTTGTTAACGATTTCCGGGAGCAGCTTGGACACGGCCTGGGACACGTCGCCGACCGACAGTCCGGCCTTCTCGGCGAGCTGCTGGATCTGCTCCCCGCCCAGGGCGTGCTGGATCTGGGACGGCGAAACCGGCTGGTTCTGCCCGGTGCTGACCCAGGACGAGAAGATGTCGCCCAGGCCCTTCTCCTGAAAGGTCTGCAGCAAGCCTTGCAGGCCGCCGGATTGAGGGTTGCTGATCATTCCCGCCAGGGCGTCGAAAAGAGCGCTTTGGCTTCCCTGGGTCGAACCGCCGCCCCCGAGCCCCTTCAGAATATTAGATAGGAAACCCAGAGTATTCTCCTTTTGCCTGATTCCGACAGGCTCAAACTCGGACGTCCCGCGTCTATTTGACGACGATGTAGTCCTTGATCTTGGCGAAGGTCTTTTCTTTGATGCCCTTGACCTTCATGATGTCTTCGATCTGAGCATAGGGCCGGCCGGCGATGATGGCCTGAGCCTTGACCGGGCCGATGCCCAGCAGGGCCTCAAGCTGTTCCTGAGTGGCCGTGTTGATGTTGATCGTCTCACCCGGTTTTAGCTTGGGTTGGACGGCTTCTTCTTCCTGAACGGCGGCGGCTGTCTCCGACCCGGCCTTGGCCTTGGCCTCTCTCGCTTCGGCAGCGACTTTCGGCGTGCGGACGGTGACCTGGCCCTTGACGGCGTCATAGGTGGCCTGGCTGATGCCGCTGACATTCTTCAGGTCGGCGACTGTCTTGAACGGACGGGCGGCGATGATCTTCGCGGCCAGCGCCGGGCCGATTCCCTTGAGGCCTTCGAGCTCGGCTTGGGTGGCCGTGTTCAGGTTGATCCGTCCGACGGCCGAGACCGGAGCGGCTGCCTGAGTGGCCCTCTCCGTCGCGGCTTTGGTTTCGGTCTTGGCTTTGGTTTCAGTCGTTTGGACGGCCTTCTCCGTCGTCGCTTTGGCCTTGGTCCCGGCCGTTTGGGCGACGGCTCTCGCCGCGCGGACGGTGACCTGGCCCTTGACGGCGTCGTAAGTGGCCTCGCTGATGCCGCTGACATTCTTCAGGTCGGCGACTGTTTTGAACGGACGGGCGGCGATGATCTTCGCGGCCAGGGCCGGCCCGATGCCCTTGAGGCCTTCGAGTTCGGCTTGGGTGGCCGTGTTCAGGTCGAGCTTCTTGACCCGGGTCGTCTGGGCGCTCCCTGTGGCCGGGGCGGCCAGCATGAGGCCGAAGACGATCAGGGCGAGAACGGCAAAGAAACGGGGTTGACGATACATCTTTACCTCCTTGTAAGTGACCAGAAGATGATAATCCGGGGATGACCCTCCTGTCAATTGACCGTGAAGATGTGTCAAGGCAACGTGAATACTTCCGGTCCTGGGCAACGTGAATCTTTCCGCTTTTGTCATCACCTAGGGTCTCTCGGGTAGTTCGCTTGCGAACCGGTCTCTGTAAACCTTCCAAGGATGC
>JBEKXF010000006.1:0-115797 GCA_049512315.1 Candidatus Aminicenantales bacterium | reverse complement strand
AACGTGATCAGTTCCTCTCGCACGGGGCCGGCCCTCCTCCTGTCCGGAGGAGTACCTTAGCCCAAAAAAGCGGAAATATTCACGTTGCCCAAAGCGGAAATTATCACGTTGCCGCAACACGTATTGTCCGGGGGGGGGGTCTTCCCCGGGCCGCCCGTTCCCCGCGAGACCCGGGGAACGGGGCTAGACGGCCGTTTTTGCAGGCTTGACAGGCCCGGGGGGTTCGGGTAACATACCCACTTTACAGGTGTTAAACGAGAATGAAGAGAACCTTTCAGCCGAACAACCGCAGGCGGAAGAAGACCCACGGGTTTCGCGTCCGGATGAAGACCAAAGGCGGTCAAGAAGTCCTCAAGAGCAGAAGGCGTAAGGGCAGAAAACGCGTTTCTGTCGGATGAATGAGCGTCTGACGCCTCGCGAGAGGATCCGTAGGCAAAAGGACTTCACAAGTCTTTATAGGAACGGCAGCCGCTTTCGAGGGCGATATTTCAACCTGGTTTATCGGCCCAACCCTCTCGGTTTTTCGAGGCTGGCCGTCGTCGTCAGCAAGAAAGTCGGGCCCGCCGTCACGCGCAACAGGGTCAAGCGGCGGATCCGTGACCTCTTTCGCCGGAACAAGGGCCTTCTCGCGGAACCCATGGACCTCATCGTCGTGACCCGCAAGGAGATCCTGGGCCTCAGCGCGCCGGAGCTCAGGGCCGGCTATTTTCAGGCGTTGGAATCGATCAAGAAGAAAGGGACTTCATCGTGAAACGGGTCGCGCTCCTCCTGATCAGGGCCTATCAAGCCGTCCTCTCCCCTTTCCTGGGGACCCATTGCCGGTTCCAGCCGACCTGCTCGTCCTATACTTATGAGGCGATCAAAAGGTACGGCCTGATCAAGGGGACGGGCCTGGGGGTCCGACGGCTCCTCCGGTGCCATCCTTTTCATGAGGGCGGGATCGACCCCGTGCCCTGAGAGGAAACGATATGGAAAAACGATTGATCCTGGCCATCGTCCTTTCCTTTCTGGTCCTGATGGGTTACCAGCTTCTCTTCGTGAAGCCCAAGCCACAGACGGAAACGCCGCCCGTGACCGTCCCCGCCCCTGTCACGAAACAAGGAGAGACGCAGACCCCGCCCGGCGGCCAGGTTCCTCCAGCCACATCGGAACCCAAGGCTCCCGGCCAGCCCGTCTCCGCCCAGGAGCTCAAGACCATGGGCGCCCAGACCGAAGAAGAGGTCGTGGTCGAGACCTCCCTCTACAGGGCCGCTTGGACGAACAAGGGCGGCGTCCTCAAGAGCTGGAAGCTCAAGAAGCACACGAACGACAGGAAGGAGGCCCTGGAGCTCGTCCCGGCGGCGGCCCAGGAGATTGGTCGGTATCCCTTCTCGCTGGGCGGCGATGACTCCGCTTTCTCTGGGGCCCTGAACTCGGCCTTCTTCGAAGCCTCCCGGACGAGCCTCGTCCTCAAGGACGGCCAGAAGGATGAAGTCAGGTTTTCCTATTCCGACGGAAAATCCGTCCGGGCCGAGAAGGTCTTCCGCTTCACGGGCGGGACCTACCAGATGGAGATCGAGCTTCATGTCTCGAAAAGCGGCCAGGAAATCGTGCCCTCCCTCCTCTGGGGACCCGGCATCGGCAACCCCTCTCCGGCGGAGATGAAACAGCGGTTCACCGCGAGCACCGGCGCCGCCGTTTATTCGGGCGGCAAGGTCTTCCGGATGGACGAGAGGAAGTACAAGCCCGAAACGAGTGCCTATAACTTCGTCGACTGGGCCGCATATGAGGAAAACTATTTCGCGGCGCTCTTTGTCCTCCCCGCCCAAAAGGGACAAGCCGCATTCCTCCAGGAGTCCCAGGGCCAGGGCAAGGCGCCGGCCTATTTCCTATCGGTCACCCAGCCCCAAGCCGCGTTCATCGGGCCCAAGGACTTGGATGCCCTCAAGACCTTTGGGCACGAGGGCAAAAAGATCATCAATTTCGGGGTTTTCGGCAGTATCGCCGAGATCCTCCTTGTGTCCGTCAAGTTCTTCTACAAGCTCGTGCCCAACTGGGGTCTGGCCATCATCCTTCTGACCCTGGTCATCAAGATCATCTTCTTCCCCCTGACTTACAGCTCGACGAAATCGATGTCCAAGATGGCCGAGCTCCAGCCCAAGGTCAAGGCCATCCGGGCCAAGTATAAAAAGGCCAAGTCCGACATTGCCCAGCGCCGCCAGATGAACGAAGAGATGATGAAGCTCTACAAGGAGCACGGGGTCAACCCGGCCGGGGGCTGCCTCCCGCTCCTCATCCAGCTGCCGATCTTCTGGGGCGTCTTCCGGATGCTGGTGGCTTCGGTCGAGTTCCGCCATGCCCCGTTCGGCCTCTGGATCCAGGACTTGTCCGTCCGCGACCCTTACTATGTGACGCCCATCCTGATGGGCCTCACCCAGTTCATCTCCCAGAAGATGACGCCGACCTCGGCCGACCCCTCCCAAGCCAAAATGATGCTGATCATGCCCGTCATCATGACGTTTTTTTTCATGAACTTCCAGAGCGGCCTGGTCCTTTACTGGCTGACCACGAACGTCCTCCAAATCGCCCAGCAGGCCATCATGAACCGCATGATGGGCCGCCATAAGAGAGAACCCGATGGAAAACCAAGAAAAAACTGAGAACGGACAACCGACCCTCGAGGGACAGGAATATAAGGGCCGGAACCTCGAGGAGGCCATCAGCCTGGCCGAGCACCGGCTGAAGCTTCCCCGGGAGAAATTCAACTATGAGATCGTCACGGAGAAGACCAAGCTCTTCGGGATCAAGGGCAAGGAGATCGTAATCCGGGCCTGGGCGATAAAGGAAGAGGAAGAGAAGGCCGTCGATCTGTTCCTGGAAAAGGTCATGCCCCATTTTCCCCTGGAGCTGACCTATCAGATCAAAAAACGCCCGGACATCGTTTTCATCATTTTCGACGGGCCCGACAAGAACATCCTCCTCCGGAACGACGGCGCGCTCCTCCTCGCCTTTCAGCACGTTCTCAACAAGATCTCGCCCGTGAAGGTCCAGGTGGACTGTGAGTTCTTCAGGCGGCGGAAGGAGAAAAAGCTCCAGGAGTTCGCCCAGAAGGTCGCGGAGCAGGTTTCCGGCTCCGGGCGTGACGAGGTCCTGGATTTCATGAACCCCTATGAGCGCCGGATCGTCCACATCGCCGTCAACCAGGTCCCGGGGATCACCAGCGAGAGCATCGGCGAGGGGTTCCTGAAGAAGGTCAAGGTCTTCCGCGCCCCGAAGTAATTCCTCGCTTCTCGAGCCCCGTCGTCGTCCCATAACAAGCCCATTGGTGCGGCTATTTACTAATACCGTTGCGTCTTCTACAATGGGGAGCCAGAAAGCCCCTGAAAATGCTCGAAGACACGATCATTGCCATATCGACCCCTCGGGGGATCGGTGGACTTGGGATCGTCCGGCTCAGCGGAAAAAAGGCCTTGGCCGTGGCCGGAAGGATCTTCAAGTCCGGGCGCGGCCGAGGCCGCGCTTTTCCCGTCAGGCGCCCCGTCCTGGGGAACCTGTTCGACCCGGGGAAAAAAGAGGTCCTTGACGAGGCTTTTCTGACCTATTACAAAGCCCCTCATTCCTATACCCGGGAGGACGTGGTCGAGTTGAGCTGCCATGGCAGCCCCGTCGTCCTCGAGGAGGCCGTCCGGCTGGGCGTCCAGGCCGGGGCGCGGCCCGCCCACCATGGGGAATTCACCCTCAGGGCCTACGTCAACGGCCGCCTGGATATCGTCCAGGCCGAAGCCGTAAACGACCTCATCCGGTCGGCGTCCCTGACCCAGGCCCGGATATCGTTCCGGCAGCTTTCGGGGGGGCTTTCGAAGAGGATCCGGGGCTTCAGGTCAGGCCTCATCCGTCTGGTCGCCCAGGTGGAAGCCGGGATCGAATTCCCCGAAGAGGGCCTGAAGGCGACCCCGGCGAGGCAGGGCAGGGTGCTGGCGGCCCTGGCGGCCGGACTGGATGGGCTCATTGGGAGCTTCCAGGCGGGGCGGGCCCTGAGCGAGGGGGTTACGCTGGCTATCACCGGCCGGACGAACGTCGGCAAGTCGACCCTATTCAACGCCCTTCTCGAGGAGGACAGGGCCATCGTGACCCCTTACCCCGGAACGACCAGGGATTATCTCAGGGAAGAGATCGTCATCGATGACTTTGTCATCCACCTCGTGGACATGGCCGGCCTGGGGAAGGCCGCCCATCCCGTCGAGAAAAAAGGGATTCTCAAGGGGCAGAAAATCGCCCGGGAGGCGGACGGCCTCCTTATCGTCCTCGACGGGTCCCGGCCGGAAAGGGCCGAGGACGAACAATTGATCAGGAGATTCAGAGGGAAAAAAGCCCTCCTTGTCCTGAATAAAGCCGAACTGCCCTGCCGGATCGACAGGCGAAGGCTCCGGACCCTGTCGGGAAGCGCCCCGCTTATTGAAGTCTCCGCCCTCAGGGGGACGAATCTGGACAAGCTGAGGGCCGAGATCCGCCGGGCGTTCATTCCCTCGGTCGACCCCGGGGAGGAGGTGGTTCTCCATGCCAGGCAGAGGGACATTCTCCTCGAGATCCGCGAGGCGCTCGGCGAAGCCGGCCGGCTTCTCGAAGCCGGGCAGACGGAGGAGACCTACGCCGAGGAACTCAGAAGGGCGGTTTCCCTGCTCGGCCGGCTGACAGGGGAGATCAGGTCGGACGAAGTCATGGCTGAGATCTTTAGCCGTTTCTGCGTGGGAAAATAGGTTGGCGGATGAAAAACGACCAGGGTTATTATGATGTTGTCGTGGTCGGCGCCGGCCACGCCGGCTGCGAGGCGGCGGCCGCCGTCTGCGCCCTGGGCCTCAAGGCCTGCCTGGTTACGATCCACCTCGACACGATCGCCCAGATGTCCTGCAATCCGGCCATAGGCGGGCTGGCCAAAGGCCATCTCGTCCGCGAGATCGATGCCCTGGGGGGGCTGATGGGGGAGATAACGGACGAGACGGGCATCCAGTTCCGGCTCCTCAACCGGAGCCGGGGAGGGGCGGTCCAAGCCCCCAGGGCCCAATGCGACAAGGCCCGCTACCGCCTGGCCATGAAGCGCCGTCTTGAGGGGATTCCGAACCTGACGGTCTTTCAGGGCATCGTTTCCGAAGTCGTTATCAAGGCCGGCCGGGCCCGCGGGGTACGGACCTTAGACGGCACCGTCCTCGACAGCCGGGCGGTCATCCTGACCCCGGGGACTTTCCTCAACGGGGTCATTCATATCGGCCTTGAAAGCTATCCGGCCGGCCGGGCCAACGAGCCCGCTTCCGTCGAGCTGGCCGAAGCCCTGAAAAGAATGGGCTTGAAGGGGATCCGGCTGAAAACGGGCACTCCCATGCGGCTCGACCGGAACACGATCGGCTGGGAGAGCTTCACGCCGCAACCTGGGGATGACGAACCCGTGCCCTTTTCCTTCCGGACCCTGAAACCTGTCGAGAACAAAGTCCTCTGCCATCTGGGATACACAAACGATCGGACCCACGCCGTGATCCGCAAGAACCTGGATAAGTCCCCCCTCTACAGCGGAAAGATAACCGGCATCGGGCCCCGCTACTGCCCTTCTATCGAAGACAAGGTGGTCAAATTCCCTCATCATGCCCGCCACCAGTTTTTCCTGGAGCCGGAAGGGCTTGAAACATCGGAAACCTATGTCAACGGGATGTCCTCGAGCCTTCCTTTTGAGGTCCAAAAGGAGATCTTGGCCACCATTCCCGGCCTGGACAGGGCCAAAGTCCTGCGCCCGGCCTACGGGATCGAATACGATGCCGTCTCCCCTATCGAGCTTCTTCATACTCTCGAAACGAGGAAAATCAGGGGGCTCTACCTGGCCGGACAGATCAACGGGACTTCCGGCTATGAAGAGGCGGCCGCCCAGGGGATCATGTCCGGAATCAACGCCGGGCTCCAGATCCTGAAGAAGAGGCCTTTCATTCTGGGAAGAGGCGAGGCCTATATCGGGGTGCTCATCGACGACCTCGTCACCCGGGGGGTCGAGGAGCCTTATCGGCTTTTCACCTCCCGGGCTGAGCATAGGCTGATCCTGCGGATCGACAACGCGGACAGGAGGCTCATGAAGTACGGTCACCAGCTTGGGCTGATCCGGGCGAGCGACTGGGAGGGATCCCTTAAAAAGTGGGCCAAATCAGATCGGGTTATCAAATTCCTGAGGGCGGAAAGGATCAAATCCGCTTCTGGGGAAACGATTTCCCTGTTTGATCATTTAAAAAAACCTGAAAACGGCCTCAAAAATGTGCTAGAATATAGGAAATTCAGCGAAGAATTGAGCGGCGAGGACATGCGATTCGTCGAATCGGAAGTGAAATACGAAGGCTATATCCGGAAGCAAGAGAAAGAGATTGCCAGGACCTCAAGGACGGATCTGGCCAAAATCCCGTTGACGCTCGATTTCAAACACGTGCCCGGTCTCACCCGGGAGGCCGTCGAAAAGCTCGAGAAGCTCAGGCCCGGAACGCTGGGCGAGGCCAGGAAGATCCCCGGAATGACCCCGGCGGCCGTCCACAACCTTGCCCTTTATCTGGAAATCCAGAGGAAAAAGGCCGACCGACGGGCCGATGTTCCACGTGAAACATGGTCGGAAGATGAATAAGATCATCGCAGTTGCCAATCAAAAGGGCGGGGTCGGGAAGACGACCACCGCGATAAATCTATCGGCCTGCTTGGCGCTCAAGAACAAAAGAACCCTCCTCATTGATTTTGACCCTCAGGGGATGTCGACACTCGGCCTGGCCAAACCAAAAGAACCGGGCAAGGGCGTTTATCAGGCTCTGATGAACGGAACCGATTTGATGGAATGCATCACAGGATGCGAATTAGACAATTTTTACCTTTGCCCGTGCTCCCCCGAGCTTTCCGGCGCCGAGGCCGAGTTTTTTACGGCCGAGCGGCGGGAAAAGAGACTCCTGGAAGCGGTCGAGAGAATCCGCAGGCATTTTAATTTCGTCCTCATCGATTGCCCCCCATCTCTCAGTTTTCTGACGATCAACGCCCTCACGGCTGCCGATTCGCTGATCATTCCCGTCCAGACGGAGTTTTTCTGCATGGAAGGGATCCCGGACCTTTTCCAGACGCTCGAGACCGTCCGAACGTATTTCAACCCGAGGCTGGCCATTGAAGGCATCCTGCTGACGATGTACGACGAACGGACAAACCTTTCCAAGCAGGTGGCCGAAGAGGTCCGGAAATCCCTCAAGCACATTCTCTTTAAAACGGTCATCCCGCGGAGCGTCCGCCTGGCCGAGGCGCCGAGCTTTGGCAAGCCTATCGTGCTTTATGATATAAAGTCCAAGGGAGCCGAAGCCTATCTTAAACTCGCAGAGGAGATCCTCCAGAAATGAGCAAAAAAGCCCTGGGAAAAGGCCTGGGGGCCTTCATCCCCGATGAATTCAGCATCTTGAAGGAAGAACGGTTCGCCGAGGTCGAGATCGACGAGATCAAGCCCAACCCCTTTCAACCCCGGATGAAGTTCGACGACCAATCCATCGAAGAGCTGGCCCAGTCCATCAGGGAATCGGGGGTCGTCCAGCCCGTCCTCGTGACGCCGGAAGACGACCATTACAAGATCATCGTCGGCGAGAGGCGCTGGCGGGCGGCCCAGAAGGCCGGGCTGAGGAAGATCCCGGTCCTCATCCGCAACGTCCCGAGGGAAAAACAGCTGGAGATCTCGCTCATCGAAAACATCCACCGGGAGGAGTTGAATCCTCTCGAGATCGGCCAGGCGTATCAGCGCCTCATGGATGAGCAGGGATACACCCAGCAGGAAGTCGCGGAAAAAGTGGGGAAGGACAGGACTTCGGTGACGAACTACATACGGCTGCTGAAACTACCCCAGGAGATCCAGGACCACGTCAACGGCGGGACGATCTCGATGGGGCACGCCCGGGCCCTTCTCGCCCTCGAGGAAGCCTCGGCCCAGCTCTTCGCCTGCCGCCAGGTCGTCGACAAGGGGCTCTCGGTCAGGAACACGGAGAAGCTCGTGAACAGGCTTAAAGAGAGACCCCCCCGGACCCAGCGCCACCTCGAAGACCCCGACCTCCGCGCCCTTCAGGAAGAGATGCTCAAGATCCTGGGCACGAAGGTCCTGATCTCGGGCAGCCGGACGAAGGGGGTCCTGAAGATCTTTTATTTTTCCTTGGACGACCTCAACCGGATTTACGATAGGGTCAAAGGAGCCTCCTCATGAAAGACAAGCCGAGAGAGCTCAACGAGTCAAGGCTGGCCGGCCTGATTGACCTGGAGTCGGATTTCAAGGGCGACCTGGTCTTCAAGGGATCCTTCAGGATCGAGGGGTCCTTCAAGGGGACCATCACCTCGGACGCCTTGCTCGTCATCGGCGAGAAAGGCAGGGTGGAGGCGGATGTCAAGGTGGGCCAGCTCGTGATCAACGGCGAGATCCGCGGCCATCTCGAGGCGAGCGACAGGATCGAGATACACAACAAGGGCCGCGTATTCGGGACCGTCACCTCCCCGAGGCTGATCGTCGAGGAAGGCGCCTTCCTCGAGGCCACCTGCCAGACTCAGGCGGCGCCCGCGGTCGCGCCTGCGGCTGGTCCCAAGGAACCGACCGGCAGCAAGGCCTAACACCAGGCCCCGGCCCCTCCGGGGCGGCCCGGGGCACTTCCCCGCCGATATAATACTATTCCTATCATATTACAGTAATTAGTCCTGGCCGGGTCTTCACCCGCGTCGATTCGAAGGATGGGGACTCGTCGCGAGCCGCGCGGCCGCGTCATCCGCAGCTGACAGCGACTCTGGAAAAAACTCGCCCGCCGCTCTTGAGTGCGGACGGCCCGAGGGATATAATCGGAAGGAATCAATTCCGGTCGAGGCGGTTCGATGAGCAAGTATATCTTTGTCACGGGCGGAGTCATTTCCGGACTGGGGAAAGGCATCGCGGCGGCCTCCATGGGGATGCTCCTCGAAAACCACGGTTACAAGATCACGATCCAGAAGTTCGACCCTTATCTCAACGTCGATCCCGGGACCATGAGCCCCTTCCAGCACGGCGAAGTTTATGTGACCGACGACGGCGCCGAGACCGACCTCGACCTCGGACACTACGAGCGCTTCACCTCCACCAAGACGACGCGGGCCCACAACTGGACCGCGGGCAAGGTTTACGAGTCGCTCATCCGCAAGGAGCGGAAAGGGGAGTACCTGGGCAAGACCGTCCAGGTGATTCCCCACGTGACGGACGAGATCAAGAAGGCCTTTCACGCCGTGGCCGACCGCAACCACATCGTCATCTGCGAGATTGGAGGGACGGTGGGCGACATCGAGAGCCTGCCCTTTCTCGAAGCGACGAGACAGATGAGGCTGGCCCTCGGGGCCGACAACGTCATCTTCGTTCACCTGACCCTCGTCCCGGCCATCGAGACGTCGGGAGAGCTCAAGACCAAGCCGACTCAGCACAGCGTCAAGGAGCTCCGGGCGATCGGGATCCAGCCCGACATCCTCCTCTGCCGGACGAGCCGGCCGCTCTCCCAGGAGATCAAGTCGAAGATCGCCCTTTTCACGAACGTCCCGGTCCAGGCCGTCATCGCCGCCCGCGACTGCCAAAGCATCTATGAGATCCCGCTCAATTTCGCCGCCGAGGGGCTGGACGGCATCATCCTCCGGATGCTCCATCTCCCCCGCAGCAAGAAAAACCTCTCCCGCTGGGAGGCCCTGGTGGACCGGATCAAGAACCCGAAGGATGAGGTGAACATTGCCCTCGTCGGGAAGTACGCGGGGCTCCACGACGCGTACATGAGCCTGAACCAGGCCCTCATCCACGGCGGCATCGCCAACCGGCTCAAGGTCAATATCGACTGGATCGAAGCCGAGGACCTTGAGGAATGCGACCCGGCCGGGATCCTCGCGGAAGAGGACGGAATCCTCGTCCCCGGCGGTTTCGGCAAGCGGGGCATTGAGGGCAAGATCCGGGCGGTCACCTACGCCCGGGAGAACAAGGTTCCTTACTTCGGGATCTGCCTGGGCATGCAGTGCGCGGCGATCGAGTTCTCCCGCTCGGTGGCCGGGCTCGAGAAGGCGAACAGCACCGAGTTCGCTCCCGACACGCCGCAGAAAACCATCGTCCGCTGGCGCGAGCTCGGCAAGGAGTTCGACATGGGCGGTACCATGCGGCTGGGCGCCTATCGCTGCGACCTCAAAAAAGGCACCCTGGCCTTCAAGGCTTATGGAAAGAGCCGGATCTCCGAGCGGCACCGCCACCGCTACGAATTCAACCCGGAGTTCGAAGACATCCTGGTTCGAGCCGGACTTGTGATCTCGGGGAGGAACCCGGATTACGGACTGGTCGAGATCATCGAAGTCCCCGGCCACCCCTGGTTCCTCGGCTGCCAGTTCCACCCTGAGTTCAAGTCCAAGCCGCTCGACCCGCACCCTCTCTTCAAGGCGTTCATCGCCGCAAGCTATGCCAACCGCCTCAAGAAGGGCGTCCGGCGCGGCCCGGCGTGAGACCGGAAGAAATGGACGTAATTAGTTGATAATAAATATAATATATAAAACCTTATGGATTTGAGTGCGCCGTCATCCCGGGAAGGAGGGAAGCGTGGACATCAACCCCAAGATCTTCAGGGAATACGACATCCGGGGGACCGTCGGCCAGGACCTGGACGAAGGGGTCGTCAGGCTCCTGGGCCGGGCCATCGGCACGTATTTCGCCGAGCGCGGGAAAAAAGGCGTGGCCGTCGGACGGGACTGCCGCCTGAGCTCGCCCTCCTTTGCTGCCGCCCTGACGGAAGGGCTCCTCTCCACGGGACGCGACGTCACGGACCTCGGCGTCATACCCACGCCGCTGCTCTACTTCTCCGTATACGAGAAAAGAATGGAGTCCGGGGTGATGATCACGGGTTCGCACAACCCGCCGGAGTACAACGGCTTCAAGATGATGTCCGGAGAAGAAACCCTCTATGGTCGGCATATCCAGGACATCTATGCGGTCATCCATAAGGGCCGCTTCGCGGAGGGCCAGGGCTCGTCCCGGGCGTTCGACATCATCCCTGAATACGAGAGTTATGTGGCGGCGCAGATCCGTCTCGCCAAAAAGCTCAAGGTCGTCGTGGACGCCGGCAACGGGACGGGAGGATACGTCGCCGTCCCCCTGCTCGAGAGGCTGGGGTGCGAGGTCGTGCCTCTCTATTGCGAGATGGACGGTCGCTTCCCCAACCATCACCCCGACCCTACCCTGCCCGACGCCATGGGGGACCTCATCCGCACGGTCCGCGAGACGAAGGCGGACCTGGGGATCGGCTATGACGGGGATGCGGACCGGCTCGGTGTTGTCGACGACCAGGGGAGGCTGCTCTGGGGCGACCAGCTGATGATCGTCTTCGCCCGGGACATCCTCCCGTCGCACCCCGGGGCGGCGGTCATCTCGGAGGTCAAGGCGTCCAAGGTCCTCTACGACGAGATCGCCAGGCTCGGCGGCCGGCCCATCATGTGGCGGACGGGCCATTCCCTGATCAAGAAAAAGATCAAGGAGGAGAAGGCGGTCCTGGCCGGCGAGATGAGCGGACACATCTTCTTCGCCGACCGCTGGTTCGGCTTCGACGACGCCATTTACTCCTCGGCCAGGCTTCTCGAGATCCTGTCGCGCTCCGAGAAAAAGCTATCCGGGATGATGGCCGACCTTCCCAAGACCTTCTCGACGCCGGAGATCCGGATCTACGCCTCCGACGAGGTCAAGTTCAAGATCGTGGACGAGGTCCGGCGGGTTCTCGCGGCGGACCATAAGGTGATCGACATCGACGGCGTCAGGGCCATCTTCCCGGCGGGCTGGGGCCTGGTCCGGGCGTCCAACACCCAGGCCGTGATCGTCCTGCGGTTCGAGGCGGACACGGAGGAAGCCCTGGCCGCTATCCAGGCCGAGGTCCGTGGTGTCCTGGAGCGGACCATCAAGAAGCTCGGGCGGACATGATGAGAGCGGCGGTGCGAAAGGACCGGACGAAGGCCGGGACCGACCTCCGGGCGGTCATCCTGGCCGGGGGCCGGGGGACCAGGTTCTGGCCGCTCGGCCGGGCGAAAAAGCCCAAGCAGTTCCTTCCGATCGCCGGCCGGAGGTCGATGATCGAGGAGACGGTCGAGCGCATCCGTCCGCTCATTCCGGCCGGGCGCGCCCTGATGGTCGCCGACGCCGGCCAAACTCGGACCCTCCGGAAGCTCTTCCCGGAAATGGCCGGGACGAATTTCCTGGTCGAGCCGCAGGCCCGGAACACCGCGCCGGCGCTCATGCTGGCGACGGGCCGGATCTGGCTCGACAATCCTGCGGCGGTCGTCGCCGTCCTGGCCGCCGATCACCTCATCCGGCAGCCGGAGAAGTTCCTCGGCAAGCTCAAGGCGGCCGCGGCCTTCGCCGCTCGAAACCCCTCGATCGTGACCTTCGGCATCCGTCCGCACTATCCCGCCACGGGGTACGGATACATCCAATTCTCGAAGGCGGAGCCGCAAAAGATCGGCCGAGAGGTCTTCTACCCGGTCCGGGCCTTCAGGGAAAAGCCGAGCCTCGAGCAGGCCCGACGGTTCCTGGCCGCGGGCGACTGCGCCTGGAATTCGGGGATGTTCGTCTGGCGGGCGGACGTCTTCGCCCAAAAGCTCGAGGCCTTCGCCCCGGACCTTTTCGCCCTCTGGAAGCGGCTGATCGAGGCCCTGAAAAAGAAGGACGGGAGAGCGCTCCGGGCCGTGTTCAAGAAGATCCCGGCCACCTCCATCGATTACGCCCTGATGGAGAGGGTCCGCGGGGTCGTCGTCTGCGAGGGGGACTTCGGCTGGTCCGATATCGGCGCCTGGTCCTCGCTGTTCGAGATCTGGAAGGGGGACCGGGAGGGCAACGCCGTCCGCGGCGAATGCCTGGCCCTGGATTCGCGCGGGTGTCTGGTCTATAATCCCGGCCGGCTGACGGCCCTCATTGGCGTGCGCGACCTCATCGTGGTCGAGGCCGGAGACGCCCTCCTCATCTGCCGGTCGGGCCAGGACCAGCGGGTGAAGGATGTCGTCGGGGCGCTCAGAAAAATGAAAAAGGTCCGGTACCTTTGACGGATTCCGGAATGTTTTCCGGCGGGGATCGTCTAAATACTGACAGGAGGTGTCTAGCGAAATGAAACGCTCATTCATCGCTCTCTTGGCTCTCTTGGCATTCACGACCCTCGCCGTTTCCGCGACGGTCAACCTGGACGTGAAGGAGCACGTCCTCGGGAACGGGATGAAGATCCTGATGATCCCCAAACCCGGCGTCCCCCGCGTTGTCTGCCACATCTATTTCAAAGTCGGCTCGATCAACGAGCGCCCGGGCATCACCGGGCTCGCCCACATCCACGAACACATGATGTTCAAGGGCACGGAGATGATGGGCGTCACGGACTTCGCGAAGGACCAGGCCATCGACCAGCAGATCGACGAGGTCATGGACCAGATCTATCGCGAGAAGTACTGGAAAGCCGATGGCGGCGATAAGGCGAAACTCGCGGAGCTCCAGAAGCAGGCCGATACCTTGATCGCGTCCGAAAAGCCGTACATCATCAAGGACGACCTCTGGACGCTGTACATGAAGAACGGCGGCACGGCCCTCAACGCCTCGACCGGGAACGAGAACACGGGCTACTACGTCACCCTGCCGTCGAACAAGGTCGAGCTGCAGATGTTCCTCGAGTCGGACCGGATGCTCCACGCCTATTTCCGTGAGTTCTACTCTGAAAAAGACGTCATCATGGAAGAGCGGCGCCTGAGCGAGAACCGGCCGGGCTTCTTCTTCGACGAGCAGGTCAACGCGGCCTTTTACGCCGCGTCGCCGTATCACTGGGACGTCGTCGGCTGGATGGATGATATCCGGAAAATCACCAAAGCCGACCTCATCAATTTCCACAACCGGTACTATGTCCCCAACAATTGCGTCGCGATCTACGTCGGCGACATCGACCCGGCGGCGATCACCGCCATGGCCGAGAAATATTTCGGTCGCATCCCCAAGGGCCCCGACCTCGAGCCCATCCGTGACGCGGAACCGCCCCAATACAGCGAGAAGCGGATGTCCGGGGAGGGCCCGGCCCCGACGAGCCTGAGCATGATGTTCCATATCCCACCGGAGGGCCACGCGGACGCGGCGGCTCTATCGGTCCTGGCCGATGTCCTCGGCTCCGGCGGGGGGGGCTTCCGCGGCGGCATGGGCGGCGGCGGCGGGACCGGGCGGCTCTATAAGACCCTCGTCAGGGACAAGCAGGTGGCCGTCAACGCCTCGGCCTCCAGCCGGCCCCAGTGGTACGTCGGGAGCTTCCAGTTCAGCGCGACGCCGCGCTTCGATAAAAACATCCAGCCCGAGGACCTCGAGAAGGAGATCTGGGCCGAGATCGAAAAGATCAAAAAAGAGGGCGTGACTCCGGAGGAAATCCAGAAGGCCAAGAACCGGGCCGAAGCCATGTTCACCCGCAGTCTCGCCAGCACGATGGGGCTGGCGGGCCGGGTTGGCCGGGCCGAGCTCAACCGTGGCTGGCGCTCGATCGTCGACGACCTCGAGAACCTGAAAAAGGTGACAAACGACGACGTCAAGCGCGTCGCGGCCGAGTATTTCGTCAAGGACAACAGCCTGACAGCTATCTACAAGAGGACGATGGGGCGGTAAGGAGGATGACCATGAAAAAGACCCTGACAACCATCCTGGCCATGACGTTTGTCTTCGTAACCCTGGGCCTGGGCCAGGCCACCCGGCCGTCCGAGCTCAAATACCCGCCGCTCAAGTATGAACCCCCCGATCCCAAGGCCTTCCGGATGGAATTTGCCGGCGGCCTGCGCGCCTACGTCCAGGAGGACCACACTCTGGGGCTCGTCAACATCTCGGCCCTCATCAACTTCGGCGCCCTTGACGTTCCGAAGGACAAGACCGGACTCTCGCAGCTCCTGAGCGGGACCCTCATCAGAGGCGGGACCAAAACGAAGGACGGCTCGACGATCGAAGAACGGATCGATTTCCTCGGCGGGACGCTGAACTTCATGGCGGGCGAAAGGACCTCCCAGCTTTCCCTTTCCGTCCTGAGCAAGGACCTGGACGAGGGCCTGCAGATCTTCTTCGACGTCCTCATGAACCCCGAATTCCGGGAGGACGCGGTCAAGCTGGCCAAAGCCCGTCTCATCGACCAGCTCCGCCAGGCCAACGACCAGCCCAGCACGGTCCTCAGCCGGGAGTTCGAGCGGCTCCTCTACGGCGACCAGCCCCTGACCTGGGAGCCGACGAAGGCCACCTATGACGGGATCACCGTGGCCGACCTGAAGGCCATCTACGCCAAGTACTTTTTCCCGAAGAACATCATCCTGGCCGCCTCGGGCGATTTCACCAAGGCCGACCTCAAGGCCAAGGTCACCAAGGCCGTGGACGCTTGGAAAAACCATGTGGTCGTGTTCCCGGCCTTGGTCAGGACCTTCCCCACGGTCGAACCGGGCGTTTATTTCATCCAGAAAGCCATCAATCAGGGCTACATCAGCATCGGGCATTTGGGCCTCGAGGACGGCAACCCCGACTATTTCGCGGTCCAGGTCATGAACTTCATCCTCGGCGGCGGGAGCTTTTCCTCGCGGATCACGACGAAGGTCCGGTCGAACGAAGGGCTCTCCTACAACCAGGGCAGCCGGTTCACGTACCGCTGGGGATTCCCCGGGACGTTCTCCGGCTACGTCCAGACCAAGTCGGCCACGGTCGGCTACGCGATTTCGCTCATCCTCAACGAGCTCGACCGCATCCGGAAGGAACCCGTGACGGACGCGGAAATGGAGACGGCCGTCAATTACTACCTGGAGAGCTTCGCCGATAGCTTCCAGACCCCTCAGGTCACGATGTCGAATTTTGCCAACCTCGAGATGACCGGCAAACCGATGGACTATTACAAGACCTACCGCGACACGGTCAAGGCCGTGACGAAGGCCAAGGTCCAGGAGGCGGCCCGGAAGTACATCCAGCTCGACAAGCTGGCGATCATGATCGTCGGCGACTGGGAACCCTGCAACAAGGGCGCGGACAAGTGGCCCGGCCCGCTGGACAAGCTCGGCAAAGTCCACCGGATCAGCCTTCCCGACCCCTTGACGGGCGAGACCGGCAAATAGGCTTGATCGGGGGCCCGGGCGGGCCCTGACGTCCGCCCGGGCCCCCTTCTCTTTCCTTTTTTATCGGGGGGGATTTCTATATAATAGGCCTTTTATGGGAGGTCACATGAAGAAAAAGATGCGATCACTCGCCGTCTCCGCGGCCTTTTTTGCCCTTGGCCTGATGGTCTCGAGCCAAGCCTTCGCTCAGGCCCGGCAGGCCGCCCCGCCGGAATATAAGGAGCTTGTCGCGGCCAGCCAGATCAAGGAGGCCGCGGCCCGGCTCCAGGAATTCGAGAGGATCAAGGCCGCCTACCCCGCGAGCCAGTTCATGGTCGGGATCGACCGAAGCATCCTGAGCGCCAAGATCGAGCTGGCCGGGACCCTCCCCGCCGTCCTCGCGCTGCAGAGCGAGTTCCTGACCAAGGGGCAGGGGCCGGACCGCCTCCAGAACCCCTTCGTTGCGGCGGACCAGATCCTCGGCCATCCGAAGCTCGAGACGTTCAACAAGATCGAGGTCTTGAACATCATCCTGAAATATAGGGAGGACACCCTCAAGGCTGCCGGGGAGGCCGGGACCTATCAGGGGATCCCCCAGAACCAGCAGAGTGCGTTCAAATCCTATTTCGTGACCGGCTTCGCGATCCCGATGGCCCAGGCCTATCTGAACGCCGGGGACCCGGCCAAGGCCGTAGCGACCCTCGATACATACAAAAAGGACGGCGGGCCTTCCGATGGCATTTATTACTACACTCTGGCCGGCGCCTGCGAGAAGCAGGGCAAGACCCGGGAGGCCTATGACGCCTACCTCGCCGCGGCCGTCGATACTTACGCGGACGCCACGGACAGGGCCAAGGCTCTCTACACCAAGATCAACGGCAAGGCGGACGGCTTTGAGGCGGTGCTCGTGGCCAAGCTCAAGGAGCTCCCTTACCACCCTGAGCCGTTCAAGGCCCCGGCCGACTGGAAGGGCAAGGCCGTTCTGGCCGAGCTCTTCACGGGCTCGGAATGCCCGCCCTGTGTCGGCGCCGATCTCGCCTTCGACGGGCTGATCGAGTCCTACCCGGCGAAGTACCTGGCCATCCTCGAGTACCACCTGCCCATTCCGCGGCCGGACCCGATGATGAACCCGGCGACCAAGAAACGGCAGGATTACTACGGGGTCAACAGCACGCCGACCGTCGTCATCGACGGCGATAAGAACACATCCGGCGGAGGCAGCCGGGGCATGGCGGAGGGAAAGTACAAGCAATACAAGGCCGGGATCGATTCCCTCCTCGGTTCCGCCCCGGCTGTCGCTCTCAAGGCCAAGGCGGCCAGGGCTGGCGACATCGTCAAGGTCGAATACGACCTCGGCAAACCTGTTGCCGGAGCCGAGTACCAAGCCGTGCTCGTCCAGGGCGAAGAGAGTTACAAGGGCTCGAACGGCCTCGCGATCCATAAGATGGTCGTTCGTGACATCATCGACCTCGACCCGGCGGCCGCCAAGAAGGTGTCCTTCGACTTGGCCGCCTCCGAGCGGGCCACCGACCAGTACCTGACCGAATTCGAAACGACCAGTCCGCGGTTCAAGGGTTTCAAATTCGCCGAGCGGCATCATAAGATCGACCGGACCAAGCTCGCCATCGTCCTTTTCGCCCAGGATAAGGGAACGAAGAAAGTCCTCAACGCCGTCGCCGCCGACGTGAAATAAGACTGAATGACAGGCATGTATCAGCCTGAGACGATCCGCAGTCTCGAAAAGGTCTTCTCCGGGGCGGGGGTCCTGCGGCCGATCCGGTCCGGGCGTTACGAACCGGGAGACGTCCTGGAGTATGAGGTTCGCGGGGTCGTCCCGGACGGCCGGGCCCGGGCCCGGCTCGAGGTCGAGAAATATGTCGGCGGCGGCTACGCCGGCCAGGTCTACCGGGTCAAGCTCCTGACGCTCGAGACGATCGAGGGAAAAGCCGGCCGGCTCGAGCCGGGCGGCCGCTACGCACTCAAGATCCTGGCCCCGGCCTCCGGCATGGGACGGCGGATCAGGAACCTCTTCTACGGAGTCGGTTTCCAGGCGCCTTTCTCCCTCCAAAGCCTCGCCGCCGCGGGCCGTTCTCAAGCGCTTTGGCAGAAATTCATCCGCCGGGCCGCGAAGATCGAGCTTGGGGCCGAGGACGCCGTCGTCGATATCCACGCCACTTTCTTTGATCGTCGGGTCGGCAGCTACGGCGAGATCAGCGAGTGGGTGGACGGCCGGATGTGGCGCCTCGAGGTCGACGATGACCTCGACGCCCGGCGGCGCTGGCGAGCCGGGGATCCGGAGACGGCCGGCTCCCCGGAGTACCTGACGAAACATGCCTTCATGGACCGTCTGGTCAGCCTGCTCCGCGAAATCGGCGCCGAGGAGCTCGCCCGTCAGTACGAGTGGTGGTCGCTCAAGAGCCAGCCCAACGCCATGAAGCGGACGGCGAGCGACCCCGACCCGCGCGCCGGGCTCGTTGCCGTGGACTTCCGGGCCGGCATGGCCCTGCTGCCGTTCCTGCCCGAGTGCCCGGCCGACGTCAAGCTCATTCTCAGGGGATTCCGCCGAGGCCGGTTCGTCCAGTTCGACAAGGGCGACGTCCGTAAGCTCGAGAAATACGTGGTGGCCCACGCTTCGGATTTTGGCGATATGCGGGAGGCGCTGGAAACGCTCAAACGCGAAGACAAGGCCTACCGTGATTCGCTGGTCGACGTCACGTATCATCACGTCAGGCTGTTCGGCGTGAAGCTCCGGCGCAGCATCATGGCCGGCTTCCGGGAAAGCTGGCGCGTCCGAAACATGACCGACGAGCGGGCCGCAGCCCAACTCGATAAAAGCGGGGCCCTCTCGCTTCTCTTCCTCCTTATGGGATTGGCCCCTCTGGCCACCCCGGCCCTGCTCCTTTTGGCCTGGCCCGGGCGGACATGGTGGCAATACCTCGTCTGGGCCCTGCCGCTTTTCGTGCCCTTTGTCCGCCGCCTCTGGGGGAGAGCGGACTTGCGCCGTCATTACGGCCGGCTGCTCTCAAGCCCCCGCTATTTTGGGCGTTCCATCCCGGCCCACATTGCCGAGGCCCTCATCCGCTGGGTCCGCTCGGGCCGGGTGTCCGAACCGCGGGCAGTCCTCATCGCCGCCGGGCCTTGGCGGTATTTCATCCATCTGCCTCTGTCCGTTCTCCCGGCGGGGCTCCATCGTTTCTTGACCGACAAAGACGTCTTCAAGGCCAGCCTGGCCCGCATCTTCGTCCGGCCCTTCAAGCTTTATTTCAACGCCGGAGAGCGGGAGAAGTGGCTCCGGGACATGGTGGCCGCGGGCGAGCGGAACGGCATGCTGACGAGCCAGGAAGCGGCCCACATCACCGGCCAGATCAAGGAGCCGTTCATCCAGAAGTACCTCAAGAGCCTGGCCATCCACCTCCTCCTCATGCCGACGACGCACGTCGTTGCTCTGATTGTGGCCTTTTTTTATGTGCGCGTGCATCCTGAGCTGAGCTGGCAGCAGGCGACCCTGGCCACGGGGGTCATCTTCGGCATCTTCCAGATCATCCCGATTTCGCCGGGGTCGCTGGCCCGGGGGATCTACACGAGCTCGCTCATCCTCAGGGAGAAGAATTTCAAGGATTACAGCATCGCCTTCGGGCTGAGCTTCTTCAAGTACATCGGCTACCTGGCGTTCCCCATCCAGATGGCCTACCGCTATCCGGACCTGGCCCGCTTCATGGCCGGCCACTGGGCGACGAGCGCCGTCCACATCGTTCCGGTCTTCGGCGAGAAGGGCGCCTGGCTCGAGCATTTCGTCTTCGACGCCTTCTACAATTTCCCGTTGACGGTCCAGCGCAGGGTCAAGCGGAGGACCGAGGCGAGGAAGGGGTTGAAGCCACGATACGCGCAGGCCGCGGTGTTTGCCCTGGCCGGGGTGCTACTTTTAGCCGGGCTGGACTTCGTTTGGTTCAAGGCGAACGGCGCCGTTCCGGCCCTCAAGAATGTTTGGTGGCTGGCGCTCTGGCTCCCGGCCCTTGTCGCGGCGCTCGTTTCCCGGGGAGCGGGCGGCACGGCCCTCGGCCGCCGGATCCTGCTCGGGACCGCGAGCGGCATGCTGATAGGGCTCTTCTATGCCCTGGCGAACACCTTCCTCCCGGCCCTCTATGGTGCGGCGTCAGACACGGGCAAGCTGGCTATCAAGTTGCTCTGGCACGTTTTTCTCTTCACGCTTGTCGCCGCAATCGGGGCCATCATCGCTGAGACCCGGAAGTACCGTGAGCACCTGGCGTCCTAGTGGGTCCCTCATGAGACGTGGGACCGGCCCTGGGCCGGTTATGGTTTTCCTTGCCCGTGATTTCTGGTGGGAAGTGGCAGAGGCTATCGGAAGATCTTTGCGTTGAAAACCCAGAGGACGAGGAGGGCGATCAGGGCCAGGACGAGCATGAAGAAGACTCTTTTCCGGCGGGCGGCAACGAACTCCTTAGCTGCGTTCGGGTCCATGTAATAGAGGTTGCCCCCGGCGTTGATAAAAACGCCCCTGTCCATCATGCGCCGGAAAATGCCCGTCTCGCGAACGCCCAGCACGTCGAGGGGCTTAGCCCGGCCGCGGTCCACAGCTTCCGCCTTCCTGAAGACGCGCATGTATTGATTCTGCTTGATGATGATGTATTCACCGGCCATGGAATGGACCCTCCTTTTTCAGCCTCCCGGCGTCAGCCCTGCTTCAGCTTCAGCCCGAGCTCGTCGAGCTGACGCTCCGCGACCCCGGACGGCGAGTTAGTCATCAGATCGAGGGCGCTCGTCGTCTTGGGGAAGGGGATGACCTCGCGGATGGACTCCTCGCCGGCCAGGAGCATGACCAGGCGGTCGAAGCCGAAGGCGATGCCGCCGTGAGGCGGGGCGCCGAAGCTGAGGGCTTCGAGGAAGTAGCCGAACTTCTCCTCGGTTTCCTTGTCCGTCAACCCCAGCGACTTGAAGACGCGGCGCTGGAGGTCCATATCGTGGATACGGATCGAGCCGCCGCCCACCTCGATGCCGTTCAGGACGAGGTCGTAGGCCTTGGCCCGGACCTTTTCCGGCTCCGTTTCGAGGAGCTCCAGGTCGTCCTCGTGGGGCGAAGTGAACGGATGGTGCATGGAGACGTAACGCTTCTCTTCCTCGCTCCATTCAAAGAGAGGGAAATCGGTGACCCAGCAGAATTTCAGGGGACGCGGTCCGGAAGTTTGAGCTGATTTGTCCATCGGCCAGGTCCGGCGGATCTCGCCGAGGGCTTTGAGGGCCGTCATCTTCTTATCGGCGATGAGAAGGGCCAGGTCGGCCTCGCCGCCGCCCAGGGCGGCCCAGACCTTTTCGGAGTCCGCTTCGGCTAACTTGAGCGACGACTTCCAGCCGTCCTGCTTCTTGATCCAGACGAGTCCCCTGGCGCCGAGGGCCTTGGCCTTATCGCCCAGCTTGTCGAGCTGGCTGCGCGAGAGATTCCCTGCCCCGGGGACGAGAAGGCCCTTGAGCTCGCCGCCTGCGGCGAAGACCGCCTTGAGCATCTCCGAACCCGTCTCACGGCCGACGGCGGTCAGGTCCCGCATCTCGAGCGGCACCCTCAGGTCGGGCTTGTCGGAGCCGTACTTTTCCATGGCTTCGGCATAGGGCAGCCGCGGAAAGGGCCGTTGCAGCTTCTCCCCGGTGAGGGTGAAGAGGGCCTCCATCAGCCCCTCGTTGAGGGTGAAAAACCCCTCCCGTTCGATGAAGCTCATCTCGATGTCGATCTGGGTGAACTCGGGCTGGCGGTCGGCCCGGAGGTCCTCGTCGCGGAAGCAGCGGACGATCTGGAAGTAGCGGTCGAAGCCCGAAATCATCAGGGTTTGCTTGAACTGTTGGGGCGACTGCGGCAGGGCATAGAACCGGCCCTTGTAGATCCGGCTCGGAACGAGATAGTCCCTGGCTCCTTCGGGGGTGGGGTTGGCCAGGATGGGCGTCTCGATCTCGAGGAACCCCTTTTGGCTCATGTAGTTGCGCACTGCCAGAGAGGCCTCGTGCCTGAGCCGGATATGGCGCTGCATCTTCGGCCGGCGGAGGTCGAGATAACGATACTTCAGGCGCAGCTCTTCGGAAGCCTGGGGCGGGTCGGCGATGACGAACGGCGGCACCTTGGACGCCGCGAAAACGCAGAGCTCGGCCGCCTCGACCTCGACCTCGCCCGTGGAGATTTCCTTATTCACCGCCGTGCGACGCCGGACGCGGCCGCGGACGCCGACGACGAACTCGTTGCGGAGCTTCTTGGCCTCTTCCACGAGATCGGGCCTGCCGGATTGGAAGACGACCTGGGCCAGGCCCTCCCGGTCGCGGACGTCCACGAAAACGAGCTGTCCGATGTCCCGGACGCGCTGGACCCAGCCGCAGAGAACGACCTCGCGGCCCTCGTCCGAAGCCCGGAGCCCGCCGCAGTAGTCCGTCCGTTTCAGGGGAGGGGCGGCCTTGGTCTGGTTGTTCATGGTCGTCTCCGATCGCTCAGCGGCCGCGGAGAACGGCCAGGAGCTCTTCCCGGGTCCCCTCGACCTGGCGGCCCGTGGCCATCTCCTTGAGCCCGAACCGGCCCTTCCGGAGCTCGTCCTCGCCCACGATCAGGACCCAGGCGGCCTCGAGCTTGTTGGCCCGGCCGAAGTGGGCCTTCATCCCCCGGTCTTTGAATTCGATGAGGCATTCGACGCCGTTTCTCCGGAAAAAGCGGCCGAGCTCCATTCCGGCCTTCTTGGCCTCTTCCCCGAGATAAGCGAGGTAGAGAGCTTTCCTTTTCTCGACGGGCAACCGGGCGACGGAGAGCACCCGTTCCATCCCCATGGCGAACCCGATGCCGCAGATGTCCGGGCCGCTGAAATCCTTCATCATGTCGTCGTACCGTCCGCCGCCGAGGAGGGCGTTCTGGGCCCCGAGGTCGCCGGAGACGATCTCGAAGGTCGTCTTCGTGTAATAGTCGAGGCCGCGGACCAGGCGGGGCTCCACCCGGTAGGGGATCTTGAAGAGATCGAGCCAGCCGAGGAGCGCCTTGAAGTGCTCACGGCACTCCTCGCAGAGGTAGTCGAGGATCCTGGGGAACGTCTCGGCGGCCCGCCGGCAGGCCTCCACCTTGCAGTCGAAGATCCGAAGGGGGTTCGTTTCGACCTTCCTCTGGCAATCGGCGCAGAGGACCGGCATCTTTTGCCGGGCCGCCTCGCGTAAGGCCTGGACATAAGCCGGCCGGCAGGCCCGGCAGCCGACCGAGTTGACCAGCGTTTCCGTTCCCGGGATGTCGAGCTTTTGGAGAAGGGCGTGGGCCATTTCGATGATCTCGGCATCGACGGCCGCGTCCTTCTCGCCGAAGACCTCGATGTCGACCTGATGGAACTGCCGGTAACGGCCTTTCTGGGGCTTGTCGTAGCGGAACATGGGCCCCATGTAGTAATACCTCATGGGCCCCGGCTGGAGGTCGAGCCGGTGCTCGATGATCGCCCGGACGACCGAGGGCGTGTATTCCGGCCTCAACGTCAGCGACCGGCCGGCCTTGTCGGTGAACGTGTACATTTCCTTGACCACGATGTCCGAGGTCTGGCCCGTGCCCTTCTCGAAGAGCTCGGTGGCCTCGAAGAGAGGGGCCCGGAGCTCGCGGTAGCCGTAGAGCTCGAACGTGCCGCGGGCGATGGACTCGAGCCTCTGCCAGGATTCGACTTCCCCAGGAAGGATGTCCTTGGTGCCCTTGATGGCGGCCAGCTCTTTTTTGGGGGAGGCGTCTTCGCTCACTTCTCGACAAAGACCCCCCATTTCCGGATTTTCTGGTAGCGCTCGGCGACGAGGTCGGCAGCGGACTTGTCCTCAAGCTTCTTGAGGGCCTGATAGACATATTTGTCCACGTTCTTGAAGGTCTGCTGCGGGTCGATGTGGGCGCCTCCAGGCGGCTCGGGGATGATCCGGTCGATGATCCCGAGCTCGAGGAGTGTGGTCGCCCGGATCCCGAGGTTCTCGGCCGCCCTGTCGACCGCGCTCTGGTCCTTCCAGAGGATGGCGGCGCACCCCTCGGGGGATATGACCGAATAGAACGAGTATTCGAGCATCATGAGCTGATCGCCGAAGCCGATCCCCAGGCCGCCGCCGCTGCCGCCCTCGCCGATGACGACGTTGATGATGGGAACCTTGAGGGTGGAGATCATCTTCAGATTGTAGGCGATGGCCTCGGCCTGGCCCCGCTCTTCGCCCCCGATCCCGGGGTAGGCACCGGGCGTGTCGACCAGGGTGATGACAGGATAGCCGAATTTCTCGGCCGTCTGCATGACCCGCAGGGCCTTGCGGTAGCCCTCGGGGTTGGCCTGACCGAAGTTCCGCTCGATCCGGGTCTTGGTCGTCCGGCCTTTCTGGTGGCCGATGACGGCCATGGTCCGGCCCTTATAGGACGCCAGGCCGGCGACGATGGCCGGATCGTCGGCGAAACGCCGATCTCCGTGCATCTCCATGAAGTCCTGAAAGAGAACGGGGATGTAATCCAGGGTGTAGGGGCGCTTGGGATGGCGAGCGATCTGGACGATGTGGACCGTGGTCAGCTGGGGGACGATCTCCGCCCATTCCTCCTCGATCTCGCGGCGGAGGCGAGCGATCTTGTCCATTTTCGAAGGGTCATCGCTCTCGGCCAGGGCGTCGATCTGGTCCTTGAGGGCCAGGATGCCCTTCTCCAGAGTGTAAAACTCGGGCGCTTTTTCCATTTTCGGCTCTTTCAGGATGCTATAATACGGGCCTATTCTACGGGGAGGGGTGAAATGATGTCAAGCTACGGCACGACGCTGGCGGACGGCCTCGAAGAGGAAAACGGAGGCGGCGGAGGCGACGTTGAGGGAATCGACCCCGCCGACGAGGGGGATGGCCAGGAGCTTGTCACAGGATTTCCGGATGAGCGGCCGCAGTCCCCGGCCCTCGGACCCGAGGACGATCCCGACGGGGAGGGTATAGTCGAATTCGTGCCAGAGCTCACGGCTCGAGCCCTCCGCCCCGACCAGCCAGACGCCGCGCTCCCTGAGCTCTTCCATGGCCCGGGCGAGGTTCGGCACGCGAGCGACCTTGACGTGTTCCAAGGCCCCGGCCGAAACGGTCGCGACGACCTCCGTCAGGCCGGCCGAGCGTCTTTCGGGGAGGATGACCCCATCGACACCCGCGCCGGCGGCGCTGCGGACGATGGCGCCCAGGTTTTGGGGGTCTTCGACCTCGTCGAGGAGGACGAGGAATGGCCGGCGGGCGCCGGCCAGGACCTCATCGAGGGAGGAAAACGCCTTGGCCGAGATCTCGGCCAGGACGCCCTGGTGATGGGGAGCGAGCTGGTCCAGCCGCTGCTTAGGGACGAAAAGGAAAGGGACGGAGCGGGCCCTGGCTTCGCGGATGATCTCGCCGATCCGATGGGGGCCCGGCTCTTTCTGGATAAAGATCTTCCCGACCCGGTCGGGCGAGGATTTCAGGATCTCGAGGAGGGGGTTCAGGCGGCTGATCTTTTCCATGGCCGGACGGGCCCCATTATATTTCAAAGCCCGACGAAGCTACAAGGGAAAGGGGGTCCTGGCTCCGTGCCTGTCCCCGAAGTTGTGTCAATTGGCTGCATGGGTTAAAATAGTCGGAATGAAACGCCCGAAGGACGGCTATGCCGAATAAGGTCAAGACTGCCAGGCTTTGCCTCATCGTCGCCGGGGCCCTCAAGATCGCCACGGCGGGTCTCTTCCTCTTCATTATGTTGGCCGGCTCCGTTTTCGTCCGCGGGAGCGGGGAGCGCTCCGGCCTCCTCGGGAACGCGCTCCTCGGCAGCCTGGGAGTCGTCCTCCTCCTGGCTTCGGCCGCCGCCGGGGCCTTCGACCTCATCGCCGCGTCCGGCGTCCGGCGTCGCACCGCCTGGGGAAGGGCTCTTGGCGTCATCGCCGGGGCCCTGCTCGTCCCCCTTTTCCCCGTCGGCACAGTTCTGGGCCTCTTTGCGCTCAGCGGGCTGCTTGGCGCCGACGGGCGGGAATGGTTCACTGCCGCTCCGGTCAATCTGTAGGAGGCCGGGAGCAGGCATGCCGAGATCGGCTGGCGGGCGGCCTTGCCCCGCTCCGGGATTCCGGACAGACCGGCCGGGCACTTTTATGAAGGAAAAACAAAGAGGAGACCGCTCATGCCAAGATGCCGCGCGATTCCACTCATCCTGATAGGGGTCCTCTTGGCCCTTGCGCCGGCCCCCGCGACGGCCCAGCAGACCGACATTTCGGCCGACCGCTTGAAGCAGGCCGCTCCCAAGGTCTTCCTCGACTGCCACCAGTGCGACATGGATTTCATCCGGAACGAGATCACCTTCGTCAATTTCGTCAGGGACAGGCAGATCGCCGATGTCCATGTGCTCGTCACGATCGAGCTCACGGGCAGCGGGGGACGCGAGTACAGCCTGGAATTCATCGGCCAGAACGCCTACTATGACCTCAGGAACACCCTGAAATACGTCTCCAACCAGACAGACACGGACGACGAGCAACGCCGGGGGATGGTCCGCGTCCTGAAGATGGGGCTCGTGCCGTACGCCGCCAAGACGGCCGTCGGCGATTTCCTCAACGTCAACTTCGACAGGAAAGTGCCGGCCGAGGTCAGCGAGGACAGCTGGAATTCCTGGGTCTTCAACGTCGGCGTCTCCGGGAGCGTGAGCGGCGAGGCATCCAAGGACTTCGCCTCGGCCAGCGGGTACTTCTCGGCCAACCGCGTCACCCCGGAGCGCAAGTTCCGAGTGGGCGTTTCCGGCAACCTCAACAGCAGCAAGTTCAGGCTCGATACGGGGCCGATTTCCTCCTCGGCCGACAGCGAGAGCTTCAACGGGATCTACGTCTTCAGCCTCAGCGACCATTGGTCGCTGGGAGCATGGTTCTCGGCTTACTCGTCGAGTTATGCCAATATCGCCTGGGCCCTGAATCCCGCCCCGGCCATCGAATACAACTACTACAATTACGCCGAGTCCACCCGGAAGCAGCTCCGCTTCCTCTACCGGATCGGCTACAGCTTCAACAAGTACCATGAGGAAACGGTCTTCAGTAAAATGCAGGAAAGCGTTCTCACCCAGACGCTGTCGGTCACTATGGAGATCAAGCAGCCGTGGGGGAACGTCAGCGCCTCGCTCTCGGGGTCGAATTTTCTGACGGATCTCAGCAAGAACCGGCTCGAGTTCTGGAGCGGCGTTTCCCTCCAGCTCTTCCGGGGCCTCTCCGTCGGCTTCAACGCGTCGTACTCCCGGATCCACGACCAGATCTCGCTACCCAAGACCCAAGCCACCGAGGACGAGATCCTCCTCGGCCGGAAGATGCTGCCGACAAGCTTCAGCTACGGCCTTTCGGTCGGTGTCAGCTACACGTTCGGGTCGATCTACACGAACGTCGTCAACCCGCGCTTCGGGCACTAGGCCCGGATCAGGAGTCATGACATGGGCAAACGAAAGATCATCGAGATCGACCGCAAGCTGTGCAACGGCTGCGGCCTCTGTACGACGGCCTGCGTCGAGGGCGCCCTGGAGCTGGACACCGAGAACAAGGCCGTGCTCGTGCGGGAGATCTTCTGCGACGGGCTGGGCGCCTGCCTCGACGTCTGCCCGACCGGCGCCCTCAAGGTCGTGGAGCGCGAAAGCGGGGCCTATGACTCCGGGGCGGCCTACAGGCGCGCCCTTGAGACCAGGGGCCCCGAGGCCGCGGGCCGGGTCCACGGGGCTGGCAGTCCTCACCCCGTCCCCCAAGGCTGCCCCGGGAGCCTCGCCCGCGAGATCCCCCCCGCAGGGCCGGAGCCCGAGGGCGCGCCCGCGGTCTCAGGGAAGTCCCGGCTGAACCAATGGCCCATCCAGCTCCACCTCGTTTCGCCCTCGGCCCCCTACTTTAAAGGCAGCGACCTCCTTATCGCGGCCGATTGCACGGCCTTCGCCCTCGGAAGCTTTCACCAGGACCTGCTCCGGGGCAGGAAGCTCGTCATCGCCTGTCCCAAGCTCGACGAGACGCAAGGATACGTGGAAAAGCTGGCGGAGATCATCCGGCAGAACGGGCTCCGCTCGCTGACCGTTGCCATCATGACCGTCCCCTGCTGCTCGGGGCTCGAGCGGATGGTTCGCCGGGCGGTGGAGCTTTCGGGTGAAACGCTCGATATCCGGAAAGTCGTGATCGGGATCGACGGCGCGGTCGTCCAGGCGGGCTGACGCCGGTTCAGATCGAGAGGGCGATCAGAAGCTGGGCCGGGAAATAGGTCCCGAGGATGATGGCCTGGGCCGGACCGAGCTTCTTGACGAACCGGTCATAGGCCAGGACGGAATCGGAGACGAGAAATAGGATGGCCCCCGCGAACGCAAGGAGCGGGCGCGTCCCGCCCCTGTCGATGAACCGGGCCGCGGCGAGCCAGGCCATGACCGTGATGGCCGTGATATAGACGAGGACGGGGAACTTCAGCCGGCCGAGCGACGGGGCCAGGGTCCGGAACATGAGCAGGCCGAAAATGATGAACGGCAGGAGGATCGTGGTCGAGAACGGCCGCCCGGGCCCGGGCTTGAAGGCCAGGATATAAAAGACGTGGGCGGCCAGGAAAGAGACAAGGCCGGCCTCGAACCACCTGTCCGGGAACATTAGGGCCACGTCGCCGGCGAGAGAACACAGCAGCCCGGCCAGGATAAACATCCTGTAGCTCGCCGGCACGGGGGGACGGGCGGCGAGGGCCACGGAGATGACGAAGACCATGGTCAGAGGTTTGAAGACGCGAAACAGCTGCTTTGACCCTTTCGCGTCGGACAGGATGGCCAGGCCGGCCGAGAGAAGGGAAAGGGCGGAGAGGATGACGGCGGTCATCGGGGCGGGTCGGGCCTATCTCCCTTCCTCTTTTTCCTTTCTCAGGCGCTCGCGGGCCTCCGCGAAGACCGGCTCGGCGTAGTCGCTGGGCCAGGTCCGCTGCTCGAACGTCCGTTTCTCGACCATTTTCAGGAAGCCCTCGAACTCGCCGAAGTAGGACCCGTAGATGTGGAAGCTGTCGACGAGGTCCGCATAGCGGCCGACACGCACGGGTCGGCCGGCTTTTTCGGCGATCCTGGCCGCGATCGTCCTCTGGAGGTCGGTCAGGGCGAAGACGTTCATGTAGGCCGCCTTATAGGCGTCGCGCGACCGCCAGTGGCAGTTCATGTTCAAGACGGCCGTGCCCGACGCGTCTTCGAGCATCCGGCACCAGACCCGCTGGAGGCAGGGCGGGTCGTAGGTCGGCGGGTCGAGCTTCGGGTTCCAGGTGATGGCCTGGGCCCGGCGCGAATAGCCGGTCGCGGCCAGCTTGTCGACGATATAATTGATCTGGTCGATGGTCTTGCCTTCGATCTCGTAGTCGAACAAACGCTTATGGTAGGTGTAAGTCCACTTGCCCTCTTCCGGGCAGATCCAGTGGTCGTGGACCCCGTCGACGACCTCTTGCCGGTAGACCTCAAGGTCCTCGAGTCCTCCGGGGAAGGCCCGGTGGATGCGCGGCTCGGCGAAGGGGTCCTCGACGGTCCACATCATCGTGCAGTCCTTGCTCGGCGGGTCGCCGGGCTTGTCGTATTCCGTCCGGATGGCTGCGCCCTGACGCCAGCAGGCGAGGACGGCTTTTTCCCAGGCCTCGGGCAGGGTCCGGCCCGAAACGCACAGGGTCGGGATGTTTCCGCTCATGGGGCCTCTCTCTCCTTCCCCGCTTTTACCACAGGACAAACAGGCCCGTCAATCGGGCCCTCCCAGCAATTTCAGGGGACGTTGAAAGACGGGCGTTTTTATATTATTGTGAAGCCGCCTAGGAGCGTCGGCCGCAAGGAGCTGCCAAGATGCCACAGATTTTCACCGCCGTTTACGAATCCCCGATCGGAAGCATTGAGATCAAGGCCGAGGAAAAGGGCATTGTCGAGGTTGGTTTCGTCGAAAAAAGCGGCCTGATGCGGCCGGCGGAGAGCGCGACAGCGGGTGGACCCGAGATCTTGATGGCCTGCCTGGTCCAGCTCGAAGAGTATTTCCGGGGGAAAAGGGCCTCCTTCTCCCTGCCCCTCAGGCTCGAGGGCACGGCCTTCCAGAAAAAGGTCTGGGCCGCCCTTCTCCGGGTCCCCTTCGGGAAAACGACGACCTACGGGGCGATCGCCGCCGGCGTCGGGAACGAGCGGGCCGGCCGGGCCGTCGGCGGGGCCAACCACCGGAATCCCGTGAGCATCATCGTCCCCTGCCACCGGGTGATCGGGAGCGACGGCCGGCTGACCGGGTACGGCGGCGGCCTGTGGCGTAAAGAGTGGCTCCTCGAGCACGAGAGAAAACACGCCCGGGATTGACACCCCGCCGGAAACAGGGATAAGAATAGGGGAGACCCAAGTCCGAGAGGAGGCCGACCATGGTCGAGACCCTGAGCCAGCTTTTCTTGCACACCTGCCGGACATACCGGAAAGACAACCTCCTGATGTCCAAGCGGGAGGGCCGTTACGTTCCCATCTCCACGGCCGACTTCGAGGCCCGGGTGCGGCACCTCTCGGCCGGGCTGCGGGAGCTCGGCCTCCAGCCGGGGGACAAGGTCGTCATCTTCTCCGAGAACCGGCCCGAATGGGTCATGACGGACTTCGCCGTCCTCTGCGCGGGCGGGATCACCGTGCCCATCTACACCTCGCTCATGCCCGAGCAGATTAAGTACATCATCGACGATTCGGACGCCGCGTTCGTCGTCTGCTCCAACCGCGACCTCTGGATCAAAGTCGAGGCCGTCCGCAGGGACCTCACGAAGGTCCGTCACTTCATTATGATCGATGACGAGGCGCCGGCGGGGATCATGACGCTCGGCGAGGTCGCGGGCCGGGGGGAGTCGGCCCTCGGGACCTTCGACGCCGTCGCCGCGGCCATCAGGCCGGATGACCTGGCCTCGGTCATCTACACCTCGGGAACGACGGGAACGCCCAAGGGTGTCATGCTGAGCCACGGGAATTTCGTCAGCAACAGCAAGGCCCTCGACGCCGTCACCGAGTTCGTTCACACGGACACCATCCTGTCCTTCCTGCCGCTGACCCATGTCCTGGAGCGCATGACGACGTTCTCGTTCCTCTACAAGGGGGCCTCGATCGCCTATGCCGAGAGCGTCGATACGGTGGCCGAGAACCTGGTCGAGGTCCGGCCGACCATCATGATCAGCGTGCCGCGCCTGTTCGACAAGATCTACGCCCGGGTCATGGACAACATCCTGACGCAGTCCCCCCTGAAACGGAAAATCTTCTTCTGGGCCCTTAGGGTCGGGAAAAAGTACGGCGGGAAGAAACTTCGGAAAGAGCCGATCTCCAGGACGCTTGAGACCCAGCGCAAACTGGCCGGGAAGCTCGTCTTCTCGAAGATCGTCGAACGGACGGGCGGGCGCGTCAAGTTCTTCGTCTCCGGGGGAGCGCCTCTCTCCAAAGACGTGGCCGAGTTCTTCTACGCCCTGGGCATCATTATCCTCGAGGGCTACGGGCTGACCGAGACCTCGCCCGTGCTGACCTGCAACACGTTCGACAACCTGCGGTTTGGGACGGTCGGCAAGCCCGTCCCTGGCGTCGACATCAGGATCGCCCCTGACGGCGAGATCCTGGCCCGGGGGCCGAACGTCATGAAGGGCTATTACAAGAAGGAAGCCGAGACCCGCGAGGTCATGGCGGAGGGCTGGCTCCATACGGGAGACGTCGGTTACCTGGACCCGGACGGGTTCCTGGTCATCACGGACCGCAAGAAGGACCTCATCGTCACGGCCGGCGGGAAAAACGTGGCCCCCCAGCCCATCGAGAACCTCATCAAGGCCAATCCCTACGTCCAGAACGCCGTCGTCGTCGGGGGGAGCCGGAAGTTCATCTCGGCCCTGATCGTTCCGGACTTCGAGAAGCTCGAGGCCTACGCGAAGGCGAGCGGGATCCCCTTCCATGATCGGGCCGAGCTCTGCGGCCGGGAGGAAATCCGCGACTTCATGCTGGCCGAAGTCAACCGGTCAACCCCGGACCTGGCCTCCTATGAGCGGATCAAGAAAATCGCCCTCCTCGACCGGGATTTCGAGATCGAAGCCGGTGAGATCACGCCCACCCTCAAGGTCAGGAGGAGCCTTGTCGAGGCCAAGTTCAAGCCGGTGATCGACCTCTTTTACAAGGACTGACCGGACCCGGGCCCTGAGTATCATGACGGACAGCGTTTCGACCCTCAGCCGGCTCTTCCTGAACACCTGCCGGGTCTACCCCAAGCCGGCCCTTTTTCTGGTCAAGCTCGAAGGAAGTTATGCCCCGATCTCGACGGCCGAGGTCGAGACCCGAGTCAGGGAGCTCTCCCTGGGCTTCCAGGAGCTCGGCCTGAGGCCGGGCGACAAGGCCGTCATCCTGTCCGAGAACCGGCCCGATTGGGTCATGACGGACCTGGCCATCCTCTGCGCCGGCGGGGTCACGGTGCCGATCTATGCCTCGCTCCTCCCCGAGCAGATCAAGTACATCATCAACGACTCGGACGCCCGGATCGTCATCTGCTCCAACCGCGAGCTCTGGCTCAAGGTCGAGGCCGTCCGCGACGAGCTTCCGGAGGTCCGCCATTTCGTCATGATCGATGAAGAGGAGCCGGTCGGGATCCTGACCCTCGGCGAAATCAGGGGCAAGGGGAAGCGGGCCGCGGAGGCCGACCCGGGACTCTTCGAGCGCAACGCCCTGGCCGTCCAGCCGTCCGATTTGGCCTCGATCATCTACACGTCGGGGACGACGGGCGCGCCCAAGGGCGTCATGCTCAACCACGCGAATTTCGTGAGCAACATCAAGGCCGTGGGCCTCGTCGTTCCCTTTCTTTCCACGGACACGGCCCTGTCGTTCCTGCCCCTCTCCCACGTGCTCGAGAGGACCGCGACTTTCGTCTTCCTTTACCATGGAGCCACGATCGCCTATGCCGAGAGCGTCGAGACCGTCAGCGAGAACCTCCTCGAGGTCCGGCCGACGATCATGATCAGCGTCCCCCGGCTGTTCGAAAAGATGTACGCCCGGGTCATGGAGATGGTCCTGAAAATGCCGGCCCCGAAAAAAGCGCTTTTCTTTTGGGCCATTGCTGTCGGCCGGAGGTGCGCCGCGAAGATCATCGGGAGGCAGCCGGTCTCCGGAGTCCTGCAGCTGAAAAATAAGCTCGCCGCGAGGCTCGTTTTTTCGAAGATCCAGGCCCGGACGGGCGGACGGGTGCGCTATTTCATCTGTGGAGGGGCTCCCCTGGCCGCGGACATCGCCGAATTCTTTTACGCCATGGGGCTCTTCATTTTCCCCGGGTACGGCCTGACCGAGACCTCGCCCGTTCTCACCGGGAACAGCTTCGAGGCCTATCGGTTGGGGAGCGCGGGGCGGGCCATCCCCGGCGTCGAGATCGCGATCGCGCCGGACGGCGAGATCCTGGCCCGGGGCCCGAACGTCATGCAGGGGTACTACAAGCGGGAAGCCGAAACGCGCGAGGCCATGGAGGGCGGCTGGTTCCATACGGGGGACATCGGTACCTTGGACCAGGACGGTTTCCTGTTCATTACGGACCGCAAGAAGGACCTCATCGTCACGGCCGGCGGCAAAAACGTGGCGCCCCAGCCCATAGAGAGCGTTCTCGGCCTCAACCCTTACATCGCGAGCGCGGTCGTCGTCGGCGAACGGAAGCGGTTCATCTCCGCCCTGATCGTCCCGGAGTTCGGGAAGCTCGAGGAGTACGCCCGGACGAACGGCATCCCCTTCCGCGACCGGGCCGAGCTCTGCCGCCGGCAGGACGTCGTCGACTTCATGCTGGCCGAGGTCAACCGCTCGACCCCCGACCTGGCCTCCTACGAGCGGGTCAAGAAGATCGCCCTCCTCGACCGCGACTTCGATATCGAGTCGGGCGAGGTCACGCCGACGCTCAAGGTCCGGCGGGCCATCGTCGAGGAGAAATACAAGGACCTCATCGACTCCCTCTACCGCGAATAATCCCTTAGCTCTGGTGCGAAAAATGGCGGTCCCGAGCGTCTCTTTTATGGACGACGATGGACCAGATGCCCAGGGAACAGGAGGATGACGGGAGAGCCGACCTCGCCGGGCATCGGGGCCGTCTGCGCGAGAAATTCCTCAAGGGCGGCCTGGTCGGGTTTCTTGACTACGAGATCATCGAGCTCCTCCTGACCCTGGGGACGCCGCGTCGGGACTGCAAGGGGGTGGCCAGGGAAGTCCTGAAAGAGTTCAAGACTTTCCGGGGCGTCCTCGAGGCCCCGGCCCGGGACCTTCAGAGGGTCCGGGGGATCGGGCCCCGGAACCTCTTCGGCATCCGGCTCGTCCATGAAGTTTCCCGGCGGTTCCTCAAGGACAGGATGATGGGCCGCCCCGTCTGCCACTCCTCGAAGGAGGTTTTCGACTTCCTGTACCACGCCCTGCGCGATCTGAAGAGGGAGCAGTTCAAAGTCATTTTCCTCGACACGAAAAACCAGGTCATCGAGGAGAAAACCCTTTTCGAGGGGACCGTGGACTCGAGCGCCGTCTATCCCCGGGAGGTCATCAGGGACGCCCTCCTCTACGAGGCCTCGGCCCTGATCTTCGCCCACAACCACCCGTCCGGCGACCCCGAGCCGTCGCTCTGCGACAAGCAGATCACCCGGGACCTCGTCTTCGCCGCCCGGGTCATCCAGATGAAGGTCCTGGACCACGTCATCATCGGCAATAACCGCTACTTCAGCTTCGCCGACCAAGGCCTGATCGAGGACTACGACCTGCTGTTCCACGGGCTGCAGCGATGAGGGATGGACGGGGAGCGGCAAAAAAGGAATTGAAAGATGGCCACGGTTGAGGATAGACTCAGGGCGGGCCGAAGAGGGCCGCCGCGGCCAAAACGGAATTGAAAGGCAGGACCAGTCCATGATAAAAAGGAACCCGACCGACCAAGGAGGTCCCATGAAAGACGAAGATACGGAACAAAAGCAGGGGGCCCGGACGAGGGCCATCGAGGCCGCCCTTTCCCAGATCGAGAAGCAGTTCGGCAAGGGGGCGATCATGAAGCTCGGCCAGAAGGGCGCCGCGGTCGCCGTCGAGGCCATCCCCACCGGAGCTATTTCCTTCGACCTGGCCCTCGGCATCGGCGGATTTCCCCGCGGGCGGGTCATCGAGATCTACGGCCCCGAGGCCACGGGCAAGACGACCCTGGCCCTCCATGTCATCGCCGAAGCCCAGAAGCGCGGCGGTCAGGCGGCCTTCATCGACGCCGAGCATGCCCTCTCTCCGAAATACGCGGCCAGCATCGGGATCGACGTCGACAACCTCCTTATCTCCCAGCCCGACTACGGCGAGCAGGCCCTGGAGATCGCCGAGGTCCTCGTCCGGAGCGGGGCCGTGGACGTCGTGGTCGTGGATTCGGTCGCGGCCCTGGTCCCCAAGGCCGAGCTCGAGGGGGAGATGGGCGACGCCCACATGGGGCTCCAGGCGCGCCTCATGTCCCAGGCCCTCCGCAAGCTGACGGCCATCGTAGCCCGGTCCAAGACCTGCTTCATCTTCATCAATCAGATCCGGGAGAAGATCGGCATGTTCATCGGGAATCCAGAGACGACGACGGGAGGCCGGGCCCTGAAGTTCTACGCCTCGATGCGGATCGATGTCCGAAAACTGTCCGTCCTCAAAGAGGGTGACATCGTCGTCGGCAACCGGGTCAAGGTCAAGATCGTCAAGAACAAGATGGCTGCGCCCTTCCGGGAAGCCCAGTTCGACATCATCTTCGGCGAAGGGATCTCCAAGGAAGGCGACCTGGTCGATATCGGCTTCGAGACTGGGATCCTGGACAAGACGGGGACCTGGTACTCCTACAAGGGAGAGCGCCTGGGCCAGGGCCGGGACAACGTCAAGAAGCTCTTCAAGGAGAACAAGGAGCTGGCCTCCCAGGTCGACGGGGAAATCCGGAAGAAGATCGGGCTGGAGCTCGAAAAAGAGGCCGGGGACAAGCCGGCCAAAGAAAAATAACGAAGAAGAGCAGCCCCCCGGGAGAGGATCGTCCCTTGTTCCTTTTTCGCGGGACTTGATTAATTCCTACTTTATTGATAGTATTTCAGCGAAAGTTCTGACATCCACCAAGGAGGCATTCACCATGGCGTACACGGCCAAAGACTATGCGAAGCTCATCGGCATGCCGGGATTCAGCGAAACGATCCTCAAGAACCATTTCACCCTCTATCAGGGGTACGTGACCAACACCAACAAGGTCCTCGACGCCCTGGCCCAGATGGCCAAGGACGGCAAGGCGGGCACACCGGAATACGCAGAGCTCAAGCGGCGGCAAGGCTGGGAGTGGAACGGCATGAGGCTTCACGAGGCCTACTTTGAGAACCTGGGCGGGAAGAAGGCGCTCGACTCGAACGGCAAACTCGCGAAGAAGCTGGCCGAGTCGTTCGGCTCCGTTGAGGCCTGGGAAAAGGAATTCAGGGCCACGGGGGCCATGCGGGGGATCGGCTGGGTCGTCCTCTACGAGGACCCGGCGAACGGACGGCTCATCAATTTCTGGATCAACGAGCACGACGTCAGCCACCCGGCCGGCGGCCGGCCCCTTCTCGTCATGGACGTTTTCGAGCATGCCTTCATGATCGATTACGGCCTCAAGCGGGCCGATTACATCGAGGCCTTTTTCAAGAACATCGACTGGGGGGCGGCCGAGGCCAGGCTCATCTGAGGGGAAGGGACCGTCCCCGCGAAGGGGGCCGTCTGCCTGGCTTCACCGGCCTGTGATTCAGCCTGAACGCCGTCCTGTCCGGCGGCGTCATCGGGCCGGAGGAACCCGGCTGATGATGTCTTTGAATTCCTTCCGCAACGCCGCGTAGGCCTCGCCGGCGACGCTCTCTTGGAAGTCCGCCATCTCCGCCGCGGAGGGCTTTTTCGTTTCCCATCCGGCGAGCTTGGCCGCGGTCTCCTCCAGGGTCTCGTTCTCGATGCGGAGGATCTTGGCCAGGACCCCTTCACCGCCGTAGGTCCTGAGCCGGGTGACGTTCAGATACTGGTACATCCGTCCCCGCCCGTCGGGATACAGGTAGGACACGACGGCCCGGGCCAGGTCATTCAAGGGCGCCGTCTTGGGGCCCGTGGTCACGGCCGGCACCTTTCCGGCGGCCGGCCAGACCGGCACGGCTACTCCGGCCACGGGCTGGCCGAGGATGACCCACATGGTCGCCAGATGGGCCCGGGCCCGGGAGGGCGCCCCCTGGAAGAGGAGGGCCGAAACGCTGCTGTTTCGGTTGATCGTGTCGTTCGTGTTGATGTAGAGGGGCTCGGCCGGGTCCTCGGGGAGGAGCCGGGTCAGGGGGTAGGAATGGAGCTTCTCGTGGACGAGGTCCCGGGCGGCTTCCAGGAGGATGAACTTCTCGTCAATGCGTCCGGCGGCGCGGGCCGCCTCGATGATGTGGGAGATCCTCTCGAACCGGTCAAATCCGCCGCCCAGCATCTGGTCCGGCGAGGTGAAGGCGAAATTCGTCCTGACGATGGTGCCGAAAGGAGCGACCCGCGGGTCTTTCGTATCGAATTTCTGGTAGGAATCGCTCCGGGTTTCGAAAAAACAGGCGCCGCCGTCGGCATCGATGACCCCGAAGTTCGCCGCTAGGTCCCATTTCCCCTTTTCGCGGAGGAGTAGGTTTTCGAAATCCCCGACGGTCGCGCACTCGCCGAGGGCCAGCTTCATGAAAGCGCCGTTGCCGGCGCCATCGAACTTCTTGTCCTTGGCGGCCAGGTCGTCGGCTTGGGAGTTCATGATGGCGAAGCCTTCCGTGTTCTGGCCTCCCCAGACTTCCGTCAGCTTGATGTCCTCGGAGATGACGACGGCGATGAAATTGTATTTCGGGCCGGTGAAGTGCACGAGCTTGTTGTTCGGGTCGGACGTGTCCCGGTTCTTCCACATCAGCGGCCGGCCGTTCGCCGAGGCCTTTCCCGAAATGACGGCCAGGGTGCAGGGAAACGCGGCCCGGAGGAGGAAAGAGAGCCCGGCGACGACCAGGGCCGGTTTCATAATGCGGGCGTTGGCGATATTCATCGGTTTCGAGCCTCCTTACGGTTCGCGGCCGAGCATAGCACAACGGGCGGATAATTCAAGGCGCGGGGGCGGACGCGGACCGGGCCGTCAGGCGAGCTCGTCGAGGTCGTATCTGTGGATCTTGTGATAAAGGGTCGAGCGGGAGATATCGAGGATTCGCGAGACCTCGGCCCGGTTACGGGCGGTGACGTCGAGCAGGAACAGGATGTAGTCCTTCTCGAGGGCTCGGAGGGACGGGAGTCCGGCGGGTTCCCGGTATTCGCGGCTTTCGTCCAACCCCAGGTAGCGCTGGAGGTAAACGTTCATGGTTCGACCTCAGTGGGCCCGGGCCTGATGGATCATCTGCATGTTGTTGGCCACGACGTACGACAGGAGGACGTTGGAGGCCGTCGCTAGGACCCAGGCCACGGTCTTGTTCTTCTTGAAAATGGCCTTCAGGCTCAAGTAGGTGAGGGCCGTCGTTCCGAGCTTGACCGCGGCGAAAGCTGCGCGGCTCTTGACGAAAGGCATCATCAGCGGGTTGGATTCGTGGAGCCCGGGATACTTGAGGGCCGCGCGGGTGGAGACGTAGTCGGAAATGTTAAGGCCGACCATGGCCAACAGGTTGACATCGAAGAGGGACTTGCCCGGGACTCCGGAAGGCTTGAAGCCGCCGAAGGGGCTCACGATCGCGAATCCCGTCTGAGGGGCGAAAGAGAGGGACTCGAACTTCAGGCCGGGTAGCGCGGGCGCGGGGGCCGGTGTCAGATTGATGACCGTCGGCGGTGCCAGGGCCGTAGCGAAGAGGACCTCGCCGGGCGAGTCTTCCGCCCTGAGAAGGCCAAAAGAGGCGACAAATACGGCCACGATGGCCAGGGCTTTTCTTGTCATCGGATGGGCTCCTTTATTGCGTTCACGCTCCTTTTAATCGCAAGAAAGGTGCCAAAGGAGGAATAAGTTATTAATTACATTATATACAATTACATGGCATCCTGTCAGGGCGTAGATTGTTATCAATAGGATGTAACATAAATGGACACATTATTACGTTAAAGATGCTATAAGTAGATTAATATAAATATATTAGGCATACAAATCGAATCATGTACCATTATTGTTCATATTTCATCCATTGTTGGCTGGGCCTTTTCCTGCTTTTGACAGGGAAAATGAGCCCTCCTGGCCAGCGCTATGACTTCAGGCAGGGCTTGAGATAGCGGGCTGTGATGGACTTCGACGACCGTGCGACCTGCTCCGGGGTCCCCTGGGCGACGACCTGGCCGCCGTCCTCGCCGCCCTCCGGGCCGAGGTCGATGACGTGGTCCGCGCTCTTGACGACGTCGAGGTTGTGTTCGATGACGACGACCGTGTGGCCCTCGTTGACGAGCTTCTGGAAGCAGCGGAGAAGGACCAGGACGTCGTTCGGGTGGAGGCCGATCGTCGGCTCGTCGAAAAGATAGAGGATCTTCTTGCCTTTTTCGTGGACGAGGTGATAGGCGAGCTTGATCCTCTGCAGCTCGCCGCCGGAGAGGGTCGTCGTGGGCTGGCCAAGCTTGAGATAGCCCAGGCCGACCTCGACCAGGGGATAAAGCTTTTTCGTGATCTCGGGCCGGCCGGCGAAAAACAGGCAGGCCTCGGTGACGCTCATGCCGAGGACGTCATCGATGTTCTTCCCGTTGTATCTCACCTCGAGGATCTCGGCCTTGAAGCGCTTCCCCTTGCAGGCTTCGCAGGTCAGGCTCACGTCGGACAGGAACTGCATCTCGACGACCTGAAAGCCGGCCCCCTTGCAGTCCTCGCACCTTCCCCCAGCCGTGTTGAAGGAAAAATATCCGGGGCGGAAGCCCATGAGCTTGGCTTCCCGGGTCTGGCTGAAGAGGTCGCGGATCCCGTCCATGGCCTTGGTGTAGGTCGCCGGGATGGAGCGGGGCGAGGCGCTGAGCGGCGACTGGTCGACCATGATGACCTTGTTGATCTTGTCCCGGCCCCGGATCTCCCGGAAACCGTTCTCGGTCGTCCCCTGGAGACCGCGGAAAATGACATCGGAGAGGAGCGTGCTCTTCCCAGACCCCGAGACGCCCGTGACGCAGGTGAAAACGCCGAGGGGGACCTTGACGTCGATATGCTTGAGGTTGTGCTTGTGGGCGTCCTTGACCTCGAGGAAAGATTTGGCGGGGCGCCGGCTTTCCGGAACATGGATCTCCCTCTCGCCCCGCATATACTGGGCCGTCATGGACTTCCGGCTCCGGAGAAAGCTCGCCCAGGAGCCGTCGAAGACGACCTCGCCCCCGGCCTCGCCGGCCCTCGGCCCCATGTCGATGACGTATTCGGCGGCCTTGATGATCTCGGGGTCGTGCTCGACCACGACGACGGTGTTCCCGATCTCCTTGAGCGACCGCAGGATCTGGACGAGGCGGTGGTTGTCGCGGGGGTGGAGGCCGATGCTCGGCTCGTCGAGGACGAATAGCGTCCCGACGAGCGAAGCGCTGAGGGCCGCGGCCAGATTGATCCGCTGGGCCTCGCCGCCGCTCAGGGTAAAGGTCATCCGGTCGAGGGTGATATAGTCGAGCCCGACCTCGAGGAGAAACTTGAGGCGACTCTGGATCTCGTGGATGAGCTTTTCGGCGACCTGGCGCTCGAACGTGGCCAGGTCGAGCGACCGGAAGAGATCGGAGGCCTCGCGGACGGTCATCCGGACGCAATCACCGATAGTCAAGCCCTTGATCCGGACGCTCAGGGCCTGGGGGTTGAGGCGTGTCTTGCCGCAGGCGGGACAGGCGACGTATTTCCGGTACCGGCTGAGGAGGACCCGGACCTGGACCTTGTATTTCTTGGCCTGTAGCCATTCAAAGAAGCCCTTGACGCCGGGATAGCCGTCGCCTCCGTCGAGGACGAAGCGCTGATGCTCGTTCTTGAGATCCTGGAACGGGACGTTGGTCGGGATCCGCCTCCGGCGGGCCTCGGCCAGGAGCTCGCGCTGCATCCCCTTGGACAGGGGCTTGGTCCAGGGCTCGACGGCCCCCTGCTCCAGACTTTTCGTCCTGTCGGGGACGACCTTGTCTTCGTCGATGACGGCCAGGTCGCCGAAGCCGTGGCATTCCGGGCAGGCCCCCTGCGGGCTGTTGAAGGAGAAGAGGTTCGGGAAGGGCTCCTCGTAGGAGATCCCGCAGGCCTTGCACTCGAGCTTGTCGGAGAAGGGGTGCTCCCGGCCGTCCTCGGTCCGGACCAGGGCCCGGCCGCCGCCTTTCTTGAGGGCCATTTCCAGAGAGTCGGCCAGCCTCTCCCGCTCGTCCGCACGGAGAGAAATCCGGTCGACGAGGACTTCGAGCGGGCCTTTTTTCGAAGTCGTGGCGGCCCCGTCGAGGTCGGCGGCGGCGCCGTCCACAACGATCCTCGAGAACCCGTCCTTCTTGAGCAGGGCCGTGCCCTTCTCGCCAGGCCAGGAGAATGTGATTAGGGCCTTCGTCCCCTCCGGAAGTCGTTCCAGCTCATCGATGACGCTGTCGATCGTATCCCTCTTGACCGGCCGGCCGCACTTCAGGCAATGGACCGTCCCGATCCGGGCATAGAGGACCCTGAGGAAATCGAAGATCTCTGTCACCGTAGCCACGGTCGAGCGAGGGTTCTTGGTGGCGGCCTTCTGCTGGATGGCGATGGCCGGGGGGATGCCCTCGATGAGCTCGGCGTCGGGCTTGTCCATCCTCTCGAGGAACTGCCGGGCGTAGGACGACAAGGACTCCATGTAACGCCTCTGCCCCTCGGCGTAGAGCGTATCGAAGGCGAGCGAGGACTTCCCCGACCCGCTGACTCCCGTGACCACGATCAGGTTGTTGAGGGGGACGTCGAGGTCGATCCCCTTGAGGTTGTGGACCTTGACTCCGCGGAGGATGATCTTCTCTGTCGTCGCCATGTGTTTAGCCTAATTAATTATTATAACACGACCGCTCTGATATAATGGGGCGCGTCTTTGAGGACATGCCGATGCCGATCGTCCTTGTCTTGGGGCTCGCCGTGGCGCTTGCCATGGACTGTTTCGCCGTGTCCATGGGTCTGGCCTGCGGGCTGAAAAGGCTGACGACCCGGCAGTCGGTCCGGATGGCCTTCTTTTTCGGGGCGTTCCAGTTCGGCATGCCTGTCCTCGGCTGGTTCGCCGGGGAGTCCGTCGTACGCCTCACACGGAGCTTCGACCACTGGCTGGCCTTCGGGCTGCTCGCCGCGATCGGTGGCCGGATGATCTACGAGTCCTTCAGTCTCAGCGACGAAGAGAAAGCCTGCCGGCCCGACCAGACGCGGGGCTCCCGGCTTCTCGTCCTTTCGGTCGCGACGAGCATTGACGCTCTCGCCGTGGGATTGAGCTTGGGCGTCATCAAGGCCGGCATCCTCTATCCCGCCGCCGTGATCGGGATCGTCTGCTTCGTCATGACGATCATCGGGGCGAAGCTCGGACCCGTCGTCGGCCGGGCCGTAGGGAAAAGGGCGGAACTTCTCGGCGGCCTGATCCTGATCGGGATCGGGCTCAGGATCCTCGTCGAGCACCTCCGCCGCTGAGGGAGCCGCCTCAGAGCGGCCAGATGACGAAAACCGCGAGGTCCCAGACGGTGTGGCTCACGGCGTTGAGGATGGGTGAGCGGAAGATCCGATAGGTCAGGCCCCAGAACAGTCCGCAGACGCCTGCCGCGAGGACAAGCATAACGTTGCCGCTGGCCATATGGACCAGGGCGTAGAGCAGGGCGGTCAGCCAGAACCCCTTTCCCGGGCCGAGCAGGGCCGACGTCCGTTCCTGGAGGAATCCCCGCCAAAAGACCTCCTCGCCCGGTCCGATCAGGAGGCCGAGGAGGAGGACGATCCGGAGAATCCCCGTTCCTTGCTTCAGACGATAGACGGCGGCGATCCCGGCCGAGGCGAAGGGGAAAAGCTTAAGGACGACGAGCCGGCCCGCCGCGAAGGCGGCGTACAGGACGGCGGCGGAGAGAACCCCGAGGACGAGCTTGAGCGGCAGTCCCGACCGGAGTTCGGCCTTGAGCCTTTGCCCGTAGCCGCTATCGGCCGCCAGGCCGAACCCCACCGCCAGGACGATGTTCAGGCCCATCCACCACCAGAAATCCAGGGGACCTGCCCGGCGGAAGCGGAAAAGGGCGATGAAAAGAGCGGCGGGGACGGCCGCTGTTATGGCCAGGATCAATGGCCGCGTCGCTGAGAGCTCCTTTTTCACGGCCACCTGAGGACGGCTTCGAGGAGGACGGCGGCCGTGCTGAGGAGGCCGAAGACGAGGTTGTGGCTGGCCGTGGCGCCGTCGAGGATGATGAAGTCCATGGGCCGGCGGGGAGCGGCCCGCCGGACGGCCCGGTCCCAAAGTCTTATGGCGCTGGGGAGGGCGGCGAACACGAGGAGGAAGGTCAGCGGCATGGGTCGCAGAGACCCGCCGACGAGCCGCGGGATGGTGATGAAGCCGACGTCGATCGCGAACGGCCCGAAAATGAGCACCCCGTAATACAGGAGAGAGCCGCGGTCGCCAAGAAGGCCCGCCACGGTATTCACCCGACGCTCCCGGTCGGACAAGGCATCGCGCCAGTTGTTGGCGTGAAGGATGGCGCTCACGAGCATGGCCATGGGGACGGCCCAGACGAGCGGCAGCCAGGAAAAGCTTCTGGTCTGGACCGTCCAGGCGCCGGCCGATCCGAGCAGGCCGAAATTCAGGAGGACGGCCAGGTCGCCCAGGGCATGGGTCTTGAGGAGGGTGTAGCAGGCCCCGACCGCGAGCCCGAGGCCGCCGATGATGAAGAGCGCGCTTCCGGTCGCGAGGGCGATGAGGAAACCCGAGGCCGCGCCGAAGGCGAAGAGGACGACCGATCCGCGGAGGACCTGCCTGTCCGTCAGGAGCCCCCGGACGATGGCCCCGCTCACGGGCGTCACGTCCCTATCGAGGCCCCTGCGGAAATCGTGGACATCGCTGAGCATGTTGGCCGCGCTGTGAAGGATCATCATGGTCGCGATGGCCCAGAGGAAGCGGGGGACAGAGAGGGACGCCCCGCCGATGACGACGGCGAGTGACGTTCCGAAGACGACCGGCATGGTCGAAGCTGGCAGGGCCCAAGGCCGGGCGGCGATCAGCCATCTGGCCAGCCGCGAGGGGCTTGACCCGGTTTGATGGAGATCGTTCATCGTCCGAGGCATCCCCTCCTTGATTAACCCTTCCAGCTTTTCATGATCTCAGCGAAGCACATGAGGCCGCTCGGGATGCAGGCGCCGTAACCGCCGCCGGGGAATGTCCAGGCGCCGGCGAGATACAGGTTGTTGACGGGCGTCCGCTGGGGGAATCGCGACGGACCCGAATCGTCGAGCGTCTGGTCCCAGCCGTATATGGCCCCCCGCGTGTTCGCGGTGTAGTGGAGGTTGGTCAGGGGGGTCGCCGCGTCCCGGACCTCGATGGCCTTGCGAAGCCCGGGGAGCAGGATCTTCTCGGCCTGGTCGATCAGGATGTCGGCCATCCGGAGCTTCTCGGCGTTGTAGGCGTCCTTTTTTCCGGCGAGGTAGTCGGCCTCGTACTTTTCCCAGTGTTCGAAGCCTTGAAGGGTCATGATGGACAGAGTGTTCTTCCCTTCGGGGGAATAGCCCTTGTACAAGTTGTCGTAAAGGGTCGCGCCGAAGCCCGGGTTCGTGAAGTCCCCGCGGACTGACGCCCTGTAATCCTCCTCGACATCGTAGCCGGTGTTATAGAAGATCTCGGTGTCCTTGATCCCAAGCTCCCGGACGAGGTCTTTCTTCAAGCCGAGGAAAACCTGGAACGTGGACATGCTGATGCTGAGCTTTTCCATCCTGGCCAAGGTCGTCTTGACGAGGTCCGGCTCGTCGAGCATTTTCTTGAACGTGTCGGGCGCGTTGGCGTTCGAAACGACAGCCTTTCCCGTGAACTCGCGGCCGTCGGCCGTCCTCACCCCGTAGGCGGCGCCGTCCCGGACCAGGATCTTGTCGACCCTGGTCTTGAGCATGACCTTGCCGCCGTGCGCCTCGATGAACGCGGCGAACGCGTCGCTGATCTTTTGCGATTTGCCGACCGGATAAAAACCGCCGTTCTCGAGATAGCCGACCGTGGGCAGGGCGTAATAAAAGGGAGAAAGCCTCGACGGCGGCAGGCCGAAATAGCCACAGAGGGCGGAGACGATGGCCTTGAGTTTGGGGTTCTTGAGGCGGGCGTCCACCATGGCCCCCCAGGTTTTGCCCGAGGCCTTGACAAGATAAGGATAGTCCTGGACAAAGCGGCTCATGTCGGGGCGGCCACCGGAGGCGGAAAGCCGGCCGATGTCGCCGGACAGCCCCTTCATATCGTCGAACAGGCTTTCGATCCCGGCCTTCTCGTCTGGGAACTTGCCGACCAAATCGGCGACGTAAGCGGGCAGATTCCTGTCCGGAACGCGAATGTCGTAATCGGGATAGATCGCCCGGTAGAGCGTCCGGTGGGGAACGAACTCGATCCCTTTGATTTCGGGGAAACCGGGGATAAGGTCGAAGACGCCGTTCCTGGCCGAGACGGTCGTCGAATGGAGCGAGGCGTCGAAGACGAAGCCGCCGGGGCGCGCGAACGTCGTGGCATATCCTCCGGCCTTGACGTGCTTTTCGATGACGAGGGGCCGGAAGCCCTGGCGGGCGAAAGCGGCCCCGCAGCTGAGGCCGCCCAGGCCGGCGCCGATGATGACGGCGTCATAGGCCGTGCCGCTCCCCTTGGCCGTTGTGGCGTCTTGTTTGCTTTTGGGAAAGCTCTCCCAGTCCAGGGCCACAAAAGGGACCCCTGCCAGCATGGACGTCAGGAAATCTCTCCGCGGCATGTGTTTCGGCGTCATGGCACCCTCCCTTGATCTTTTCCCTTCATGAGGCCGGCGGTCCGGAGGCCGCGGCGCCGCCCAATCGGGGACAATATATGCTTCGGGCGGTTGCCCTGTCAATCGGGCGTGGAAGGGTCCGCTCCCGGCTGGACAAGGGCCCTCGTGCCGCGATATCCTCATGCTGTGAACGAGATCAAGATCTATCGGCCTTAATTCGGGGACACAAGGTTCATTTCCGATTTTATGAAGGCTAGGCTGGGAAAAACAAAAGGAGAGAGGGCATGTATTCATTGAAAAATAAGGTTGTTTTCGTGACGGGCGCGAGCGCCGGGATCGGGGAGTCCTGCGCCCGGGCTTTCGCCCAGTCAGGCGCGAAGATCCTCATCTGCGCCCGCCGGGCCGACCGTCTCAAGGCGCTCGGGACGGAGCTGAAGAAAAAATTCGGCGTGCCGGTCCATGCCTTCGGCCTCGACGTCCGGAGCCAGCCGGCCGTCGAAAAAGCGCTCTCCGCTCTGCCGGCGGAATGGCGGCCGATCGAGGTCCTGGTCAACAACGCGGGCTTGAGCCGCGGGCTAGCCAAGCTCCACGAGGGACTCGTGAGCGACTGGGAAGAAATGATCGATACCAACGTCAAGGGCCTGCTCTACGTCAGCCGGGCGGTCATCCCGGGAATGGTCGAGCGAGGGAGCGGGCACGTCATCAACATCGGCTCGATCGCGGGCCATGAGGTTTACCCCGCCGGCAACGTCTACTGCGCGACGAAGTTCGCCGTCCGGGCCCTGTCGATGGGTCTGCGCCTCGATCTGAACGGGACGCCGGTCCGGGTGAGCGAAGTCTCCCCGGGCATGGTCGAGACTGAATTCAGCGTTGTCCGGTTCCACGGCGACACGGAACGGGCCGGCAAGGTCTACCAGGGCCTGACGCCGCTTTCTCCCGACGACATTGCCGACGCGGTCGTCTGGTGCGCGACACGGCCGGCCCACGTCAACGTCAGCGAGATGATCGTCATGCCGACTGCCCAGGCCTCGACAACTCTGGTTTACAAGAAATAAGGGATAGGATCAGCGGCGGCCGGAGGCCATCCTAGCGGAGGCGGGGAGACGGCGCAAGCGGAGCATGGCCCAGATCCCGACGGCTGGGCCAAGGGCGAGGAAAGCAAATGCCCAGCGCCAGGTGAGAAGACGTTCGAACGTCGGGACGAGGCGGATCGTCACCAACGTCAGCAGGAATCCCAGGCTCGTCTGAAGCGTGAGAGCCGTGCCCGTCCGCTCGGCCGGGCAGAGCTCGCTCACGCCCGCCGAGAACTGGGCGGAATCGGCGACCACGGCGAAGCCCCAGACGAGGCAAATGATGAATAGGGCCCAGGGATTCCCTCCGAAGAAGAAACCCGACACGAGACAGCACAGCCCGCTGACGGCCATGGATGCGAACGTGATGATTGTCCTCCCGAACCGGTCGGCGAGCCTGCCCGCGACCAGGCTCCCGGCCCCGCCCACGGCGATCATGGCGAAGGCCGCGGCGAACGCCCATGTCCCGGCGACCCCCGAAACACGGAAGCTCGCGACAAGGAAGACGGGCGCCCATGTCCAGACGGCGTAGAGCTCCCACATGTGACCGAAGTAGCCCAGGTTGGCCAGGGCCATTCCCCTGTCCCGCCAGACCTCGCCGGCGTATTTCCAGTTGAATCGCGGCGCGGGCGCTCGGTCGGGGCCCTCCGTGATGAAGAGGAGTGCGATGAGGCCACCGGCGGCAGCCAGGGCGGCGCTCAAATAGAGGACGGGCTTCCAGTCCGCGCCTCCTCCAAAGGCCCGGAGCAGGTGAGGGGCGGCCGAACCGACCGTGAGGGCACCCACGAGAAGGCCGATCCCCCAGCCGCGGTCGTTCCGCGTCCAGGTGGCCATGATCTTCATCCCGACCGGATAGACGCCGGCGAGAAACAGACCCGTCAGGAACCGAAGGGCTATGGCGACCGACGGCCCGGATCCGGAAGCCGGGATGAGGAATGTCGTAACGCCGGCGAGCAGCGCGGAAAACGAGAATAGAAGGCGCGAGGGGAGCCGGTCGGCGAGGTTCAGGACGGCCGACCCGAGCGCCCCGGCGACGAAGCCGAGCTGGACGGACATGGTTAGCCAGGCCTGGCCCGATGCGCCGAGATTCCAAGCGGCCGCGAGCGCCGGGATGACGGCCGACGCCGAGAACCAGACCGACATCCCCAGGAGCTCGGCCAGAGCAAGAAGCGCCAGGGCGCGGTTCTTACCCGGAGGGGCGAGAGGGACGCCTTCCTGGCTTTGGTAGGGGCCGGCCGCTGAATTCATCGAGCTTTCTTATATCCCAAGCCACCGAGGCCGGTCAAACAGGGGGGGAAACGGAAATAATACAGGGACACCGGCTTTATGTAACTATCCATTCGCTCCGCCTCTGTGTGCCGCCTAAACTTAATTCGATCCAACCAGGCCACAAAAAACTTCCATGAAATCGAGGAAACGATTTTTCGGCGGCCTTGACAAAAGAGTCTGAAATCTGATATTCTGAATACTGAATCAAGCCTGAAGGAGATGGCGGAATGGAAAGCGTCAAGCCGTATAAGGCCGAGATCAAAGCGCGTGGACAACTCACGATCCCTAAGAGGGTCCGCGAGGAGGGAAACCTCTATGAGGGAGAGACCGTATCCATTATCCCCGTCGGGGACTCCATTTTGGTCACCCCAAAAAGGCTCGAGCTTGATGAAGCACGCCGGGAGATCCGCAAGCTCATGAAGGCTTCGGGCGTGACGCTCGAGGCATTGCTCGAAGGACTCGATACCGAAAGAGGAGACCTCTTCGAGGAGACCTATGGAGACAAAAAAGCATAGGCTTTTCCTCGATTCGAATGTTATCCTGTCCGGTCTTTTTTCGGACCGGGGGGCGCCGCGCGTGATCCTAGACGTTCTCAGTTTAGACCTTCCCGTTTTGATCGGCCTGACAGGACGCTTTAACTTGAATGAGATCGAACGCAACCTCCAGAAAAAGATGGCCGTCGCCCTTCCGATCTACCGTCTTTATTTGCCCAAACTCAAGCTCGAGATCATACCGTTGCCCTCCCAGGAAGACCTTCGACCCCTCGCCGAAACGGCGGATGACAAGGATTTGCCCGTTTTAGCCTCAGTGCTCAACGGGAAAGCGGATCATTTCTTGACCGGCGATAAGAGGCTGATTTCTCTTATCGGAGAAAAAGGCGGCTTTCCGTTCAAGACAGTCAGCCCGGCCGAATTTCTGGACAAGGTCTTGCCCGAAATCCTGGCAGGAAAGCGCCGCTGCTAGATGGGAACGCCTTTCTCCGTGGAAACCGAACTTTAAGGAGTAAAGATCGATGAGCTATTTTTTCAGCAAAATGCTCGATGTCGCGTTCGATGAGGCCGTCGAAATGGTCAAGGCGGAGCTCAAGACGGAGGGATTTGGCATCCTGACAGATATCGACGTCAGGGAGACGCTGAAAGAGAAGCTCAACGTCGATTTCCGGTATTATCGGATCCTTGGGACCTGCAATCCCCCTTACGCCTACAAGGCGCTCCTGGCCGAAGACAAGATCGGCCTGATGCTGCCCTGCAACGTGATCGTGCAGGAGACGGCCGGGGGCCTGGTCGAGGTCGCGGCCATCGACCCCGTGGCCTCCATGCAGGCGGTGCAAAATCCCGCCCTGGAGCCGGTCGGGCTGGAAGTCCGGGCGAAGCTCAGGAAAGTCATCGAGCGCCTCTGACCCTGTCTTCCCCAACTTTGACATTTCCCGCCCGTTATCTATAATACTATTCCGTCATTATGGGACTCCGGCTGAAGCCGCCGCTTCTCTGGTCGGCCGAGCGCCGCGGGACCCGGTAGCCACGGACGAAAGGCACGTAAGTCATTGATTTTCGGCGTCGGAACGGACATTATCGAGGTCCAGAGGGTCGAGGAAAAGCTCGTCCGCACGGCGAGCCTCAAGGCCAAGCTCTTTACCCCGACTGAGATCGCCTACTGCGAGTCCAAGCACCGCCCCGCCCAGCACTACGCCGCCCGCTTCGCCGCCAAGGAGGCCTTCCTCAAGGCCATGGGAACGGGCTGGACGGGCGGGCACAAGTTCTCCGAGATCGAAATCGTCAACAACGCCTTGGGCAAGCCCGAACTTTTCGTGCACGGCAAAGTCGGCGAGTTCTGCCGGGCCCACAAGATCACCGGCATGCAGGCTTCGCTGTCCCATATCAAGGACCTGGCCAAGGCGGTCGTCGTCCTGGAAAACAAAACGGAATAAAAGAGAACGGAGGATCGATCATCATGTCCAATATCGGCTCATACGACGAGCGGGTGAAGAACTTCTCCTGGCAGATCGCCGAGAAGGAGCTTGGCTACAAACCCGGCGATGACATCAACATCGGCTGGTACTGCACCGACCGGATCTGCAAGCTCGGGAAAGGGTCGAGGGTCGCCCTCTACTGGGAAGGCTTCACCGGCGTCGAAAAGACCTACACCTACAACGACATCCGCATGGCCACGAACACCATCGGCGCCTTCCTTCGCGGCCTCGGCCTGAAGGACGGCGAGCGCGTCTGCTTGTTCTTGGACCGTATCCCCGAGCTTTATCTGGGCTTCCTGGGCATCCTGAAGATCGGGGCCATCGCCCAGCCGCTATTTTCGGCCTTCGGCGACGAGTCGCTCTTCGTCCGCCTCTCGAACGCCGAGACCTCGGCCGTCATCACCCAAAAGAAGCATGCCCCCAAAGTCCGGAAAATTCTCGAGAAGCTGCCTCATATCAGACACATCATTATCGTCGACCATGACGGCGTGTCACCGCTAAGGGACCGCGAGGTTGCGTTTTCCCTCGAGAAGGCCGCGCCTGTCGAGCACCTCGATATTTATCCGACCAAGGCCGAGTCCCCATCCGTCCTCCACTACACGTCAGGCACGACCGGGATGCCCAAGGGCGTCCAGCACGTCCATTACTCGCTCATCTCCCAATACCTTACGGCCAGGTGGGCCCTCGACCTCAGGGACGACGACATCTACTGGTGCACGGCCGACCCCGGCTGGGTTACCGGGACGTCCTACGGGATCATCGCCCCCTTCGCCCTGGGCGTCACCCAGTGCGTTTTCGACGCCGGCTTCTCCGCCGAGGCCTGGTACAAGTTTATCGAGAAGCGCCGGGTCACGATGTGGTACTCGGCGCCGACGGCCATCCGCTCGCTGATGAAAGCCGGGGACGAGATCGTCAAGAAATTCGACCTCTCTTCTCTCCGGCACTTGGCGAGCGTCGGCGAGCCCTTGAACTCCGAGGCGGTCGTGTGGTCACAAAAAGTCTTCGGCAAGCCCTTCTACGACACCTACTGGCAGACGGAGACGGGCTCCATCGTCATCAGCAACTACCCGGGCATGGAGGTCCGGGCGGGCTCCATGGGCAAGCCCTTCCCCGGCATCACCGGCACCGTCCTGGACCCGGTCAAGAACGAACCGTACCCGACCTACGGGAAGATCGGCCTGGTCGCCCTCAAGTTCGACTGGCCCTCGCGGATGCGGACCTACTGGAACAACGAAGAGGCCTTCCGGAAGAAGTTCCGGAACGGCTGGTACATCACCGGCGACCGCTCCCGGCTCGACAAGGACGGCTACTTCTGGTTCGCCGGCCGCGACGACGACATCATCAACACGGCCGGGCATCTCGTCAGCCCGTTCGAGGTCGAATCGGCCCTTCTCGAGCACCCGGCGGTCGCCGAATCGGCCGTGGTCTCCAAGCCCGACCCGATCAACCTGGAAGTCGTCAAGGCCTTTGTGACCCTCAAGCCGGGCTTCGCGGCCAGCCAGGACCTTGACCTCGACATCATGAACTTCATCCGGAAGAAGCTTTCGCCCCTGGCCATGCCGCAGGAGATCGAGTTCGTGCCGTCGCTCCCCAAGACGAGGAGCGGCAAGATCATGCGCCGCATCCTCCACGCCAAAGAATGGGGCGAGGAGATCGGCGACACCTCCACCCTTGAAAACGATTAGCATAAAATCTGAATAAGAAGGAGAAATACCATGGCCCTGGAAGGTTTGAAAGACATCGTCCTGAATTACGTGACCAAGGAATACCTTGAGGACGACAGCGAGGCCCTAACCTACGACACGCCCCTCATCTCGGGCGGGATCGTGGACTCGTTCTCGATGGTCTCGCTGAAGAGGTTCCTCGAGAACAAGTACGCGATCCAGATCCCGGATGACAAGGCGACTCCCGAGGCCTTCGACTCGGTCAACAAGATCGCCTCCCTCGTCCAGGAATTCGTCGCGAAGAAGGGATAAAGCCATGGCTTACAGCGACAAGATCCGCGGGACATACCAGGGTCAGCTCAAGGGCATCCAGGACGCCGGCCTCTTTAAGCAGGAGCGGTTCATCCACTCGCCCCAGGCGGCCGACATCGAGGTCGAATTCCCCGCCGGCTCGCCCCTCAAGAAAGTCATCAATATGTGCGCCAACAACTACCTGGGGCTCTCGAGCCACCCGGACGTCATCAAGGCGGCGCACGAGGGGCTCGAGACGCGCGGCTACGGCATGTCGTCGGTCCGCTTCATCTGCGGCACCCAGGACATCCACCGCGAGCTCGAGCATCGCCTGACCGAATTCCTGGGGACAGAGGACACGCTCCTTTTCCCCTCCTGCATGGACGCCAACGCCGGCGTCTTCGAAGCCATCCTGACCAAGGACGACGTCATCATCTCGGACCGCCTCGTCCACGCCTCGCTCGTCGACGGCATCCGGCTCTGCAGCGCCATGCACGACACGATCAAGCATTCGGACATGGCCCACCTCGAGGAGAAGCTCCAGCTCCACGCCGATAAGCGCTTCAAGCTCGTCGTCACGGACGGCGTCTTCTCCATGGACGGCGACGCGGCCAAGCTCGATGAGATGGTGGCCCTGTGCGAGAAATACGACGCCATGCTCCTCGTCGACGATTCCCACTCGACGGGGTTCATCGGCAGGACCGGCCGCGGGACCCACGAGAGGTGCGGCGTCGTGGGCAAGATCGACGTCATCACGACGACCTTCGGCAAGGCCCTCGGGGGCGCGTCCGGGGGCTGCGTTTCGGGGCGCCGCGAGCTGGTCGAGCTCTGCCGGCAGCGGGCCAGGCCGTACCTCTTCTCGAACACCATCGCCCCGGTCGTCGTCTCCGGCGTCCTCAAGGTCATGGAGATCCTCTCCAAGTCGACCGAGCGCCGCGACAAGCTCGAGCGGAACGCCGCCTACTGGAGGAAGGGGCTGACCGAGGCCGGTTTCGTCCTCAAGGAAGGGGATACCCCGATCGTGCCCGTCATGTTCTTCAACGCCAAGCTCTCGCAGGACTTCTCCCAGGGCCTTTACGACGAGGGGATCTACGCCATCGGCTTTTTCTTCCCCGTCGTGCCCCAGGGCCAGGCCCGGATCCGGACCCAGATCTCGGCCGGCCACGAGATTCACCACCTCGACAAGGCGCTCGCGGTCTTCACCAAGGTGGGCAAGAAGTTCGACATCCTGGGCAAGACCAAGCAGGAGATCATCGCCAAGTATGGCATGTGAAGGTCCGGGGAATCCGGCTAGAACTCCCGCCCGTTTTCCCCGGCGTGGAAAACGCGCTCGGCTGCTCGGCCCCGCTCCCGTCGCCCAAAGGGCGACGAGCCATACCCGCCTCGCCTTGATATTGCCGCCGGATTCTGGGATATTAGAAGCGAGCCGGGCGAGGCGCCCGGGATCAAAGGAGGGCCATATGAAAAAGAATTGTCTGCTTTTGATTCCAGTCGTTTTGGCGGCCGCGGCGTTGACGCTGAGCGCCCTGGGATCCGGAACGCCAAGCGCCCAGGCCGGGTACGGTCAGAGCAAGCCCCAGATTCAGAGTGAATACAAGCAGGACAAGCCGTATACCCGGGAGAACCCTGGTCCTTGGGCCGCCGCAAAGGACAAGCACGTTCCCGAGATCACGTATGAGAAGATGGACATGGGCTTGAAGGTCACCGTGAAGGTCGACAATCACCCCATGGATCCCCAAAAGCCTCATTACATCATGTGGATCATGCTGAAGGACGGCATGGGGAAAGTCCTCGGCAGGAAAGATTTCGTGGCGACCGATCCCGCCCCGATCGCGACGTTCGAGCTGAAGTCGGTCCCCGCTCATCTCCAGGCCTTCGAGCGCTGCAACATCCACGGGATCTGGATGAACGAGGCCAAGGTCGAACTCAAGTAACGGCCCAATCTGGAGACAGCGCCGCCCTCCCTTTTTCTTGACACTCGCGAAGGGCGAGGTATACCATAGGGGCCATTTTTGAGCCTTCAAGGAGGGCCTCGATGGACAACAACAAGCTCGCCAACCCCGCGCCCCTCGGCCTGATGGGCTTCGGGATGACCACGGTCCTTCTCAACATTCACAACGCAGGATTCTTCCCGGTCAGCGCTATGGTCCTCGCCATGGGCATTTTCTACGGCGGGATCGCCCAGATCATCGCCGGGATCATGGAATCCAAGAAGGGGAACACGTTCGGCACGACCGCCTTCACGTCCTACGGCTTTTTCTGGCTGACTCTTGTCGCGACCTGGGTCATTCCCGGGCTGAACCCGCCCAACGGCGGAGCGACGCCTGTCCCCTTCATGGGATGGTACCTGTTCCTGTGGGGCCTGTTCACGTTCTTCATGTGGATCGGGACCTTCGGCAAGAACCGCGCTATTCAGTTTGTCTTCTTAAGCCTGACGGTCCTCTTCTGGCTGCTCGCCGCCCGGGACTGGACCGGGTCTGTCCTCGTCGGCAGGATCGCCGGTTGCGAGGGCATCGCCTGCGGCCTGTCCGCGATCTACCTGGCCATGGCCGAGGTCCTGAACGAGGCCAGAGGCCGCGAAGTCCTGCTCGTCGGGGAGATCAAGAAACCCTGACTCGGGCGAAAATATCGGGAATTTTCATCTCAGGAATCGGAGCATTTTTACTGAGGATTATAATAAATAGCTAACATGAAAAACCGTGGGATCATGCCCGGCGCCCGTTTTTGGATCGCGAGCGCGGCCCTGTCCGCATTGACCGTTCTCTTTTGCCCAAGCTGCGGCCGGCAGCCGTCCTTCAAGCACGTCATCCTGTTTATCGGCGACGGCATGTCGGTCGAATCCGAGGTCGCCGCCAGCCGCTACCTCTACGGCAAGGACCGGGCCCTGGCCTGGCATTCCTTTCCGGGAACGTCCTATGTTGCGACCTGGGATGTCACCGCCTATGATAGCAACGCCAGGAAGGAGAACCGGGCCGCGTATTCGGACTCGGCCTTCGCCCCGTCGCTCGGCTACGACGTCGGGCGGGAAGGCGTCCGGCCGTATCCTGATGAGGGCTCCCTGTGGGCGGGGGCATCGCTCGCCAAGCCGGCCACGGATTCGGCCTCCGCGGCGACGGCCCTGGCGACAGGGGCGAAGACGATCAGCGGCAATATCGCCTGGCGGCCCGGGGGACAGCCCTGGGGCGGACTGCCCACGATCGCCGAGGAATTCCGAGGCCGGCGGGGAGGGGCGATCGGCGTCATCACGACCGTGCCCTTCAGCCACGCGACGCCGGCCGCCTTCGTCAGCCACAACACCAGCCGGAACCACTATTACACCGGATACAAAGGATACGAGGGGCTCGGCATCGCCGACGAGATCATCCTCCGGGTGAAGCCCGACGTCGTCATCGGCGGCGGGAACCCCATGTTCGACAACCCGACCTTCGACACGAAAAAAGGGTATATTTCGGAGGGCCTCTACAGAGCGCTCAAGTCGTCGACCGAATATGTCTTCGCCGAGAGACAGGCCGGCGCCGAGGGAGCCCGGACTCTCCATGAGGCTGCGGAACGGGCCCGGGCCCAGGGGAAAAAACTCTTCGGGCTTTATGGCGGAAGCGACGGGAGCTTCGTCCTGCCCGTTCCCGAGGCTCATCCGGGATCTCCCAGACTCACTCGGGAGTCGGCGGAGGACCTCACCCTCAAGGACGCCACCCTGGCGGCCCTGCGGGTCCTCGGCCGGAACCCCAACGGTTTCTTCCTCATGGCGGAGCAGGGTGACATCGACTGGGCCAACCACGACAACAATTTCAGCGGCCTGATCGCAACGATGAGAGACCTTGAAGAGGCGGTCCGGGCGGCCGTGGCGTTCGTCGACGGGCCCGGGGACGACATCGACTGGACGAACACCGTCCTGCTGGTGACCGCCGACCACGCGACGGGAGGCCTGCGCCTGAATCCGGCGAAACCCCTGGGTGCCGGCGAGCTGCCGCGGCAGTTGGTTCGGGCGAAGGAAGATGAGGCGGCGCCGGATCAAACGAACGGAAACGGCCGGCATCCGGTCCCACCCCGCCCCGCGGTGTCGGCCTTTAAGTCTCCGTATATCTACCCCGGCGGCGAGGTGAGCTACTCGACCATCGGCCACACCAACGAGCTCGTGACGCTCGCCGTCTCGGGCCGCGCCGCGCCGTTATTCCTGAAGTACGCGGGAACTTGGTATCCGGGGCCCATCATCGACAACACCCAGGTTAACGCGGCCATGCGCGAAGCCCTGGGGCTCGGGAGCGGGAAGATGTCCGTCGTGCTGAACGGCGGAGCGCCCGCAAACCCTTCTCCCTCCCCGAACGCGGCCCGGAAATAAAAGACCCGGAGCCTCGGGATCACTTGACCCGGACGGCGCGCTCCTCCATGGACTTGAATTCCTTGCCGTTCGGCAGGGTCATGTACGTTTCATAGGTGAACGCGTCCGGGCCGAGCCATTTTGTCACGTTCCGGACCTTGACTTTCCCGCCGGACATCGGGTCGGGCCAAAGTCCTGCCTCGGTCATAGTCTTGGCCGCCGCGTCGAAGATACCCGTCGTCTGATAGAACGCGGTGCTCGTGCTATCAATCCAGAGGGAAACGTACTTTTTCTGGAGATTGTCGTAGCCCAGGGTCTGGACCCCCTCGAACGGCTGACCCATCATCGTTCCGGAATATGTCATCCTCAGGAAACGTCCGCCGAGGATGAGCTCCCCCTTGGCCGCGGTTTCGGACGCCGTGGCGGGCGAGCCCGGGAACGTCCACATCGTCACCTCGACCTTCCATTTGCCCACGTACTGTTTGAGATAGGCGTGGTTCTCGCCGACCGCGCCCAGCTGCATGTACATCTCCATGGCCTTCTGTTGGTCCTGTGCCGTTTGCGCCTGGAGCGCGATGGCGGACGACAGAACCAGGGCGATGGCGAAACATGTCCGAGCCGCGGAACTCAAGCCTGTTTTATGGAACATCTGTCCCTCCTATAAATAGAGCTTGCTGCCATTCTACCCGAAGTCCGAAAAGGGAGAAAGCATCTCTCCGCGGCCCTTTTTCGGGGCAGGCCGGTCACTTCGTCTCCTTGATCCTGAGGTTCCGGAACTCGACGGTCGAGCCGTGGCCGAGGAGGCCGATGTGCCCGTTTTCCCGCTTTAGGCCGGGGTGGTCCCGGTGATCGATGGTACCGCCCGCGCTCGCCTGGTCGATATCGGCGTCGACGATTCTCGTCCCGTTGACCGTGACAGTGACCTGCCGGCCCCGGGCGACGATCTCCTCCGCATTCCATTCGCCGACAGGCCGCAGGAGGCCGCGCTTTGCCGGGACGACGCCGTAGATCGAGCCGAGGAACTGGTAGGGCTGGAGGTCATGATCGACGGGGGAGCCGTCCTCGAGGATCTGGATCTCCATTCCCGCGTAGGCGGCGTCGCCCTCGAGAGGGGCCCGGATGCCGATACCGTTATTGGCCGCGGGGGTCAGCTTGAACTCGAACCGGAGGACGAAATCGGCGAATTCCTTCTCCGTATAGAGGTTGCCGCTGCCCCGGCCCGGGTCGATGACGATCTTCCCGTTCTCGGCGGCATATCCCTTTGTATCGCCCGTCCAGCCGCTGAGGTCGCGGCCGTTGAAGAGGGGAACGAAGCCATCGTCCTTCTCGGCGTCCGACAGCCCCGGGGCCTCGCCGTCCCGGGGGATCTCGCGGATGTAGATGTTCCTGTACCAGAGTGGGTTGCCGTGGGCCTGGAGCTCGATCTGGCCGGTTGAGTAAATCGGCTTGTCGCGCTCCCAATAGTTCTCGAGGATCGTGTTGTCCACGACCATCCGGTCGTTGAGGTAGACCGTGACCCGCTCGCCGATCATGATGATCCGGAAGCTATTCCACCCGCTGACGGACCGGTCGGCCTTCTCGAGTGGCTTGCTCGGCCCTTTCTGGTTGTTGTACAGGCCGCCGGAACCCTCGGGGTTGGCCGTCGGGTCCCATATCTGGACCTGAGGCGAGCCCCGGAGGTAGATGCCGCTGTCCCCGCCCTTGTCGATCTTCCAGTCCACGAGCATTTCGAAGTCGGCGAAGTCCCTGGCCGTGCAGAGGCTTTCGCCCTTGCCATCGAAGGCGAGGACACCGTCGGCGACACTCCAGTGGGACCGCATGATATCGTCCGCTTCGGCCTGGGCTTTTTTCAGCTCGTCGGCCGTCATTTTGGCGCGCTTCGGCGGGTCCGCGACGAGGCCCTTCCAGCCATCGAGGTCGAGGCCGTTGAAGAGAGGGACGAACCCGCCCTGTTTCAGGCGGTCCGCGATGACTTTCGTGGCCAGGTCCCTTTCGCCAGGGTCTTCGCTCGACGACTCGACCCGCCGGAGGATCGAGATCGCTTCCTGGCCGGAGAGCCATCTCTCCTCGGACGATTGCTCTGAGGCCATGTCCAGGAGTCCCTGGACGGCCGTGGCCCTCAAGGCCGGATTCCCGAGCTGTTCGGAGAGAAGGCGGAAGGCCTCGGGCCCCCGGAGTTCCGCGACTGCGCGCAGGACGGGTTTCCTGTCGGCGTCGTCCTTTGGCAGGCCGAGGGCGCTTCTGAGCAGCTCGAGCTTCTTCCATCTCGGATCATCGGACCCGTTGACCAGCCGGGCATAACCCTCGAGGGCGAGGAGGAGATATTTTTTATTCGTCGTTGTCGAGACGATCCGGAGGAGCTCGTCAGCGGCCTTGAAGTCCGGCCACTGCGACAGGGCATAGACGGCGGCGGCCTGGACCTGCGGGTCCTTGTCGCGCGTCTCATCGATGACCGCCCGGAGTGCTCCGGATCCGCCGACCCGGGGCAGGACCTTCAGAATGACGGCTTTCCTGGCGGCCGGGGCCTTCGTCATCAGGCCGATGAGCTCATCGACCCTTCGTTCCGGGTCGGGGTTCCGTCCGGCGGCCGCCGCGAGGGCTTTCTGGAGGCGGACGGTCTCCTCACTGTCCGCAGCCGCGAACAGGAGCTCGAGAAGCCGGGCGAGGTCCCTCTCACCGGCCAGCTTGGCCAGGGCGTCCATGGCCGCGGCCCGGACGACCGGCTCCGGGCTCGCGGCCTGACCGAAGACGAGGTCGACCCGGTCGCGGGACCCTTTCTCGGCCAGGATTTCGATGAGCGCCGCCCGGCCGGCGGCAGGCGCCTGGTCCATCCGGCGGACCGTTTCGGGAACGACGAGCCGGGCTTCGAAGCCGAGGACGGCCTGCTTGGCCGCGGCGATCTCTCCGGCGTCGGAGGAATCGAAGAAGGGGAAGATCCCGGGCAGGACATCGGCCCCGCCGAGCCTGACGGCGGCGGGGATGGCCGCTAGCCGGACGGTCCTGTCCGAATCGCGGAGGGCGTTGCGCACGGCCGGCAGGGCGGCGGGGTCCCCGCGGCGGCCGAGCATGGAGATGATCGCAGCCCGGACTTCGGAGGGCGAGGAGGCGGCCTTTTCGACCCAGCGGGCCGTGGCCTCGGTCCCCGGGATCGACGTCGCCATTTCGAGGGCGGCGGCACGGAATCTCCCGTCAGGGCTGTCCGCGACGGCCAGGAGATCCGGCAGAGCCCTGTCCTTGAGCGTGGCAACGATGAGCCCGAGGGCGTTCGTGGCGATGTGGCTTTCGGCCGGCGTCGCATAATATTTGAGGAGGCCGCGGCAGATGGCCAGGCCTTCCGCCGCTTTCCCGGCTTCGAGGAGGCGGCGGGCATAAAACAGGTAGAGCGACGGGGCCTGCGACCTCTCATGAAGCGGGGCCGCGATCCGGGCCCGGTCCAGGGCCGCCCCGGCCCGCGGGTCGCCGATATTGGCCAGGGCGAACAGGGCCGTCTGCCGGAGCTTCTCGTCGGCACTTTCGGCAAAGGGCAGTATTTTCTTCACGGCCTCGCGGCTCCTCATCTCTCCGAGCGCCTTGACGATAGTCACTTTGGCCGCGGGCGGGGCGGAATCGAGGGCCTTGAGAAAAAGTCCGGCCGCCTCGGGTCGGCGGGTGGCCAGGAGGGCCTGGGCCGCGGGCTCGGCCAGCTTCTCGTCCGTGAGGTAGCCGGCCAGGGGCTTGAGGGATTCTTTCGCTCCCGTCCACTGGACCTGGGAGATGAGGAAAGCCTTGACGTCTTTGTCTGCGGCGTTCTTTATCGCCTCGAGCAAGGCCCGGACGTAGACGGTCCGGTCCGTGTCCGCCCCCGCCCGGGTGACGTAGACGGCGAGCCCGTTAAGGGCGAAGCGGGCGGCGCTGTCGTCCCCCTGGCCCGGCGGGAGGACGCGTCCACAGATCTCCGCGACGGCCCCCGGGCCCAGCTTGAGGAGGTCGGCTGAGAGGGAATCCCTTCCCGCCGCGTCGGCCGCCGGGAACCGGCCGAGGAGACCTATCACCCGGGCCTTCAAGCCGGCGGAATTGTCGAGCCCCCGGGCGGCAGAGGCCGAGAGCAAGATCGCGGATATGATCAGAACAATGGCTTGGGTCTTTCTCATGACTTATCTCCTCGCCCGGGGCTCCGTTCAGAGGTGCCAGGGGGCCCGCATGGGCTGGTCGGCCAGGCGGTTGGCCTCATCGTCCCCGATGAACCGCTGCTTTTCGGGGTCGAAGCGCAGGGGCCGGCCGAGCTGCACGGCGGTTTTCCCGAGGTTGACCAGAGTGCAGGAGCGGTGTCCGTTCCGCTCGTTGAGGGCGAACCGGCGCCGCGTCCGGACGGCCTCGGCGAAATCCGTGACCTGGGGGTCGGGGTCCGGAAGGCCGGCGATGATGTCCTTGAGGTTCGGGATGTCGGATTCAAGCCCCCGGAACAATTTCCCCTTCGGCCCTTCGAGGAAGGCCGCGTTCTTGTCCCGGTCCTCCCCGTCGAGGACGATGGTGCAGCCATCGGCGTATTTCATCTCGATCCGGCGCCAGGAACCGCAGGCGTCCGGGTGCTGCTGCGGGCAGTCGGCCGAGACTTCGACGGGGCTCGTGCCGTCCTTTTCGAGAAGGTACTGGACGGGATCGACGTAGTGCATCCCCATGTCGCCCAGGCCGCCGCCGTCATAGTCCCAGTAGCCGCGGAAAGTTCCGTGGACGCGGTGCGGATGATAGGGCTTCCAGGGCGCCGGACCGAGCCAGAAGTCGTAGTCGAGTTCGGGTGGCACGGGCTCGGGCTTGAGGTTGGTCCGGCCGCTCCAGTAGAATTTCCAGTCGAATCCGGTCGTCGCACTGACCGTGGCCTTGAGCGGCCAGCCGAGGATACCGCTCTGGACGACTTTCTTGACCGGCTTGACATCGGAGCCGAAGCCATAGAATTCGTCCTCGAACCGGAACCAGGTATTGACCCGGAAGATCCGTCCGTTCCTCGCGACGGCTCGAGCGACCTCCTGGCCTTCGGCGATGGTCCGGGTCATGGGCTTTTCGCACCAGATATCCTTGCCGGCTTCGGCGGCCGCGATCGAGATGAGGGCGTGCCAGTGCGGAGGGGTGGCGATATGGACGATGTCGATATCGGGCCGCTCGAGGACCTCCCGGAAATCCCGGTAGCCCCGGACGGCGGGCCCGGAGATCTCGAGCGCGGTCTGGAGGTGTTTTTCGTCGACGTCGCAGACGGCCAGGAGCACGGCCCCGGGGTAGCCCAGGTGGGCCCGCCCCATGCCCCCGACACCGATGACGGCCTTGGTCAGAGTATCGCTCGGGGGAACGTAACCCTGCCCTCCCAGGACCCGGCGCGGGACGATAGTCAAAGCGGCGGCGGCCGTGACAGTGCGACCGATGAACTGCCTGCGGGTCAGGCGATGGCGTATCGGCATGGGGCCTTCCTTCCCGGAGCGTTTCGTCAAAATAGCCCTACGACTTTTCCGGTCGCGAGGTCCAGGTCCACGTCATAGAAGACCGGCCGCGTTGGCAGCCCGGGCATGGTTCGCATTTCCCCGCAGAGCGGATAAAGGAAACCGGCTCCCACGCTGGCCCGGATGTCGCGGACCGGGAGCTTGAAGTTCCGCGGCACCCCTTTCCACTCGGGGTTATGGCTCAGACTGAGATGGGTCTTGGCCATGCAGATGGGGAGCCGGCCGAAGCCGAGCCGGGTGTAAAGCTCGACCTTGGCTTCCGCCTCGGGCGAGTATTCGACGCCGTCGGCGCCGTAGATCTCGGTGGCGATGGTCTCGATCTTTTTCTTGATGTCCCACTCGAGGGGATAAAGGAAGCGGAAGTCCGCCGGCTTCTCGCAGGCAGCCATGACGGCCTTGGCCAGGGCGACGGCCCCCGCGCCCCCGTCCGACCAGTGGGTGGACGGGACGGCGTCCTCGGCTCCGACGGCGATGGCTGCCTTGCGGATGAGGTCGACTTCGGCGTCCGTGTCCGAGGTGAACCGGTTGATGGCCACGACCACGGGGACGCCGAAGCGGATGGCGTTGCGGATATGGGCGGTCATGTTGGCCAGGCCTTTGGCCAGGAGGTCGAGGTTCTCGTCGGCATATTCGGGCGCCAGGGGTTTTCCGGCCACGACCTTCGGGCCGCCGCCGTGCATCTTGAGCGCCCGGACCGTGGCCACGATGACGACACAGCCGGGCTGGAGGCCGCTCGCCCGGCACTTGATGTTCATGAACTTTTCCATGCCGCAGTCGGCGCCGAACCCGGATTCCGTGATGACATAGCCGTTCCGGCCGACCAGCCGGAGGGCGATCTGGTCGGCGATGACTGAGGAATTGCCGTGGGCGATGTTGGCGAACGGCCCGGCGTGGACGATGGCCGGGGTGTTCTCGACGGTCTGCATGAGGTTGGGCATGATCGCGTCCTTCATCAGGACCGTGAGGGCGCCGGCCGCGCCGAGGTCCTCGGCCGTGACGGGCTCTCCGGAACGGCTCGTGCCGATGACGATCCGGCCCAGCCGATCGCGCATGTCGGCCATCCCTGTCGTCAGGGCCAGAATGGCCATGATCTCGCTGGCGACCGAGATATCGAAGCCCGTTACCCGCACCATGCCTTTCTCTTCGGGGCCCATCCCGATCTGGACGCGGCGGAGGAAGCGGTCGCTGATGTCGATGACCCGGTTCCAGGTGATGCTGGCCGGGTCGATGTCGAGCCGGAAGACGCGGCGCTTCTCCTCGGCGGTGAGGTCGTTGGGGTCGGCCTTGTCGATGTCGAGCTTCTCAAGCCGGCGGAGCATCGGCGGCGAGAACCGCCGCCGGCCCTTCTTGTCGGCGGGGCAGAAGGCGTTGAAGAGGTTCTCGTCGTCCTGGGCCGATTCATGGAGGATGCGGGCATCGATGGCCGCGGCCAGGAGGTCGTTGGCGACGGTCACGGCGTGGATGTCCCCGGTCAGATGCAGGTTGAAGTCCTCCATGGGAACGATCTGGGAATAACCCCCGCCCGCGGCCCCTCCCTTGATCCCGAACGTCGGGCCCATGCTGGGCTGCCGGACGACGGTAATGGCCTTCTTGCCCAGGTGGGCGCCGAGGGCCTGGCTCAGCCCCACAGTGGTCGTCGTCTTGCCCTCGCCGAGCGGAGTGGGGGTGATGGCGGTCACGTCCACGTAATGGCCAAGGGGCTCGTCCTTGATCCGGCCGAGGACGTCGAGATGGATCTTGGCCTTGTGCTTGCCGTAGAGGTCGAGGTCGTCCTCGCCGAGCCCCAGCATCCCCGCGACCTCGACGATGGGGAGGAGCTCCGTGGCCTGGGCGATCTCGATATCGCTCGGGACCGGTTTGACGGGTTTTACGGACATCTCAGGCGGCTCCTTTGTGACGATTTGACGGCTTCGTGGGACTCCCTGTCAGCCGGAGGAACGGCGCGATCCGGTCCATCACGATGGCGGAATTATCTTAACGGCGGGGCCCGCAGAAAACAAGCCCCCGGCGCCGGCCTTCAAAAGAAGTAATAGGCCGCGAAGAGCAGGCGGATATTGCTGACGAACCTCGCGTTGCGGACCTTGCCGAAGGCGTCCGGTGTCCCGTAGGCCGCCGCCGTGAACTCCGCCTCGCCCGCGAACCGCATCTTCCCGACGTTCAGAAGAAGGCGGGGGGAGACGCGATACAGGGAGTCGATGTTGAAACCCCTGGCGAAATTGACGTCGGTGAGCTCGTGACGGGCGCCGAGGTTCTTGGACCAGCCCGCGAAGACGCCCGTCTGCCAATGTTCGCCGTTGGTCATGGCCTCGCTCCAGAGCGACAGGATATTCGTCGGCGCGTACGTCCAGTCCTGGGTCTCATCGCCCGGAAGGATGGAGTCGCTGCGGACGGCATAGCCGCCGAGCATCGTCAGATGGTGAAGATTCGAGCCGTAGATCCCCTCGGCTTTGAACGTCCATTTCGGCCATCTCTGTTTGAAGTAGGCCATGCCTGCGAGGCTGGTTACGGATACGTCCGTTCGATAGCCCGTGGCGGTCGAGAGCCTCGGGACGAGCTTCAAAAGATCCAGCCCCGCCCCGGCCAGGGTCTCGGTTTTCTCGGCCTCGTTCTTCGAAGCGTGCTGGAGCTTCAGGTTGAGCTCCGGCAGGACGGCATTCCGGAGATAGACGGAGCTCGGCCCCTGCGGCCCGTTGGAGGTGAAGTCCCGCTGGGCCAGAGCCGTCGCGATCAGGCTGATCCGGCCGAACGTCCGGATGAAGCGGACCTGAGGGCTGCGGTTGAAGGGCTGGAACGGGGCGCCGGTGTTGAAGGAGACGACGTCCGGGTAGCTTTCGGTGATGAACATCGGGTGCCAGAACTGGCCGATCAGAAGCTCCGATTTTTTCCAGCTGAGCTTGAGATAGGCGTGACGGAGCCGGAAGCCGTTGAGGTCCGCATCCGACGTGCCGAAAAATTCGGTTTCGAGGTAGGCCGACGTCTTGGCGCCGAGGGCGTCCGGGCCCGTGATCTTGCCGGCGAGACGGGTCTGGATGGAGAGGATGTTGAAGCTGGATTTGGCGTTGATATCCCTGCCCAGGGGATCGAGGGCCGGCTCCTTGGGATAGAGAAGGAAATGCCCCTCCCGGATGCTCACGGTCTGCCGCGAATCGTAAAAGATGTCGGTTTTAATGTAGCCGGACAGAGAGATCCCGAACGACGAGGAGGGCTTGTCGGCCTGGCCGAAAACGCCGGGCCCGGCGAGAACGGCGAGCGATAGCGCGATGAGAGCTTTTATCGTGAGCTTCATGAGGGCCTCCCGGCAAGCTAAGTTGGCGAGCCTTATCGGTATCGGCAGACGATGACCGTCCGGGACGCGATCCGCCCCAGGTCGATGGTCTCCCCTTTGAAATCCGCGCGCGCTCTTCCGTCGACCGTCACGCTCTCGGGGGGGCCGAATCCAGAAGGCGGGCGGACGTGGAGGATGACCCGGGCCGGCTTCCGGTGAGGCGGGTCGATCGTGGTCACGATTTCCTTTCCAGAAGAGCGGGACTCCGACCGGACGTCCACGTTCCCGAAGAGCGTCGGCGCCCGCCGGACCTCGACCGCTTTCCCCGGTTCGAGCCAGCCCCGCGGCGTCCCGGCGAGGAGATGGAGAGCGTCGCCTTCCTCGAGGACGAGGGCGATCCGGAGAAGGGCCAGAACCCGGCTGTTGGAATGCATGTGCGGCATCCTGAGCGCGTCCCAGGCGTCGCCCGAGGACCCGGTGACGATGTCGTTGCACTCGAGGGTCGCGTAGGTCGTCCGCGACTGGCCGTAGGCGAAAATGCTGTAAAGAGTCCAGAGGAACTTCTCGGTCTCGCCCCGGAGGAGCTGGGTGAGCGCCTGATTGTACACGTAGTGAGGGTCGATGTATCCCGGCCGGGCGAGGGTCGGCAGGCCGCTGGTCATGACGTATTTCTCGATGGTCCGGTTGACCCAGGCCGCCTTCGGGTCGTCGGCCGAGAAAAGGCCCATCTCGACCATATAGATCGGGCTGCAGAGGCTGTACCAGCTCGCGGCCAGCCTTTCGGCCGTCGGCGGCTGGTTCATGTAGGGACCCTGAGGAAAGAAAGGCGGGTCCGTGTCGCAGAGGATCGAGCGCTCGACCGACCCCAGGATACACGCTTTGTAATCGTCGGCTTCGGCCCGGAGCCGGGCCGCCTCCCGGTCCATCCCGATCCCGGCCAGGGCGTCGGCCGTCCCCCGGAGGCCACCATAGGAATAAGTGTCCGTCCAGTAAAAGTAATTCAGTTCGGCGTTGTCCGAGGCCCGGCCTTTCGGGAGGAGCCCGTAGTGGCGGGGCCGCTCGCCGCCCGCCGTCACCTTCGTCCGGGCCCTCTCCCGAATGATCCAGCCGCAGGACTTGATCATCTTGGGCGCGACCTTCCTCAACCAGGCCTGATCGCCCGTGAGCTTGTAATGCTCGGCCAGGGCCCAGAGGATGAACCCGTTCTCTCCCATCCAGCGCAAGCCGGGAGCGTCGCCGGAGAAGAACCCGTCGGGGGAGGAAACCTCCCCCTCGGGTGGACGCCGGCCCTGCCGGGACAGGAAATAATCCAGATAGGCCGCCGCGTCCTGGTGGTAGCCGAGACGGTCCGCGGCGTGGATGATGCAGGCGCTGTCCCCGGCCCAGACATGCTCGTAAGCCGTAGCGTCCGGGTGGAGAAGGGAATGGCCCTCCGGGTCGCGATCGACCAGGATCATGTTATAGGCCAGCGCGGCCCGGTATGAGTCGCGGACCCTTTTTTCGGGGACGATGAACTGTGCCTGGCGGTTGAGCTCGCGGGTCCAAAAATCCCGGAAGACCTCGAGCTGGGGTCCGGCGGCCAGCCGCTCGATATCTCCGGTCTTCTCGACTCCGGCCGGGAAGTAGGGGATGAACAGATCGACCGTCTTGTCCTCGCCCGGCTTCAGCCGGAAGTCGATGGCGAGGTCGGTCCCCGCGGGAGACATTTCCAGGGCACCGCCGGCCTTCGAGGAGGGATTGAGGGCCACGGTGACTTTCGAGGCGCTCACCCGGATCAGGATCTTTCCCCCGGTCTCGACGATGAAGGGCGGCCTGAAAACGAGCGGGGCCGGGTAGGCCGGCGGGACCTTGAAGAGGCTCTGCCCGGAGAGCGCCTCACCGATCCTGAACGCGAGACGCACGGCTCCCTCCCGTCCGGACTCGTTTTTCACGGTCCACCGGGCCACGGCCACGAGCGTCTCCCGGCCGGTCCGGACCGCGGGCCCTTCGAGGAGGGTCGCGAAGGCGAGCTCGCGGACCTTGAACTCCCCCGCCTTCCACCCGCTCCGGACGCCGGGCAGGTAGCCGTCAACGAGCTCCTGGACGACCGAGTCCGGATCGAGGAGCTCCGGCGCGGCGCCGGGCCCGATCTGGAGGAAGGGAAGAAGATAGAGACCGCCGGGGAGAGGAGTCTTGGGGAAAACGAGGGCGCCGTTCGGCGCCACGTGGATCTCCTCGGGATGCTCCTTCCAGCCGATGACAGGGACGGGATACTTCACCGGCGGGAAGGGCTGGCCCGCCACGACGGCTTCGAACGTGAGATCGGGGGAGATCCTTTCGGGATAGGCCCGAAGAACGGGGCTCCGCTCATCCGCCCGGAGCGCCGGGACGGCCAGAAAAATGAGTGCCGCCGCAACGAGAAGGGAGGACCGTACCGTAGCGCATGACGAAGACTGCGTTTCCATCGGAGAGAGTGTATATTGGCCCGCAAGCGAAAGTCAAAGCCCCCGCGACCTCGGCCCGGTGATGTGTTACAATCCGGACGCTGCAGGAATCTCAACGCCCGGGAGAGACGCATGAAGAAATCGACGCTGGCGGGCCTGGCCATTCTCTGCCTATCCATCGTTCCCGCCCTGGCGGAAAAAACGCCGAGCTTCCGGTTCAAGGGCCGGGAGTTCCTTCTCAACGGCAACACGTTCCAGATCATGGCCGGCGAAATCCACTTCCAGCGTATCCCCCGTGAATACTGGGCGGACCGGCTGGTCAAGCTCCGGGCTGCGGGCCTGAACACGGTCTGCACGTACGCCTTCTGGAACGCCCTCGAGCCGGAGCCGGGTCAATGGGATTTCTCCGGTCCGAATGACCTGGCCGCGTTCATCCGGACCGCGGCGCGGGCCGGGCTCTGGGTCGTCCTCAGGCCCGGGCCCTACGCCTGCGCCGAATGGGATTTCGGCGGCCTGCCGGCCTGGCTCCTGCGGACGCCGGACATCAAGGTCCGCTGCTCGGACCCGCGCTACCTGGCCGCCTGCGAAGCGTACATTCAGAAGATCGCGGGCGAAGTCCGCGCCCTCCAGGTCCAGCGCGGCGGCCCGCTCCTGATGGTCCAGATCGAGAACGAGTACGGGAGCTACGGCAACGACCGGGAATATCTGGCGGCTCTCAGGCGGATGTGGGGTGAGGCGGGGATCGAGGTACCGTTCTACACGGCCGACGGCGCGACACCCTCTATGCTGGAGGCCGGAACGGTTGATGGAGCGGCCATCGGGCTCGACCCGGGGACGAGCGACAAGGATTATGCCGAAGCGGCGAAGCGCGGCGGCGATGTCCCCGTTTTTTGCAGCGAGCTTTACCCCGGCTGGCTGACGCATTGGGGAGAGCCGTGGGCTCGCGTCAAGACCGAGGACGTCGTGGCCGACCTTCGCTGGCTTCTGGCCAACGGGAAATCCTTCAATTTATATATGTTCCACGGCGGGACGAATTTCGGGTTCTGGGCTGGCGCGAACTTCAGCGACAAGTACGAGCCCGACGTCACGAGTTACGATTATGACGCTCCCCTCAACGAAATGGGACAGCCGACGCCGAAGTATTTCGCCATCCGGGACGTCCTCAGGCGTTTCCAGCCGAAGGGCGCGATGCTTCCCGACCTGCCCAAGCCCCTGCCGGCGATCGACATCCCGGCGATCGCCTTCCCGGAGACCGCCTCTCTTTTCGACAACCTTCCGCCCCCCGTCCGGAGCGCGCAGCCGCGGCCCATGGAGAGCTTCGGGCAGAACCACGGCTTCATCCTCTACCGGACGAAGCTCGTCGGGCACCGGAGCGGCAAGCTGACCATCGCCGACCTCCATGACTACGCCAATATCTATGTCGACGGGACATACCTCGGCACCATGAGCCGGGCCAGGAAGGATGCGACGATCGAGATCCCGAAGTCCGACCCGCCTCACAGGACCCTGGACATCCTCGCCGAGGCCATGGGGAGGATCAACTTCGGGCAGCTCCTCCTCGACCGGAAGGGCATCACCGACCGCGTGACTCTGAACAACATGACCCTTATGGACTGGGACGTCTTCGGCTTTCCCATGGAGGAAGACGACCTCGCCGGGCTGAAGTTCGGGACCGTCCCGGCCGCAGAGCCGGGGCTCTTTTTCCGCGGGACGTTCGAGCTTGGAGAAACGGGCGACACGTATCTCGACATGACGGGCTGGAAGAAGGGCGTCGTCTGGGTTAACGGCCACAACCTCGGCCGCTACTGGGAGATCGGGCCGCAGAAGAGGCTCTACTGCCCGGCGCCTTTCCTGAAGCCCGGGCGAAATGAGGTCATCGTCTTCGACCTCCACCTGCTCAGGCCGGCGACGGTCCGCGGCGTGAAGAGCCTCGAGTAGGGTCATCCGAAGAGCCGGGCGCCGGGAACGAGGAAACTAAAACTCTATGGACACTTCGACGAGCGAGCTCTCGAGGTCCTTTTCGATCCGGAAGCCGCGCTTCTCGAAAACGGCGACCATCCGCGGGTTGTCGCTCGTCGTGATGGCCAAGACCTTCCGGACCCCCCACTGCCGGGCGATGGCGAGGCAGCGATCCGTCAGCATCCCGCCGAGCCCCCGGTCTTGCCAGGCGTCCTGAACCAGGACGGCGTACTCGGCCGTCTCCCGGCCGGGTTCGGAAATGAGGCGTCCGACGCCGACGAGCCTCCGGGTTTCGCCTTCGCCCACCTCGGCGACGATGGCCAGCTCCCGGTCGTAATCGATATAACAGTAGCGGCTGGCGATGTCATGGGACTGCCAGAAGAAAAAATAGCGGAAGCGGGAATAGATGGATTCCCGGGAACAGCTCCCGAGGAGGGCCAGCCAGAGAGGTTCGTCCTCGGGCTTGATGGGCCGCAGGAGGACCTCCGTCCCGTCCCTCATCCGCGCCCTCTCAACGAATTCTTCGGGATAGGGCCGGAGGGCCAGGTGGGCGAACGGCTTTTGGGGCCTGCCGAGCGTCTCCCGGTCGACGACGGCCCTGGCGTCCAGGGCGACCGCGCCGTCAGGCGTTACGAGGAGCGGGTTGATATCGAGCTCGGCGATCTCCGGGAAATCGGCGGCCAGATAAGAGAGGCGGATCAGGATCTTGACGAGAGATTCGACGTCCGCCGCCGGCCGGCCGCGGTAGCCCTGGAGGAGCGGCCAGATCCTGAGCTCCTCGAGCATCCGGCGGGCCAGCCTCTCGTTGAGCGGCGGAAAGCCGAGGGCCCTGTCGCCGAAGAGGTCGGCCGCCGTCCCGCCCATCCCGGTCATGACGACCGTGCCGAACGTCGGGTCCTTCTTGATCCCCAGGATCATCTCGACGCCGTCCCGGGCCCGGACCATTCTCTGGACGGTGGCGCCCTCGACCCGGGCGTGCGGCGCGCGCTCCCGGACGGCGTGCATCATCCCCTGGAAAGCCGCCGCCACCATCGGCGCGTCTCCGAGGTCCAGGGCCACCCCTCCGACGTCGGTCTTGTGGGTGATGTCCGGGGACTGGATCTTGAGGACGACCGGGTAGCCGATCCGCCGGGCGATCGAGACCGCCTCCTCCGCCGTCCGGGCGGGCTCGGGCCGCGTCACGGGGATGCCGTAGGAGGCGAGCAGGTCCTTGGAGACGCTCTCGGGCAGGATGTCCCCGGAACGGCCGAAGAGCTCGGTGAACCTGGCCCGGACCTCCGCTCGGTCGGCCGGCAGATTGACGGAGACATCCTTGGGAGTCTCATAGAGAATCTCCAGGTTCCGGGCGTAGGACACTAGGGTCATGAAGGCCTTGACGGCCCGCTCCGGCGTCGGATAGGTCGGGACGCCGGCGTCGTTCAGAAGCCGGATTCCGTCGCGCATGCTGGCTCCGCCCAGCCAGGCCGCCAGGATGGGTTTCGGAGTCGCCGCCGCCAGGGCGCTCGTCTCCCGGGCGATGGCCGTCGGGTTGGTCATAGCCTGGGGCGTCACGATGATGAGCAGGGCGTCCACGCCGGGGTCCTGGAGGACCGCCTGGGCGGCCTTGGCGATGAGCTTCGACTTGGCGTCGCCGAGGACGTCGACCGGGTTCCTGTGGGACCACTGGGGCGGCAGGCTGTCGTTGAGCTGCCGCATGGTTTCGTCGGAGAGCCGGGCCAGGACGCCTCTGGCCCCGATGAGGGCGTCCGTCGCCATGACCCCAGGCCCTCCGGCGTTGGTGAGGATGGCCAGGCGCGGGCCGCACGGAACCTTATGGCGGCCGACGAGCTCGGCGCAGTCGAAGATCTCGCCGATATCGAAGACCCGGGCCAGGCCCATCCTCTGGAACGCCGCGTCGTAGACCGTATCCTCGCTGGCCAGGGCGCCGGTGTGCGACGCCGCAGCGGCCGCGGACTCAGGGAAACGGCCGGCCTTGTAGGCGACGATGGGCTTGGTCCGGGCGAAGGCGCGGGCGGCCGTCATGAACTTCCGGGCCTGGCCGATGGACTCGATGTAGAGAATGATGGACCGCGTCTCTTCGTCCTCGCCGAGGTAGTCGATGAGGTCGCCGAAATCGACATCGAGCATGTTGCCGATCGAAACGAGATGCGAGAACCCGATCTTTTCCTCGATCGCCCAGTCGAGGACCGACGTGCACAGGGCCCCGGACTGGGAGATGAAGGCGACGTGGCCCGCCTGGGGCATCGCGGCGGCGAAGCTCGCATTGAGCTGCCGGCCGGGCGAGATGAGCCCGAGGCAATTCGGTCCGATGATGCGCAGGCCTTCAAAACGTTTGGCCTCGGCGAGGACCCGGTCCTCGAGGGCGCGGCCTTCCGGCCCGGCCTCCCTGAACCCCGATGAGATGATGATCAGGCCGAGAATGCCGGCCCGGCCGCAATCATCGACCAGAGCCGGCACCTGCTCGGCGGGGGCGCAGATGATCCCGAGGTCGGGCGTCCGGGGGAGGCTCTGGACGTCCGGGAAGCAGGGGATCCCCAGGACGGCTTCGCTCGTCGGGTTGACGGGGTAGACGACGCCGCGAAAGCCGCCGCCGACGAGGTTGCTCAGGACCTTGCCGCCGGCGCTCTTGGGGTTCGGGGTCACGCCGACGAGGGCGATCCTCTGCGGCTTGAAGATTCTATCAAGTGCCGGAATGTCCATCAGGGTCTCCTTGGGATCGCTCATGAAATCCTATTGTCCGCCAAGGCCGGCGCGTTTTCAATAGGACCCGGCCCCGGCCGCGGTCAAAGGGCCAGGCGGAAACCGATGTTGATGGTGAAGCCCGGCGTTCCGTAGCCCCAGACCATTTCGTAGCGTGCGTTGAGGATGTTGTCGAGCCGGACGTAAAGGTCCAGCGCGGGGTTGATCGAAGTCGAGACGGCGCCCCCGAGGAGGGTATAACCGGCGAGGCGGACATCCTGGTAGGGGTAGGCGCTGTAATTCGTGTCCGTGCGCTTCCCGACGTAGAGAAGGGACAGCGTTGTGTCGAGGTGCTTGCTGAAACGCGCGTGGACGTCCGCCGAGAATTTGTCACGCGGCCTGCGGGGAAGATCGGCGTCCGTCTCCTTGTTGACGGCTTTGAGGCGTGTATAGCTCGTCCTGAGCTGGAGAGCCTCGAGAGGCCGCCATTCGAGGGACGTTTCCAGGCCTTTCGTTTCCGCCCTGCCGACATTGATATAGCCGGAACTGTAGTCGTAATCGATAAGATCGCGGAAGTTCGTCTGAAAATAGGTCAGGCCCAGGCGCACTTTGCGGCTGAAGAAATTCTGTTCGATGCCAGCGTCCCAGCCCGTGGCGCGTTCTGGTTTGAGATGGATATTGCCGATCGGGCCCCAGGACGTGGCGGGGGCAAAGAGCTGGTAGAGAGACGGAGACTTGAACCCCGTGCCGAGCGTCGCCTTGATTTTCGTGTCCGTGCTTTCGATGACATAAGCGGGGGCGATCCGGTAAGTCAGCGCTGCCCCCGAGCGGGTGTGGGAATCGAAGCGGGTTCCGGCGGCGATATTCAAGTGCTTCATGATCTTCCATTGGTCCTGGATGTAGAGGCTCGTGGTCCAGGCGTTTTCGGAAGGGAAGGAACTTTCATAGATCCCGTATTCGCTGTCCGAGACGTAAAAAGAATGGCCTCTTTCGTCTTCCAGCGCGGCACCGGCCGTCAGGGTATTCGCCGCGTTGACGAAAAAGTTGTTCTGCCAATCCCACTTGAGGGAGTCGCTGTTATATTTCCCGGAGTCGCTGTCGTAGGGATGAAGGTCGTCGGTGGGATTCAGATACCTCCGCTCGGCCGTGATCCAGGACATCGTCATCTTCTGCTCCCAGCGGCCGCCCAGGGCGAGATGCCTAAGGCGGGCCGAAAGGAAGGTGGAAGCATAGTTCTGTCTGTTGTTCGGGTCGTCTCCGTAGGCGCCTCCCGCGTCGTCGATATCGGTGCGGTCCCAGACCGTCCGGATCGTGATATCGAGGCTCAGATTCTGTCGCAGGGCGTAGCCGAACTTTCCGGAGAGGGAAAAGTTCCGGTAGCCGTCGGGCTCGCTGTTCCCGGCATATCGGGTCGAAGCGGCGGATACACCTGAGGTCCTCGTGCAGAAGACACCGAGTGAATAGTCCGCGCGGCCGGACGAGCCGGAAAGGCCGGCGTCTCCGATGTACGACCCATAGTTCCCGCCTGATCCCGAAAACGTCAGCCTGGGAGCTCCTTGTCCCTTGCGCGTGATGATGTTGATGACACCGCCGAGGGCGTCGGAACCGTAGAGGGGGCTCTGCGGACCACGCAGGACTTCGATGCGTTCGATCTGGCTCAGGACGAGGTGGGCCAGGTCATAGGACCGGGCGGGGTTGATCGGATCGTTGAGTTCGACGCCGTCGAGGAGGACGAGCGTGTGCTCGCTGTTGGCTCCGCGGATAAGAACCGAGGCCGCCGCTCCGGTGCCCCCGCTTTGGACCGTGGACAGGCCGACGAGATCCTGAAGGACTTCGAGAACCGTGGTTTTTTTCGATCGGGCGATCTCATCCGCCGTGACGATGCTGATCGAGCTGGCCACTTCCTTGACGGGCGTTTCCACGCGGGTGGCGGTGACGACGACGTCATACTGAAGGGAAGAAGCGGATTTGGCCCGATCCTGCTCATCCCGGCTTTGGGCCGGGTCCTCGCGACCCGATCCGAAACTTGTCCCCGAAACCAATCCCAGGGACAACACGATCAAAGTGACGGCGGCCATGCGTCTTCTCATGGATCGGACTCCTCTAAAGCCCCCGCCGCTTTTTGCGGATGTTATGAAAGGTAAAAAAAACAGCTCCCGTCTTCCACCCGAAGACCGGTTGCCCGGGTCCTAAGGAAGGTTTCCTGACTCCCGGATCGTCCTCCTCCCAGGCCTTCCGGCCCTCCGGCCGTGGCATCGTCTGGGATTCGTCCCCGGTTACAGTAGCGGGGGCTGTGTCCGCGTCTCACGGACTTCCCTTCGATTAAACCCGTTCCGTATTTTAATAAAAAGGAAGACAGCCCGTCAACATCATCTTAGCATGAGAGAGGCTGCCCTGATCTTGGCCTCGGATCAGGGCAGCCTCTCCAGGGGGGGGTGGATTGAGAAAGAAGCAGGGAATAGGATCAACCTCCCGCTTAAAGGAGGTCTTGAAAGAGCGGAGTGCATCGGCTTCCTCATTTCGGTGTTTTTTGCCTTCATCGTCGCACTCCAGTACGTAAACAACGACAGTCTCCAAAGCGTTGCATTTCCAAGGAAGGATGAAAGCGAGACGTAATCAGGCGGACGAGCGAAAATCCGTTTTTCTGATTTTTCCTGAATTCCCTTTTGCTACTGTTAAATATTATACCACAGCTGGCGGGTTCCAATCAACACTTTTTTTCGAATTTTAGAAAAAGTCTTTTTTAGCTGGTTTTTTGCCGTCCGTTTTAACCAAAAATGCGATTTCTTTCTGCTTTCGGCGAACAGGACTCAAATAGTCCTCCTAACGGGGGATTTCCCCTGAAAAAAGGACCGGACAAGAGGCCCGGCAAGACGGGAAAACAAGGTTTTTCGACGGGGAAACGGCCAAAAGAGATGATTTTCGGGGCATCTGGAACGATACAGCGGCGGGAATGCCGATATTTCCACGAATTTGAGGAAATCTTCCGCCGAAAAGACCTTCCCGCGGGGATATTGATCAGAACAGGGCCGCCGGGATCTCGCCGGGCTTTTTCTGGTCTTCCGACCTCAGGCCCCAGCGGAGCTCACCCCTGGGGTCCGAGAACCGGAAGTAATACCCCCATCCCCCGGCCCCCTGGAGGACCTTGATCAGGACCTTGTTCCAGCCTTTCTTGAGGTTCACGGGAAACCGGTCCTGGTCCGGCACGGCCGGCCGGTAGGCGGGGTTCGTGTGGACGAGCTCGTCGTTGACCCAAACCCGGACCCCGTCGTCGCTCCCGAGAAGGACCGAAGCCTGCCGATTGTCCGGCGAAAAAACATAAGCCAGCCCGTAGGCGAGAACCTGTTCGTTCGGCCGGACGAGCTCATCGAGCCGGACATACCCGGTCGGCCCCGCCTGAACGGTCCGCCAGCCGACCTCGGCATCGTTTTTCCCCTTGTACTTTTTCGTGAGATCGGCCTCCTTTTCGGGAGGGTAAACGGTCTGGAGGTCATTCATGTCCGCGGCAGGGAACGGCCCGACGAGGTTCCATTCCATGAGGAACCGACGGGCCGAGGGATTGAGGCTCAGGCCGACGAAGGCGATCTCCATGCCGGCGGCCTTTTCGTCCTTCCCGGCCGCCTCGAAGAACAGGGAGTTCGGCCCGGCCTCGAGAAGGATGTCCTTGAGGGTCAGAGCGGTGAGCTGACCCTCCCTAGAGTAGCCTTCGAATGTCGCCAGGACCTCGAAAGTCCCTTCGAGGTTTTCGGGCGTCACCCGCTTCTTGAGGATGTGGAAGTTGCCCGAACCGGGCGCCTTGAGGAAGTAGAGGTTGGCCGAGTAGAGGTCGCGGACCTCCGCGGAAAACCGGAGCTCCGCCTTGGTCCCCTCCACGGCCCCGTCCGTCCTGAGGAGCGGGTAGCGGGTGCCCGAAGCGTCGTAATAGGACGTCAGCGAGCTCGTCAGCCGGGGCGCCGAGAGCCGGAGCCGGGCTTCCCGGTCCTCGAAGACGGCCTGGCCTTCGGACTTGACCTCCTCCCATTTCGGGCAGACGAAGTTCTCCGGGGATTCGAGGGCGTAGGGGAGCCGCTTTTCGGGTTCGGGGAGGGCCGGGAAGGGGACGTGGGGCTCGGTCTGGTACCAGTAGGCGACCGAGGAGTCATAGTCCGACCGGTCGTTGGCGTGGCCGTGCTCGATCGTCACCCGGATGGACTTTTTAAAGGGGATAGGGTCGGGAATGTGGAACCTGTAGACCGTGGCCTTCGACCCGGGCTGGAAATCCTCTTCCTGGATGGGGCAGCCGTAGAAAAGATTCTGGCCCTGTCGCATGCCCCAGGCGTCGGAGAAATAATCTTCCGAGCCCGTGCCGTGGAGGGACGGGGCGGATTCCCCGTCGACATAGATCATGTCGTCGCCCTCGCCCCACCAGCCCATGGTCCTCTGGAGGACGCTGAGGTTGCAGCCGACGTAATGGCCGGCCCCCGCGGCGTCGAGGATGACGTAGTTCTTGTCCCCGGTGCAGGGGAAATCCTGCCGGTATTGGGCGTGGAAGTAGGGGGCATCCGGCCTGAGGCCGTCGAGCTCCCGGTAGTCGATGTAATAATAAAAGGCGTCGACGGATTTCGTGCCCTCGTTAGTGACCGTGACGCGGCAGGACCAGCGGAACGGCATGTACCAGTAGCAGTTCCGAGCCCGGCCTTCCGACGAACAGGCGATCGGAAGAGAGGAAAGGTTCCGGTTGAGGCCGTGGCCGACGCCAAAGAAATCGCCGATCGGGGCCTCGACCGAAGGAACGTCCTCGCCGTCCCAGTACACCCGGAGGACAATCTTCCGGCCGTAAAACGCCTCGCCGGCGATGGTCACCCAGATGTGGTGGATGGCGGCCGGGCCCTTGAGCTCAGCCAGAACGACCGTCTTCCCCGGTTCGATCGAGATCGAATCCCGGTTCCCGCCCGTGCGGTCATAGGAGGAGATCCTCTTGCTCCGGTAGGTCTCCTTCTCCCCGAGCTTGCCCAGCATGTCCTGGCCCGCGAGGGCGGACAGGGAACACAGGGCCAAGACCAGAAGCCCGAACGTCAGGCGGACGGACGGCCGGAGAGGGGAGTCGATCAAAAACAGCCTGTTTCGCATGGTTATATCCTTTTCAGGAAATATACCAAAAAATCCCGGCGGGAGTCTATCGGGCGAGGGCCGGGCGATCCTTTAGCCAGCCGGTCCTGATCCGTGATTTCCGGTCGCGGCGGGTGTAGGGCTTGATGTCGAGGACGGGTGTGCCGTCGACGAGGTCGAGCCCCGAGACCTTGAGGACCGGCCCGTCCCTCACGAGCAGCCGGACGACACTCATCCCCAGGGGGTTGGGGCGGTGAGGTGAGCGCGTCGCGAAAATCCCGTGGGGCCGGGATTCTCCGGGGGGCACGGTCCTGAGCCTGAAGCCCGAGGCCCGGTGGAAAGCGAAAATGACGATGAGGTGGGAGAAGCCTTCCAGGCTCTCGAGGGCCGGGGCGAACTTGTCGAAGACGACAATCTCGCCCTCGGCACGATCGAGAAAACGGGGAGGCGCGAAAGCCGGGGGCGGCAGGTCCTCGGGGTTCTTGAAGGGAGACCGGACGACGCCCACCGGCCTGAGCACGATGGCTCCCGCCGGCGGAGCGGCCGGCCGGCCGCGGCGGACCTTATTCATTGACGAGAGTCAGCCACTTTTCGTACCGGGGCGTTTTCCCCGTGACGGCGGCCCTGAAGGCCGCGATCATCGCCTGGGTCACCGGGCCGATCTTCCCGCCGCCGATGGAGTGTTCCGTCCGGACTCCGCCGGGAATGGAGGCGTCGGTCACCCGGACGATCGGGATGACCTCGACGGCGGTCCCGCTGAAGAAGACCTCGTCAGCGTTGAGGAGCTCCTCCTTGGTCATCGGGCCCACGGCGGTTTTGTACCCGGCATCGCGGGCGATCTCGAGGAGGCTTGTCCGGGTGATGCCCTCGAGGACGGACTCGCTGCGGTCGTTCGTGCGGAGGACCTTGTCCTTGACGAGAAAGATATTCTCGCCGGGCCCTTCCGAGACCCGGCCCTCGATGTTCAGGAAGATGGCCTCATCGCATCCCTGGGCCCGGGCTTCGAGCCCGTTGATCGTGGACTGGACGTAGATCCCGCCCAGCTTGGCGGCCATGTTCAGCTGACTATGGTGGACGCGGCGCCAGGGGCCGATGTAGCCGCTGGTCCCCTGGCCGGCCTTCTCGCCGAGGTAGGCCGCCCACTCCCAGGCGCCGATGACGAGCTCGATCGGGCAGGCCCGGGGCACCAGGCCAAGATTCCCATACGAATAGAACAGGAGGGGCCGGATATAGCAACTCTCCAGGCGGTTTTCCCGGAGGGTCATCTTGATGGAACGGATGATCTCGTCCTTCGAATAAGGAGACTGCATCTTGGCCACGGAGGCGGACAAGAGGAAGCGGTCGATATGCTCGCGGAGGCGGAAAATGGCCGGGCCCTTAGCCGTGGGATAGGCCCGGATGCCTTCGAAGACGGACGTCCCGTAGTGGAGGGCGTGCATCATCGGATGCATGAAGCCCTCCGACCAGTCATAGAACTTGCCGTTCAACCAGTACTTTCCGGCTTTGGGGAAATTCGCGTTGTCATACATGGCGGACTCCTTGAGGACGGATGGATGGGATAAAGACGGGGAAATATCGGAAAAGGCTTTCGCGCCTGTCGCCGAGGACCGCTTCAGAGGTGAAGAAGGCACGACCTCATGTGTCAATTGTGAGATGAATCAGGGACCTATTCAAGGACGAATGCTAGCATATATCACGATCGAAGTAAAGGCGGGCGTCATCCCGGCTCGTAGAACGCTTTTCGGCCGTGGCGGATGAACCTGATCTTTCCGGAGTCGAGAAGGCGCCCGGCAGCCTTGAGAACGTCGTCCCGGTGTCTGCCGAGCGCGGCCGAAATGTCTTCGACCGTCACCGGCCGTCGCTTGACGATGGCGACGATCGCGGCTTCCAGACCGTCCGGCCTTCGGGATTGCCGCCGCCCGGCAAAGGCCGCGACGATCTCCGCCTTCTCTCCCAGGGCCCGGCGGATTTTTTCGAGTTCGCGGACGGTCAGGGGCTTGGCTGACGCGTCGGCGGGGGGCCGGACGACGGTATTGAGCTGGACCCGGTCCGGGTCGATCGCGGCGATCGCCTTTTTCAGGGCCCGGATGTGAGCCGACGAATCGTTGACGCCCTTGACCAGCATGACCTCAAGCCAGAGCCGGCCCTTGAACTCCCGCCGGAAGCGGGCGAGACCTTTGATCAACCTGGCCGCCTCGAGAGAGGGGTGGGGACGGTTGACCTTCCGGAACAGTGCGGCCGTGGCGGCGTCCAAGGACGGCACCACGACATCGGCCGGGCGAAGCTCCGCACGGACGTCCCGCCGGGTGAGGAGCGTGCCGTTGGTCAGGACCGCCACGGGGACCCGGGTCGCTTTTTTGATGCCCCTGATGATCCGGCCCAGGTTCCTGTTCAGGGTCGGCTCCCCGGAGCCGGAAAAAGTGATGTGGTCCACCATCGGGCACGCGGCCAGCGCTTTCCGGACCTGGGCCAGGACTTCACGGACCGAAAAATAGGCCCGACGCCGACTTGTCGTCCGGCCGGCGGAACCGAGCTGGCAATAAATGCAGTCGAGGCTGCATGTCTTATAGGGCAGGATGTCCACGCCCAGGGAAAACCCCAGCCGGCGGGACGGGACCGGGCCGTAGACGAACCGGCGTTTTTCGGCCTTTCTCCTGACGGCCCGCACCTCCGGCCTCCTCAAATCCTGTCCCTGTACGTCTGGATGAACATCCGGAGGGAACGGTCGTAGGTCTTCTCGACCCCGTCCGGGAACAGGCAGGCCGGAAGCTCCTCGCGGCTCCAGTGGTAGGCCAGGCACTCGCAGCAGACCCCCTTGCGGCTGCAGGGTTCCCAGCTGCAGTTGCAGCGGGCCAGGTTTTTCCTGCTGTTGCACTCTCTCATGCGTCGGCTTCTCTATATAAAGGATTCTTCCTTATTATAAGAGAGCCGGCCCTGAAACGAGAATACTATTTTCGGCCAGAAGCTTCGGTGAGGGCTGAAGCGATAGAAGGAAAATGCGCGCGGGGTATTCCCGGAGGAAGCCGAGAGAATCATGGCATATGAATAGCGCTAACGGGAATGGCCGGGACGTGCTGAAGCTTGTGTGCCTTCCCAATTTTTACGGAGAAGCAGCGGACGCAGGGGGGATGTCCCGGAGAAAACATTGAGCGCGACGCGGGCACGGATGGAAAAGAGGGACTGTCCCTGGAACAAAATACTCAGAGACTCGTTTCAAATATTTACCAAAAGTGCGGCTCCGAGCCGCTCCGCCACACTTCTGCTGGTCGCTCCTCGGAATCCGCTCCCTGCCGGAGGGACTCCCTCCGAGTCCGCACCCTTCAGATGAAACGATGCGGGAACGGCGTGAATAACCGAGCTCTGGAGTGGAAGCCATCCCCGAGGCCCGGAATTGCGCTCCTGACGGATTTCGTGTATCATACGGAAATTCAACGGCTTAATGAGGAATATTCATGAGGAAACCCAGGCCGAGGTACACGGACAAAGAAGCGAAATCCGGCCTCCGGGCCGACCTCCCGGCGATCGAAACGTTCCAAAACCAGTTCCCGGATTACGAGATCACGATCGAGGTCCCGGAGTTCACGTCGCTCTGCCCCAAGACGGGCCTCCCCGATTTCGGGACGATCGTCGTCCGCTACGTCCCCGGCCGCAGGGTCCTGGAGCTCCGATCGTTGAAGGAATACCTCCTGGCCTATCGGAACCTCGGCATCTTTTACGAAAACGTGGTCAACCGGATCCTCGAGGACATCGTCCGGGCCTGCCGGCCGAAGAGCGCCTCCGTGACCGGCGAGTTCAACCCCAGGGGCGGGATCCAGTCCTCCGTCGAAGCCCGCTATCCGCGTCTTGGCTCCCGGAAGCGCTGAGGACCTCCGTCTTTTCCCTCAGGACCAACAACATCGGCCCAGAGAAAACGCCCAGCATGATCGCATTGAAGAACGGCACGAAGATCGGGAAGACGGATCTCCTGATGCTCATGACCGTCCTCTTCTGGGCGGTCAACCTGTCCGCGATCAAGATCGCCCTACGGGAACTCACTCCGCACGCCTTCAACGCCATCCGACTGACGATCGCCTCCCTGGTCTACCTCGGCCTCCTCGCCTTCGGCCGGGGCCGGACCGCCCTGGCCAGGGGCGACGGCTGGAAGGCGGTCGGCCTGGGGGTTCTGGGGATCACCGCCTACCAGCTCTTCTTCATCCAGGCCATCAGCTTGACGAGCGCCTCGACGGCGTCGGTGATCATGGCCACGAGTCCCATTTTCATCGCCCTTCTCAGCACGGCCCTGGGTCAGGAGCGGATCCATTGGGCGGGCTGGGTCGGGATCCTCATCTCTTTTGCCGGCTTCTTTCTGGTCATCGCCAGCGGGAACGGCGGGTCCATCTTCAAGGGGAACGGGACGCGCGGCGCGGTCCTCATCATCCTCGCCAATATCTGCTGGGCCGGATACACGGTTTTTTCCAAGCCCGTCCTCGAGAGGAGCTCTCCGGTCGGGCTGGCGGCCGTGGGCACGGCGGCCGGGACCCTCCTCTATCTTCCGTTCACGGTGAAAGAGGTGGCCGCGATCGAATGGCACAAAATATCCTGGGCGGGCTGGGGGGCGATCCTCTACTCGGGCCTCGTCGCCATCGTCTTCTGCTTCATCATCTGGTACGTCTCGTTGCGGGAGGTCGGGAGCTCCAAGACGGGGATCTACAGCAACCTGACCCCGATCTTCGCCGTGGCCTTCGCGGGCTTCTTTCTCGGCGAGCGGTTCTCGACGAGCGAAGCCGTCGGTTCGGCCGTCGTCCTCGCCGGGGTTTATCTGACGCGCTCCGGATACCGGTTCTTCGAGCGCCGACCCGCCCCCTAGATTTCGTTTGATATTTCGGACCCGAATTCTTAGAATGGGACGAGACGGACGATGCTTATCGAGATTTTTAAGTCCCTGCGCCCCCAGCAATGGATCAAGAATCTTTTCATCTTCGCCCCGCTCATTTTTTCCCGGAACATCTTCAACGGTCCCCTCCTCGTCAAGACCATCGAGGCCTTCGCGGCGTTCTGTCTGATCTCGAGCGCCCATTACATCTTCAATGATCTCCGCGACCTCGAGGAGGACCGGCGGCACCCCGTCAAATCGAAGCGGCCCCTGGCTTCAGGCCGGCTCCAGAAGGGGCCGGCGGTCGTCGCCCTCCTCGTCTTCGGCGCCGCCGGGCTCGCCCTGGCCGCCGCGATCAACGTCCCGTTCCTGCTCATCGCGGCCGGGTATCTCGTCCTCCAGACCACGTATTCGATGTGGCTCAAGCACGTCGTCATCCTGGACGTCTTCGTCGTCGCGGCGGGCTTCCTCATCCGGGTGGTCGCCGGAGGGCTGGCCATCAAGGTCGAGATCTCGTCGTGGCTCCTCATCTGCACCATCCTCCTCGCGCTTTTCCTGGCCATGGGCAAGAGGCGATACGAGCTCGTCCTCCTCGACAAGGACGCGGCGAGCCACCGGCCGATCCTCAAGGAATACAACACCTATCTCCTGGACCAGATGATCTCCGTGGTCACGGCCTCGACGCTGCTGGCCTACTGCCTGTATACGATCTCCGCGGAGACGGTTGCCAAGTTCGGGACGCGGAACCTCATCTTCACCGTCCCCTTCGTCCTCTACGGGATCTTCCGCTACCTCTACCTGATCCACCAGAAGGCGGAGGGCGGGACGCCCGAGGCCCTGATCATCCGTGACAAGCCGCTCCTCCTCGATATTTTCCTGTGGATCGCGGCCGCGGCCCTGATCCTCCATTTCAAATGAGGCGAGAATGACCCGGGCCAAAGTCGCCATCCTCAAAACGAACCCCGCGACCGTCCTCGACGATTATCGAAGGCTGATGGAGCTGGCCGATTACCGGAGGTTCCTGCCGAAGGACCGCGACACTCTGATCAAGCTCAACCTCTCCTGGACGAAGTATTTCCCGGCCTGCTCGAGCGAGCCGTGGCAGGTGGAGGGCGTCGTCCGGACCCTCATCGAAAGCGGATATTCCAGGGATAGGCTCTTCCCGATCGAAAACAAGACGGTCGTGACCAATCCCCGCAAGGGCGCCCGCAACAACAAGTGGCTGCCCGTCCTCGAAAGATACGGGCTCGGGTTCACGCCGCTCCCCGAGGTCGAGTGGACGGTTCACGAATTCCGCGACCCCCTTCTCAAGCTGAACGAGATCTTTCCGGAAGGGATCCAGATCCCGAAGATGTTCCTCGGCAAGAGCATCCTCCATCTCCCCACGGTCAAGACGCACGGCCACTCGACGACGACGGGCGCGGTCAAGAACGCCTTCGGAGGACTCCTCAAGGAGGTCCGGCATTACGCCCACAAGTACATCCACGAGGTCCTGGTGGACCTCCTCACCATGCAGCGGGAGCTCCACCCCGGACTTTTCTGCGTCATGGACGGGACGGTCTGCGGCGACGGCGCCGGCCCGCGGACCATGGTTCCCTGCGTCAAGAACCTGATCCTCGCGAGCGGCGACTCGCTGGCCGTCGACGCGGTCGCCGCCCGGATTATGGGCTTCGATCCCATGAGCATTCCTTTCATCCGGATGGCCCACGAGCGTGGGCTCGGCGTCGGCGACCCGGCGGAGATCGAGATCACCGGCGAGGACACCTCCGGCCTCGACTTCGGCTTCAGGAGCCGGCGGAGCTTCGTCATCTGGGGCGATCAGATGATCCGCAAGGGGTTCTTGAGATCATTGGAGAAAGTCCTCCTCCACTCGCCGCTCGTCTTCTGGGCCCCGCTCGCCAGCAACATCTATCACGACCTTCTATGGTACCCGACGATCGGCCGGCGCCGCATCCGGAAGTTCATGAAAACGGAGTGGGGCGCCCTCTGGAAACGCTATTAGACCTCCGGCCGGTCTTTCGAAGGTTGCGGACTCGGGGGGAGTCCCTCCGGCAGGGAGCGGATTCTGAGGAGCGACCAGCAGAAGTGTGGCGGAGCGGCTCGGAGCCGCACTTTTGGTAAATATCTGAAACGAGTCTCTGAGTATTTTGTTCCAGGGACTGTCCCTTTTTCCCATCCGTGCCCGGGTCGCGCTCAATGTTTTCTCCGGGACATCCCCCTGCGTCCGCCGGTTCATTTAAAAACGCTTCGGGGAGGCTAAGCTGATTCATCACGTTCCGGCCTTTCCCCTTGCCCCTTTTAATAACGCCCGGACATAGGGATTGGTACCGTGCCGCCGGTCTCGTTATTTTTATTTTAGATTATAGATCTTGTGGAGCTGAACGGAGACGCGGATGTTCTCGAGACCCTGGCGCGAGGCCTCCTGCAGGAGCCTCATCGCCTTCCGCCTGCTCCAAGGGGCGTTGCTCTGCGGTTGAAGGAGGACCGGGACGGCGGGAGGGAAGGCCTGGCGGACGACGCGAATGGTATCGGCGGCCAGGCCGCGGCTGACGACAAGCTTCACTTCCCTCGCCTTTTTCCTGAAGCCGGGGTGGAACATATAAGCCGGGGGTTTCGGGGACACCGTGTACCAATCCGCGGACGGGCCGGGCTCGAACGTGCCGTTCGTTTCGACCTGGACGAAGAGGCCTTGCCGCCGGAGCTCCCGGACAAGAGGGCCGATGTCCTGGGCCAACGGCTCGCCGCCCGTCAGGCAGACCCAGCGGGCCGGAAAGCCTCGCCGGAGCTTGCGGACCTCGTCCGTGATCTCGGCGACCATCCTCGGGCGGCCGCCCCTCCAGGCACGTTTCGTATCGCAAAAAGGGCATCTCAAATTGCAGCCGGCGAGGCGGACAAAGAGGGTCGGCTCCCCCTGGCGGAGCCCTTCACCCTGGACGGAGGCGAACGCCTCAATCGTCTTCAGCGTAGGTGGCCGACGCATCCTCGGACTCCCAGACCGTCACGGCCCGGACGGGATAATATTTCTTGAGCTCGCCATAGAGGTGACGGGCCAGGTTCTCGGCGGAAGGGTTGAAGGGGTAGGCCTCGTTGAGAAGTGTGTGATCGGGGAGGACCGCAGCCAGCTTTTCCTTGACCTCGGTGAAATCAACCCCGATCCCGGCGGCGTCGAGTTCGCCGACCCTGATCTCGACCTCGACCTGGAACGTGTGGCCATGGACCTTCTCGCACTTTCCCTTGTATCCTTTGAGATAGTGGGCGGCGGAGAACCTGTCCCTGACTTTGAGTGTCCAGCTCATGATCTTCCTTCCTTTCGGAGCCTGGCGATGAGAGGGTCCTTGCGGCCGACCTCTTTCCAGGCGGCGTCCCGCAGGAGGCAGGACGAGCACGTCCGGCACGGGACTTCCCGGCCCGCGTAGCAGGAGACCGAGGTCGAATAATCCGCTCTGAGCGCCAGGCCCCTCCGGATGATCTCGACCTTGCTCAGGCCGAGGAAGGGCGCGAGAACGCGCGTCTTCGGGCCGCCGAAGGCGGCCGCTGTTCCGAGGTTGATGGCCCTTTCCATGGCCCGGACGAACTCCCTGCGGGTGTCCGGATAGTCGGGCGAGTCGATGACATGAAACCCGCAGACCAGGTCCCGCACACGCCGGGCCTCTGCCCAAGCGGCCGCGAGGGCCAGGAAAATGCCGTTGCGGAAGGGGACATAAGTCGTCGGGGGCCCGGCCGGAAGCCGCGAGGTCGATTTGAACCGGGGGACGGGGATTGCGGGATCGGTCAAGGCCGAACCGCCGACCTGACTCAGGTCGACCTTGAGGAGGGTCCGCGTCAGCCCGAGCTTCCGGACGAGCCGGCCGGCCATCCGGATCTCCACCCTGTGCCGCTGGCCGTAATCGAAGGTCAGAGGAAAGACCTTGTCGTACCGCTCGAGCGCCCAGTAGAGGGCGGTCGTCGAGTCGATCCCCCCCGAAAACAGGACGGCGCAGGATTTCACGTTTCTCGGCTCCGCCCCGATGATAGATGACAACCACGCCTTTTTCAAGCCGCGGATTTTGCCGGGCCAGGATCCGTCCGACCATTTGACACTCGCCGGCTCGGATGGTATATCTTGAATTTCCAATCATGGACAAGCACCCCGTCGAACAAGGAATCGAGGACGTCGTCAAGACATACGAGCTCCTCGACCGGGTCCGCCTCGGCCGCGGCATCGTCATTCGCGACGACCAGTTCGGGCGCGAAGCCCTGCTCGATGTGGCCCGGACCGCCCGGTCGAAGGGGATCGGGATGAGCCTGCTCGACACGGGACGGTTCGAGATGAGCGACCTCGAATGGTTGATCCGGGAAAAGGTCCGGTGCTACACGTCCGACGAGGCCCGGTCGAGCGAGGCGGAGCTCGCCAGGATCCTGAAGGCCTGCCGGGCTTCCGGATCGTTCCTCGCTTATCTCCACAACGGTCCGATCGAATCTGACTCCGGCCCGGAAAGACTTTCCCTGTCCGCGCTCCGGGGCCTCGCCTCCTCCGGGATGGACGTCCATCTCTCGAATCGGGTCCAGGCCCGGGACTTCGGCACCCTGGCGGAGCTCGCGGAAGACGTGGCCGACGGCCGCGGCTATTTCGTCGTTTATCACCATGGCCCTTTGGTCCCTGGCCTGACGGAGCTCGCCTCGCGCGGCGCCTGGATCCATTTTTCGGACCGGGGCCTCGAGGCCGGCGCGCCGACCGAGCTCGGCCTAAGCGTCATCCGGGCCGCGCGGGCGGCCGGCTCTCGGGCGGCCGTGTACGTGCAGATAGGCCTGCCGCTCCCCGTCCTCGAAAGCTTGTTCGACGCCGGCGCCGTCCTCCTCTTTCAGACACCGCCGAGCGACCGCCAATCACTCCAGAAGCCTGTCGAGCAGAGAGCGCGCAGGAGGAAGCTCCCCGTCCGGGCCTACTATCTCTCCACGGCGTTCCTTCCGTAGGGCGAGCCCTTCCAACCTCTTCGCGAAACCGGCGCCTTCCGCTACAATAGATGGATCATGATCGATAACTTCGGACACGCGCTGCCGCTTTGGACCGTCGTCCCCTTCGTGGGGCTTCTTCTGTCCATCGCCCTGCTCCCCCTGCGGGCCCCGCGATTCTGGGAACGGCACCGCAACAAGGCGCTGGTCGCGGCCCTCTGGTCCCTTCCCATCGCCGTCCTGTTCCTGCTCCGCGCGCCGCACGAGCTCCTCCTCTCGATCAAGGATTACGCCTCGTTCCTGATCCTTCTCACGGCCCTGTTCGTCATCTCCGGCGGGGTCGTCGTCCGCGGCGATATCCGGGCGACTCCCCTCGTCAACACGACCTTCCTCCTCATCGGCGCCGTCCTGGCCAACTTCGTGGGGACGACCGGCGCCAGCATGCTCCTCATCCGGCCCCTGCTCCAGACCAATCGCGAACGGCACCGGACCGTCCATATCCCGATATTTTTCATCTTCCTGGTCTCGAACATCGGCGGCTGTTTGACGCCGCTCGGCGACCCGCCGCTTTTCATGGGCCTTCTCAAGGGCGTCCCGTTCTTCTGGACGCTGCGCCTCCTGCCGGTCTGGGCGCTCACGGTCGGGGCCGTCCTCGTCGTCTTTTTTGTCTTCGACAACTATCAATACGACCGGGAAACGATGAAAGACCTCATCCGCGACCGGGAGCGGGTCGTGCCGCTCCGCTCGAAAGGGACCTTGAACTTCGCCTGGGTCGGCGGGGTCGTCGGGGCGATGTTCCTGCCGTTCCCGGCCCGGGAAGGGGCCCTCATCCTCATGGCGGGACTGTCTCTCGCCACGACAAAAAGATCGCTGAGGAAGGAGAACCGGTTCACCTACGACCCCATCCTGGAGGTCGCCATCCTCTTCGCCGGGATCTTCGTGACCATGGTCCCGGCTCTCCTCATCCTTAAGACCCGGGCCGCGGAGCTGGGGATGACGAGGCCATGGCAGTTTTTCTGGGCCACGGGAGGGCTCTCGTCGTTCCTCGACAACACCCCGACGTATCTCGCGTTTTTCGCCCTGGCCCAGGGGCTCGGGCTCGGCGGCGTTCCGGCGGGGATCCCGCCGCTCGTTCTCAAGGCTATCAGCGCCGGGGCCGTTTTCATGGGGGCCAACTCCTACATCGGGAACGGCCCCAATTTCATGGTCAAGTGCATCGCGGAGAACTATCAGTACAGAATGCCGTCGTTCTTCGGCTACATGGCCTATTCGGGAGCGGTCCTCATCCCGCTCTTCATTCTCGTCACGATCGTTTTTTTCCGATGATCCGAACGGAGGTCTTGGCGATGCTTTTCCGCAAATAAAATTCCGGCAGGGCCGGCGCCGATCCGTGTTCATCACCGGTCGTCCGGTTTTGGAGAGGCGTGCGGACGCACGGATCTGACACCACTAATGGTGCCGGTTTTCTTCTTCTCTACAAAAAAAGGTGGCTCCTTCGCAGAAAAAACTTGACAATTCGTAGAATTGGTCTATATATAGAATGAATTTTTATTTCGGAGAACGCAGAAGAAGGAACCTCAGGACATTCCCATGGTGACAGTGCAGGGAACGTACGAGAATTTGAGTTGAAGGATCAAGAGCGATGAAAGTAGCTTTGCTTTGCAGCTCGAAATCGGGAATGGAAGCGACGCTCTTTCGTCGCCCCGACGAACGATGGGACGAGGAGGACGAGCCTCCACCGCCACCTGACCTGCTCGCGGAATGCGATTCCGACGAGACCATCTCCGCCGTTGAGCAGGTCCTCCAGGAACGATATCAGGTCTTCCGCATCGAGTCCGACGAGAAGGCCTATGCCCGCTTGAAGCGGCTCAAGCCCCACCTCGTGTTCAACATCTCCGAGCGGCTTTTCGGGCCGAACCGCGAGTCGCACATCCCCACGGTCTGCGAAATGCTGAACATCCCCTACACGGGCTCGGACCCGCTGACCCTCGGCATCTGCCTCGACAAATCGCGGGCCAAGGAGATCCTATCCTGCCACCGGATCCCGAACCCCCCGTTCTGGATCATCGAATCGCCCGGGGATATGCCAAGCGGCATCCGGCTCCCGGCGATCGTCAAGCCGCTCTTCGAAGGCTCGAGCAAGGGCATCAAGAACAACTCCCTGGTCCGGACGGCCGCGGAGCTCCATGAGCGCGTCAACGAGGTCATGGCTCTCTACAAGCAGCCCGCGATCGTCGAGCGGTTCATCGGCGGGCGGGAGTTCACCGTCGGTGTCGTCGGGAACTATCCGAACCACGAGATCCTGCCCATTGTCGAGATCGACCACGGCCAGCTCCCCGCCGGCGCGGCGCCGATCTATTCGTACGAAGCCAAGTGGATCTGGGACACGCCCGCGAAGCCTCTCGATATCTTCAAGTGCCCCGCCGAGACGTCCGCGGACCTGAAAAGGAAGATCGAGACGATCGTCACCAGGACCTGCGCCGTCCTCCGCATCCGGGATTGGTGCCGGATCGACGTCCGGCTCGACGAGAAAGGGGAGCCCAACATCCTTGAGGTCAACCCCCTGCCGGGCATCCTCCCGAACCCCGAGGACAACTCCTGCCTTCCCAAGGCGGCCCGGACGGCGGGGTATTCCTATTCAGACCTGATCCACCGGGTCGTGGATGAAGCCGTGCAGCGCTGCGATCTCCGGACGACCCGTGTCCGGCCCACGGTCGTCGAGAGGCCGGCGGTCCAGGCAGCTCGAGCATGAACCCTGCATCCCACGTCGGGATCGTCTTCAACGCCTTCGAACCGAGACCCACGGGCCCGGGCGAGCGCCTGTCCGAGGAGTCCGTGGCCGAGATGGCCCAGCAGGCCAACGAGGCGGTCAAGACCCTGGGGTACAGGACGACCCTCATCCCGCTCCAGCGGAGCCTCCTCAACTTCCTCAACCGGGTCAAAGAGGAGAACCCCGACGTTCTCATCAATCTCTGCGAGGGCTATTTCGGCCGGCCCCAGTGGGAATCCAACGTCGCCGGCATCTTCGAACTCCTGGGGATTGCCTTCACCGGCAACCACGCGAAGACGCTGGCCATCTGCCAGGACAAGCACAAGGCCAAGGCCATCCTCCGGTCGTGCAACTTGCCGACGGCGTCGGCCCAGCTCATGCTCTCGGCCGGCCAGCCGCTCGAGCTCAAGTTCCCGGTCATCGTCAAGCCGAATTCCGAGGACGCGAGCCTCGGCATCTACCCCGACTCCGTCGTCCACGACGAGGAGAGCTTCCGCCGCCAGGTCCAGCGCGTGCTCGAGAACTACCATCAGCCGGCCCTCATCGAGCCGTACATTGACGGCCGGGAGTTCAACGTCTCGGTGATGGAGAACACCTCGGTCGTGCCTCTGCCCGTTTCCGAGATCGATTTTTCCCAGATGCCCAAGGGGATGCCCAAGATCTGCGGCTACGAGGCGAAATGGTTCGAAGACCATCCGCTCTACCAGAAGACGCCGCCGATCTGCCCCGCGCCCATTGAGGACGAGCTTCGCCAGAAACTCCAGGCCGCGGCGGTCGAAGCGTTCGTGACCATGGGCTGCCGGGATTACGCCCGCGTCGATTTCCGGATGGACGCCAAGGGCCGGATCTTCATCCTCGAGGTCAACCCGAACCCCGACATCAGCCTCAACGCCGGATACGCCCGGGCCCTGAAGGCGGCGGGCATCGAATACGCGGCCTTCTGGAAGACGATGCTCCAGAACGCCATGATGAGAAGAGAAACGAATGATCCGTCCCCTGCAGCCGCAAGATAAAATGCCGGTCCTCGACCTCATCCGGGCCACGGGGATGTTCACGCCTGCCGAGGTCGACGTGGCCGAGGAGCTCATCGACATCTATCTCGGCATCCCGGAACAGAAGGATTACCGCGTCGTCGTCATCGAGAATGAGCGGAAGCGGGTCGCCGGGTACTTAACATGGGGGCCGACCCCGCTCGCCGAAGACGCCTACGACCTGTACTGGATGGCGGTTTCGCCGGCGGAGCAGGGGAAGGGGCACGGGAAGGCGCTCGTCCGGTGGCTCGAGGCCGAAGTCCGGAAGGTCGGCGGCCGGATGATCATCATCGAGACCTCGTCGCAGACCAGCTACCACCCCACGCGGCAGTTCTATATCAACCTGGACTACAAGGAAGTCGCTCGGATTCCCGATTATTACAAAGCGGGCGACGATCGCGTCATCTACGCGAAATATTTCCGGTGAGCAAGGAGTCTTGAGGAGATGGACGACTGGCAGCGTTTGCTTCAGGGCAGTCTCAGGAAGCCTGAGGAGATCGCCCGCGTTTTCGGACTCGATCTGGAAGAGGTCAAGCGGATCGCCCGCGTGTTCAAGATCCAGATCACTCCCCATTACGCCAGCTTGATCAAGGAGAGGGGAGACGCCATGTGGCGTCAGATGGTCCCCGACCCGGCCGAGCTCAAGGAGAACACCGGGGAGGCGGACCCCCTGCTCGAGGACGAGGATTCGCCGGTGCCCGGGATCGTCCACCGCTATCCCGACCGGGTCCTGTTCCTCGTCTCGCACAGCTGCGCCTCTTACTGCCGGTTCTGCACAAGGAAGAGGAAGGTCGGGGACCCGTCGAAGATCCATCCGCGCTACATCGAAGCCGGGATTGAGTATATCCGGACCCACCCGGAGGTCCGGGACGTCATCATCTCGGGCGGCGACCCGCTCATGCTCAGCGACCGGAAGATCGAGAACATCCTCAAGGCCGTCCGGGCCATCCCCCACGTCGAGATCATCCGCATCGGGACCCGCGTGCCGTGCGTCCTGCCGCAGCGGATCACTGAAAAGCTCGTGACGATGTTCAGGAAGTACCACCCGCTCTATGTCAACGTCCACTTCAACCATCCCGACGAGATCACGCCGGAAGCGACGAAGGCCCTCGCCATGCTGGCCGACGCGGGTATCCCGCTCGGGAACCAGACCGTCCTCCTCAAGGGCGTCAACGACGATCCGCAGACAATGAAGCGGCTGATGCAGAAGCTCCTCGCGGCCCGCGTCCGGCCGTATTACATCTACCAGGCGGACTACGTGAGCGGGACGGAGCACCTCCGGACGACCGTCGAGAAGGGGCTCGAGATCATGGACGCCCTGAGAGGCTGGACGTCGGGCATGGCCGTTCCGTATTACTGCATCGACGCGCCGGGAGGCGGCGGGAAGATCCCCCTCATTCCGAACTACGTCCAGTCGATCAACGACGAGCAGGTCGTGATGCGGAACTACGCCGGCGAGCTCTTCGTCTACCCGCAGGCCAAGGCGAAGGCCAAGCGGAAGCCGCGGTCGGCTTCCCCGCCGTGCTACGGACTCGACGGCCCGCCCCTGACGTAATCAAGACGGGGTCAAATCATCATTCTTGCACCTTCCATAGACCTGGCCCCCGGTTAAAACTATATTTAGCAATCAGTTGCATTCTCTCAGCTTGCAGAATTCGTCTGAGGCTTCATGTGGGGGCGTCAACAAGACGGGCTAGAGTTTCGATTCGATCTCATCAACGGCCATCGCCAGGACACCGTTCCACGAGACGTCTGTTTTCATTCTGCTGCAAATCTGAGATATTGAGGACGCGCTCAGTCCAAAATGATCGCCGATTTCTTTGAGGGTAAAATCCGTGCACTTATGGCTGAGAAAGATCGCCAGGTTTCTGGAAAACCTGTTTTTCGGGCCAAGCATTTTCTCCGCCTCGCTTTGAATCCGCCGCAATTTCGGCCTCAGCTTGAGGCGGCGCAGGTCGGGGACTTCGAAATCCACGGCTTTATCGGCCAGGCAGGTTCGCTTGATGCGAGCTACGAAGCCTTCACTGCCGAGAATTGAGGAGGGATCCGCCTTCAGGGTCGGATCTTGGACCGCTTGCTTCATCCCCTCGACGACGAAGTCGGCAAAACGTTTCCTGGCCGCATCGGGATGTCCTCCGAAAAAGCGAAGGATGAATGTCGCCTGTAACCAGCGCGGCGGTTCCCTGAGGCCTAGCAAATCCCGATAGCTTGACCAAGGATACCGCTCGGGTGCTGGGACGATCCCGGCGATGACGGGATTCAGGTGGATGTATCGGGACAACTCCTGCATGTATGTTTGGGCGTCCACAAGAATTGCTTTGAAACGCCCCTGGAACACTGGAACAGATGCCCGCATCTTGAGTGGCGTCCGTTGAAATAGATGGTGTAGGCCGTATTGATGGAGTGCATGATTTTTGAAAGATTGCCTCGAGGTGTCTCGAGAATTAGATGATAGTGGTTTTCCATAAGACAATAGGCATGGATGACGGCATCCTTTTTTTCGTGAGTTTCGTCGAGCCGCGAAAGGAAATATCTGCGGTCATCATCCTGGAGGAAGATCGGCTGCTTTTGATTCCCCCTGGAGGTGACATGGTAGAACGCCCCGGGATACTCGATTCTCAGCTGCCGGGCCATTGGCGATCCTCCGGGCTTGCTTCCCATAAAGAAGGGGACGCTTAAAACGGTCCTGTTTCTCGGAGGCGAATATGGCGTAGGTTAAAATTGAAGAGGAAGATTTGTTAACAGGCGGATAATATTAGAGATAACCTGGGGTCAGGTCTCAAAAAGGTGCAAGAATGAAGATTTGACCCCTACTTTACTTGGCGCCGGCCAGATACGCGGCGAGACCCGTGGTTCTGACGATCTCCAGCGCCTCGTCGTGGCTGATCGCCCGTCGCTGCTTCAGCGATTCCAGGATCCGGATGATGGAGAAGGCGACCTCGGCCGTCTGGCCGGCTTCTTCCTGCTTGTCCGTGAGATAGGCGATCGAATCGAACAGGACCGCGTTGGCCTCTCCGTACGAAACAGGCTCCCGCCGGCCGGAGGCCTTGGCCCCTGACGGCTGCCCCAGAACGTCATTGACATGGGACTGGATGAGGAAGGTCGCGCGGCCGATGAGCTTGAGGTTCGACGGGCTGACGTTGGTCATGGTGTTCCCGATGACCTTGCCGAGCTTGGCCATGACCGCCGTCGAGTGGGCGTTGAGAATCATCTTGACCGCGGCCTGCTCGTTCAGGCCGAAAGGGTCGCCGGCCGCGGACGCCGGGACGAGGACGAGGACGACGCGGAGAGCGTCCGGCTTGGCCTTGTAAGCCCGCCGGACCTGCTCTTCGAGCCCCGCGGCCGCCTTCTTGGAGTCCCCGTCCGTGACAAGAAGGACGGCCAAATTCATTCCGTCCCCGCCAAAGAGGTCCATGAAGCGCCGGAAATAGGACCCTTTGTTTTGGAATTCCATCACCTCGGACGAAAGGGCGACGAGGACTCCCAGGTCGCCGGACTTCGGCCCCCGGCTTTCCCGGTTCGACGCCGAGAACGCGAAATCATAGAGGTCCTGCTGGTCGTCCCCCGCCTTTTTCAGGCTCTCGAGGGCCGCCCGCCGGAGGTAAGGGTCGCCGATCTCCTCTTCGAAGGGAGCCCGGTAAGACTCCGCGGCGAGGCCCCGGAACGGCCTTCCCAGGAAAGCCCGCCAGGCGTCCCGGAGCGTCTCCGCCCCCGTCCAGACCTGGATCCAGCATTTCCGCCGTGGCTCATTGATGGTGTCGAGCGGATAGAGCCGGAAGGTGGGGCTTCGCTCCGTGCTGTCGATAAAAACTGTGATCAGGCCTTTTTGCGCGAAATAAGTGGAGAAACGGCCGTCGCCATAAGTCTTGGTCTCGATGTCCGTGAGCCTTACGACATCGGGCATCGCCGCTCGCGCCGCCTCCAGGATTGCGGCGAACTGCTTGAGTTTCGCCCCGATCTCGAACGGTCCCCCGAACCCCAGCCCGGCCATCTCCCCGGGCGAGAGGAACCGCCGCAGCACCCCCGCCGCCGCGGCCTCGAGGACGGTCCCGACGACGTACGTCTCGATCGTCGTGGCCTGCATCCGCGTCGAACCGGTGATGGCCTGCGGCCCGGTCGTCAGGTTGATCTTCGTGATCCCGGGCTCTTCCAGGACCTTCCGGCTCCTCTCGAAGGGAATGAGCTTTTCGTCCGGGTTGTTGTAGACGAAATAGAGGTTTTTCCGGCTGGCCTGCGGGTCGTATCCCGGCGTCGCCGTCCACTGCTCGTGGGCCCCCAGGATGGTGCCGATGACCGAGGAGGTCTCTCCGCCCTCGGTCACGCAGATGACGACGTCCCCCTTGGCGATCCCGCGGTCCGCGAGCTGGAGGCGCCCGATGAGCTGGAGGTCCTCGAAACCCTCCAGGGAGCTGATGAGGGCCCGGTCCGCGCCGGTCATCTCGCCGATGAGCTCGTCCTCGATCGTCCCTGACAGGCTTCCGGCGAGCTTGGGCCAGATCTTGCCGTCCGTCCTGACCTTCCGCCAGAAGGGGCGCCAGAAGGAGCTCTCCATCTGCTTGGCCAGCCGGCCCGTGGCCCCGCACCCATAAACATAAACTTTTCTCTTCGCCAGGACCGCCGCCTCGACGGCCGCCGCGGCCTGGTCGAGGGCCTCCGTATCAGCCGCCATGGCCTCGAGCTTCGTTCGGATATCATCGTCGACCGCCGACAGCATCCGGAGCCCGGCGAGCGTATCCTTCTGGATCCGTTCGCTCAGGTCCCACGTTTTCGGATGGCGCTGCTCTGTGAGCAAAGTGTGGAGCTGGAATTGGGTCTTGTTCCGGACATAGTCGACGGATTCGGGCGACGGCTCAATCTCCAGAAGCTTCAGGAGCTCCGCCGCCCCTTGTTGGCTCGGCGTTTGCTGCCTCGGGCCGGCCTGCACCGGATGTTTGGCCGAGGGGACGGGCGCGGCTGTTGATCCTGGAAAGGAAAGGAGGAGAACAAGCGTCATCAGAACGAGGAGGCCGCTCCCCGCCGCGCCCCTGGCCGTCATGATTTTTTCCCGTACTGATGTTCGTCGTCGAGGATGTCGTGCTCCTGCCAGTCCCGGATCCACTCCTCGATACGGAAAATTCTGGTCTGGCCGTCCTCGGTCGAGCAGACGACCCGGTTGAGGCCGGAGTTGATGATCATTTTCTTGCAGATATAGCAGGGGAAGGCGTCGATCGGCGTATCGACGCCGGGCGCACTCCCGTAGATGTATATGTCCCCGCCGAGGAGGCTGACCCCGGCCCGGGCGGCGTTGATGATGGCGTTCTGCTCGGCGTGGACGCTCCGGCAGAGTTCGTACCGCTGGCCGTGGGGGATGCCCAGCTTGTCCCGGAGGCAGAAGCCGTGCTCGAGGCTGTCCTTGGTCTTGCGGGGCGCACCGACGTACCCCGTGGAGATGATCTGGTCGTCACGGACGATGATGGCCCCGATGGCCCGGCGGAAGCAGGTGCTCCGGTTGGCCACCTCTTTCGCGATGCCGAGGTAATAAAGGTCCTTGGATGTGCGTTTGGGCGTCATAACAGCTCCTCCAGTTTCCGGTGCAGGTCTTCGATCGTCCCGTCGTTCCAGATGAGATGGTCGGCGGCGGCCATGCAGGCCGAGAGTTGCTGCGCTGACTCGCCGCCGGACCATTCTTCGTCCTCTTTTTTCCGGAAGTCGGCGAGCGTCGCCGCGGACTCGTTCCGGCCCCGGGCCGCGACACGGCCGAACCGGACCTCGATGGGCGCGTCCAAGGCGAGCAGGACGAAATCGCCATGGGCCCTCAAGGTGGCGACCTCCCGGGCGTTCCGGATGCTGTCGATGACCGTCGGCCCGGCCACCTTCGCCATCGTCCGCCGGGCGAGGACGTCGGGCCCGAATCTTTCCCGGAGCTCGTTCCCGATCCTGATCAGGCTGTCCCGCGTGACCTCCAGGCCGCGTTCCCGAAGCTCCTCGCGGAGGATGTCCGAGAGCGAAGCATAGGCGTAGCCTCGGACCATGAAAAAGGCCGCGGCCTCTCCCTTGCCGGCCCCGTTGGTCCCGGTGAGACCGATGAGCTGCGGCCGTGTTTTCACCTCTTGAAAATCCTGGGCAGGCTTTTAACGTAGTTCATCGCCGAGCTCGTCCGCAGGATGCGCGCGAGCCCGGAACAGAGCGAGAAAACCGCCCCGAGCCTCCGCCGCAGGCTCTCCCCATGATAGACGGTGATCGTCTTTTCGAGGATGTGCTCCAGGCCCCGGTCGTAGGGGAACCACCAGGTCTGAGACTTCTTTCCGAGGAAGTCCAGGCTCACGTACTTGATGTTGACCAGCTCCTGGAGGCCGAAGGGGCCGTGGGATCGCCCCATGCCCGTCTGCTTGATGCCGCCCCAGATGGCCCGGGGCTCGACAAAGGAATACATATGGTCGTTGACGGTGACGGATCCGGCCTCGAGCCGCTCGGCGAACCATTCGGCCTGCTTCCGGCTCCGCGTCCAGACCGAGGCCGTCAGTCCATAGAGACTGTCATTGGCCAGGGCCATGGCCTCCTCCGGACGGTCGAAGGCCATGATGGGCAGCGTCGGGCCGAACGTCTCCTCGGTCATGACCTTCATCGTGTGGTCGACGCCGGTGAGAACCGTGGGTTCGATGAAATAGCCGGGGAGGGACGCGATCCTCGACCCTCCGACCGGGACGGCGGCGCCTTTGGCCCGGGCGTCGGCGATGTGCTCCTCGACGATCTTGAGTTGCGCCGCGCTGGCCATCGGGCCCATGTCCACCCCGGGCTCCAGCGGATCTCCGACCTTGACCTGCCTCGCGAGATCGATGACCCTGGCCGTGAATTTTTCGGCGACCTCTTTGGCCACGTAAACCCGCTCGATGGAGCCGCAGCTCTGGCCGCAGTTCATGAAGGACGTCCAGACGGCCCCGCGGGCGGCCCTCTCGAGGTCGGCGTCCTTGAGGACGATCATGGGGTCCTTGCCGCCGAGCTCGAGGGTCAGGTTGGTCAGGTTCCGGCTGGCGAGCTCCATGATCCGCTTGCCGACCTCCACGCTCCCCGTGAACATCACGGTCTGGATACCGGGATGGACGATCATGGCTTCGGCCTGGGGCACGCGGCAGACGACGACGTTGAGGACGCCCGGCGGCAGACCGGCCTCGATGAAGATCTCGCCGATAAGGAGGGCGACGAGCGGTGTCGTCGTCGATGGCCGGAGGACGACCGTGTTCCCGGCCGTCAGGGCGCTCAGGACGTCACAGAAGGGGATGAGGAAGGGAAAGTTCCAGGGTGAGATGATGAGCGTCGGGCCCAGCGGATGGAAGTGGAACGCGCTCTTCTTATGATGGAAAAGGGGGACGTGGTGTCTCGCGGCTACCGGCCGGAGGAGCCGCCCCTGGTTGCCGGCGTAATAATTGAGCGCTTCGAGGGCGCCGTAGACCTCGACCGCCAGGGATTCGGGATACGGGGACCCTTTTTCCATGGTGATAAGCCTGGCCGCCTCGCCGCTCCGGCGCTCGAGGACGGATTCCGCGCGCCTGAGGATCCGCCGTTTCTCGGCCGCGGGCATATCCCGCCAGACAGGATAGGCCTCCTTCGCCGCCCGGACGGCCTCTTCGCCGAGGGCCCGGGAGGCCAGGCTCGCTTCGCCGACGGGCTCGAGGGTGGCGGGGTTCCCGGAAACGAGCTTCTCCGGGGTTTCCAGGCGTTCGTTCCGGATCATCAACCGTCCGTCCATCCCGTCAGAACCCTCCTTCGGCCGATGGCCGGCGCCGGGGAAAAGAGAGGCGGCAGCCGGCGGCTCCTGAGAGGCCTTCCCCGTGTCCGCTCATTTATCCGGCCGTCGTGTCCCCGGAAGCCGCGGCTTTCGTTTTCTGACGTCCCACGATGAGGGCGATCAGGATGCTGAGGCCGTAGAGGGCCAGCATCGGGATGGCCACGATGCTCTGGGTGACCCAGTCCGGGGTCGGGGTGATGACGGCCGCGATGATGAAAATGACCAGGACGGCGTACTTGAAATTCTTGATCATCCACTTGGCCGTGATGATGCCCATCTTGGACAGGAGGAAGACCAGGGTCGGGGTCTCGAACGTGGCCGCGATGCCGAGGAGGACTTTCAAGGCGAAGCCGAAATACTCGTCGATCTTGATGACGGGCTGAAAGTCCTTGCCCATACTTAGGAAGAAGCGGCAGGCGAAGGGGAAGACGATGAAATATCCGAAGACCGCGCCGATGCTGAAAAAAACCGTCGTCATGACCACGAAGGGAACGACGTATTTTTTCTCTTTCTGGTAGAGGCCCGGGGCCACGAAATACCAGACCTGGAGGAAGATGAAGGGCGATGTGAAGAAAATGGAGGCCATGAAAGCCGTCTTCATGTACAACATGAAGGGGGCGGTCAGGCTCGTGAAGGCAAGCTTGGTCCCCGCCGGCAGATACTGGGTCACGGGCCGGGCCAGGATGGCGTAAAGGGGCTTGGCGAAGATCCAGCAGGGCACGAAGCCCGCGACGACGGCGATGGCGGAGTAGAAGAGCCGCTTCCGGAGGTCCTCCAGATGCTCGAGGAAGGTCATCTCATCCGGAGATTTTGGGCCCTTCCCCAGTCTCATTGTCGACCGCGTCCTTTTTGATATCTTTGGCTTCGGCCGGCGGGCTCTCCGCCGTCCCGGAACCGGCCGCCGATCCCGTGTCCGCTCCGCCGTATGGGTTCGGAGCGGCCGGGGCGTTCGTGGCTCCCCTGATCTCGTTCCTGAGCTCCGTCACTCCGGTGGCGTCGGCGATTCCCCGGATGCTTTCCTTGAAAGTGTTGACCCCGGATTGGAGATCCTTGCCGATGTCCTTGATCTCCGAGGCGTTGATCTCGTCTTCGATCCTTCCTTTGATCTCCTCCGAGGCCTTCTTGAACTCCCGGATGGCCTTGCCGACGGACTTGCCGATCTCGGGGAGCTTCTTGGGCCCGAAAACGAGCAGGGCGACGATGAAGATGAGGATGAGCTCCGTGGGTCCGACGCTTCCGAACATGATCGCCTCGTCCAACATTATACCATGGGAGACGTGCCGCCCGATAGGGATGAGTCCAGTCTCCTTATCTTTACTTTAGTCGAGGGCTTTGATAAGATGAATTGCCGATTATCGCCATGAAAAAGCGGTTTTTTCTCTTCTCTCTCATCGCCCTTCTCCTCGTCCAGGTACCGTCCCGTAACCAGGACCAGTGGGCCGCGGCCCTGGAGAAGGTCCGGGCCATGGCCCAGATCCTCGAGGCGGATTATTACAAGCCCGTCGACGAGCAGCAGCTCGCCTATTCCTCGATCCGGGGGACCCTGGATACGCTCGACCCCCATTCCTATTTCCTGGACCCCGACAGCTTGTCCCGCCAGAGGGAGGAATACACGGGGAAGTATTACGGCCTCGGCATCCAGATCCAGAAGCAGGGCGACAAGATCATGGTCATCTCACCGATCGAGGGGACCCCGGCCTGGCGCCTCGGCATCCAGTCCGGTGACGTTATCTCCCATATCAACGGCGAGAGCACGGTGCCCATCTCGAGCTACGAGGCGATGCAGAAGCTCCGCGGGGAGAAGGGGACCAAGGTCACGATCACGATCGTCCGCGACGGGCTCGACAAGCCCCTCGAGCTGACCATCACCCGGGAGGAGATCCCTCTCCTGAGCGTGCCCTACTCCTTCATCCTGGACAACGGGGTCGGGTATGTGTTCATCAGGAATTTCGCCAAGGAGACCCCCCGGGAGCTCGAGGACGCCCTGGCCAAACTGACAGGCCAGGGCATGAAGAGCCTCATCCTGGACCTCCGGATGAATACCGGCGGGCCTCTCGTCCAGTGCATCGAGGTGGCGGACCTGTTCTTCCCGTCCGGGACGCTCATCGTTTCCATGAAGGGCCGCAACCCGACCTATGACCGGGAATTCAAGGCCGACCGGGACGGCCAATACGAGAAGCTTCCGCTCGTTATCCTCATCGACCAGGGGACGGCCAGCGCTTCCGAGATCGTCAGCGGGGCCGTCATGGACCACGACCGGGGCCTCATCGTCGGCGAGGACTCCTGGGGCAAGGGCCTCGTCCAGACGGTCTTCCCCCTCGCCCCCGACGCGGCGGTGGCCCTGACCGTGGCCAGGTACCTGACGCCGAGCGGACGGTCCATCCAGCGGGATTACAGTCAGATCGACGATTACCTCCTCCTGGCCAAACGGGCCCCCGACGACAGCCGCGAAGTCAAGTACACGGACCGCGGCCGCAAGGTCCTGGGCCAGGGCGGGATTACGCCCGACTACAAAGTGGATTCTCTCCTGAAGCCCTATACCGGCCGGCTGCGCCTGAACGGGGCGTTCTTCGCCTATGCCCGGAAGCTCGTCCAGCACCAGACCGATCTCGGCCGGGCTCTCGTCTTCCCCCAGGACCCGAAAGGCCCGGAGAGCTCCGGCCCCGGGAAGATCCTCGTCGGCAAGACCTTCCCCGTGAACGCGGCCGTCATCGACGATTTCCGGAAGTACCTCAAGACGCGCAACGTCGATGACGACGAAAAGGCGTTCAAGGACGCCGAGGAGGAGATCCGGAGGGAGCTCGAGCGGGAGATCGCCGGCACCATCTGGGGCCTCGAAGGGGGGGTCCGCGTCTCCCGCCTGTCCGATCCGGTCGTGCTCAAGGCGCTCGATGTCCTGCCCGAGGCGGCCGGGATGACCGACGGGAAGACGGCCGTCTCGGTCAAGCGCCGGCCCGGCCGGGGCTGATCAGGGGCAGGCCTTCGGCGTCGGACGGCGGGCCGGGCGGACGCCATTCGGCGGGCTCGCCGGAGAGAAAGGAGTCCGGGATGAGAATCGCTCTTGCGTCCGACCATGCCGGGTACGAGCTCAAATCGGGCCTCGCGGATTACCTGCGCGGCCAGGGGATTGCCTTCGAGGATTACGGCTGCGGCGCCGGCGAATCCGTGGACTACGTGGACTACGGCGCCCGAGCGGCCCGGGCCGTCATCGAAGGCGCCTGCGACCGGGCCATCCTCATCTGCGGCACGGGGCTGGGGATGGGCATCGTGGCCAACAAGTTCAAGGGCATCCGGGCGACACCCTGCCCCAGCGAATACGCGGCCGAGATGAGCCGGAGACACAACGACTCGAACTGCCTGACCCTGGGCGGCCGGACCCATTCCCTCGAGCTGGCCCTCCGCCTCGTCCGGATCTGGCTCGATACGGAGTTCGAAGGCGGCCGCCACACCCGGCGGGTCCAGAAGATCCGGGACATCGAGGCCGAGAACTTTAAATAGGCCGGGACGGTCATTGAGGAGTCATCGAATGGCATCGTTCTACGAAAAAGCGCAGAGCCTGACGGCCAGGGTTGAACAGAACAGCGCCTGGCGCCAGAAGGAGTGCTTCAACCTCATCCCCTCGGAGTCGACGCCGTCGTTCCTCGTGAAGATGTGCGAGATCGCCGACCCCTCCGGCCGGTACGCGGAGCACCGGACCATGAAGGGCGAGGAGGTCTATTTCTACCAGGGGACGGACTTCATCCGGGACGTCGAGGTCGAGGCCCGGCACGAGCTCGAGAAGTACTTCGGCTGCACCGACGTCGAGCTCCGGCCCATCAGCGGTCAGATGGCCAACGAGGTCGTTTTCAAGGGCATGGTGAAGTTCATCAACCGGGGCAAGGCCGAAACGCGGCCGTCGCGACGGATGCGGCTCGTCATGAACAACGAGCTCATCTACGGGGGGCACCTCAGCTCCCAGCCCATGGGGGCCCTGTTCAATTTCGTGGAGGAGGACCCTGAGACGGGCAAGGAGCGGGTCCTCAATTTCCCGGTCCTTCGCGAGAATCCCTACAAGCCCGACGTCCGGAAGCTCGGCGAGCTCCTCGAGAGCCACCGGCCCGAGCTCATCATCTTCGGCAAGAGCATGTTCCTCTATCGCGAGCCGGTCAAGTTCGTGGCTGATATCGTCCGGGGCTGGGAGGAAAAACCCGTGATCATGTTCGACATGGCCCATGTCCTCGGGCTGTACGGCGCCTTCCAGGCTCCCCTGGCCGAAGGGGCGGACATCGTCACGGGGAGCACGCACAAGACCTTTTTCGGGACCCAGCGGGGCGTCGTGGCCGGCAACTTCCCCAAGGACTCGCCGACCCGGCCCCTCTGGCTCGATATCCGGGGACGGGCCTTCCCCGGCTCGACGAGCAACCACCATCTCGGGACGCTCCTCGGCCTCCTCATGGCCACGTACGAGATGAACGAGTTCAAGGAGCCGTTCCAGGCCCAGGTCAGGGCCAACGCCAGGGCCTTTGCCAGGGCCCTCAAGTCCCACGGCATCCCGGTCGAGGGCGACGAGGCGGACGGTTTCACCGAGACCCACCAGGTCATCATCCGCGTCAAGCCTTTCGGGCCCGGCATGGAGATCGCCCGGCGCCTCGAGGACAACAACATCCTGACCAATTACCAGGCTCTCCCGGACGACGCCACGTTCCTCGAATCGAGCGGCATCCGCCTCGGAGTCCAGGAGATGACGCGGTTCGGCATGACCGAGAAGGACTTCGATGAACTCTCCGGCCTCATGGCCGATGTCATCGTCCGGGGCCGGAAAGCCAAGGACGAAGTGTCCCGGTACAGGCGGAATTTCCTGGCCATGAAATTCTGCCTGCCGCCGGACGAGGCCCTGCCGCTGGCGGCCCGGATCGTGACCGGCTCCATCCCCGACCCCGGCTACGCCGGCCTTTTCGCCGAGAATCTGCGCCGGGTCGTCGCAGGCTGAGGGGGCCTCGAATCTCACGGGAATGGAGGGTGAGACCATGAAGATCCTGATCGTCGGTTCCGGCGGGCGGGAGCACGCCCTGGCCTGGAAGATCGCCCGGAGCCCACAGGCCGAGAAGGTCTACTGCGCGCCCGGCAACGGCGGCACCCGGCTCGTCGCGGAAAACGTCCCTCTCGAGGAAACCGACATCAACGGGCTCCTCGAATTCGCGTCCCGTGAAAAGATCGACCTGACCGTCGTCGGCCCCGAAGTCCCGCTTATGCTCGGGATCGCGGACGAGTTCGAAAAGCGCGGCCTCAGGATCTTCGGCCCGTCGAAGAAGGCGGCCGAGATCGAAGGAAGCAAGGTCTTCGCCAAGCAGTTCATGGAGCGCCACAAGATCCCGACGGCCCGGTTCAAGGTCGTCGACGCCTTCGACGAGGCCCGGAAGGTCATCGGCTCGGGCGAGTTCGGCTTCCCGGTCGTCATCAAGGCCGACGGCCTGGCGGCCGGCAAGGGTGCGGTCGTCTGCCACGGCCAGAAAAAAGCCGAGGAGACGGCGGCAGAGATGCTGGTCAAGAAGAAGTTCGGCGCGGCGGGCCGGAGGATCGTCATCGAGGAATTCCTCCGGGGCCGGGAGGTTTCCTTCATCGTCATCTCCGACGGGACCCGGGTCCAGCCCCTGGTCTCGGCCATGGACCACAAGGCGGCCTACGACGGCGACAAGGGCCCCAACACGGGGGGAATGGGGGCCATCTCGCCCTCGCCCTTCATGACCGAGAAGCTTTTCCACGAGGTCATGAACACCATCGTCCACCCGGCCGTCACCCGCATGCTCGAGGAAGGCCGGAAGTTCAAAGGGGTCCTCTACGCCGGGTTGATGGTCACGGACAAGGGGCCGCAGGTCCTCGAGTTCAACGGCCGCTTCGGCGACCCCGAGACCCAGCCCCAGATGCTCCGGCTCCAGAGCGATCTCCTCGAGCTCCTGTCCGCCGCGATCGACGAAAATATCCTCAAGACCGAGGCCCGCTGGTCGGAGAACCCCTCCGGCTGCGTCGTTGTGGCCTCGGGCGGATACCCGGCCCACTACGAGAAGGGGAAGACGATCTCGGGGCTGACCGACGCGGCGGAGATCCCCGGGGTGAGTGTTTTTCATGCCGGGACGAAGTTCGAGAATAACGCCTACACGACAAGCGGGGGCCGCGTCCTCGGGGTCTGCGCCTCCGAAGCGACGCTCGAAGACACGATGAAGAAGATCTACGACGCCGTCGGCCGGATCTATTTCGAAGCCATGCACTACCGCCGCGACATCGGCGCCGTCAGGGAGGAGCAGCCATGAACGTGATGATCCTTCTCGGCAGCGAATCGGACTTTGAGGTCATCGAGGAGGCCCTGAAGCTCCTGAAGGAATTCCGTGTTCCCTACCGCCTCGAGGTGACCTCGGCCCACCGGTCGCCCGAGCGTACGCTCCGTCTGGTGAAAGAGGCGGAGGCGGGGGGGGCAGAGGTGTTTATCGCCGTCGCAGGGAAGGCCGCCCACCTGGCGGGGATCGTCGCCGCCCAAACCGTCCGGCCCGTCATTGGCGTCCCCGTCGAGAGCGCCGCCCTGGCGGGGCTGGACGCCCTGTTGTCGACCGTCCAGATGCCCAAGGGCGTGCCCGTGGCGACCGTGGCTCTGGGCAAGCATGGGGGTGCGAACGCGGCCCTGCTCGCGATCGAGATCCTCGCTCTGAAGAACGAGGAACTCAGGAAAAAGCTCATCGAGCACCGGGCCAAGATGGCCGCCGGCGTCGAGGCGAGCTCGAAAAAGATCCAAGAAAAGCCTTGACCTTTCCCGATGCCCTCCTTCTCCATCCAGAACTTCGGCTGCCGCGTCAACCAGGCGGAGGCTTTCGCCTGGGCCGAAGCCTTCCGGAAAGGCGGTCTCCGGCTGGAGGATGACGCGGCCCGAAGCGACCTCGTCCTCGTCAACTCCTGTACCCTGACCGGCCGGGCCGACCGGGACGTCAGAAAGTTCATCCAGAAGATCTCGCGCCAGAACCCGGAGGCCAAGCTCGTTGTCACAGGCTGCTACGCCGAGCGGGCCCCGGCGGAGATCGGGAAACTTCCCCAGGTCCGTCTTGTCATCAGTAACAGCGAGAAAAGCGGCCTCCCGGAGAAGGTGCTCGCTCTCGTCGGAATGGCGGGGTCTGACAAAAGGGCGGAGCCGGGGATGGCCGGCCCGGCGGACAGCGTCCCGTTTTTCCGCTCCCGGGCGCTTCTCAAGGTCCAGGACGGGTGCGATAACCGGTGTACGTTCTGTATCATCCCGAACGTCAGGGGAAGAAGCGTGAGCCGCGGCGAGGACGACGTCCTGGCCAGCGTCCGGAAGTTGGTCCGGGCCGGGTACCGGGAGGTCGTCCTGGCCGGGATTCACTTATCGTCCTATGGCGTGGACCTGGAACCGAGAGACTCCCTCCTCGGGCTACTCCGGGTGATCGATGAAGTCGAAGGCCTGGGCCGGGTCAGGCTGAGCTCCCTGGACCCCCGGCGCACGGACGGATCCCTCGTGGCCCATATCGCCGGGAATCCCAAGGTCTGCCAGCATTTCCATCTTTCGCTGCAACACGCCTCGGAGCGGGTCCTCGAAAAGATGGGCCGGCCGGCCGGACCGGAGGTCTACCAGTCTATCCTTTCCGACTTGAGGGGACGGTCGCCCGAGGCCTCTCTCGGTGCCGATGTCATCGTCGGGTTTCCTGGGGAGACCGGCGACGACTTCGCCCTTCTCGAGGAGTTCCTCCTGGGATCGCCGCTGACTTATTTTCACGTTTTTTCCTATTCGCCGCGGGAGGAGACGCCGGCGGCGGCGAGGCCCCAGATTCCGGAGCGGATCAAGAAGGAACGGTCGCTCGCTCTCCGGAAACTCTCCGCGGAAAAAAATCTCCGGTTCCGGGCCTCCTTTTTGGGGCGGGAGCTGGAAGCGGTCGTCATCGGGAGGCGGGATTTCACGGAGCTGTTGACGGGCAACTATATCAAGGTCCTTGTCCCGTCATGCCTGGCGCTGCGGCGGGAGATCGTCCGGGTCCGCATCACCCGCGTTTCGCCGTGTTCGACAGAAGGTGAGGTCGTCAGCACATGAAGAAAATACACATCCTGGCACCGGAAATCGCCCAGAAGATCGCGGCCGGCGAGGTCATCGAGCGGCCCGTGTCCGTCGTCAAGGAGCTTGTCGAAAACTGCCTCGACGCCGGCGCGACGGACATCCGGGTCGAGCTCCTCGACGGCGGGAAGCGCTCGATCAAGGTCCAGGACAACGGGTCGGGGATGAGCCGGGAGGACGCCGCCCTCTGCTTCCGGCGCCACTCGACGAGCAAGATCGCGACCGAGGAAGACCTGGAGAGGATCTCGACCCTCGGCTTCCGCGGCGAGGCCCTGGCCAGCATCTCGGCCGTCTCGCGGCTCTCCCTGAGGACGTTCGACGGGGCCGAGGAGCGCGGCACCCTGATCGAGCGCGAGGGGGAAAAGCTCCTGGCCGTCACGGACATCGCCTTCCCGCGGGGGACGGCGGTCGAGGTCCGCGACCTTTTCTTCAACCTGCCGGCCCGGCGGAAGTTCCTGCGGTCGAGTTCCTCCGAGTTCGGCCTCATCGCCAAGTACCTGACCCAGGCCGCCCTGTCCCATCCGGGCGTGCGCTTCGTCCTCGTCCACGGGACGCGGGAGACGATCAACTGCCCGCCCGTCGGCGCGCTGAGGGACCGGATCTTCCAGCTCTACGGAAAAGACGTCGTGGACGGCTTGATGGAGGTCGCCGGAGCGGAAGGGGAGGCCCGGCTCTCCGGCTATTCGTCGCGGCCGCTTCAGGGACGCGCGGACCGCTCCGTCCAGCATTTTTTCGTCAACAACCGGCCGGTCAAGGACCGAATCCTCCAGGCCGCTCTCAACCAGGCCTACGCCGGGATCCTCGAACGGAACCGGTCGGCCGAGGCGTTCCTTTTCATCACGCTTCCGTGCGGAGACGTCGACGTCAACGTCCATCCGGCCAAGGCCGAGGTCCGGTTCAGGGACTCCCAGCTCGTCTTCCGGCTCGTCCTCAGGGCCGTGGAGCACGGGACGCTCAGGGAGCACGCGGTCAAAGACATCTATCCGGCGGCGGCCGGGGTCTCCACCCCTCCGGGCGTCGCAGAGGAGACCGTCCTTTTGTCCGGTCTTGAGCCCGGGCGGCGGGAGAGGACGGCGGGAGAGGGAGCTGATCCGGCGGCCGGGGAGCCCGGTCTTGCAGCCGGCCCGGCCGCTCCTCCCTTCAGCCTGCCGGAGAAGGCCGGAACCGGCCCTGAAGTTCTCGGGCAGTTCCAGAACCTTTACATCGTCGCGAGCGCGGAGGACGGGCTTCTGGTCATCGACCAGCACAACGCCCATGAACGCGTCCTTTTCGACAAGTTCCGTGAGATCGACCGCCGGAAGCTCTGGCCCCGGGAGACGCTCCTCATCCCGGCCCTCCTGGAGCTTTCGCCGTCCGAGGCCGTCGCGTTCGAGGAGAACGCCGTGCTTTTCGAGGAGCTCGGGTTCCGGGTCGAGGCCATGGGCGGCCGGTCCTACGCCCTCAAGGAGTATCCGGGCGTCTTCCGGGCCGAGGAGGCCGCGGACGTCTTCCTGGCCCTGCTCGAGGAGGCGGGCCAGGCAAGCGTCCGGGACAGGCGGGAGAAGTTCCTGGCGACCCTGGCCTGCAAAACAGCCATCAAAGCAGGTCAGCCGCTGACCCGGGAAAAGATGGGCTACCTCGTGGACGAGCTTTTCAAATCGTCCCAGCCCGCCCTTTGCCCGCACGGCCGGCCCATTGTCGTCAAGGTCGGCAGGTCCCAGATCGATAAGGGGATGCGCCGCTGACGCGTCTCCCCGGTCAAATTGACAGCTGGCCGTCCGATTTGCTAAGATGAACGGGCTTCTGACGAGGGGTGCGGAACGGACGGGGAGTGGCGCAGCCTGGCTAGCGCGCCTGCCTTGGGAGCAGGAGGTCGGCGGTTCAAATCCGCTCTCCCCGATTGGCTTCCCGCGGCAAAGCGACCGGCCCTGCGAAAGAGCGCCCGGCCGGAACGGCCGGGCGCTCTTTCGCGGCCCCGGCCTTGATCATCCATGACGCGCCTGTAGCTCAGGGGATAGAGCAGCTGCCTTCTAAGCAGCGGGTCGGGTGTTCGATTCACCCCAGGCGCGCTCCCATATTCCCCGAGAAATCTGCTATTTAGTCATCATCCCCGGCACCCTAAATTTGTCTCAATTTTGTACAGCTTTACACCGTTTTAGGCATCCGTTGAGCACACATTTGAGCACACATTTGGTACTGTGGGCTTTCCGGGTTGAAGGGCTAGGAAGAACGCCGGCCTGTCACGCCGGAGGTCGCGAGTTCGAGTCTCGTCGGCCCCGCCACCTGTCCCCATATAAACCGGCAATTCCCTTTAGGCACGAGTAGGCAGGATTAGGCAATTTTAGGCACATTTGGTGACGCACAGGTGACGCGGGGGTGACGCGGCCTGAAGGCGCTAGGGCCGCCGGGGGGGTATGGAACCAATACCCCGATCGTGCGCTTACGGATCAATTGTGATCTCTAAAAATATCCACCATAGTTTTCACTAAAGGGCCCTCAGAGAAGAACCTCGTCTCTGCCCCCCGAATCCACGTTTGACTTCCCGCACATCCCTCTGTTAATCTGAGACCAAGCTAGAGAAGGGGAACTCGCTTGGCCAACAAATGTCCGACCTGCCATTCCGACAATCCCGAGACCCAACGATTCTGCGGGGGGTGTGGCACGCAGCTCCCTCCGCCCCAAAACCATCCTCCTGTCGTAACGGATACCATCCAAACACCGGTCCGCGAGCTAACTACGGGCTACACCTTCGCCGGCCGCTACCAGGTGATTGAAGAGCTGGGCCACGGTGGCATGGGCAAGGTTTACAAGGTCCACGACATAGACATCAAGGAGAACGTCGCCCTCAAGCTCCTTCGGCCCGAGATCACCCTGGATAAGGAAACGGTCGAGCGGTTCTCGAATGAATTGAAACTCGCCCGCAGGATTAGCCACAGGAATGTCTGCCGGATGTTCGACCTGGGCAAGGCCGAGGGCTCGACTTTCATCACCATGGAGTTCGTGCCGGGAGAGGATCTGAGGAGCTTCATCCATAGGTCAAAACAGCTCAGCACAGGAACTGCAATATCCATTGCCAAGCAAGTGTGTGAGGGATTGGAGGAAGCACACAGGCTGGGGGTTATTCATAGAGATCTGAAGCCCGGCAATATCATGATTGACAAGGACGGAGATGCCAAGATCATGGACTTCGGAATCGCCCGTTCACTCTCGGGGAGAGGCATCACGGGCGCCGGGGTGCTGATTGGAACGCCCGAATACATGTCGCCCGAGCAGGCGGAAGCGAAGGATGTCGATAAGCGGTCGGACATTTACTCGTTGGGAGTGATTCTTTATGAGATGGTGACCGGACGCATCCCTTTTGAAGGAGACACCCCGCTCAGCATCGCCATGAAACACAAGGCTGAAAAGCCCCGGGACCCCATGGAATTCAATGCCCAGATGCCCCCGGACTTAAGCCGAGTGATCATGAAATGTCTGGAAAAAGATAAGGAGAAAAGATTTCCCGGGGCCGAGGATGTGCTGACAGAATTGATAAAAATCGAAAAAGGGATGCCCACATCAGAGAGGGTCCTGGCTAAGAGACGGCCTCTCACCTCTAAGGAGATCACGGTCACATTCAGGTTCAAGAAGCTCATCGCGCCGGCTTTGATTTTTCTCCTTGTCGTCATTGCCGGGGTCATTGTTTGGCAACTTCTTCCCCGTCGCGGGGCCCTCTTCAGACCTCCCGGCTTGCACTCGATTGCCGTCTTGCCATTTATGGATTTAAGCCCAGAGAAAGGGCATGAATATTTATGCGAAGGAATCCCGGAGACGCTGATCAACGCCCTCAATAATATCGAAGGTCTTTGGGTTCCAGCCAGGGCCTCCGCGTTTTCGTTTAAGGGCAAAGAATACAATCTCAGCGACATTGGCCAGAAATTGAATGTCGAAACTGTGCTCGAAGGCAGCGTCCTTGTGATTGGCGACAATCTCCGCATAAGCCCGCGACTCAGCGACGTCAAGAACGGCAGCCAGATCTGGTCAGCTATTTATAACAGGAAACTGACCGATCTATTTACCATCCAGGATGAAATTGCCCAAGAAATTGTCAAAGCTCTGAAGATCAAGCTACTGGGGGAAAAAGAGGTCCAGATTATCAAGCGCTATACAGAAAATCCTGAAGCCTATGATTTCTATCTCAAGGGACGTTTCTACTGGAACAAACGGACGGAAGAGGAAGTGAAGAAAAGCATTGAGAGCTTCCAGCAGGCGATCGAAAAAGATCCCTCTTATGCGGCCGCCTATGCGGGACTGGCTGATTGTTACAATGCCTTTGGATTCTACGGTGTCCAACCTCCCAAAGAGGCATTTCCCAAGGCCAAGGCAGCAGCCCTAAAAGCTCTGGAGATTGATCAATTACTCGCGGAAGCACACACGTCATTGGCCTATACAAAATTGTATTATGATTGGGACTGGCCTGGCGCCGAAAGGGAATTTCGGCTCTCCCTGCAACTCAATGCCTCTTACCCGACAACTCCCCATTGGTATGCAGAATATCTCGCGGCCATGGGCCGGCTGGATGAAGCCATAGCAGAAAAGAAAGAGGCCAGCCATTTGGACCCGCTCTCGATGATTATCAACACCACGATCGGTTGGATGGATTACTTCGCCCACAGGTATGATCAAGCGATTGAACAGATCAAAAAAGCGCTGGAGATCGACCCGAATTTTGTTCCGGCCCATTATTGGCTTGGCCAGGCCTACCAGTTCAAAGGAAGCTTTCCGGATGCGATCCTCGAATTTCAAAAGGCCATGAATCTATCCAAAGGAAGTGCCTATACGGTGGCAGGGCTGGCCGATGCCTATGCGGTGTCCGGCCAAATCGTTGAAGCGCAGAATCTGCTGAATCAATTGATCGACCTGTCGAAAAGGAAATATGTCTCGGCCTACGATATAGCCGAAGTCTATGCCAGCTTGGGGAAGCAGGACCTCGCCCTCGATTGGCTTGAAAAAGCCTATGAGGAGCGGTCTCGGGCCCTCGTTTTTATCAAGGTGGAGCCCAAGGTCGACAGCCTGCGCACGATGCCCCGGTTTCGCGAAATTATAAAAAAGATGGGCTTGGAGTGAAGATTGCCAGGATGAAGATATGTAACTCTGACCCTGTTTGCTGTGATGGCTAAATCGACTCACCGAAAAGGGCCAGGGTATATGGACTATCCTCCAAATCCAAAGGTCGGAGGTTCAAATCCCTCCGGCCACGTTCCACAGCCCACCGGGGGGGTATGGGACCAATGCCTCGTTCGTGCGCTAACGGGTCAATCGTGATCTCCAGAAATATCCACAATAGTTTTTCCTAAAGGGCTCCTCTGAGAAGAACCTCGCCTCTGTCGCTGAGAGTCATGTTGACTAGGGCCCGCGGCCGGGGATATCATCATTCCGTGATGGGAGGCATCGGTTTCGAGCCCGAAGCGGGCGATTCCATGAAGAAAAGTGATTCTTTAACCGTGTCACTTTTAGGCATATCACTTTCCGTTCTGATTCTTTTTTTATCTTCCACATCCAGTTTTGGAGTGAAAAGAAAAAGCACCATGGAAATTCCGGAAGGTTCGGCGGGGATGATCGCTTACGGCTCCCTGATCTCTTTGCCGAGCATGGAACAGACGCTCGGGCATAAATACCAGGGTCCGATCAATCAGATCCATCTGACGGGTTATGAGAGAGAGTGGATATGCGTTCGTCCATTCAATGATCCTCGAGCGAATTCGGCGGACATCAAAAGGACCGAGGCCTTCTTTTTACGTGGCAATGAACGCGTTCCTTTCAACGGGACTGCGGAACTGAATATCCATCCAAAAAAGAAAGGCAGGATTAATGCCATTTTATACTTGATCAGCAACGCGGAGATGATCAGGCTCGACGAGAGGGAATGGGGATATCGCAGAGTGGATGTGACCGATAAAATCGAGGAATTCCAGTTCCGGGGAGGGAAAGTATATGTCTATGAGGGACTTCCCGGGCGTGCGGACGAATCTTCTGCTAAAAAGGGAACATATATATTGATAAAAGAGTTCGTCGATCTGGTGACCGGTGCTTGCGATGCCATAGGAAAGAATTTTCGCAACGAATTCGATAAGTCCACCAGGCCCTGCAAATACGAGATCGTGCCTGTTAAGAACATCATCTGGGAAAAAGCCAAATAGCCGGCCGTTTCCGAAAGAGATTTGGTTCAGGAAGTTCGAATCCTCTCAGGCGCGCTCTGTTTTCCCCATATAGATCGACGCGTCCCTTTGAGCACGAGTAGGCAGGATTAGGCAATTTTAGGCACCCTTGGTGACGTACAGGTGACGCGGGGGTGACGCGGTCCGTGGGCCTTCGAGGGGGCCGGGGGCGAGGGGGGATGGGGCTTGCGTGCTTAGGTGCGCTGACGGGTATACTGTAATCTCTAAAACTATCCACCATATTCTTTCCTAAAGGCCCCCCCCGAAAAGAACCTCGTCTCTGCCCTCAGCCCCGGTTGACTTCGCATCTGTGTGGTGTTATAAGGCAATCAGCAAGGGATAAGGGGAAGTCGAAGGTCAGCCTTCACGCAAAATCCATCTTTGCCGTCCCCGTGTCTCTGAATCACTTTAAAGGAGGGGTTCTATGAAACGCATTGCTATTGCAGTCTGCGTGGTTGTCTTGATCTTGGCAGTCGCCATCATCGCCCAGACGCAGGGCCAGCCAAAAAGCGGGAGTGCGGAGCAGGAACTGCTGAAACTTGAGCAAGAGTGGACGAATGCTCTTGTCAAAGCCGATTGGGCTTTCCTTAACCGGATTTTGGCGGATGACTGGGTAATAACGGACATCGATGGGTCCGTCACGACTAAGGCCCAGGACCTGGCGTCCCTGAAGTCCGGCGAGCTGGTGATATCGTCCATGGTGGCCGACGACATGAAGGCACGGGTCTATGGAGATGCGGCGGTGGTGACTGGCCGCAACACGCTCAAAGGAACGGATAAGGGCAAGGATGTCAGTGGCCAAGAAAGGTGGACTGACACTTGGATTAAAAAGGCCGGCCTTTGGCAGTGCGTGGCGACTCATGCCTCGACGATAGCACAGAAATAGTCCCAGTCTGCGTCAAGCATCCCGGCGACTGAACGATTTTGCCACATGGGCGTGATGCGGTGTTCTTTATGTCATTGACATCGCCGCGAGGCCGGCGATATCGTCCTTTCGTGTGGGGGGCCGTTAGTCCAAGCCTTATGGCCGGCGGAGGCGCACGGCACAAAAAATGAAATTCCTATACCTAAAACCGGAGGATTTGATGCGCACACTACGTTGCATGGTGGTGATTGTCGCCTTGTTAACCTTGACTTCGACCATGTGGGCCCAGCTGTCTGAGGCTGAAAAGGCAGCTGTACTCATCGAGCATGACTATGAGGTCGCTCCCAACATCACCTACTTGGTCGCCAACGGTTACGAAGCGAAGCTCGATGTGTATCGCCCAAGCCAGGCCAAGTCTCCGGTTCCCGTCGTCATGCTGATTCACGGGGGTGGCTGGGTCGCCGGTACAAAAGAAGAAGCGGCTCTCAGTGCATTGCCTTATCTCGCGATGGGCTTCGCTGTGGTGAACGTGGAATATCGTCTGGGCAAGACATCGCTCGCACCGGCCGCGGTCGAGGACTGCCTATGCGCGTTGCACTGGATCGGACGGAATGCCAAGAAATACAACTTCGACCTGAACAAATTGGTCGTGACGGGCGGCTCGGCCGGAGGACACCTGGCCCTGACGACCTCTATGATCCCCCCGTCGGCCGGTTTCGAGAACCGGTGCGCTTACGAAGACGATGAGAACTGGAACGGGCCGTGGACCGATGCGCGGCCCAAAGTTGCCGCCGTCATCAACTGGTTCGGCATAACCGATGTGGCCGACATGCTGCAAGGCGCGCCGAACACGCGCTCGTACGCCGTCGCTTGGTTGGGCAGCTTGGCGAATCGCGAAGAGCTGGCGCGGCGTTTATCGCCTCTCAACTATGTCCGTGCGGGCTTGCCTCCCATTCTCACAATTCACGGCGACGCCGATCACATCGTGCCGTACTCCCACGCCGTCCGGCTACACGAAGCGCTAACTAAAGCTGGGGTGCGCAATAAGTTGGTCACAGTCCCGGGCGGAGGTCATGGAGACTTTTCCGCGGATCAGGAGTTGAGGGCCTTTGAGGCGGTGCGAATCTTTCTCAGCAGTGTCGGCATTACACCCAGAGCGCGATAGCCCCGCCGGATTAGCTGCACTGATCAGAGTTTCGTGAACAGATAGTCCACCCGCAGTTTTCCCAAAGGGGCCCTCGCTCGCAGAACCTCCCCACAGCCTCCTTCAATAACACATCGTCCTACCCCTGCCCGCGCCATACGGACCCCACTACGTTTCGCCGCAGAAAGCCCCCCAGGTGCATCTGAGCGGCAAGAATAGGCCTTCTACGGCCGGTCCGTGACGTCATAGGCCTCCCTGAAGCCCTCCGGGGCGCTGGACCCGTTCCTGATATCCTTATTCACTTAATGCCGGGACCTATTATGTGGGAAGGAGGTCAGTAAGGCTGACGGGGGCTGAAATCCGCGTTTCCCCCTGATTGGGACAGGCCCTGATAGCTAGGTGGAGGGATTGCTCGATAGGGGAAATGAAGGTCGATGGCCAAATCAAGAAAAGTCCTATTTATTGAAAATGCGCCATAGGCTGACCGGCGGGTTTATAAGGGAGCAGGAGGATAAAAAATGGTCTGGGTTGCTTTTTGCAAGGATTGTGCGGAAATCCTGGGATGGGGAAAAATCGCAGTCCAAGTCGAAGACATAGCCAAAGATCATATTCTTTCGGGACATCACGACGTTGCCCTAGGGTTCTGGCACAAAGAGGGAAGGTGGACCATTTTCATTATCCATAGAGAGCTAACATTTGAGTCATTAGTGACCTGCCCCCCTCAAAGGGATCCAGCCCGTGTGCTAAGATTCTGCTGGATCGAGGGAGGTGGACATGGCCAGGAAACGGTTTAATCCGGAGCAGATCATCACCCTGCTCCGGGAGGC
>JBEKXF010000005.1:0-162866 GCA_049512315.1 Candidatus Aminicenantales bacterium | reverse complement strand
CATAAGCCCGGGAATTATGGTAGACGACAGAAAGCAGGGTTTAAGGAATAAGATATTCCAGGTTGGAATCATCGCCCTGTTCTTGACGGGATTGCTTTTGGCGACCGTTTGGGGGAACGTGCTTAAATGCGAAGAAGGGGTTTACACAGAATATCTGACGCTCCTGTTGGGGAAAGCGCGCTAAGACCTGCTTTTCCGCGTTCGAAGTGAGCTTAACGTTGAGGTTCAAGAAAGACTAAAACCGCGTCACCGCCCGGCCGAAAGGCCTCCGGCCCGGAAGGGCCTTGTATCGCATTGATCAAGGGCCGGGATGTCACCTTGCGAATTGATTTGACATGAACTTTTCGCTGTGATATAAAATGCGGCTAATGAGTGACGTGGTTTTGAGATTCGCGACGAACAGAAGAGACGAAGTGTCTCGATCCTCCCTTTTTCTCTGCCGCATCTCGCAGCACCCCGGCTGCATGATAATGTGAAGCCCGAATATCCGGCACTCCTGAGCGGAGGCCGGTATTCGGGACACCCCAGCCAACTTCGGTAAGGCTTTTTTCTACCCTAACCCTTCAATTTTTCGGAGGTCAAACATGTCTAAAACTGTCGTTGACGCGAATGAATCAGGGCAGAACCGGTGCGGGAGTGGCCCGGCCGCCAAACACTATCGGTTTGAAACACTGGCCCTGCACGCCGGACAGACTCCCGACGCCACCCTGTCGCGCGGAGTGCCGGTCTATCGCACAAGTTCCTTTATTTTTAAGAACACTGAGCACGCCGCCAACCTGTTCGCCTTCAAGGAGCCAGGGAATATTTACACGAGGATCATGAACCCCACCACCGACGTCCTCGAGCAGCGTGTGACCCAGCTCGAAGGGGGTGTGGCTTCGGTGGCTTTGGCCTCGGGGACGGCCGCCGTTTTTTACGCCGTCATCACCCTGGCCCGGGCCGGCGACGAAATAATCGCGGCCAATAATCTCTACGGCGGAACTTACACCCAGTTCGATGCAATCCTCCCTGCGTTGGGCATCACTGTCAAGTTCGTGGATCCCCATGTGCTTAAGGCGATCGAACGAGCCGTTACGGACAAGACCAGGGCGGTGTACATCGAGACGATCGGCAACCCTGGGCTGGACGTGACCGACATCCGGGCGGTGGCCGACCTGGCCCATCGCCATGGCTTGCCCTTGATCGTGGACGGCACTTTCACCACGCCCTACCTTTTGCGCACGATCGAATACGGGGCGGATATCGTCGTCAACTCCCTGACTAAGTGGCTGGGAGGGCACGGCGTCGCCATCGGCGGGGTCGTGACCGAAGCCGGGGGCTTCGATTGGAAGGCGGGACGCCACCCCGTCTTTACCGAGCCGGACGATAACTACCATGGCCTGCGCTGGGCCTACGACCTGCCCGAGTCGTTGGCTTCCACGGTCTTTGCTTTGCGGCTCAGAAGCGTGCCCCTGCGCAACCTGGGGGCCTGCCTCTCTCCCGACAACGCCTGGCTTTTCCTGCAGGGACTCGAAACCCTGCCTATGCGCATGGCCAGGCACAGCGAAAATGCTCTGAAAATCGCCAGGCACCTGGCGCGTCATCCCAAGATCTCCTGGGTTCGTTATCCGGGACTCGAGGGAGATCCGTCGCACGTCACGGCCGAACGTTACCTGAAGAACGGCTTCGGCGGCATGGTCGTTTTCGGGCTCCGGGGCGGGTACGAGGCCGCCGCCAAGTTGATCGACACCATCACTCTATTTTCGCATCTGGCCAATGTCGGTGACGCCAAAAGCCTCATCCTCCATCCGGCCAGCACGACCCACGCCCAACTGTCCGAGGACCAGCAGCGTGCTGGCGGCGTGACGCCCGAGATGGTCAGAATGTCGGTCGGGTTGGAACATCCGGACGACCTGAGCGAGGCCCTGGACCAGGCCCTGGCCGGGGTTTGAGGCCGTAAGCCGACGAGAAGGAAGACATCATGACCATCATCGTTCCCAGGGATTATCATCTGCGCCGGGCTTTGAACGAGCGGAGGATCTTGTGCATCGACCCGGACGAGGCTCTCCGCGAGGATATCCGGGCCCTGAGGATCGGCATCCTCAACATCATGCCCAAGGCAGAGGCCTACGAGTTCAGCCTGCTGCATCTGCTCGGCCGATCCGTGCTCCAAATCGACCCGGTGTGGATCCGGTTGAAGACCCACAAGTACCAGAGCAGCGACTGGGAGCATTTAAAGAACCTGTACATTTCCTTCGAAGAGGCCATCGCGCGCAGTCCGCTGGACGGTCTCATCCTGACGGGCGCTCCGGTCGAGGACATCCCCTTCGAGGATGTGGCCTACTGGAGCGAGGCTCAGGAGATCCTCGGCTATGCGCGACGGAACATCCCCATCACCCTGGGGATCTGCTGGGGAGGGCTGGCCCTGGCCAAGCAGCTGGGCATCGATAAGGTCGTCTTTCCCCGGAAGCTCTTCGGGGTGTTCGAAACGAGAAACCTCGACCTGAACCACCGCATCACGGGAGAAATGGACGATGTCTTCTGGTGCCCGCAGAGCCGCTTCTCGGGCATCCCGGACGTCGTCATGGAACGGGAGCGGGTGCATGGGACGGTCAACCTGTTGGGCTATTCGGACGAGGCGGGCTACACCATCTTCGAAAGCGCCGACCATCGCTTCCTGATGCACCTGGGACATCCCGAGTACGACGCCCAGCGGCTCGTCGATGAATACCAGCGGGATGTCAAAGCCAACAAGCCGGGCGTGGAGCCGCCCAAGAACCTGGACTTGGCGCATCCGGCTAATCGCTGGAAGAGCCATGGTGCCGAATTCTTCTCGCAATGGATCAGGTTCATTCACAACAGCGCTTCGTTCGACGGGCCGCAAGCGCTGGGCCGGAAAGGATGACACCATGAAGAACTTGAACACAGAACACACCGCGACGAAGGTCAAAGCCGCTCTGTTGGGCTGTACGGGTCTGGTTGGCCAGCAATTCGTCCGGATGCTCGACAAGCATCCCTATTTCGAACTGGTCGCGCTGACGTCGTCCCCCCGGTCCGCCGGAAAGGCCTACGGCCAGGCAGTCAGCTGGTTCTTCGGAGGCGACGCCCCCGAATATCTGAGGGACAGGACCATCCTGAGTACGTCGGCCGAGGGCGTGATGACGAGCGGCGCCCGGGTTGTCTTCAACGCCTTGCCGTCCTCGGTCTCGAGCGCGCTCGAGCCGGAATTGCGCCGCCGGGGGTTATACGTTTTTTCCAACGCCTCGTGCCGGCGCCTGGACGACGATGTGCCCCTTCTTGTCCCGGAGGTCAACCCGGGGCACATGGAGCTGGCCCGCCGCCAGGTCTCGGAGTTCGGCGGGGCGATTATCACCAATTCCAACTGCTCGACCTCGGGTCTGGTCATGGTCCTCAAGCCTCTGGAGCGGTTCGGGCTCGAAGCCGTGACCGTGGCCACCTATCAGGCCGTCTCCGGCGCCGGCCGCCGTGGGGTCGCGGCCATGGACATCGACGCCAACATCATCCCTTTCATCCGCGACGAAGAGGAAAAGATGGCTTGCGAATCACGCAAGATCCTGGGCAGCAGTAACGGGGAAAGGGTCAAGGAGCGCGACTTAGCCATCAACGCCAGCTGTTGCCGGGTGCCTGTCCGCGACGGCCATCTGCTGAGCCTGAGACTCGACCTAGCCTCCGAGCCCGGCCTGAACGAGGTGGCGGACGCCCTTTCGTCGTTCCGCAGCGCGCCCCAGGACTTGAAGCTGCCCTCCGCGCCGGAGAGGCCTCTCATCGTCCGGTCCGAGGATGACAGGCCCCAACCCCTCCTGGATGCCATGGCGGGTCGGCCGGAGAGAGCCCGGGGCATGGCCGTGACCGTAGGACGGCTCAGGAAAAAGGGACGGGTTCTGAATTGTTTTGCCCTTGTCCATAACACCATCCGCGGCGCGGCCGGAACATGTCTTTTGAACGCCGAACTGGCCTTCCGCTGCGGGATCCTGCATTAAGGGCAAGCGAATGAGGAGGGCCACCATGAAGGTCATGAAGTTCGGCGGGGGATGCTTCAAGGACGCCAGGAGTATCAGCCAGGCCGCGGCGATCATCGGGCGCGAGAAGGAGCGGCCGGTCGTGGTCGTTTCGGCGGTTACGGGCGTCACCGACATGCTCATCGAGGCCTGCAGCCAGGCCGAGCGGAACGAACGGGGCGTCACTGCCGATGTCCAGAGGATACAGGCCGTCCACGACAGCCTGATAAGGACCATGATCAAGAATGCCGACGTCAGGCGCGACCTGTCCAGGTATGTGGAGACAGCGCTTAAAAAAGTGGGAAAGCTCCTCTATGGGATCTCGTACACGGCCGAAGTCACGCCGGCGACGCGCTCGCACGTTCTGAGCTTCGGGGAGCGGCTGGCCGCGTTCCTTCTGGCCGCGCTTTTGATCGACCGGAGAACTCCGGCCAGGCCGGTCGAAAGCGACAAGATCGGAATGCTGACGGACGATGTCGTCGAGAACGCCACCGTCGACCTGCCCGGGTTCAGGCGCGCCCTGAAACGTCTGAAGCCGGGCCTCGGCCGCCATGATGCGGTGGATGTCGTCACCGGGTTCTTTGGGATCAATCCTAGGGGAAAGGTCGCCACGTTCGGCCGGAACGGAACGGATTACAGCGCGGCTGCGGTGGCCGCCGGCCTAGGCGCCTCGCGACTCGAGATCTGGAAGGATGTCGAGGGTTTCATGAGCGCCGACCCCAAGCTCGAGCCCCAAGCCCGGAAGATCGACCGGTTGTCTTACTACGAGGCAGCCGAACTTTCCTATTTCGGCGCCAGAATCCTCCATCCCCGCACCCTCGAGCCTCTGCATGGACTGCCCATCACTGTGGAAATCAAAAACCTGTGGCACCCGGACAATCCGGGCACAGAAGTCCTGCCCAACGGCTCGGTCAAGAACGACGTGATCAAAAGCGTGGCTTTCAACCCGGACATCGTCCTGTTGAGGATCCACGGGCCGGGCGTGGGATACAAGCCGGGCATCATCGGGACCATCGGCCACAGGCTCTCCGCCCTGGGCATCAATATCTATTCCATCATCACCTCGCAAACCTGCATCAACCTGCTCGTGGACCGCAAGGACGCCTTCCGGAGCCATGAAGCCCTCAAGACTGAGAGGGGCGGGGTCATCGAACGCGTGGACCTCGAGGACGGTATCGTCCTGGTTGCCGCGGTGGGCGAGGGGCTTCTCCGGCAAAAAGGGCTAGCGGCCAGGATCTTTTCATCGGTATCCAAGGCGGGGGTCAACGTGGAGATGATCTCGACTGGGGCATCGGAGGTGGCTTCCTATTTCATTGTGAAACGGCCGGACCTGGAAAAAACGGTTCATGCCCTTCACCAGGAATTCTTTCAAGAGAGGCGACGGCCGTGAAGCCGCCGTCCGGCTCGCCCCTAATGAAATCCGGGCGGAGTCTAGCATAAAACCAGGAAGGTCTAACACGGGCCGCTCGGAGTTGCTCCAAGTGAAAGGAAAAAGCGATTGACCGGATAACATCGAAAACCCTCGCTCGCCAAGCTCGCCCTGAACCTGGTCGTGACCGGCGACTTGTTCAAGTCCCAGTCTCCGGAGCAGTTGGCTGCCTTCAAAGCCGACCACCTCTACAACGCCGAGCATTTTGGAGCACTGGGTTTGATCGACGCGTTGGACGACAACGGCGTCTTTAAGCCGGCCGGTCAGAAATCCCAGTTGTACCTGAAAAGATACCTCGCGGAAGCCAGGAACCGAGGCCTGCGCACGTTCGTCTACTTCAACGTCCATTCGTACTCCCTGTGGCCTTCGAACGGAAGCATCTGGACTGGGCCTGGCGATTTGACTTCCCGCGAGACTGCTCTCTATAATCGCTCTGTAACGAAATAACGTTGAATCGGGGAGACAACCCATTAAGAACTCTTTCCTGGATGCGCTTGCTGAGAGGGTCCTGCTTGGCGACGGCGGCATGGGGACCATGCTCTACAGCAAGGGCATTTACCTGAACACCTGTTTCGATGAACTCAACCTGACCAATCCCGGCATCATTCAAGAGGTCCACCGCGAATATGTCCGGAGCGGCGCGGATATCATCGAAACCAACACATTTGGAGCCAACCGCTTCAAGCTCAAGAAGTACGGCCTGAACGATAAGGTCGCGGAAATCAACCGCGCTGGCGCACGGATCGCGCGTGAGGAGGCCGGCGCGGACGTATTTCTGGCCGGTTCGATAGGCCCCCTTGGTGTCAAGGTCGAACCATGGGGCCAGCTCGCGGCCGAAGAAGCCGAAGACGCGTTCGCCGAGCAAGCCCGGGCTCTTCAGGAAGGCCGGGTTGACGTTTTCATTTTAGAAACGTTCGCGGACGTCCACGAAATCGAGCGTGCCGTCCGGGGACTTCGGAAGGCAGCTCCAGATGTCCCCGTTATCGCCGAGATGACCATCGGAGAAGACGGCAACAGCCTCTACGGCACGAGTCCGGAAGTCTTTACCAATGAGCTCGAGAGCCTGGGGACACAGGTTATTGGGGTTAATTGCAGTGTCGGGCCCGCCCCCATGCTCCAATGCGTCGAGCGGATGGTGAAGGTCACCGCCCTTCCCCTATCGGCCATGCCCAATGCCGGCATTCCCCGGGAGGTCGACGGACGAAATCTCTATCTCTGTTCGCCCGATTACATGGCCGAATACGCCAAACGCTTCATCATGACAGGAGTGAGGATTATCGGCGGATGTTGCGGCACGACTCCGGCTCATATCAAAGCCATGAGAGCTGCGATAAAAGCTTTGCAGCCGCCCCGACGGGCAATGGCGGCCGCCATACATCTTTCCGAAGCCCAAGGCGTGCCACAAATTCCGATGGGCAAGAAGTCCGCCCTCGGGAAAAAACTCGAGGGCAGGAAATTTGTGACCAGCGTCGAAGTCGTGCCGCCCCGCGGGCATGACCCCTCCCAGGCGATCGAGGCCGTCCGGAAACTCGAGAAGCACGGCGTGGATGGGATAAACATTCCCGATGGGCCCCGGGCCAGCGCCCGGATGAGCCCCATGGTCCTGGCCTCCATTCTGACGGCATCCACGAAAATGGACATCATCCTGCACTACACGTGCCGCGACCGGAACCTCCTCGGGATGCAATCGGATTTTCTGGGCCTGCAAGCCCAACATGTGCGGAATGTTCTGATCATAACAGGCGACCCGCCCAAACTCGGAGATTACCCGGACGCCACGGCGGTTTTTGATGTGGATTCGATCGGCCTCGCTGGTTTTGTCAGCTGCCTGAACCGCGGATTCGATATCGGCGGGAAAAAGTTGGAAAAGCCGACCTCGTTCCTGATCGGCGTCGGCGTCAACCCGGGGGCTATAGACCTGAACAACGAAATTCGCCGGTTCGAGCGGAAAGTGGAAGCCGGGGCTGAATTCGCCATCACCCAGCCCGTTTTCGATGTCCGCCTTCTCGAGCAATTCCTCAAGAGGACCGGGTCGTGCGGGATTCCCATTCTCGGGGGCATCTGGCCGCTGTGGAGCTTAAGGAACACCGAGTTCATGCACAATGAGGTGCCCGGCACCTCGATCCCAGCCGAAATCATGGAGCGGATGCGCCGCGCTCAGGATCAGAGTCCCGAGAGCGCCCGCCGGGAAGGCGTAGATATCGCCCGGGAGATTTTGAGTGGGATCAAGGGCATGGTCCAGGGTGTTCAGATAAGCCCGCCCCTGGGAAAGTATGACCTGGCTCTAGAGGTCTTGCAGGCGCTGTAGGCCTGGCTTACGCTCCTGACTTTTTCGCCTGTTCCCGGATGTAACTTAGATATTTCTTAAGAGAAGGGTCTTGCCCTAATAGAGCCTCGGAGGCGGCGAGTGAGGCCTGAACGTCCCCATCGAGGGGGTCGCAGATCGCGGCGTCCAAGCCTTTCGACATAGCCAGGATCAGAAGCGTCCGGTTGAGAAGCCGGCGCTGAGGAAGGCCGAACGATACGTTGCTGACCCCGGCTATCGTCCTGATCCCTGGGAGTGAACTCTTGATTCTCGCCACAGATTCAAGAAAAACCGTCCCGCTTTTATGGTCAACAGCGATCGGTCTCACGAGCGGGTCTATGAAGATATCTTCGGGGTGGAGACCGGCTGATTGAAGGATATCGGCCATTTTTTGAGCCCTGGAAACGGCCATATTGGCGCTTTCAGGAGGCCCTTCCTTGTTCAGACAAAGAGCGATCACGCGGGGCCGATATCGCCTGATAAGCGGCACTAGGGCTTCGAGAGAAGTGCTGTCGTCGGAAAGGGAGTTCACGAGTGCCCGCCCCTGATGAACCTTGAGCGCTGCCTCCATAGCATCAGGATTCGGCGTGTCTAGAGCCAGCGGTGCTTTGACGGCACGTTGAAGAAACGGGATGGCCCATAAGAGCGTATCAATCTCCTTCTCCATCATGGCCGCCACGTTGAGATCTATGTACGCCGCCTTTGCTTTCTCCTGGGCGAGCGCTTGACTGCAGAGATAGTCGGCGTCTTTTGTTTGGAGGGCCTCGAGGACGACCTTGCGGCTGGAATTGAGACGTTCACCTACAATAATCAAGAAAGCCCCTCCTCTGTCACTCCCCCGGGACGATAGCATATCTTTGGGGAGGAAACAAGGAGCCCATCCCCCCAAAAATCTCCTGGGCCGACGGAGAGCCTTAAGCAGCCGGGAGCTGGACGACACCAAATCTGGAATGCAGATGTGCCTAGATTATTCATGAATAATCTACGTATACTGAAAATATTAGCCGACAGAAAATTACTTTTTCCCAATATTACCGATAGAATTTTTTCATGTCTGGCTAGATCATGAGGTTAGATGATGCCCAGAATTCCAAGGACACGATATCAAATCCAGAGATAAGAGTGTCAGATATTCTGTGCAACCCCCTTCTTCGCACTTAAGCACATTCCCCCAAAGGGTCGCCAAAATAAATTATCGTTTTGGAGTATATCATAGCCCAGTCCTTGATTCGTTTTACCCGTCCAAGGAGGTTTGCACAGTTTTCCTTACACTGCCTCTCCTAGCCTCTTGTCCCGGATGCGTGTGAAGTCCGTTTATAGTTCTCTCAGAATTAAAACCCCAATGGCATTGTAAAAACGATCTTATTATTTGGATCAGCCTTTTTGTCGACTATGATTATTCCCATAACCACCTGCCAACCAACAGCATGGGCTCTAAAGCAATATCGGCCTTCGGGAATATTCTTCATGACGAAGTTCCCTTTTTCATCTGCATAACTTCTCTTGATTTGACTGTCTTTCACTATTCCTCGAATCTCGAGCAACACTCGAGCATCTTTTGGCCATCCATCATCGCCAGCCTTATTAATGATTTTGCCTTTGATCTCTCGCACGACAAAAGGCTTCCATATTTCATCTAATAAATTTTCATCATCGGACCGAGTAAAACCTTCTTCACCACACAATGAGCTTGGCGATTGAGATTGAGGATATAAATTATCAACGGTTTTTGTTGAATCCTCTGTTTTTATGTTCTGCGGGCGGCATTGAAAAATGGACATGAAAATAAGAAATAGGGTCACCCCTTGTCTAAGCAAATTAGTTACTCCCTTATAAGACAACCGATCCCTCCAAAATCTTAACAGAACCAATACGGGCAATGCAATCCTCCATCCTTTTTCCCACCTCTCCGAGCCTCTACGACGATATTTCTGGGCGGCCCATATCTTGGGAGTGGGTTGAATGCCCCCGTCTCTCCGCTCGTCTCCTGGTCGTTCTCGGGCCGATAAAGGGGTTGGTATTGGCCGGGCTGAAGGGCAGCTGATTCAGATCAGTCCAGTCCAAGGCGACAAGATAAGGCGTGGGTTGCCTGGACGCCATTGCCTTGCACACGTGGCAAGTTGCCCCTTTTTGACCCTAAGACCACTTGCCCTGGGCGGTTCAGAGGTACAACCGTGCCAGCCCACCACCTTTATACGAGTTGGAGTGGTTCAACGAGGAGAGGCGAGCAGAGACGGGATTTTGCCGGGAATAGGCATGGGTCCGTACCGGTCGATGCAGCTCTATACTGAACTAGGCTTATCCTCTGAGCCCTCCGAGGTTAAGGCATTTTTACAAGGATGATGTCCCTGTGGCTGGCCGGCTGAATTTTTATGACGCCGCGCTCGTTCAGGACGGCCATGAGCTCCACAAGATTCGCCCGCCCCTGGACCTGCAGAGCTGGCAGAACCTTCCGGTCTCCGCCATCGCCAACCCTCGGCCCGTTGTGGTCCGGAACCTCGATCCGAAAAAGCTACATGACGTCGTGGACAAGTACCCTTACAGCGGCTTCCCCGTCGAGATAGACGGCAAGCTTCAAGGGGTTCTGACCCGCCAGCGGATTCTCGAATCCCTGATCGGAAAGGATACTCCGGAAATACAGAACGTCATCACCTGCTTCCCGGACCAGACGGTCCGCGAAGTCGGGGACAAGTTCATCCAGTCCCCGATCAATGTCCTCGTGGTGGTCAGCCGGGAGAGCGGTGCGATTCAGGGCATCATCACCCTGCACGATCTCATCAGGGCCCAGGCCTCCGTCCATACATAACTTGAAGAATCCGTTATCCGGAGTCGCTGTCTCTGTGCTTCTTGATTGGGGGAGGGACAATCATCGGAAGCAGGGCGGACAGAAACTTCCAGACGGTAGCGATATATGCGAGCCGGCAGCGGGAGCCTCACTCCAAAACTGATCTAGCCAAAAGTAGGGTTTTATCTTTTAAATTTATAACTCGGGATGGGGCTTTAAGGGCGTTTTACAGGAATAAATTCGCGCCCGGGTTGGATGGGAATGCCGAGCCCGCCGCCGTCGGCGATATATTCCATCATCTCGCGCTCGCAGTCCGCCAACTCATCTTTGGCCTGCAACTCTTTTTCTCTCTGCATGTCGGGGTGCTCGTGCCTCTGGACGACGAGTCCAGGCGTGGGTTGCCTGGATCCCGTCCCCTTGCACACATGGTAGATCGCCCCGGCCGCAGCCGAGGCTACATCGTCGTTGGCGTTTTTGGGGTGGTCGATCCTCTCGGCACCGCTTGGCAGCGTTTGGATTTCTAGCCGCATTAGCTGGTCGATCAGCTTCCTGTCGTTCAAGAGGACTACGGCCCCGGCCTGCAGGAGTGCCTTCAGCTTCAGGTAGAACTCCGTCGCGCTGGCCTTGCTCTGGCTCAGGGCGATCCTGTGCCGCCTGAGCTGGCTCTCGAGCGAGGCGAAAGCGTACCGGTCGCCCCAGCATTCATGGATACCATATTCTCGCAAGAGGCCGGCGTATTCTTCGACGACCTGGACGAAATCAAACGGGGGAACGTTTTCTCGGACTAGGTCGAGATAGACCATTTCTTGGAAGGCGTGGGCGATGGCCAGCGTCATGCTGTCCGCCCTGCCCGCCGATGCGTCGATGAAGGCAACGTATTTCATGCCCTTTTCAGGCGGTGTTTCTGAGCCCTTGGCCGCGGCCCGGAGCTTCTCCTCATCGAAGAGTGCCCCGATGTCGTCCCGGAAAACGGCCTCGTATTCGGCCCGGCACCGCTCGGGGTCCCTCTCCATGTCCCGGGCGATCTTGCGGTCGGAGAAGGTCGGGTTCAGAAGCTTCGTCGGGGCCTTGAAAATGAGGGTATCGGCGTCGTCTCTTCCCCAGAACTTCTCGTAGAGTGCCCAGAGCGGCCCCGCCTTCCGGTTCGGGCTCGAGATGCCTATCAGCCGTCCGCCCGGGATGATCGAGGGCGTCAGCGCTGAAACGAGCTCGTCGACGTTGTCGTTCGGGAAGAACCCCACCTCGTCGAGGACGACCAGGGCCAGGCGCCAGCCCCTGACTGACCTGAAGTCCGACGCCTTGACCGCGATGTGGGCGCCGTTGACTAGGTCGAGCTCGTCGTTTGTCTCGCGCCTGACGAGCCTCTGGAAGGGCCCGAGGAACCGCTTGATGTTGCCGAAGACGATGCCCGCCTGCTCCCTGGTGTCGGCCAGGCAGAAAATGTTCCACTGCTCGCCCGGGCCGACCTTCATCTCCCAGCCTCCCAGGGCCGCCTCGTAGGCCGCCACGAAGCCCATGGTCGTTGACTTCCCACCCTGCCTCCCGGCGATGATGAAGACCTCCTCGTAGCCCCCGGTCCTGGGAAACATACGGCCTGTACACGTTCTGAAGACCTCGAGTTCGAGAGGGGTCAGCGGAAGGCCGTAGATCGCCTTCAGGCAGACCACCCAGTTTGACCACGTCGCGGGGTCATGGAACTGCTTCCCGAAGGCCCGCCTGTCGAACATGGCTTCGATAATGTCCCTAGGACTGGTCTTTTCGCTGTGGCGGACGCAGAACGGCTCGCCCCGGAGGGCCTTCATGCCACAGGGGCGGCCGTCGACCCGGAGCGCCTGGCACTGAGCCATGGGCGGGCTCAGGCCTCCTGGAGCTTTGCCCTCACGTCGGGGGGCAGGGCAAAGGGCCGCATGACCTTGGCCTTCACGAGCTCGTCCAGCCGGGCCTTGATCGCCAGGAGATCTCTCTTCGGGCGGAGTTCTCTGACGGAGACGACCCGCCGCTGTTCCTTCAGATAGCCCGGGTGGCAGCCATCCTGCGTCCTCTCAACGGCCTCCTTGATGATCAGCCGCTGCACCCAAACGAGGGGGTCGTCGATGTCCACAGGCGCCAGCCTGGGGACCCCACGATAGGCCGAGACGCTCTCCTGGTTTATTCTTATTGTTTGGTGCTCATAGGCCTCGTTCACGATTTCCAAAATCCAGCGGCCCTCCCACGACGGGGGAGGGGCCCATTTCGGGTTGACCTTATGGCTCGCGCTGCCGTCCTTCTCGAAAACGATCCGGTTGTAGCGGGCATAGCTCGTCGTGGGCGCGATCGAATGGATTCGCTTCGTTTCGCCCGGGCCGAGCCTCAGCATCTCCTTCCTGTACTCCAGGACGATCTTCTCCCCGTCGGTCTTGTTGACCAGCTCGGTTTCAAACAAATCATTAGGGTTGATTTTCATTTGTACCTCCTAAAAGGGAATGGAGGGCGGGGCGGGAGCACGTTCCGTCAGGAGCAAACCCGGATGCCCCCGTCCCGCCGCATTCTTTTTTACGCACCAGGCGATTTGAGAAGAGGAGCAGTTCGAATGAAGCCAGTCTCTGTCCCTTCATCTCTCGCTTCCCGCCTTCGCCAGAATCTCGTCAATCCTCCTGAGATTCACCTCGTCGCGCTCGACCCAGTTGTCCCTGAGGCATTCACTCTTGTAAGCGTAGCCTCGGAAAGCTCTCGACTCGACCCATTCTGCGGTTACCGCGATGCGGAGTTCCTTGTATACGGCGAGCGGGGAACTGGGCGGGCAGGGCACTACTACCGGGATGCCGCGGGGGACGTGGACCTCGCCGATGCCCTCGAGCTCCCTGGTCTCCACGTCCCCGCCGTCGATGTTCCTGAGTAAGATGGGCCAGTCCCCGAAGGCCGCCGGGGGCATCTTAAACCCTGGGCGCGGGGTCAGGACGACGCTCCCGTCGGGCGCCCATTCGACGCGCGAATAGCGGCTGTAGAGGGTATGGGGCGAAACACTCTCTAGGATTCGCCTATTGTTTGGAAGAATGGCGAAAATAGGGGGGCCTGTCGCGTCCCAGACGGTGATCGGCCTGCCCGACGAATTGATTAGTTCGGTTTCATAAGTCATTTTCATCCTCTCCGCATAGACTAGGGGAAAAGGATTCAGTTTCCGGGAGATTTGGTGAATCGTTGGGGAAAAAGGGGACTGTAGTGGATCAGTCCCGGCGGGCGTTCGGGAAATGACGCGAGATCCTGATGTTTATTTTAGTGAAACTAAATTGGCTTCCTTCTTCTTCCAATCGCCATCGACAAGTACCCACGTATGGACTTCTTCTTTTCGATAAGGAGCCGGTTTTACTATCCCCAGCATTTGTTCTTCTTTCGGGACCTTTTTTTCATCGCCTCTGGCTGCCTCGTATCGAGCAATCAGCTCGTTATTAATCTCCGGTTTGAGATGGTAAACAATGACTTCCACCCTAATTATATCGGCTCCTGGCTGAATCTTTTTGATTTCGATCAAGCCGGAATAATATATGTGCCCGGAAGGCGGCCCAGTCCAGATTACTATGTTCGGGTCTTCCTTGATGATCTCTGTCTCGATCTTCTTCATCAAGGCAAAGACCTTTGCCAACCGCCGCCGCTTGAATTTCTCAGGAAGTTCTTTCTCAGCAAGATATTTTGTTAATTCAACCCTCTCGGAATATGAGCTAAACGCGATTACATAGTTGAGGTTGTCATAGAATTCCGAGATTCCTGGATATGGCTTCTTGGAAATCTCCTGTGGTTTTTGAATACGGGCCAAGATCAAGGAAGGATTGAAAACTAAAGAACAAAGAAAAGCACATAGAAGCTTTTTCATTCTTGCCAGTCCCTCCCCTCTCTTCGTCTTCAATGCCTAATAACTCTGGTGAACGTGAAAGTGTTTCAATTCAATTCATGCCTAGAACCTAAGTTCTTGTAAATAAGTGCCCAATTGGGGCACCTTTGGCAGCGGGCTGGGGTTCGCTCTTGTGCGAAAGCGGGACCGTGGTGGATCAGTCCCGGCGGGTGTTTTTGTTCGCCCAGGCCCGGGTGACCTTCGCTGTCTTCTGGCGGACTTCGTCTTCCCGCCTTGTCAGTTCCGCCTCGGCCTCCGCCCAAAGCTCCTCCACCTGGGCCCCGGTCACAGGCTCCGTCGGGGCTTCATGCTTGATGGCGGAAATGGAGGCCGGTGACAGGCCGAATATCTCGGCCAGCTCCTTCCCTTCGAAGGTGCCCGTGATGCCGGTCCGCAGGAGCCGCCGGATCATGACGCGCCTCTGGTCCTTGAGACTGGGGAGAGCCAGCCTGCGGTCGGCACTCTCGAGCGTGACGGCCGCGAAGAATAACTCGGTTGCCTTGTCGGCCGTCATCCGCCCCTGTTCCACCTCCTCGAACAGGCGGAAAAGGAAGCGCATTTCTTTCGGGCCTCGGGCCTCAATCCAGCCCTTGGCCAGGGGAAGGGCAGGGGCTTGCGGTTCGGCGGGCTCTAGGCCCCTCTCGCGGGCCTCCAGCAGGGCCTCGGGGCTTGCATCGGCGTCCCTTCCGAGCGGAACGCCCTCCGGATAGGCCTCGTTTCCCCCGTCGTCTTTTTTGAGGCGGATCTGGCTGGCCCAGCAGATATCGGTTCTATTTTCCTTGAGCCGCCGGTATTTTATGGCCTGGAGGTAGTTCCTCCAGTCGCCCTTGCTTTCGGGCCAGCCGCGCCACCGGCCCAAGGCGACGAAATCCTGGATGAAGTCGTCGGCCTCGCAGAGCCCGTCCCTGAGCGTAAGGCAGTCCTTCAGGTCGCGGAGGACCCCGAAGGCCATGGCGTTCATGGCTTGCCTGGCCTCGGGGGACGGCCCCTCAATTGTCATTGGTCTGTTTTGTGTTTCCACTTCAATCCTCAAAGGAATTTCGCTGATCGCCGTTCCATCTCCCTTTCATGTTCGGCGGAATTCATGTCCGACAGATACCTTTCTGAGCTGGCGACGTTCTTGTGTCTGAGCCACCGGGCGATCTGCACGAGCGAGTCGCCCTTGGCTGCCATCTGGCTCGCGCAGGTGTGGCGGAGGTCGTGGGGGCTGTGGGGGTTTGCCAGTCCGGCCTTCCTGCTGGTTAGTTGAAACAGCTTCCAACCGCTCTCGCTGGTCATGTGCTCGGTGCGGGGAAGGTCCCTCGACGGGAAGAGGTAGGGATTTTCCTTTGCCTCGGGTAGCCCAGCCCTCTCCTTCAGCCACGCCGTGAGTTTCTTCTCTAGCTTCTCCGGGATGTCGTAGGTCCTTGAGAACCCACCCTTCTCCGCCCTGATCGTGATCTGGTGCGCATCGAGGCTGACGTCGTCCAGCCTGAGCGAGACGGCCTCGCCGATCCTCATCGCGAAGAAGTAGACGAGCGACCACAGGCAGTCCCACTTCCTCCCGTGCCGGCGGGCCGCCGCCAAGAACCGGGCGAGCTCGTCGTCGGCGAGGTACCGTACCCTGCCGTTGAGGGCCGTCCCTTTGGGGCGTCCGGCCATCCTACTTCCTTTTTTGTTTGCCGAAGTATTTCAGGTTGTTCGCCTCGAGAATCTTCAGGTCGGCGCGGAATGCCGCATCGGGCTTCTCGGCTTCATTCTTCGCAAGGTCTTGGCACTCGATGATGAACTCGACGGCGATCTCCCGGTTCCCCTTCGGCGGCCGGCCAGCCCATCGTTCCCGCGCAAGGCGCGCGGCGATGCCGGCGATGAGTTCGTCCCCGTGGGACCTGTCGTCCGTCAGGTAGTCGATGGCCTCGGGAAGCGTATCGAGCCCGTGGGCCTCCGCGACCGCCTCGGCGTCGGCTCTTTTCCCCTCCTCAGGCTTGACCTTCGCCTTCGCTTGGGTTTTGACATTGGCTTGTTTCATTCGCGTGCCCTCCTTCAGCACCCGAGAATAGGTATACCGTGAAAACATAACCTTGCACATAGCCTAACTAAAAAATTTGCATGTTTTGTATCTGCCCCAGGTATGGGTGGCCCGGACGGGGGAGCCCCAAATTGGGGGAAAAATTTGCTTGGGGTTGAAACCGCCTTCCGAATGGGTTATGAATCGCTGCGCTGAAGGACCAGAAGTGCCCCTCTTGCGCCCGTAGGCGCACCCGAACAGCCAAGGCCAGGCCCAGGGCAAGGGCTTACCCGGGCTTGCCTTTTCGGATGACCTAACGAAACGGGTGCGCAAAGAGGTGTGCAGGTGAGGAGTAATGCCCTGGGATCAGTCAGGCAGCCGCAGACTCGGGCGAAGGTTTATCCAGGGCCGCTGGAAAGCCTCATTTAAAGGGCATTGGGAAATGGTTGGGAGAGGCTTTGGAATTTCACAGGTACTTGGGGTTCTAGGGCATTTGCCCTCGGTTTCTTTAGGAGGTTCGTCTTGGCCTTCCACGACGTCCTGCTGATTATCCGGGGAGTCGATTTAGGCCTAAGACCGCAAAGTTGTCTGCAAAGTACAACCGTAGAACCTAAGCCGCCTTTGCTTTCATGATTTCTTCGGCCTCTTTTAAGCCAGGTATCAACAGTCTCAATTGATTGTTTCCGTTATCATCGACAAGTCGAGAAATCCTTTGCACCGCCTTACGAGCATAGGAATCCGAGAATCCATGTCGTTTGATAGTGTTAATTAGCTCCTGTTTTACTGTTCTCCGTGGATGATGATGAGCCAAAGCCAAAAGTGCTACGTCCGTAGCACTAATATCTTTGAAATGAAAATAGGCCCTGCCCTCTATTTCTTCAATGTAGGGATACTTCTTTGCAGTTAACGAATCAACGAGCGCCTTCGCACCTTCAAGATCAACAGGGCCTTTCTGAGAGACGCGGACCATTTCGGCTAGAATCCACGAGCAGATCGGGACAGACACACTGGCATCCATTTCATTAGGATCAATTTCGTCCGGATCGTGACGCCCTCCTCGATTACTCACGATATCGTAAATGAAACGACAGGCTCGGGGAATTAATAACCTAATGCTGTCGTCATATGTTCCTTGCGGCTTGTTAGCCAGCCCATTTATTATCGTATCCGCCTTAAATCCTCTTCCCGAGGGCAGAGTCTCTCCCACATGAATATACAAGGCCTTCAAAACGGCCTCAACTAGCTTCCCAATCTTGGCGAGACAGTCTTCCCATCTACCAGCCTGGAAATCGCTTACTATTCCCGTATAGTGACGAAGAGCAGCAGCGATATTCTTCTTGGGAAAAAGCGGAACCAGCAGTTCTTGAATTCGTTTTCTAGCCATTGGGCTCAGTGAATATGTTTTGCCAATTTGGGCGGAGGCTAAAGAGGCCTCTTTTCTTGGAATCAACCCAATCGTTTTCTTTCGCTCGCATAGGGTAACTAGGGTGGAATGCGACGCCCAATAAGGACTCTGACTTCATCTTGCCCCACTGCTTCTCAATGTCCTTGGAGGCAACTTCATACTTTGAATCCCCTTTAGCTAGGTAACTAAGCAGAAGGACAAACTTTGCTGGACCGCTCATGCCCTTGGCATACTGCTTGATAAAGGCCCGTATTGGCTTGTCAAAACCAAGGCTTTGTGCCTTCGGTTTCTGCACGTGAATTACCCTCTTTTTTGTTAATCGTTGCGACGGCATCGAGTCTTCAAGGTTCGTGAGACACTCTTCCGCAAGAGCCTTGATCTGTTGAAGTAAAGGAATCACCTTTTTTTTGTCCATAGATTCATTTCCTTTTTACAAATACGTTCCGTCCACCTTCCTTCAGCAAAGTAAGTGGTCCCCTCCGTGATGCAAGTCCCTTGAGGGCCATATCGACTGCTTGTCTGCTCCAATGGTATCCATTCTTGGTCAGAGCATCCCAAACTTCCCCGAGCTTTCTTTTTTCGCTAAAAAAGTCCTTTGAGATAAGGAAACGCACCCCACCGGTCGCTCCACTATAACTCTCCCTTCTCGTTTTGAGGATTGGCGTTACCTTCTTCCCATATACTGCGTCCTCAAGACGAGTTACGCGCCTTTCCAGAGCTTTGATCGACCCTTCCGGCATCGCGTACACCTCCTAAATGCTGACCTATGAAATGATTATACTGCCAACGTTCGCGGTAATTCAATCCCACCGCCCTCCCCGTTATCTCCGCTTACCCGCTGGTCGCTCTCGGGCTGGCCTGCGCCCGATAGGATGGATGTCTAGGCCCTCTCTCTGGCCCTAGGATTCACAGATTCGGCCCCGCCCAGGGTCAGGGTCGGGGCTCCCAGCACGCACAAATTCTTGCTTCTATCGGCCCCATGGGCCCAAGAAAAGGGATATGGGAAGGGTTACTCCCCCAAGAAGATCGGTTTCGCTGGCGGCGGGTTCGCTCCCGGTTGTTCCTATCCTGCAAAGGGTGTTCTATTCTGCATAAGGTGTTGCCGGGCTATTTAGCTAAGACCTACTTCTTTCGACAGGAACAGAATCGCCGACGCAGTCAGGTTCAAACCAAAAAGTGCGATGCTTGGAGTAACCTTCTTGGGGTGAACTCCGGCCCCGTGAGCTGTGCTGTATTTGTTCCTTAGTGTGGCAATCGACTTGAGGTGTTCCTTAAAGTGGCCAGCCAACCCGGCCTTCGCGGCAATCGTCTCAATTAGTGGGTCCGCTGTATCTCCTGGAGAATAAGGCCATCCTTTCTTATCGCAGATGATTTTCATCACGCTCTCAAAAGAACTGCCGCACATTGTCAGGCAGTCGCCCCAATTGCCGTCTCGATAGTGTTTAAGGGCGTCCAAGTATTCGAGGTTGGCGGACTTAAATGCCGGGTCGCTTAAAAACTGGAGGGCGGGCTTTATTGCCATTTCGTGAATCACCTGGTCGTCCTTTTTAATTACTTGCGGGTAGCGGACGATGACGGTTACCTTTTGTGGGCGATTGAAAATATATTCTTCTCGTTCCTCTTTCACAAACCCTGTCAGCTCATATCCCAAACCGTCCAAAGCGAAGAACTGGTTGATTTGTTCAATAAGCGTATTTTCATCATAGGTTACGCGGGAAAGACATTCCACTTGAAAAATGTATTCGACGAAATCTAAGAACTCTTCCCCTTTGCAGGTAGTCAGGAAATTAGCCGCATCAATTTCTTTTCTTATAAACGACGCAACCAGAGTCAATTGAGGGCGCCCGTGCCGATAAGTCAGCTTTTGATAAATATCGTCCCAAAATGCGCCAGTATAGTCGTCACTAGAATGAGGATTATATTTGTTGGAGAATGTGTCGCGGCAGAGCATAAGGACCCTGTTTCTGAAGGTGGAAGGGAGGATATAGCCAAAGGGTTGGTCTGGTTTCCCCCGGCGAGAAAAGACATCGAAGATTTGGTCGAGTTTTTTCACCTGTCTATTGTCCATAATATAGCACACGCCAAATCATGTTTCACTTTCTTTTAGAATGAGACTTTTATAGTCGGCCTTCGTCTTTTACTTTGAGGCCAATATCCGCTTCGACGTCTTTCGCTTGACTGGGGGGCGCCCGGGTTCCGGCCCGGCCTCCCCGCCACCGCCGTCTAATCGGCTAGAAAGCCGGGGTATTCGCGCTTAATGAATTCTTTAAGCGCGGTCGCATCAGGCCTTATTTCCTGAGGGGGCCACTGCTTGATCTTTCGAGCGTACTCGTCTTTCGGGACTGACAGCTCATAGAGTCTGAATCCGTTCCGGTTAGCGGCAAAGTCCGCGGTGATAATGCCCTTCTCGTTCGCCGCATAAATCGGCAGAAGGTATAACGCATCGACTTGATTCCGGCCGAACGTGGACGCGACGGCGGTCCCATCGTCGGCAACCGTCGAAGAGACCGCGCCAAGGAATTCCAGCACCCGGCTCTGCCCGGCCGCCTCGACGCGGACGTAGCGCAAGGGCAGCTCGGCTCGATCCTGGCAGATTGCCGTGACCAAGAGCACGGCGTATCCTCCCAAGCTGTTCGCTTCGCTCTCATCCCGCGGGAAGGCGATATCCACGAATCCCACCCTCGGAACAGGGGCAAATTGCTTGTATTGTTCCGCGATCTGTATGATCTTTTGCTTGAGCGCCTCCGGAGTCGTGGGTTTTCCTTCCCATGGCATGCGATTGACGAAATGGAGAGTTTGGGAAAAAACGAATCCCGTGCTGATCATGATGATTACGCAAATGGCGGTGGTCCCGAACCGCAGTCTTAAGTGAAATCGCATCCCTTGCCCTCCTCTCTCCATGGTGAACCCGTTACCCGGCGGTGCGCATTATCCTCCGCCTTTTTAGCAGGGCCTGGCCGGCTCTCGCGCCTGAAGAGCGTCATGTTGTTTTGTGTGTCAGCCCGTTTCCTTCACGAGCTGGACGAGTTGCCCGCCATCATAACCCCCGGGACCGCAGTATATTGTCGATACGGTCGACGATTTCTTTCGCTGGAACCAGATTGACGTCCTGCTTTGAGAATGGGTTTTCCCGCGTCAGATTGTCCTGCGGGCCTGTAACCATCGTTACACCGAGGTGCCAGTAATCATGTTCCTTGTTTGGCCAATATCGCCTGAACCCCAAAGATACTCTAAACAGCAGTTTGTTGAGATTGTAGATTTCAAAACCACATTCTTCAGGGCCTTCTGTTGGAACGATTCTCTTGCCAGTAGCCTCGACCTTTGATGCGAAATGCCCATAAACCGCCTTCCATTGCCCTTCTTTGAATTCCCTGACCTTCGCATCCAACGCCGAATCGGTTTCTTTGTCCATCATACCCCTCCCCGGGGTCGATTATGAACGCGCGTCACATCACTGTCAATGAGAAAACCCCGCCCTTCCCTGCGTCTATCCCTTTGAGGCCAACATCCGCTTCGGCGTCTTTTGCTTGAACGGGGAGCGCCCAAGTCCAGGCCCGACAAGGCCCCAACCCCTCGCATATGGTAAGAAATTGACAATCCCCCTGCCGTCGTCGTAGGATTCCTACGAGGGGGAGTGCGAATGCCTGAATAAACGTGGGAAGTTATCCCAAGCGCTCCCAAGGAGTGAAAAAAATGGAAGAAAGGGCAGGATTCGAGCTATTGGAGAAGTTCAAAGATATTCAACGTCTTCAATTCGAGTATTTCAAGCATCTGAGTACGATAAGCGCCAGCTCTCTTGGCATAATTGTGGCCTTAAGCAAAGTGTTTTTCCCCAATACGAAAATTGTATGCTTATTAATCCTGTCGCTTCTCAGCATAACGTGCTGTCTTATAGCTGCAGTATCAGCAATGCCTCTAGTAGCAAACTCCATCCTATATATTTTAAGAGCACAGGCGGGGAAAGCAATTAGGGAAAAAGATCCGGACCCCATTATCGACCAATATTCGCGGGCACTGGACAAGATCGAGGACTTCGACAGATTCACTAGAATCACGCTTATGGCGGGCGCAGTTCTGTTCTTGATTTTCGCCGCAATTAACTTAGTCAAATAAGATGGTCGAATGAAACGGTTGCGAGCTATTATAAGAAGCTTGTTAGGAACAATACTTAGTCTATACGTCGCGTCTCTAATATTTTTCATGCCCTATTACAATTGGAAGTATGCGAAAGCCAACGGCTTTGTTAAATGGCTTTTCTTCGGTGACATCATCTCGACAGCAAAAGCACTTGCCTGGCCGTATTTTGAACTTACATCCAGGCCCGCTAAGAAAGCGCTTACCAAGGAGCAGTTAGAACAATCTGTTACAATTTCAGGGCAGTTGTATAAGGAACTTGAAGATCTTTTTATGTTAGACGACGCAATTAATTTGGCCGAAAAGGACCTTAGCTTCGCTCAAAAATACTTAGAGCAACGAGGATTTCGATTTGCTACCTCGCGGACACAAGACGAGATTACATCCTATGACTACATTACTCAACTCAAAAACCCGTCTATTATTAGCGTTTCCGTAGGAGTAGTTGGAGCTAATTCAGGAATCAGATTGATTATCGCTACAGTAAGTCCTCGATACGAGGATCAGGTGGCCAAGTATATTTCTGGTGCCATCGATACGAGCGACGTAGAATCCCGCGCGAATGATAAAGCAAGAATCCATTTCCTGGGAATCTATCGCCTTAATCCCACGAGGATCATTAAGATATCTATAAGAGAGGATGCTCTTCCTCCGAGCCGAGTATTGACGTTTTTTTATGCAATCTCTGATGAATGATCTTTTATCTTTGCGAAAAGCAATTGGCTACTTATCGGTTAAGATGCCGAGCAAGTTACCATGGAGAGAAACGAGAAAGTGATGAACCACAAACAGCTCATCGTGATGTGGGGGGCAATCGGGATTATCGTGTTGATGTGCTTGTTTCCGCCGTGGCGTTTCCACTTGATGTATCCGGCCAGGTCGGGCGAAAATGTGACGGGCTATAAACCAGGCCCTTATCGGCTAATCTGGTTAAGTGCGCCGCAAGCTCCAAGTGTTCTGACAGATGCGGAAATTACTGCTCTGGTTTCGTTTGAGGCTGGGTTGGATTGGTTGCGACTCTTGTTTCCAATCATAATAGTCGTTATGTTGGCAAGCGGTTTGATTGTTACATTTCATAGCCGGAAACTGCATTAGGAGCGAGCAATTGGGTGAGATTCCAAAATACATGACCGACCATGCCCCTCTTGTCTCAGCGGTTGCAGCTGTTGTGGCCATCCTTTTCTCGATCTTTGTATTCTTTCGGACAAGGTGGCTCCATAAGAAAACTGAGAGGCCGATGCTCATGCCCGGCACGCTTGGATATTCAAGTTCTGAGATCTTCATTGGCTTAAGGAATTCAGGAGGGCATCCCGCAGAGGACCTACGAATAAAATACGGGACCGCGCCTCTTTCAGGCCCTGAGCAATATAAGTTAGTACAAGACCGCACGTTTGTGAACAAGATTGGAATTGGCGGTGAGACGACGATATTCTTACAGCGAGGCGCGAGAGGACCAAAACTGCTGAAGAAACATGAAGAGAGCGCCGACACCAGTTCCAATGATTGAGGCTAACCATGCTGACATCTTGCGTCTCCTATTTATTTAGGTTTTCCTCTGTCTTTCATGCTCTTCCATGAGCCTCTTCAAGTAGCCTGCAATGTTTTTTGTCCCCATCGAAGGAGAGTAGATTTCGTCTGGCAACTTTCCATATTTCTTATTGTATTCGTCCATCGCAGTTTTTAATTCCTCGCCCTCCTCTCTATGTGCATCGACTTTTATCTCGACCAATGAAGAAGCATCTTTGGTGTTCGCAAAGACGCCGCGCAGGTCAATATCAAGGTCTGGGACCGGGATATGCTTCGCTTCATACTTGCGTAGCTTGTCGATTTCGGCCAGTAGGATGTTGGCGAGCGAGAGCTTGACTTTTGGAACTTCGGTTTCTTTAAGGCGTTTATAACAATGAAGAACAAACTCGGTTCTTGCCTTGATGTCTGGATAGACCTTCTCCTGACATGACGGACAGAGGTTGTTGCTGTCAACCCTAAGGAAAATGCCCTTATGTCCACACCATACACAGCGTCGCATTTTCGAATTCAATTTTATCACACGGGGCCAGCCCGTTTGAACCCGAATGTTCAAGCCGGCGCCCGGCCCGACCGGCTGCTGACTGGCCGCCGGCAAAACAGGTCTTGTGGGCGGCCTACTGGCGGACGAAGAGTTGGGCGCTCGATGAAGTTGGCCCGCGTCCGATTCGTGACCGATGGGGCTAGTCCGACAGGATGAACGGGCTGCGGGCTGGTCCTTTCCAGTTGCGATTTCGTCGCAGGTCGTCAGGATGATTTGCACCTATATTTCTCGACAGAAAGCAGGCAGATGCGGGCGTTTTGATGACGCCGAAGGGCGCCGCGATGGGACGCGGCGCCCTTCTTGCGATTAATGCTTTATTACTTAGACGGATTTTCCTTCCTATGGCCCTTCTGCCTTTTATTTCGTTTCCTTTCCCCCTTGTGTTGAAGAGCTTTGACCTTCCCTAAGAGCGGCGCATGCGGCGTCGATGGGATGGCGACGGCTGTGAGTGTTGTGAATGCAATGACGATTTTTTAGAAGTTCTCTCGCATAAATAGTATTCTTACTGCTACTTTCGAGAAAGAGGTAGGAAAGTCCGTGTTTCAACTCACAACATGCACACCCTTTGAGACGATTTTGTGTGCTACTTCGCAGGGAGTCTTCGAAAAATGCTCACGACACTCACAATATGCACGCCCTTTGGCTAAGTGAGAAGCTGGTTTGCTGGACGTTGGAAAGGAAGCGCCCTGCACCCCAATCGCGGAGCGCTCTGCGCGCAGTGCCTGGTTGCAGCCCTATAGAAGGGCGCCGCCCGTGCTGCCAGGTTCAATTGGATGCAGATAAGCGTTGCCGCGCTTATTGTTCAATGCCGCCCTCCGCAGCCTTTTTCTGAGCCCCCTTCCGGGCATTCTCTCGGGCCTTGACCATTTTGGCTATTTTTTCGGCTTCTTCCTTTGTAAGAGTCGGTCCGAAAGCCTTTTCTTCGTCGGTGCCCATGGTTTCAAGTGCTTCAGAGTCGGGACGGTTGTCGTCCTTCAGTTTGAACGTGTAGAATTTCTTTCTTGCGCCGCGCTCGATCGGCTCGGGGAAATCAATTTCTTCCCTGATGAGCGAGGCAATGTGGGCAACGTGCCTCATCATGGCTTTTTGGCTCGTGTATTTTATCTGAAAATCCTTTATCCCCATTTTCCATGCCGCATCGCACATGCGGTTGTAAAGGTCTTGCGGAGCCACGTTACGGAACATGGCGCCGCTCTCGAGAGAGGATATCAAGACTTCCCAAAAGCGGGAGCCTTCAAGCGCAATGCCGACCTTCCTTTTGGTTGTTTTCTGCGTGGCCCACTCGAAAAACAGCCTAGTCTTGAAATTGGTGACGTGCCAGCCGAATGTTTCCCAGTCGGCCAGGCGCGTCTCGCACCTCAAGGGCTTATAGTCGCTGCCCTGTGCGGCTTGGAGGCGCTTGTTGGCTCTCAGGATTTTGACAATGACGCCGAGGTTGGCGATTATCTCCGCCCAAATCTTATTTCTGTTCGCCATCATCGTCTCGATCAAGAAAGAAGGTGGGATCATCTCGCCGCCTTCCAAGTGGCGCAGGGTGAACGGCAGAAGCCGGCTCACAATGTCATCCCTCGTGAAAGGAATGCTTCTCGTAGTGATGGCGATGAACGAATGCGGGACGAAGGCCGCCACGTTGAGGCTCGTGTACAATTCCCTATTTGCGCTTCCTGAGCCCGTGGCAACGGCGGCGAGCGTGTCCAGCATTTCGCCTTTCGGCTCCTCGTCTACGTTGTCGATCACGAGATAAGGCGCCTTGTTGAGCACGACAGCCAGGTCGTGGGCGGATTTCGGCATGGTAGACGTGGCGAAAGAAGGTCCGAAAATGATTTTGCCCAGTGAGGATGAGAGGGTGCTCTTCCCGCTTTCACGGATGCCGATGAAAACAGCAATGGGCTTGTGCGTCATTTGCGACTCAAAAAACAGCGAATAGAAATAGATGACGAGAAGCAGTTCCTGCATGCCTGGGAGGAGCGGATTCTCGCTGCTTGTCTCGAAGGGCGCCCTGTCGATCACGAATTTCTTAATGAGGCTTTCCTCCGAATAAAGCGCCTCGAGGTCCAGCCCCCACTTATAACCGCTAGGGAATTTCATTTCCCTGCCGGCTACGACGACTGTTTTCTCGGGCTTTGGCGTCCTGAAATATTCGTGAGGCTTAAATTGTTCGTCTAATGAAAATGGAGACGCAAGAGGCAGCGTTTCGAAGAAAACTCCATCCGTCCCGTTGTTGCACGGCCGAATTTCTTCGCCGTCCAGGCGATACATTTGATTCTTGAAGTTGTCGACATAGAGCGTCTGCGTCTCGACGTTCCAGAATGAAAATGCCCTCGGTGTCACTTCCGCCTTCATGTTCCTGATGACGGTTTTCACGAGCCCGCGATACTCCTCGACCTCAGAATCGAATATCCCAAAGCGCCCTCGCAGGTAACAATAAAAGTCGATGCTGTCGACATTCATCAGCGTTTTATCTTCATTGTCGAAAAAGAAAAAGCGATTTTCATTCGTGACGTCGCGGAAGCCTTGCCCTGCGGCATCGGGATTCAGAAGAATGTCGTTGACGATATAACTGCCTAGCGCTTTCTTTTTCTGTGCCGCTGTGAGTTTCGCCAGCCTGATCGAATCAACGGCAAGGCCCTGCGGCGTCTCCTCGCCCAATTGCTGCGGCGTCTGCTTAAGGGCCTTCTTAACGTCCCATTTCAATATTGCTTCGCCTCTCCTGCGGATCCTGGACGAGCACCCCAAATGCGGATTGAAGAAGACGCTCTGTATCGTGGCGTAATTGTAGCCGCAGAATATCAGCGAGCAAATGATGCGGAAATCTCTTCCCGATGCTGTGCGGTCCACGTCTTTGCCTTGAGGCAGCGCTCCGCTGACTATAAAGCGCTTTGTTTGGGCGGGGATTTCGAGTTTTTCGATCTGCGCCTGGGCCTCTGCTTTGGCCTCGTTTTCGTCCGTCTTCGTGATTTTGATGACCGCGGTTTTCGTCCCGAAAGGCGGCAACTCTTCATCATCTACTGCGATCTCTTCAAAGTCTGTGTCTTTCAGATGGTCAAAAGAATCCAGTGAATAAACCAGACTCGAGAAATTGACAATATGGCAGTCGATCGGCTCTGCGTCCTTGACGTTTTTGGTCTCTGGCAGCCTCAGGCATGCGTCCAAGTTCAGCTTGCTGCGGTCGCCTCCAAGTGCCTTGACGATGCCTGAAAGATAGCGTTTGACGCTGAGCCTGTCCTCTTCAGTGGCGATGGCGACGGGAGACGTCAGGATCCAATAGGCATGATAACCATGTCCCGAGTCGACGATGACGGATGGAGTGATGGCAAAAGTCTCGATTCGCTTCAGAGCCTCGTCTTTGCCTCCCTCGAAGTCTTTTCCATCCAGGTCTGTCCATAGGCAGCCAATTTGCTCGATGTCGTCCTGCTTTTTGGCTTGGGAGAGCGGACGAGGAGCCACTCCAACGTAAACGTGCCAGCCATCGCTGTTGAGTTGGCAGATCTCTTGCCACTGTCCCTCGGAGATCTTTCCCTTCCTGAGCCAGACGGACCGGACGCCTTCGTCTTCCTTTATAAGGCGAACTTCGACGTAGCCGTCGTGATCCTTGAAGTAGTGGGAAAACAAGGTCTCGATGAAGCGCTTAGCTTCCTGAAGACTGTTGGTCGTTTTCATTGGGTTCCCCCATTAGATTAGATTTCCGTCCTTGATAGATCTTCCCATCAAAGAGTTGCCCCGGGCGAAGGTCATTTACGTGAAGCTGGCGAATGCACAGGAAGGTCGTGCCATCTTCAGTGATGAGGATCAGTTCGGCTTTATGCTTGGCGTCCGTAATACCCCCCTTATTTTTCCTTGAAAACCAGGCTGCAGGCTTCGATGCCGAGGTCTGCGTCGGTTTCTTCCGAGACCGCTTGCAGCAGTTCCAGGATTTTGTTGTTGAGCCGGTCTGGCTGTTCGAGACCGTGCTGTTTGAAAGCGGCGCCCCTCTCTTCGTGTTCAGCGCTCATCTCGACGAGTTGGGCCTTGACGTTTTCGATGGCCCTCTCCGCGTTTGGGGGTTGGAATTCTTCCGAACTCTGGTCTGAGCGATGATTCATGTCGGCTCCTTATAAATTTATGTTTTTGTAGGGCAATAGATGCCCTGCGGACAGACGTCTGGGGTTAGAACCGCGTGGATTCGATAGATCAGAGACTGGGTGCTTGGGAGGGAAAGTATTGTTCTAAAATGGCCACGGAAGGCCGGCCAATTTTTAGTTTTGACCCGTTCCGCAGTCTTTTCCAACTCGTCCAGTTCGGCTTTCGCGTCAGCCATGCCCTGAATGAACCCGATCTCCCAGAGGGATTTTAGCGGTTTCATGTCGTTCTCCTTCTTTCATTTTCTCTTTGCCCTGCGTCCTTTGCCTTTCTTTGTTCCTTGCGTGCATGCTAAGGCTTGGGCATTATCGTTCTAGACGCGTTGCTTTCCCGATAGGTCTCCTTCAAACTATATTTATTTCAAAGAGTTACAGCAGACAATCCCATAAAAGAATGATATGAGGGGTGATTGTTAAGCAGGTTTTATCCCCCCGAAAGGGGAGGGTACTAGATTAAAGGGATAGCCCCTCGAATATAAGTGCTCATTGAAACACATTTTTCTATGATAATCTCCTTAAGCTCTCGCCAAGGCCGGGGTAACGAGTTCTTGAAGTTGTCCAAGGCGGATGCTAAAATCAGTGTGCCTGAGGGCGTTTATAAATTTATATAAAGACTCGCACTATCTTCCTTCCTGGAATGGCCTGGGCCGAGGGCGGGCCCGCCGCGAGAACATGGCCCCTTCCAAAAACGTCCTCCTCATCAACCCCTGGATCTACGATTTCACGGCCTACGATTTCTGGCTGAAGCCGCTCGGGCTCCTCTATATCGCCGCGCTTCTCGAGAGGCACGGGTCCTTCCGGCTGTCCTTCATCGATTGCCTGGACAGGTTCCACCCTGGGCTCGCCGGCCCGGCCAAGATGAAGCCGGACGGCCGCGGCCCTTTTCCCAAGGAAGAGGTCCCCAAACCCTCCGTCCTCACGGGGATCCCGCGCCGGTTTTCCCGCTACGGGATCCCGGTCGGCCTCTTCGAAGAGGCCCTCGCCGCGGCCCCCCGGCCCGACGCCGTCCTCCTGACGTGCGCGATGACCTACTGGTATCCGGGCGTCCAGGCCGCCGTGGACCTGGTCAGGCGCCGGTTCGGGGCCGTGCCCGTCATCCTCGGAGGCATTTACGCCACGCTCTGTCCGGAGCACGCGAAAGCCCATTCGGGGGCGGATGTCGTCGTCTCCGGTCCGGGGGAAGGATCGCTTTTCGCCGTCCTCCGGGACGTGCTCGGCGACGGCGTCCCGACGGTGGCCGAATTCTCCGGCCTCGATTCCCTGCCGCCCCCGGCCTTTGTCCGGCTCAGGGACAAGACCTGGCTTCCCGTCCTGACCTCGCGGGGATGTCCGTTCCGCTGCACCTTCTGCGCGAGCCGCTTGCTGGCCGACGGCTTCGAACAGAGGCCTCCCGCGTCCGTCGCCGCCGAGATCGAGTCGCATCACGCCCGCTTCGGGACGGAGCACTTCGCCTTCTATGATGATGCCCTGCTCCTCAACAGGGACCGGCATATCGTGCCACTGCTCGAGAGGATCGCGTCCTCGGCGCACCCGGTCCGGTTGCACGCCCCGAACGGCCTCCACATCCGGGAGATCGACGGCCGGATGGCGCGCCTGTTCCGCACCTCAGGCATGACATCGCTCTACCTCAGCCTGGAGTCCTCCGACGAATCGCTGGTCCGCGAGAAATCGCCGAAGACCTCGCCCGACCACCTGCCGAAGGCGCTGGCCGCGCTGGAGGAAGCGGGCTACGGAAAGCGGGACATCGGCGTTTACCTGATCATGGGGCTTCCCGGCCAAGGCGCCGCGAGCGTCGAGGAAAGCATCCGCTACGTCCGCGGTCTCGGCGCGACCCCCCGGGTCGCTTTCTTCTCGCCGATCCCGGGGACCGAGGAATGGGAGACACTGCTCTGCCGGGGCGTCATGACGGACGCGACCGACCCCCTTCTTCACAACAAGATCGCCTTCGCCTACCTCAAGGGGAATTCCTCGCCGGCCGAGCACGAGAGCGTCAAGAAGATCCTCGCCGCCGGTTGAAGGGCGTCCCCGGCCTTGATTTATCGTTCCCGTGAGACTACTTTAATGGGCGGGAGGAGATTGATGATCGTGACGACGGTCCCCCCGGAAATCCCGGACGGACGGGGAAAAATCCGGGCCCGGACGGTCGTCTGGACTCTTCTCCTTCTCCTGGCCGCGGCCTCCGCCTGCCGGCTCTACCGCCTGGAGCGCCGCCTCAGCCCGACCTACGCCGATTTTTTGTCCAAGGTCCAGTACATCATGACCCCCGAGGAGCGCAAGATTTTCCTCGAGCTCCCCGACTCCGAAAAGGACCAGTTCATCAACGATTTCTGGGAGCGGCGGAACCCGGACCCCGACTCCGAGACGAACGCTTTCAAGGCGGAGTATGACAGCCGGGTCCGGAGCGCCGAAAATCTTTTCCGGGGTGAGGGGAGGCTCGGGTACCTCACGGACCGGGGGCGGATCTTCATCCTTTTCGGCCCCCCCTCGGAGCGCCTGACGTACCCCATGGACGGGTCGGGCTATTGCCGGGAAGTCTGGTATTATGGGGCCTTCCCCGTGATCTTCATCGACGAGCACTGCCAGGGCCAATTCATCCTCACAGCCATCGATCTCGAGCACCTCCAGGCCCTCAACGTCGCCCAGGGCCGTTTCCAGAAGACCTTCGAACAGGACAAGAAGTTCTTCGATTACAGCGTGAGATTCGTCACGGACCGGACTAAAGATCCCGCTTCCGAAGGACGGATCGTCATCGACGTCCCCTACGCGGGGCTCTGGCTCGACTTCAAGGAGGCGCGGCTGAAGACCGTCCTCGACGTCCGGGTCGAGGTCCGGGACGGATCAGGTCACCCCGTTTGGGCGCGCCAGGGTCCGTACGCCCTGGACCTCAGCGAGGACGAGCTCAAGGCGAAGAGCGGCAAGAGCTACCGTGTGGAGATCCCCCTTATCCTGGACAAAGACTCCGGCCGGATCCGGGGCCAGAGGCTCACCCTGCAGGTTTCGGTCAGGAGCCGTGCGGGCGACGAAGAGCTGAAGAAGGTCCTCGACCTCCGGCTAGAACCCTAGGCGGACGCTGAACACGGCGGTCCGCGTCCCGCTCAGGGCGATGGCCTTGCCGTAGGTGCCGCTCAGGAGGTGCGTCCCTGGGCTCGCCCCTTCTCCGTCCGGGTACCAGTAACCATCGTTGTAATCCACGACCTTGTACTTGTTGCCGAGCAGGTTCAGGATGTCGAGGTAAATCGACCAGCGCGCCTTCCCGCCGCGCAGGAACTCTTTCTCCAGCCGGAAGTCGGTCGTCTGCCAGGTGCTGCGGCGCCGGGTCCCGGGGCTTTCCAGGAACACGGTCACCGGCGTCGTGTCCGCGTTGTGCTCCGCGGCCCATTCGGCGGGCGGGACGATGGTGACCGTCCGGGCCCAGGGCATGCCGCTCGTGAACCTGTAGTAGGCGCTGAGGTAGATGTCGTACTTGAAGCGCAACGTCCCCATCAGCCGGATGGCCAGGGGCTGGTCGTAACTGGTCCTCGAGTCCGACGTGACGTTGACGAAGGAATTTGGGGTCAGGAGGGGCGTGGATATCCCCGCGCTGAGGAGCGAGGCCGGCCCGGCCGTCCCGGTCGACCGGCTCCAGACGACCGACCCGTAGAGCTGCCAGTTATGGGACATCCGTTTACGGAAGGAAAACTCGAGGCCCCCGTATTTCCGGTTGAGCTCGGGGACCTTCTGGATCCTGTCGGCCCCGGCGGGGGCCGAGGCCGAGCGGAGATACACGGTCACGCTCGTATCGGGGTAAGAGCCCGCCGCCGGCACCGTGGTCGTGAAGGGGACCCACCAGCCCTCCGGAGAGCCCTGGGCAGAGTACCAGGGTGTCCCGGTGTTGGGGTCGTACATAACATCGGCGATGACGCCCTTCTCGGAGCGGGAGATGTAGCGGGCAGCGAGCGAAAAATCGCGGGTGAGCTCGTGCTCGAAGCCCGCGGTCCATTCGTTCATCATGGGAGCCGAGAGGCCGGGATCTACCCTGGCCTTGTAGGCGTTGTAAATGCCGTAGTTCTCGGGAAACATGATATAGGAATCGTCCGTGTCCACCAAGCCGTCACCGTTCTCGTCGTACCAGGTGAAATTGTGGACCCTCGTGATGGGGACGGGGTCGAGGTTCACGGAATAGCCCAGGCCGAGCTCTTCGGGAAGCCTCGAGAAGGAGCCTTTGAGAAGGGTCTTTCCCGTGCCGAAGAGGTCGAAGCTCAGGCCGACGCGCGGGGACAGAGAATTCCAGGTGATCACGTTGTCCCACTCGGAAAAACTGAGCGCACCGAACGGGCTGAACCCGTAAACGGGCTCGATGAGGTCCGTTCCGAGGGCGATGGCGACGGCGTTCCCGACCGCGCCCTTGTATAACGAGAGGAATTGGGTGTCCGACCGGTCGAAGCGGAGGCCGAGGGAGAGGACGACGCGGCTGCCGAAGTTCATCGTGTCCTGGGCGAAAAAGCCGAGATGCGTGAGCTGCCTGGAGGTCGCCAGGTCTCCTTGAGCCGCCGGAATGACCGAGAAGGCGACCCAGCCCGTTCCGACCGAGTTTCCGGAGGCCGGGGACACGGTTTGGCCGAAGGCATAAGGGCTGCCGTTGAAATAATTCATGATCAGGTTATCGGCTTTCCACACCGAGGACTGGCCGGTCGAGCTTTCGTAATCGACGCCGGCCGCGAGCTCGTGGCTCGAGCCGAGAGCATTGTCCACCAGCCGGGTGATGGCCGCGCGGGCCCCGAGGCGCTTCCGCTTCTCATGGTCATTATAAGACCCGCTTCCCCAGGTGTATCCGGTCCCGCTGTCGAAATATTCCGGGCTGTCGGCCGTGGCCGGGTTCAGGAGGATGGACTGCTGCCTGTTCATGTATCCGAGGGAAAGGTCGACGGTCATCCTCTGGTCCATCGTGTAGACCAGTCCCGCCCTCGCCATGAACGAGGGCTGGCTGGAGAGGCTCCGGGTGGAGTCGGCGGGCCTGTTCCAGGCGATGTCGGACTCATACTTGGGCTGGTGGACCGAGGAGAAGTCCGCTTCGAGCATCCCCTTGAACTTCGGGGTGACGTGGGCCGAAAGCTTAAAGGTCCAGGAGAGGTTCGTGTCGCTCCATTCGTAGGGAAAATGGGTGTAGCCGAGGGGGTCCTTCCAGGTCGCGGCCGGGCCTGCGAGCGATCTGGACTTGAAGCGAAGATTGGTGAAGAACCAGCCGATGTCCTGGATCACGGGCCCCCCTTCGGTCAGGGACAGGTCCAGATTGGTCGTATCGGCGACGGGCGCGGCCACGCTCGTGAGGTCGAGGTCCTTGCCGGCCCAGAGCGATTTCGTGAGGTCCCAGCCGGTGAACGTGAAGGAAAGGCCTCCGTCGAAAGTGTTCCCGCCGGACTTGCGAACAACGTTGATGTAAGCCCCCTGGGTCGCCCCGCGGTCGGCCGGCAGGGCCGCCGTTTCAATGACGACCTGGTCGATGACGTCCACGTTGATCCGGGCGAGGGAGGTCCGGGAGACCGGGTCCGTCACGTTGACGGCGTCATCCTCGAACATATTGGCTGTGTCCGGGGCCCCGTGGACGGAGAAATAGGCGGCGGGGTCGACGTTTTCATGAACCAGGCCCGGGAAGAGCCCCAGGACGGCCGAAAAATCACGAGGCAAGGGGATGCGGGTGAGGAGGTCCTTGTCCAGGAAGGCCGCCAGCCGCGGCGTCCCCTTGTCGAGACCGGCCGGGGGCTCACGGCTGACCTTCTCCTCCTCGATCTCGGAGGGCTCCATTCGGAAGTCCTTCATGACGGTCGCGCCGGGCGCGAGAAGGATGCCCTCGATAGTGACCGTCTTGTACCCGGGCATTTCGACCAGGATCCTGTAGGTCCCGGGGGAAAGCTCGAGGAGGCCGTAATGACCGGAATCGGAGGTGATGAAGTCATAGACGCCGACGAGGGAAGGGGAGGACACGTAAACGTGGGCCCCGGACAGGGGGAAGCCCTGAGGATCGATGATCTTTCCCCGGAGCGTGCCCGACCGGCGGCCGGCCTGGGACGGCAGGACGAGGAGGATCGCTGCCAGAGCGACTGCGATAGCGACGGATATTTTCCTGGTCAAAGCGGTCTCCTTTGTCAACTTCTCCGCCTCAATTTATAGTTTTTTCGCCGCGAGTTGTCAAAATATTTCAACTCCGGGAGGAGGAGGATTGTTACATTTTCGCCTGGAGAGCCCCGCCCCGGCGGGCGTCCGGCCCTCATGCCGCGCCGCGGGCCCGGGCCCAGGCGGCGGCGCCGATCAGGCCCGCGTCGTTGCCCAGGGAAGCTTTCTCGATATGGCAGCAGGCGAATGAAACGCGATGGGACCTCCGCCGGGCCTCCTCGATGGCCGGCCGCAGCAGATATTTCCCGGCCGAGATGACCCCGCCCCCGATGAGGATCTTCTCGGGGTTGAGGAAATTGATGACGATTCCCAGCCCGATCCCGAGATAATACGCGCAGCGGGCGAAGCTTTTAAGGGCCGCTTGGTCTCCCTTCTTGGCCAGGAGATAAATATCACGCGAGGTCACCGGGCCGCGACTCCCGGCCAAGGCCTGGTAATTCTTGACAATTTTGGGGGCCGACGCTTCCGTCTCCAGGCAGCCCCGGTTGCCGCAGTTGCAGAGGTCGCCTTCCGGGTTCACCGTGATGTGGCCGAGCTCCCCGGCGAAGCCGCACTTCCCCTGCCAGAGCTCGCCGTCGAGGATGATCCCGGAGCCGATCCCGGTCCCGACCGTGAGGAGGACAAGGCTCTGCATTCCCCGGCCGGCGCCGTGCCTGTATTCCCCGTAGGCGGCCATGTTGGCATCGTTGTCGATCCAGAACGGGACGTCGATGAACTTCCTGAGGGCGGGGACGAGATCGAAATTGTTGAGGCTCGGATAGTTGGGAGAATGGAGGATCTTCTGGTCCCTCAGGCTGAAGAACCCGGCGAAGCCGAAGCCGCAGGCCCGGATCCGGCCGGGGCCGTCGGCCTTGAGCCGTCCCCAGATCCCTTCGATGGCCGCCAGGAGATCCTCCATGGAGCCGGGGCTCGGGATCTTCCCTTTGAGGACGAGACGGCCGTCGGCGTCGATGGCTCCATACTTGAGCTGGGTGCCGCCGAGGTCGAAGCCCGCATAATAGGAGGCTTTTTTTGCGGGCATGGTGTTATCCGGGCGGGGAAAAGCTTCCGGTCGTCAGCGGCGGGGCCGGATCAATTCGCGGGGGGCTGGGGATTCTTGGGAGTATCATCCTTTTTGGCTTCCTTGCCTTCGTTTATGGAATCCTTGAAATTCTTGATGCCCTCTCCGAGAGACTTGCCGAGATTGCCCAGTTTCTTGCCGCCGAAGAGGATGAGCACGATCAAGAGAATCAGTATCAGTTCGGTCGGCCCGATGGATCCTAGCATGTGAACCTCCTTGAGGTCTTGTTCTCGATGGACGCCCGTTTCGAAACACAAATACTCCCCTCAAAGATACTCGCCCGCCCTGGAAATGTCAATCGAAGGAGGCGTTTGACGGGCCGGGGGAATTCTGCGATTATAAGTGTTTCCATGAACGAGATCAGGAACTTCTCTATCATCGCCCACGTGGACCACGGCAAGTCCACCCTGGCCGACCGGTTCATCGAAATGACCGGCGCCCTCTCGGCCCGGGAGCTCAAGGAGCAGGTCCTCGACACGATGGACCTCGAGCGGGAGCGCGGGATCACGATCAAGGCCCAGACGGTCCGGCTCGTCTACAAGAGCCCCTCGGGCGAGGAGTACATCCTGAACCTGATCGACACCCCCGGCCACGTGGACTTCTCCTACGAGGTCTCACGGAGCCTGGCCGCCTGCGAGGGGGCGCTCCTTGTCATCGATGCCTCCCAGGGAGTCGAGGCCCAGACCCTGGCTAACGCCTACCTGGCCCTTCAGAACGACCTGGTCCTCATCCCGGTCGTCAACAAGATGGACCTTCCCCAGTCGGACTTCCTTCAGACGGTCGAGCAGATGGAGCGCATCATCGGGATCAGCGGCGCCGAAGCCCTGCCGGTGAGCGCCAAGAAAGGGACGGGCGTCGAGGACGTCTTCGAAGCCATCGTCAGGCGCATCCCGCCGCCCAAGGGCGACCCCGGCGGTCCGCTCAAGGCGCTCCTCTTCGACTCCTGGTTCGACTCGTTCCGCGGCGTCGTCGTCCTCGTCCGGGTCGTGGACGGAGAGATCAGGACCGGGGACAAGGTCGTCCTGATGGCCTCGGGCGCCGAACACGAGGTCGAGGAGGTCGGCTACCTCACGCCCAAGCCCGTCAAGTCCGACCGGCTCCGGACGGGCGAGGTCGGCTACGTCATCGCCGGGATCAAGAAGCTCCGGAGCGCCCGGATCGGCGACACGATCACCCTGAGGAACCGGCCGGCGGAAAGGCCGCTCGCCGGCTTCAAGGAGTCCAAGCCCATGGTCTTCTGCGGGATGTTCCCGGCCGGCGACAGCCGCATCGAGGACCTGCGGGACGCCCTGGAGAAGCTGAGGCTCAACGACGCCTCGTTCCATTACGAGCCGGAGAACTCGCCCGCCCTGGGGCTCGGCTTCCGGGCCGGCTTCCTGGGCCTCCTCCACCGGGAGATCGTCCAGGAGCGCCTGGAGCGGGAATTCAACCTCAGCCTGATCACGACGGCCCCGAGCGTCGGCTACCGGGTGACGACGACCGCGGGGGACGTCCAGGAGATCCACAATCCGTCGCAGCTCCCCGAAGCGTCCAAGATCCTCAAGATCGAGGAGCCGATCATCGAGGCCATGGTCCTGACCCCGGACCGGTACCTGGGCGCGGCCCTGGACCTCCTCCAGAACCGCCGGGGCGTCCAGAAAAGGCTCGAATACATCACCACCCAGCGCGTCCTCCTCGCTTACGAGCTCCCTCTGAACGAGGTCGTCTTCGATTTCTACAACCAGCTCAAGTCCGCCACCCAGGGCTACGCCTCCATGGACTACGAATTCAAGGGATACCGGGAGGAGCCCCTGGTCAAGCTCGACATCCTGATCAACGGCGAAGAGGTGGACGCCCTGTCGCTCATCGTCCATAAGGACCGGGCCTATACCGTGGGCCGGGCCCTGGTCGAGCGGATGAGGAAATTCATCCCGCGCCAGCAGTACGAGGTCGCCCTCCAGGCCGCGATCGGGAACCGGATCATCGCCCGGGAGACCGTCAAGGCCTTCCGCAAGGACGTCCTGGCCAAGCTCTACGGCGGGGACTACACCCGGAAGATGAAGGTCCTCGAGAAGCAGAAGGCCGGGAAGAAGCGGATGCGCCGGGTCGGAAAAGTCGACATCCCCCAGGAGGCCTTCCTGGCCATCCTCGAGGTAAAATAAGCTTTCGGAGACGGCCTCCGCGATTCCCTGAGGTTCTGCTCGGGAGATTCCCTCCGCTTATTGATTAATTCTCAGAAGTGCGGTAGAAAAGGGACGAGGGGCATGAGCAAGAAGGACATCGAGAGCGCCCTGGCCCGCGGGGTGGAGATCCTCAACGAATTCCTGCCGGTCAAGACCTATCTCTTTTTCCCCATCCTCTATTCCGCCTGCGTCTGGGCCGTGCGCCGCGTCTTCGACTACCGGGAGAGGATTTTCTCCTGGCAGGTCTGGCTCGACCCCGAGGAGGTCCGGACGAAGCCGGACGAGTTCATCCTCCATTTCTTCCGGAGCCACGAAGCGCTCGGCCGGGCCTACGCGGACGAGGTCTCGGCCCGGGACATGAAGGCCCTGCGCGCGGCCTTCCCCGCCCTCTATCCGGTCTGCGGCCTCGAGGACGCCTTCCTCAAGGCGCTCTTCAAGAAAGAGCTCGCTGCCAGCGATTACCGGAAGATCGCGGCCGAGTTCGAATCGCGGGCAACCAAGGCCAGGGAAGACATCAGGTCCGCCGAGGAGAGCACCCATTTCTGGGCGGCCCTGGAGAACCTCGGGGCGGAACTCGCTGCTCTCGGCATCCATCTTCTCAAGGACGAGGAGGTCCAGAACGCGGTCATCCGGGCCGTCAAGAAGAAGGCGGCCAAGAGCGCGAAAAGCAGATGATGACGAACGTGCGGACGCGAAGACCTGGCTTCCTAGCCGTCTCGGCCCTGGCCCTTGTCCTCTGCGCGGCCTGCGCGACCCATCTCCGGAACGCCAAGACCGCCTACACGGAAGCCCAGGAGTTTTCCCGGCTCTATCAGACGGAGCCGGCAGTCGCCGCTTACAAGCGCGCCCTGGCCGAGGCCGGGATGGAAGCCCGGAGGAACCCGTCGGGCCAGGCGTACATGCTCAAGGGGATGGCCGAGGCAAGCCTCGGGCTCTGGCGGGACGCGGAGGCGAGTTTCATCAAGGCCTCCGGCCTGGGGTTCGAGACGGGAGAGGCTTGGGCCTCGGACGCCTCGCTCCTCGGTCTGGCCATCTCGTTCGAGGAGCTTGGGCTCAAGGAGCCAGCCCTCCGCGCTTATGAAAATCTCCTGAGCAAATCTGCGTTCAAGCCCGTCCGGCTCGCCGCGGCCCAAAGATACGCCGACCTGACCTTGGCCCGGGCGCTCCAGCTCAGCGAAAGAGAAAGGAGCCGGGCCCTCGCCGACGCGGTCAGGACGATCGAGAAACTCGAGGCCGGGGATTTCGCCTGCGGCTTCTACCACTATTTCCACTCCCAGGTCGAGAGCCACCGGGCCGACTACCGGCGGAGCTACGAAGAGGCCGTCATGGCCCGCGAGCTCGGCCTCCCCTCCGAAAAAGCCCTGCGCGACAACGACAACCAAGTCATTTTCTGCTACGACAAGCTGACCGGCTCACTTCCGCCGGCCGAAAGCGAGGCTTTCGTTGCCGCCCATGCCGCCTGGTTGAAGAAGTGGGGCTGGAAGGACGCCCGGACTCCGGGCTGGAAACAGGATCACCCCAGGAAGTAACGCATGCTGCCGACCATCGCCTGGCGAAACCGCTCCGTGATCATGATCGACCAGAGAAAGCTCCCGGCCCAGGAGATTTATGTTCGCTGCCGGACGTACATCCAGGTGGCACAGGCCATCGAGAAGATGGTCATCAGGGGGGCGCCGGCCATCGGCATTGCGGCGGCCTACGGCCTCGCTCTCGGGCTCATGTCCGTGCGGGCTGACACCGGACGATCCCTCGAGCGGGATTTCGACAGGATCTACCGGAGGCTTGAGCGGACGCGGCCCACGGCCCGGAACCTGTTCTGGTCCCTGGAGAGGATGCGGGCGGCCTACGGAACGAACCGTGGCCTGGGGCTCCGGACCATCCAGAAAGCCCTCTTGGCCGAGGCCCAGGCGATCGAGCGCGAAGACGCCGAAACGAACCGGATGATCGGTGTCCATGGCCGCGACCTCATCGGCGACGGCGTGGCGGTCCTAACCCACTGCAACGCGGGGGCGCTGGCCACGGCGGCTTACGGCACGGCGCTCGGCGTCGTCCGGGCCGCGGCCGAACAGGGGAAAAAGATCCGGGTGTTCGCCGACGAGACCCGGCCTTTCCTTCAGGGGGCGCGGCTGACCGTCTGGGAGCTCGCCAGGGACGGGATCCCCGTCGTTTTAATCACGGACAATATGGCCGGGTGGCTCATGCGGAAAGGAGAGATCTCGCTGGTCATCGTCGGCGCGGACCGGATCGCGCGGAACGGCGACACGGCCAACAAGATCGGGACGTACAGCGTGGCCGTGCTGGCGAAAGAGAACGGGGTGCCGTTCTACGTCGCCGCCCCCATGAGCACGATCGACACGGCGCTCGAGGACGGGAGCGGGATCCCGATCGAGGAGCGGAAGCCCGAAGAGGTCCGCGAGGTCGGCGGGCGGCTGATCACCGTCCCCGGTGTCGAGGTCCGTAACCCCGCTTTCGACGTCACTCCCGCGCAATACATCACGGGCATCATCACCGAGCGCGGCCTCTTTCGCCAGCCCTATAAATTCGCCTGAGCTTAGGCCGGGACTCCGGGAACCTTTTCTTCTCGCCTCCGCCCTCACCTAGAATCCAAGACCCGCAGTTATCACTCCGTAGAAATAGCCGGAGGCAGGCACAGCGGCCGCGATCAGTTTGAAATGCCGTGTCCTGTAGCCGATATTGAACTTGAATCGGGTCTCCCATCTCTCGTCATTAACCCATTTCGAATCATATCTCATGGCCGTGAAACCTCCGCCAGCGAAAAAACGGCCGAATGTGAAGTTGAGCACGGCCCCGGGCGCCAGGTAAATACTGTCGAAACGAAAGCCCTCCGACCAGACATTGAACTCGGGGGATAACATCAGGAGCTTGCCGAGATGCACATCAACTTGAAGTCCGAGAGTCATGTATTGCGGAAAGATCCACACGTTCCAAACGCCGCCAAAATTAAAAAAGACGCTGATAGGCTTTTCTTTAGCTTGGAGGAGGGGGACGGCCCCCCCTAGAATCAGTCCCTAGACAACGATCGCGATGATTGTCTTTTTCACGGTGCCCTCCGGCCTGTGATTTCCGGGGTCATAATGGTGGAATTTCCGCGACGAGTTGTCAACGGATCGTCAAAATTCTGTCAAGATTCAGTTAAGATGGCGTCGGTTAAGATGGGGTCGGGCCTCAGTAACTTATTGATAATAAATTAATAAAACAAAAATAAAGGCCTATTTTCGGCCTTAAGTCCGCTTTTTTGGGCCTCAAAACAAGGACTTAATGCCCGAGGGTGGGCGCGACTCCCGGGGTCCGCGCCGCTTTTTTCCCTGTCCTCTTCGAAGTCGATTGGGGCCTCACGATTTGGTATGATAGGGCAGAGGCTGGTTTTCCAATGTTTGTCCTGGGCATCGAAACATCCTGTGACGAGACGTCGGCAGCCGTTCTCCGTGGCTCCGTGAGCCCGGGAACATGTACAGAAGGTGCGTGTCCCCCTTCTTCGGAGGCGCCGGATATCCTGAGCAATATCGTCCTCTCCCAGGACGAGATCCACGCTCCGTACGGTGGGGTCGTTCCCGAGCTTGCCTCCCGCCAGCACATCAGGACGATCGACGGCGTCGTCGGCGAGAGCCTGTCGCGGGCCGGAGTCCGGCTCGATGCGATCGACCTCTACGCCGTGACCCAGGGCCCCGGCCTCATCGGCTCGCTCCTTGTCGGCCTGTCCTTCGCCAAGAGCCTCGCCTATTATTTCAAGAAGCCCCTGGTCGGCGTCGACCACCTCGCCGCGCATCTTGAGGCGGCCTTCCTAGAGAATCCCGGGATCCCGTTCCCGGCCCTCGGCCTTCTCGTCTCCGGCGGCCACACGTCCCTTTATTTTATGGACGGGCCTCTCTCCTCAGCGGTCCTGGGCCGGACCCGCGACGACGCGGCCGGCGAAGCGCTGGACAAGGTGGCCAAATTCCTCGGCCTCGGATATCCGGGCGGCCCGGTCATCGAGCGGCTGGCCCGCGGCGGCGACCCGAAAAAATTCCCCTTCGCCGTCCCCCGGACCAAGGACCGGAGCCTCGATTTCAGCTTCAGCGGCCTCAAGACCGCCGCCCTCAGGCACATCCGGGAAAACGGGATCTCGAAGGACGGCCCGGCGCTGGCCGATTTCCTGGCGAGCTTCGAGGAGATCGTGGCCCGGTCGCTCCTGGAGAACGTCCGTCAGGCCGTCGACGAGACGCGGCCGCGCTCGCTTATCCTCTGCGGCGGCGTCGCCCGGAACACGCGTCTCCGGACCCGGTTCCAGGAATTTGCCCGGGAAGCGGACCTGGCTGCTTTTATCCCCTCACCGAAGCTCTGCACCGATAACGCCGCCATGGTCGCCGCCGTGGCCCTCAGGAAATTCGCCCGCCGCCCGGACGCCTCGCCGGACCTCGACCTCGACGCCTACCCCCGCTGAAATTGACAAAACTCCGCCCGTTTTTTAGAATGGATGGCGCCAGCTGCGGAAGAGGAGACGTCATGAAAAAAGCTTTGGCCTTGACCGCTCTCGCCGTTTGCGGTCTTCTCGTCAGCCCGGCCCCGGCCCAGGAATTCTCCTATGTCGGGGCCCAGAAATGCCAGGTCTGCCACAGGACGGAACGGCAGGGCCGGCAGTACCCGATCTGGGAGGAGAGCAAGCACTCCAAATCCTTCGACGCCCTGAGCAAGCCTGAGGCCGCCGGGATGGCGATAGACGCCGGGGTCGCCACACCGCCCGCCGAAAGCCCCGCCTGCCTGAAGTGCCACGCCCCGCTCTGCGCCAAGGCCCCGGAACTCAAGGCCGAGGGCGTCTCCTGCGAAGCCTGTCACGGCCCGGGGAGCGAATACAAGAAGCTCAGCCTCATGAAGAACAGGGACGCGGCGGCCAAGAACGGCCTCCTCCTTTACGGCACCCCCGGCAAGATCAAGGCCCTGTGCCTGAAGTGTCACGAGAGCGCCCACGGCACGGTTTTCGATTTCGACGCTGCCTGGGGGAAGATCAGGCATTCAACCCCGAAAGGATAGGTCTCTGCCGGCCTCCCACGCGATGTCCAGAATCGATCCCCGCCGTCCGGCCAGGACCTGATGAAAGCCGGCCGAACCGTTCTTCCGCTCGCCCTCGTTGTGCTCCTCTCCATTTGCGCCCGTCCGGCCGGCGGGGGCGTCGTCACCGACGAAGATTGTCTCGGCTGCCATTCCGACCCGCGGCTGAAGTCCGGCGCTAGGACGTCCGTGGCGGTGGACCCGGAGAAATTCCGGGCCTCGGTCCACGGCCAGGCGAAGATCTCCTGCGTCGACTGCCACGCCGACCTCAGGACGGCCAAGGATTTTCCTCATCCGCAAAATCTCAAGAGCGTGAGCTGCGCCGGCTGCCACGAAGAGGAAGCCCGGGTCCTCAAAACGGGCGTCCATGGAGGGGCCGCCGCGGAGAAGGGCGGCCCGGCCGTGGGCTGCAAGGACTGCCACGGGACCCACGACATCCGCGGCGCGGCGGACCCTGAGTCCTCGATTTACCCGGCCAACCTTCCCAAAACCTGCGGCCGGTGCCATCCGGGCGCGACCAGGCACGTCGCGGAAGGGAAGATCCACAATGTCCCGGGGGCGGCGGACGCCAGCATCCAGGACAGGCTTCCCGCCATTGTGAAGACGGTTTATTTCGTCATGATCTCCGCGATCGTCGGGGGGTTCCTGCTGTTCATCTCCGCCGACCTCTTCCGGAGGGCGGTCCGGAGGAAGACCCATGAATAACCGGGATCTCATTCGCGACGACGAGATCTTCGTTCGGATGAACCCGGCCGAGCGCATCCAGCACTACCTTCTCATCCTGACCGTCATCACCCTGATGGCCACGGGCCTGCCCGTCTTCTTTTATGAATTCAAATTCTTCAAGTGGATCTTCCCGGCCGGCCGGGCCTTCGCCGTCAGGGGCGTTCTGCACCGGGTGGCCGCGGTCGTCCTGGCCGCGACCCTCGTCTGGCAGGCCATTTATACGGCGTTCACGGCTCGGGGACGGGCGAATTTCAAGGCCCTGATCCCCCGTCCCGGGGACTTCCGCGACGCCTTCGAGCAACTCTTTTACAACTTGGGGATCACGCGGCTTCTCCTGCGGCTCGGGATCGGGAAGAAGTTCTTCGCCCGCCATCCCTACTGGCTGTTCAAGGAAGCGCCCCGCTACGACCGATACAACTTCGTCGAGAAATTCGAGTGCTGGGCCGTTGCCTGGGGGTCGGCGGTCATGATCGTCAGCGGGTTTTTCATGTGGAAGGTCGATCTCTCCCTCCGGCTTTTCCCGCTCTGGGTCCACAACATCTTCATCATCGTCCACAGCTACGAGGCCATCCTGGCCTTCCTGGCGATCATCATCTGGCACATGTACAACGTCCACCTCAATCCCAAGGCCTTCCCCATGAGCAAGATCTGGCTCAACGGGAAGATCACGGGCCGGGAGCTCCGGACCCTCCATCCTCTGGAGTACGAGCGGATCCTGGAGGAGCGGAAAAACGCCTCTATTTCGGTGACATACAACTAATTACCGAATTACTGAACGGAGAGCCGACGGCCACCCCTTTCGACTTAAAAACCCAAGAACTGCTTAAAGTTCGTGAAAAAGCAACCCCGTGGGGGGGGGAAATCGTATCCTATTTCGGTAATTAGTTGTATGTCACCGAATTAGGATCACCTCACGTCGTAGCGAATGAACGCCACGTAGGCCGCGGCGAAGAGCACCACGCAGTAGCCCAGCAGGGCCGCGAACGGCGGCAACGCGGCCCTGACCCTGCCCCCCAGTCCCTCCTCGACATAGCGGAACCGGGGTGAGTCGGTCATATCGATGGCCGTGTTCCACGCGTCGGCGGTCGGGTCCTTGGCCTTCAGCTCTGCGATTTTTTTATTCTGGTAATCGCGGTAGAAAGCCTGGCCCCAGGCCTGGGCTAGCCGTCCGAAATGGGCCATGTTCTCCGTCCCGGTCGAGGACAGGTCCGTAGCGAAATAGCTGAAGTCGGCGAGCGGCGAGATCATGGAGATCGAGCGGGCCAGGTCCGTCTGCGCCTCTTCCTTCTGCCGGAGGTCCTGATTCAGCACTTCGGCTTTGCCGTTCTGAGTCCGATTGGCCTCGGCCCAGGCCCTTTCGACCGCCGCCCGGTTCGCCTCATACGCCTTCCGGTATTCAGAATCCTCTGCGACGCGCTTCTTGACCTCGGCTTCCGACCGCCGCTCGGCGAGCACCGGGTACTGCTTGAGGACCTCGCCCCTGTACTCGGCCATGAGCTTTCGCCCGAGGTCGTCCCGATCGACGTCCGTTAACCGGCTCACTTCCCGCGCGACCTTGATCCGCGAAGGCGCCGGCGCGAGGAACGACGAGACATAAGGGCTCAGGTTAGGGACGACGAGGATGAGGAGGACCCAGACAAAGAGCGAGGTCATGATCGACGATGCGCTGGTCCTGTGGACCGACGAGATGAGGATGCCGATGAGATAGAAGACGGAGATGTAGAGGACCGCCCCGGCGACGATCAGCCCGAGGGCGCCCCAGTCCGCGCCCGTCCAGTTGACGCGCGGGTGGAGGAGGATGATGAGCATCCCGGCCGCGATCGACACGAGGAAAGGCCCGATGAGCGTCAGAACTCCGCCGGCGAACTTGGCCAGGACGATCTTCGACCGCGGCAGGCCGTTCGAGAGCATCAGTTTCAGCGTCCCGTCCTCCTTCTCGCCGCAAACGGCGTCGTAGGACAGGATCAGGGCGATGAGGCTCGCGAGGATGGTGACGATGAAAGTCAGGTCGATGAGCGGGAACATGACCGGCAGGGGGTCGTCGTCGAACTCCTCCATGTTGATGTCGGACGTCAGGCCCCGGACGAGGGCCTGGAAGGGGATGGGCGGCTGCGTCGCCTGGAGGATATTGCCGATCCGGTTGAAGTGGGCGTAGTTCCTGAGGTAACTCCCGATCTCCGCCTGGCGCTGGGAATACTCGTCGAGTTTCCGCGTGTAGTTGCCGGCCAGGACGACGGCCGTGACGGCGACGACGACGAAGAGGATGACGAAGCTCGCGAGGAACCTGAAGGACAGGATGTTCGTCCGGATCTCCTTGGTGATGAGCGTCTTCAGCATGGCTTTACCTCACGTCGTAATGGACGAACGCGACATAGGCCAGGGCGAATGAGAGGATGTTGAAGAAAACGAGCCAGACCGTATCGAAGAGAGCCCCAGCGGAGAAGACCTCGGCGAGCGGCCTCGGCCTGTACGTGAACGCGGCATACTGCGCGTCCCGCTCCCCGGAGCTCTCGTTGGCGATGATCTGGTCGATGATCGAGTCCTTATAACGGACGATCTCCTCCTTGAGACGGCTCTCCTCGCCGATCCCCGTGCCGGCGATCTCGCTCGCGGCGTCGAGGAAGCTCGCCGACGGGGAGACGCGGTTGATGTCCCGGGAAAGACGCACGAGGCGCTCGAACTTCAAGCGGTAGTCCTGCGCCAGTTTGTCGTTTTCGTCGCTGATCGTTCGCAAATGGGTCTGCCAGCTCTGGTCCTTGATGCTGAGGAGGACCTCCCGCGTCCAGGTCTGCTGCCGCTTTTCGCTCAGGGCCCGGACCGACGGGACCCTGACGAACTGGCGCGCCAACAGCGTGCCCAGGTTGGGGATGATGAAAACGAAAAGGGCCCAGATGAAGAGGAGGACGATGATCGAGGTCGCCGCGCGCCGGGTCAGGGCCGAGACAAGCATACCAAGACTCAGGAAAAAGCCCAGGTAGAGAAGAGAAAGGGCCAGGATGAGCGCCAACCGCGCGAACTGGCCCGTAGAGAGACGGCCCTCCGGGTCGAGGAAAAGAACCATGGTGCCGAGGAGCGTCACCAGGAGGAAGGGGACGGCCAGGCTCAGGAAGTTCCCGATCCACTTGCCGGCGAGGACCCTGGCCCGGGAGATGGAACTCCCCAGGAGGAGCTTCAGCGTCCCCTGCTCGCGTTCCCGGCTGACCTGGTCGAAGCCGAAAAGGAGGGCGACGAGCGACAGGACGACCCGGACGACATAGAGAAAGTCGGGCGCCGGGAAAAAAGAGTAGATGATGTTGCCCGAGGACTGGCCGGCCCGGACCTCGATGCCGACGGGGCTGATCTCGAAGGAGCGGGTAATGGCGTCGTCGAGCCCTTTGGCGAAGATGGACAGGGGGTTGGGCGCGACGAGCGCGATCCGTTCGCCGGGTTTGGGCCGGATGACCTGGTAGTCGGCCATCCTCTGCCTGTAGTCCCGGTGCATGATGAAGAGGCTGGTGGCGATGAGCAGGACGATGAGGAGAAGGACGATGAAAAATTTATAGCTCAGGAGGTTCGAAAGGATCTCTTTCCGGGCGATGGTCCAGGTCATGATGTCCCCCTGCTCGCTTACCTCACGTCCGTCCTCAGGAACGCCGAGAACGCCAGCCCGGCCAGCAGGATGTTCCAGACGAGCAGGCCGGCGATGTCCCACAGACCGCTCCCCAGGCCGTCGAGGAGCGTCGCCTTGGTCTCGGAAAACCTGGGGAAATCGGACTTGTCTCCTTCGTATTCCAGCGGGGCGGGAGATTCGAGGAAGATATGCTTGCCGTTCAGGGTCGCGCTAGTCGAAAAGCTCCAGGGAGATGTCCCGACGACTTTCCCAACTTTTTTCAGGATGTAATCATCGTATGCCCTGGAATAGTTCCGAGCGTCCTGGAGGAACCTAGCGTCGGCCGCAGGCCCGGTTCCCGCGATGTCCTCGGCAGAATATTGGAGCAGGGCCACCGGCGAAGCACGCGATATCTTCTGGGCCAAATCGGCCCTCTGCTGCATGGCATGGTCATAATCGGTATAGAGCTTCCGGACATGGTCCTGGCCTTCCTCGTAGGCAAGGTCAGCCTCTTCACGGACGTCTTTTTCCGTCTTCAATTCGCCTTTTTGGATTCTGTTCTGAAGCTTACTTATTCTGTCCCAGACTTCTTTCTGGATGGTCGGCCCCACGAGCTTGGCCATCTCGTATTCGCTCGGAACGTTCGAGAATTTTTGGGCGATAATGCCCGACGTGTCTGGGATGAAGAACGCGAAGAAAATCCAAAAGGCCAAGAGGACGAGGAGGACGAGTGAGGAACGGAGGATGAGCGCGGAGAAAAAGAGGCCCAGGAACGCGAAGAGGGAGAGGTAGGCCAGGGCGAGGACGAAAAGGAAGGCGATGCGCGTCAAGTTGGGCAGGCTCAAGACCGCCGGAAGGAAGACGGCGATCACGACGAGGCTGATGAGGAGTCCGACGAGCAGGGCGATGGCGGCGCTCAAAATGATGGCCAGGTATTTCCCTGTCAGGAGCCTCAGCCGGCCGACCGGGTTGGAAAGGATCAGACGGAGCGTGCCCCGCTCCTTTTCGCCGGACACGGCCTCGAACCCGAGAAGGATCACGTACAGGCTAAAGACGATCTTGATGATGAAAGCCCAGTCGAGATCAGGGACCTCCGGCATTTTGAAGTTGCGCGGGCCGGATGACATGGCCGAGATAGTCTGTTTCGGGCTCAAGTAATAACTGGACGGGCTGTTTTTTTCTCCCCCCTCCGCCACGAACAGCAGCGGGCTCGGTGATTTGAAGAGGGATGTCATCGTCGTGCTCGGGTGTTGCTCTACCTCCGCGACATGGAGCCGGAAATCGGAATTGAGCTGGCGATATTGCCGGACGAAGACGAGCCCGTTCACCGCGAACAGGACGAGACTCGCCGCGAGCAGGACTGCGAACTGAACGCTTCTCAGGTGATCCAGGAGCTCCTTGCGGATGATCGTCCTCATGATGTCACCTCACGTCCTTCTTCAGGAAGGCCGTATACGCCAGGGCGAAAAAGGCTAGGCCGAAGAAGGCGAGGAGGAGCCACTGGAGCCAGGTCGCGGCAAAGGCCTCGGCCGTCGACTCAACGGGAAGGCGGAAATCGATGGGCGGCGCCTTTTTATAGGCCTCGCGGTCGGTGTAGATGAGTTTGGACCTTTCGACATCCTGCTGCCAGCAGCGATAGACCTCCCGCATGAAGCGCTCGTACTCGGCCATCCCTGTCCGGGCATACCGCTCGGCGGCCTGGTCGAACAATACCGCAGGCGAAAGGCTCGAGATCGCCCGGGCCAAGTTGGTCTGCGCCGTGAGTTTACGGCTCAACTCTTCGTCAGCCTGGTGGATCAACTCGGCGTTCAAAGCGTCGAGCTCCACGCTGCGCAGGCCGAGCTCCTTGTTCATCTCGCCTTTGCGCACGCTCTGGCTAAAGGCCTCCATGACCTTTTTATATTCCGCTGCGTAGGGTTGGAAAGCCGCAGCATGTTGTTTTATGAGTTGTTCCTCGCTCGGCAGCTTGTAAAGGCTGTCGGCGGCGATGATACCCAGGTTGGGATAGATGATGATCAGGAAGACCCACGCCTGGAGCAAGATCATCAGGGAAATGGAGGGCCTGTCGACGAGAACCGACACGAAAAGACTCAGCCCGTAGAAAACCGTGAGGTAGAGGGCCGAAAGGCCGATGAAGACGAGGAGGCGGGTCCATTCCCCGGAGGCGAAGGAGACGAATGAATGGGACAGCACGATGATCAGGGAGACGAGGGCGGAGACGGCGAGCGAGCCCATGATGACGAACCACCCGCCCAGGAACTTGCCGAGCAGGAGTTGGTCCCTCGGCACCCGGTTCGAGAGGGTCAGCTTCAGGGTCCCCGAGGCTTTCTCCTCGGATACGGCGTTGTAGGCGATAAAAATAACCATCAGGCTCAGCACGACCCGGACGATGAAAGCGAAATCGATGGCCGCGAACCCCGAAACAAGTCGTTGATGCTGGCTTCTTCCCTCGCCCATGTAGCCCGACGTGCGAGGCGGGATACCCATATATGTGATGGTAATACTGTTACCGAGGGACCGGTCCTTCCCTTGAATGAGGGTGCTGAGGACCTGGGGTGGCCGGTAAAGATGGATGTAGAAGCGGTCGCTCTTCAGTTCCTGCACGGCGGCCTGGTAATCCTGCAGGCGCCCCTTGTAATCCTGGACGTTGATGACCGTGCTGCCGGCCGCCAGGGCCAGGGTGATGCCGAGGCCGATGAGGAACTTGGCGGATTTCAGGTATTCGAGGATTTCCCGCTTGATGATCGTTTTCAACATCTGATCCTCACATCCGCGAAACTCGATGTCACCTCACGTCGTATTTGATGAACCGGACGTACGCGTAGGCGAAGGGGGCGATGAGCCAGAAGAGGAGCGAGAGGAGGCTCCGCACGTTTGCCTTGAACGTCTCCGCGATCGAGGCCGGAACGATCGAGAATTTTGGGAGCTTTGACGCGTCCACGGGCATGGCCGAGAACGACATCGACATGCCCCCACCCTCGTGCATCATAAGCGTCCGTTTGACCTTGCTGAAGAGCTCGTTGTCGAGGGCCTTCTGATGGGACCGGACCGCCTCGATGTACTTGGCCCGCTCAAGCTCTCCCGTCCCGCAGACGTCCGCGACGAACCGGGCGAAGGCGGCACTCGGCGAAACGAGCGAAAGGTTGACGGCCAGGTTCGTTTGCCGCCGCCTCTCCTGGATGTAGGTTTCGTCGATAGCCGCGAGTTGCTGGCCCTTCCTCTCCCGGGTCCGGAGCTGGATATCGTCTCTGATCGGGTCCCATTTTTTCCTCTCGGGTGATTTTTCGTCGTCCACGGCGCCCTTCGGCGCGGCACCGAAAATGAGGTCGAACTGGCGGCCGAGCTCCTTGGCCGTCTCGATGTCGAGCGACCGGACGAGGAGGGATTTCTGGAGCGAGACCGCGGTTTCGGTCCGGACGGGATAGACGAGGCGGGCGACCATGTCGCCGAGCTTGGGAATGATCAGTTGGAAGGCCACCCAGACGATGAAGATGGCCACGAGGGAGGTCCGGGCCTTGGCCGCGCTCGTCGAGACCGCGATCCCGATCGTGAAGTAGGTCAGGATGAAGAGGGACGTCGCGAGAAAGATGATCAGGACGCGCGCCGTCGCGTCGCCGCCGAAGAGAGGCAACGCGGCCAGCATGAGGACGACCGTGCCCAGCAGGAAGGCGACGAGGAACGGGACCCACAGCGCCAGATAGCCGCCGCCGATCTTCCCGGCCAGGAGCGTGTCGCGCGGCAGGCTGTTGGCGAGCATGGCCCGCAGCGTCCCCGCCTCCTTCTCGCCCGAAACCATGTCCGAGGCGAAGAGCAGGGCGATCAGGCTGATGACCATCTGGACGAGGAAGACGAAATCGACCTTGCCCTGGACCGAAAGGATCGATTCGTCGTCGCTCGCCGATTCCCCCGGCTTGAAGCCGTCCTGGGTGAATTCGTAATAGCGGGGGAGCGTGCTCTCGAACCCCTGGGTGAAGACTGAGAGGGGCGCCGGCCGCCGGAAGCCCTTGACGGCCACGGTTCCGGCCATGACGTCCTGAATTTTGATGGCCGCGGCCGCCTCGTCGGCCAGCCGGACCTGCTCGCTGTAGTCCCGGACTCTTTTAGCGTAGCTGGCCTGGTTAACGGTCATCCCGAGCGGGATGAGGAGGAGGCAGATGATGGCGAAGAGCGGAAACCGGTAGCTGAAGATCGTCTCCAGCACCTCTTTCTTGATGATCGTTTTCAACATAGCGTTTGTCTCCTGGAACCGGTGGCGCGCAGGCGCACAGGGGCGTCGGCGACGCCGGTCCGTCAGGACAACGTCAGGGGCTCGGACTTCATGTAGTCGATGTAGATTTTGACCAGGTCCTCATACTGGAGCTCCTCGCGGGTCCGCTCCATGACCAGCCGCCCTTCCTTCATGATCCCGACGCGGTCGCCGATCTCCTTGGCCCGGAAGATATCGTGAGTGGACATCAGGATGGCCTTGCCCTCTTTCTTGAGCTCGTTCAAGATTTCCAGGAACTCCTCGGCCGCCTTCGGGTCGAGGCCCGAGGTCGGCTCGTCGAGCAGGATGCCCGGCGCGTCCTTGATGACGGCGATCGAGATGCCGAGCTTCTGCCGCATGCCTTTAGAGAAGTTCTTGACCCGCTGTTCGAAGGCTTTCTCCTGGAGCGAGACCCGGCGCATGACCTGATAGTAGTCGTTCTTGGCCAGGTTCGTCTTGCCGCCGAGTTTGGCGAAGAAGTCGAGGTTCTGGCGGGCCGTGAAGTTGCCGTAGAGCATGACGTTCTCCGAGACGAAGGAGACGTACTTCTTGGCCTCGAGCGGGTCCTTGGTGACGTCGATACCGTTGACGTAGCAGGTCCCGGTCGTCGGCGGGATGAAGTTCAGGAAAAGGTTGATCGTCGTCGTCTTCCCCGCGCCGTTGGCCCCGAGCAGGCAGTAGACTTCACCCGGGTAGATATTCAGGTTCAGGTGATCTACCGCAAGGACGCCGTCCTCGTACCGTTTTGACAGGTCGTCAGCCTTCAAGATGGGTTGCTGTTTTGCCATATTACCTCCTCTTTATGGAATGGCAGGTTTTCTTACCTGAGAACTCGGATGGATCCGTACCTCTCGTGTTTCCTATTATATGTACAGGTGTATGTACATTCATGCTCTTAGCGCACGTCATACCTGATGAACGAATAATAGGCCGCGGCGAAAAAAATCAGGTTGAAGAGGACGAGCAAGACGATGTCGGGCGCTGTGTCCTTGAACGTTTCCTCGAACGCCGGGAACTGGTAGCGGAATTTCGGGTAGTCGATCTTGCCCTCCGGGCTCGAATCTCCTCCCATTGATCGGTTGGTTCTTCCGTCCTCAGAGGAGAACGTGTCTTGGAACGAGTATTTGAAGACGGCCTGATAGAGTTGGATGTAATGAGCCTGGAGGCTGCGTGAGAAATTCTCGAGGTCGGCGATCCCCGTATGGCAGAAGTTCAGCGACGCCTGGGTATAGGCGGAGGCCGGCGAGAGGCGGGCGATGTTGAGGCTGAGGGCCCGTTGGGCGGCCTTCTGGCGCTCGTAATCCGCGTCAAACTTCTGGAGGGTCTGGTCGAGCCGCTCTTCGTACTCTTTGGCCACCGGCCCGCGGACCTTGGTGTAGGTGTTCCATTCCCATTTCCCCTGCCCGTCGTTGGGGAGATATTTCGCCATCAAGGGGGCCAGGGCCTTGCCCTTCTCCTTCTCGATCTGGTTGCGGACCTGGGCCCGGTTGGCCTTCATGGCCTCTTCGCTCGGTATCCGGTGGATAAGGCCGGCCAACGGCTCGCTCGTTTTCGGGATGACGAACGTCAGGAAGATCCAGACGAAGAAACCCGCGAGAAGCGCGATGCTCGTCCGGTGCGTCAGTGTCGAGATGAGCAGGCCCAGGGAGAAGAGGGCCGCGAGATAGAGGATCGAGAGGACGATCAAGGCCAGGACCCGACTCGTGTTGCCGTCGGCGAAAAGCGGGAACCCCTCGAAAAGAAGAAGCAACCCGCCGAGAAGCGTGCTGACCGCGAAGGGGATCATGAGGACGCTGAAACCGCCCAGGAACTTGGCGGCGATGACCGTGCTGCGTTTAACCGGATTCGAAAGGACGAGCTTGAGGGTCCCGGCCTCCTTTTCTCCGCTCGCCATCGTCCCAGCGTAGAGGATAGCGAAAAGGCCGAGGAGAAAGCTCGTGATGACGACGAAGTCGAGCTTTCCGTTGATCTGGCTCAGGACCTCGTTCTGAGCCTGGAGGCCCTTGGCGTCCGTCTCGTACTTGACGAAGGTGACTTTCTCGGGGAGAACGCTCTCGAGGCCGATGCCGAAAGTGCCGAGGACACTCGGCTCCCGGTAGATGGTCGTGGAATTCTTGGCCTCCTTCTGAGAGGCGTCATATTCGTGGAAGACGTTCTGATAGCTCGAGTAATTCAGGAGAAGGCCGGCCGGAATGAGGACCAGGCAGAGGAGCGAGACGATCAGGAACTTGGGGCTAAGGATCTGGTCCAGGAGCTCTTTCTTAAAGATCGTGCCAAACATCTGCGCTTCCTATCTCCTCGTCAGCTTGATCCCGAAGACGACGATCCCGACGAGGAGCCCCACGAGGAGCAGGATCAGGACCGTGATCCCCAGGACGTTCGTCTTCGAGGTGATGTGGATGCGGACGATCTTGTCCTCGGACTCGACCCGCCGGTTCTCGGCCGCCGAATCCGTGCGGATCTTGGGCTCGTAGTCGCCGACCGAGACGTCCGTCGGCGGGATGAACTTGATGGTGACGACCTCGTCCTTGTTCTGTTCGAGCGTCGCGATCAGGTCGGGCTTGATCTCCACCCGCCAATTCAGGGGCAGGTCGCAGAAGACCCTGATATTGTTGAGCTTGCGAGTTCCCGTGTTCTTGACCGTGACGTCCATGCCGACGATCTCCCCGACTTTGATCTCGTGGTAGAGGTTCACGGCCTGGACCTCGACCTTGGGCACGCCGCGCGGGATGAGCTCGAGCTTGACGGACCCCGCCTTCAGGACGTCGATGTCCTTGGGCTCGATCACGACGCCCGGGTTGGCCTTCTCGATTTCCCGGAGCTTCGCCGTCTGGTCGTTGTCCATGGCCAGGACAAAGAACTCCATCGGCTTGTCCAGGACGACCTGGGTGTCCGGGTTCTTGGGGAGATAGAGTTTGAGCTGGAGCTTGAGGCTCGTGACGCCCTCGCTGAACTTGATCTGGGAGAGCCGGGCCGAGGTCGTCGGGTCGGAGAACTCATAGGTGATCTGCTGGGGCAGGTTGGCGACCTCGAGCTTGAAGATGTTGGCCTCGCCGCTGAACTTCTCGAGCGACAGGTCGTATGTCGCCGTGCCCTCGAGGTCGGCCTCCTGCGAGAACTGGGCCGAGTTGACCGTCACGATGTTGGCGCTGACCCCCTTCTGGAGGAAGACCGAGGTCTTTTCCTCCTTCCCGGAATAGCCAACGCTGACCTCCAGGTTCTCGACGTCCTTGAGGAGCTGGAAGGTCACCTCCCTCTCCGACTCTATGGGCAGGGACTTGACGACCTTTTCGTACGGGTCGGAGATGATCTTCCCCTCCGAGAGGAGGGAGACATAGACATCCTTGATCTCCTTCATGAAGTCCAGGGGAAAGAGGTCCTCGGCGCTGATCTTGAGATTGGCCAGCTCCTTGAGCTCCTTGGACGAATAGCGCAGAGAGACGCGGACGAACTTCTTGCCGCTCCGGTCCTGGAACTTGACGGCGCTCGCGACCGAGATCCGGGCCTCGCTGCCCATGAAGTTGATCAGGGCCTGCTGGTAATCGACCTGGGCCTGGAGATAGGCGGTCTGCCTCTCGGCGAAGTCCGCCTCGGAGGCCAGGCCTTCCTCTTTCAATTTCAGGTATCTTTGGAAATCGGCCTTTTTCAGCTCGAGCGAGAGCTGGGCGCTTTTCAACCGGAGAAGCTTCATGCTCTGGGATTCCTGGGTCTGGGCGGCCAGCGTCCAGGCCACGACGAGGAACGTGACCAGGATGGCGACGGTTTTGATGATCTTCATGCGTATCCCTCCAAGGGTGTCACTTCCATACTTGCAATTCTAGTGCCAAACTCCTATTCACGCCACGAGAAAGAGAAATAGGGACGGTCCTGGTTTTTTTCCTCCGTCCGCCCCCCTCAGCTCAGCGCCTGCCGAATTCGGCCCGATTATTGCAATAGGATTGCCTAATGATAGGATCCTATATCGAACAGACAGAGATTAAAATGACTGCAAATGTTACCATCGTTACCCAAAAATGGGAAATGTGTTACCCAAATTACCCAGTCGGCTGCTTTTACAAATTCCCCGGATTCCTGTATCCTTGTATCATTCTGACGGCAAAAGCATGAGTTCATGAGCGCGATTTTCCGTCCTTCGAAGACCAAGCCGGCGCGCGGGAAGGTCGCCGAGGGCGAGACGCGCCTGATCTTCCGGGAGTTCGCCGAAAGCCTGAACCTCATCGAGGACTTCGACCAGATCGCCCTCAACTTCCTGGGCACGGTCAGAGAAGCGGTCCCCGTCGAGGTCCTGGCTTTCTTCATCTACGATAACGACCTGACCCAGTTCCGGGTCTCGGCGGCGACCGGCATCGACGAGGCCCGTCTCAAGGCCCTGGCCTTCTCGCCCCAGGACCACTTGGCCAAGTGGCTCAAGATCAACAAGACCTATCTCCAGGTCCGGAGCCAGCCCGGCGTCTTCGATTTCCTGGGCGAGAGAGAACGGGACATCTTCCGGACTTTCGGCTTCGAGCTCTGCTACCCGCTCCTGTCCATGAACCGGCTGATCGGCATCCTCTGCGTCGGGCCGAAAACGCCTCCGGGAGATTTTTCCAGGCCGGAGATGGCCTTCATCGGATCGCTGACGCCCCAGGCCGGCATCGCCCTTGAAAACGCCATGCTCTACAAGGAGCAGCGGGAGAGGTTCCGGCGGATGATCCGGGCCGACCGGCTGGCGACGATCGGCGAGCTCGCCGCGGGCGCCGCCCACGAGATCCGGAACCCGCTGACCGCCATCAAGTCCTCCCTCCAGTACCTGGAGAGCCGCTTCCAGGAAGAGAAGGAGAAGAAGCTCCTCGCGATCGCCCTCCAGGAGACCGACCGGATCGACGAGATCCTGGCCGCGCTCCTATCGTTCTCGCGGCCGTCCGATATAAAAAAAGAACAGGTGGACCTGGGTGTGACCCTCGAGGAAAGCCTGGCCCTGATCTCCTTCCAGGCCCGCTCCGCCGGGGTCGAGGTGGAGACGAAGTTCCCGGCCGGGCCGGTCTTCCTCAACGGGGACAAGTCCCAGGTCAAGCAGCTCTTCCTCAATATTTTCCTCAATGCCATCCAGGCCATGGAAGGCGGGGGCAAGCTCGTCTGCGAGATCCTGCCCCTGGCCAACGGGAAGATCCTGACCCGGATCATCGACACGGGCGAGGGCATCCCGGAGGAGAATATGGACAAGATCTACGACCCATTTTTCACGACGAAAAAGGGCGGGACGGGGCTGGGCCTGTCGATCTGCTACAGCGTCGTCAAATCGCACCAGGGGGAGATCGAGGTGAGGAGCCGCGTCGGCGAAGGGACGACCGTCCTCGTGACGCTCCCCGCGGCCTGAGAAAGGGAGACCCCGCATGAAGCCCAGGATCCTGATCATCGACGACGAGAAGAACATCCGCGACGTCTTTTCCCTGCTCCTCGAGGACCACGGATACGAGGTCGGGACGGCGGAGGCCGGGGAAGCGGGGGTCGAAGAAGCCCGGCTCCTCGAGCCCGACGTCATCCTGCTCGACATGAACCTCCCCGACCTCTCCGGGCTCGACGTCCTGGCCCGGCTCAGGGCGGATCACCCCGGGACGGGGATCATCATCGTCACCGCCTACGGGACGATCCGGAGCGCCGTCGAGGCCACCAAGCTCGGCGCCTACGCCTACCTCGAGAAACCCGTGGACAACGAGGAGATGCTCCTGGCCGTGGCCCGGATCCTCGAGGTCAAGACCCTCCGGAAGGAAGTCGAGAGCCTGCGGTCGGAGCTCGTCTCGCGCTACCGTTTCTCGAACATCGTCGGGACGAGCGGCCGGATGAACTCGGTCTTCCAGCTCATGGAAAAGATGTCGCGGGTCGACGGGACGGTCCTCGTCACGGGCGAGAGCGGGACCGGCAAGGAGCTCGTCGCCCGGGCCATCCATTTCGCCAGCCCCCGCAAGGACGGCCCGTTCGTCGTGGTCAACTGCGGCGCCATCCCCCGGGACCTCATCGAGAGCGAATTCTTCGGCCATGTCAAAGGGGCCTTCACGGACGCCCGGACCGAAAAGACGGGCAAGTTCGAGCTGGCCCACAAAGGGACGATCTTCCTCGACGAGGTCGGGGAGCTCTCCCAGGACGCCCAGGTCAAGCTCCTCCGGGCCCTGGGCGAGAGGGAGATCGTCAAGGTCGGCGGGACGGCGACGATCCCGGTCGACGTCCGGGTCATCGCGGCTACGAACAAGAACCTCGAAGAGCAGGTCCGGAAGGGCGCCTTCCGGGAGGACCTATATTTCCGGCTGGCCGTCCTGTCGCTTGAGCTTCCGCCGCTCCGGGACAGGGCGGAGGACATTCCGCTCCTGGCCGAACACTTCGTCCGGAAATACGCGGGGGAGCTCGGGAAAGAGGCCAGCGGGGTGACGGCCGCGGTGATGGCCCGCCTCGCCGCGTATCCCTGGCCCGGGAACGTCCGCGAGCTCGAGAACGTGATCTACGAGGCCATGGTCATGGCCGACGGCCCCCGGGTGGACGAGCGGGCGCTGCCCTCGCGGCTCCGCTCCCCGGCGGCGGAGACGGGGGGGGCCCATCCTCCGGCCCGGCCCCCCCAGGCGCTGCGGGAGACCGTCCAGGGCGTCGCCGAGCGGACGGAGAGGGAGCTCATCCTCGACGCCCTGCGGCAGACCGGGGGGAACCGGACCCGGGCGGCCCGGCTCCTCGGGGTGAGCCGCAAGACCCTGTTCAACAAGATGACCATTCTCCGGATCCGTTGGCCCGAATGAAAGCGAAACGAAAGCCGTGAAAATACGTATATATCTTAGAGGGCGTCGTTTTGCGCCCCTTCTCGAATCTGCTAGACTGGCATTCTGGCGAAAAGTCATCGCTTTGGAGGAATGACATGAACAAGCGATCGTTCAGCGCGATGTTTCTCACCCTGGCCCTCCTCGGCCTTTTCTCGTTCGGGCAGGAGACCAAAGAGCTGTCCCTGACCCTGGAGGATTCTATCGTCAAAGCCCTGAAGAACAACCTCAACGTGGCCGCCGAGGTCATCAGCCCCGAGCTGGCCGGGGCGACGCTCTCCGAGGCCAGGCAATTCTATATGCCGACGTTGGGGGTCGGTTTCACGGGCAACCGCTATGAACAGCCCTCGACCTGGTCCCTCCAGAACTCGGGCACGTATGTCCAGAAATACACGGACTCCAACCTCTCCCTCGTCCAGCAGATTCCATTCGGCGGAAATTTTAACGTGGGCCTGGACTACAACTGGACCAGAAATAACCAGCTGTTCCAAAACTACAACCCGTCGTATACGGGCAACCTGAGCTTCGCCCTGACCCAGCCGCTGCTCCGGAACTTCGGCTGGAAGGTCAGCCGCAGGCAGATCATCGTGGCCCAGTATTCCCTCGACATCTCGCGCAGCCAGTTCAAGACGACCCTGATCAACACGGTCTACTCCGTCGAGGCGGCCTACTGGAACCTCGTCTATTCCATTGAGAATCTGAAGGCCCTCCAGCAGTCCCTCGACCTCGGGCGGGACCTCCTCGCCAAGACGAAAAAGGAGGTCGAGGTCGGGCAGAAGGCGCCGATCGAGGTCCTCAACGCCGAGGCGACCGTGGCCCGGAGGGAGGCCGACATCCTCCAGGCCGAAGCCATGGTTAGGCGCAGCCGGGACCAGCTCGGCACCCTCCTCAACCTGGGCGCGGACGAAGGGGCCAAGGGCCGGCTCGTCGTGCCGGCCGACAAACCCACCCTCAAGCCACTCCAGATCACGTACGAGGAGGCCCTTCAAAAGGCGATGGCCAGGAGGCCGGAGCTCGAGTCCGCGAAATATGCGGTCGATACGAAGCACATCAATTTCGCGGTCGCCCGCAACCAGCTCCTGCCGCAGCTCGACCTGAAGCTCAGCAAGGGGAGCCCCGGCATCGCGGGCGACAAGATCATCTATCAGGACAACAACCCTTTCCTGGCCCCGATCGGCGTTGAAAAAGGCAACCCCTCGCAGGCCCTCCGGGACGCTTTCAAGTTCCTCTACAATAACTGGTCGGTCGGGCTGACCCTGTCTATCCCCTTCGGCGACATGGTCGGCCGGGCCAATTATGCCTACGCCAGGCTCGATCTCGAGCAGAGCCAGGCCCGCCTCAAGAACGAGGAGCAGCAGATCGCCCTCGAGGTCAGCGACGCGGTCCTGAGCCTGGAGACGGCGTCCAAGAGCGTGGACGCCTATCGCGTGGCCCGGGAGCTCGCCGAAAAGCAGCTCGACGCCGAGATGAAGAAGCTCAGCGTTGGACTGTCGACGAACTACTTCGTCCTCACCTACCAGGACGCCCTGTCCAGCGCCCGGTCCTTGGAGCTGAAGGCCCTCGTCGACTACAACGTGGCCATGGCGAACATCGCCAAGGTCACGGGCTCGACCCTCGAAACCCGCAATATCACTCTGAGCGACTATATCAGGTAAGCGAGGGAACGCTTTTCGGCAAGACCTGAGCCGCGGTCCCCTCCCAGGGGGATTGTTCCTTCTCCTCGCAATGACTCGAAAGGAATGGTCGCCCACGGCTTGCCTTGCTTTTTTCCCGTGTGCTAAGATGACCGCGTGGAAATCTCCGCGGTCATCATCACCTTCAACGAGGAGAAACGGCTCGAGGCCGCGCTCCGGAGCCTCGGGGGGGTCGCCTCCGAGATCATCGTCGTCGACAGCTTCAGCGCGGACGACACGCTCAAGATCGCCCGCAAGTACACCGATCGGGTCTACGAGCGCGCTTGGACTCACTACGCCGATCAGAAAAACCACGCCGACAAGCTGGCCTCCTTCTCCTGGATCCTCTCGCTCGACGCCGACGAGCGCCTCTCTCCGGCCCTCCGGGACGAGCTCTTGAAGCTCCGCGGGAAGGAGCCGGCCTGCGCCGGGTTCTCCGTCCCGCGCGAGGCTTATTACCTCGGCCGTTGGATCCGTCATTCGGGCTGGCGCCCGGACCGGCGGGTGCGCCTCTTCCGCCGGGACCGGGCCCGCTGGGAGGGGGACTACGTCCATGAGCGGCTTGTCGTCGACGGGGACGTCGAAAAGCTCCGCGGGCCCGTCCATCACTTCCCCTTCGAGACGATCGGCGAACACGCGGCCAGGGTCAACAAGTTCTCGGGTCTGGCGGCCCAGAAGCTCTACGCCCGCCGGAAAAAGGGCCGCATCCTCTCCATGGCCGTCCTGCCGCCCCTCCGCTTCCTCGTGACCTATGTCCTGAAGCTCGGGTTCCTCGACGGCTTCGCCGGGCTCGTGATCGCGGGCCTCGACGGCTATTCCCTCTTCCTCCGCCAGGTCAAGCTCCGCTCGATCTGGAAAAAAGGAAAGCACATTGAGCCTTTTCCATATTGACGCCGGCCGGGAATGGAGCGGCACGGAACGCCAGGCCCTCATCCTGGCCCGCGAGGTCAGGGCGAGGGGCTTCGTCTCCAGGCTCGTGGTCCAACCGGAAAGCCCCCTCCACGAGAAGGCCGCCGCCGAAGGGCTTCCCCTCATCGCCGTCAGGATGCCCGGCGGGCGGAGCCTCGGCGCCATCCTGCGGGTGGCGGGGGCCATGAAGCGGGGCCGCTGCGTCCTCGTCCACTTCCATGATGCCCCGGCCCTGGCCGTCGGGTCGCCGGCGGCGTCCCTGGCCAAGGTGCCCATCCGCGTCCTGACAAGGCAGACCGACCCCGGAGGCCGACAGGGGCGGTCGCCGGCGAGGAACATCGATATGGTCATCGCCGGCTCCGAGGGCGTCAGGACCGTCCTCGTCCGAGGCGGACTCGCCGAAGGGTCCGTCGAGGTCATCCCAGCAGGGATCGATTTCTCGTCTTATGAGAACATCGGGCCGCGGGACTTTCTCCGGAAGGAATTCTCTTTCGCCCCGGACGATTTCCTGGTCGGCGTGGTGGCCGGCCTGGAGGATCCCCGGAGCTATCGCGAGGTCATCGAGGCCGCCGTCGTCATCCGGGAGCATGCCCCGAAAGCGAAGGTCATCATCCTCGGCGAAGGCTCGCTCCGGCTGGAGCCGGACAAGAAGGGCCACGACCTCCCCGAGAACGACGCCGTCTATTACCTCGGCTTCCGCTCGGACATCGCCCGGGTCCTGGCCTCGTTGGACGTTTTCGTCACGACTTCGCCCCTGATCGGCTTCGGCGGCTCTCTCCTCGACGCCATGGCCTGCCGGGTCCCGGTCGTGGCCGCGGAGACCGGGGGGGCTCCGGACGTCATCGTCCACCGGGAAACCGGGCTCCTCGCGCCTCCCCGGGACCCGCGGTCCCTGGCCGAGGCCGTCCTGAAGCTCTACTTGGACAGAAACCTGGCGGCCCGCCTGGCCCAGCGCGGCGCCGAGGCCGTCCGGGAAAAATATTCGGCCGAAGCGATGGCCCGGAAGGTCATCGCCGTCTACGAGCGCCTGGCTTCGCAGAAAGGCGTCAAGCTTGGCTGAAGCTCGTCCGTATCCAGCAGGTCGTCTATAACCAAGAGGACGCCGTCCTAACGAAAGTATGAGCATTGAACGGATCGAGATGTCGCTCTTGCGGCTGCCCTACGTCCATTTCTTCGAGACGTCGTTCGGCCGGGCGTTCGACCGGACATTCATCATCATCAAGGCCTTCTCCGGCGGGGTCTGCGGCTATGGCGAGTGCGTCGCCGAGGAAGCCCCCCTTTACGGCAGCGAGACGACCGAGACCGCCTGGCATATCCTGAAGGATTTCCTCATTCCCCTCGTTTTCCGGAAGGGCCTCGAGGAGCCCGGGGACTTCGCCCGCGAAGCCGGGATCTTCCGGGGGAACCGCATGGCCAAGGCGGGGCTCGAGCTCGCCCTGTGGGACCTCAAGGCGAAGAAGCTGGGCCGGCCGCTCCACGCGCTTTACGGGGGCGTGCGGAAGGAAATTGAGGCGGGGGTGAGCTGCGGCATCGAGGACTCCCTCCCGGACCTCGTGGCCAGGATCGGCCAATACCTCGACCAGGGCTATCGGCGGATCAAGATCAAGATCAAGCCGGGCTGGGACACGAAGGCGTGCGAAGCCGTGCGCCGGAAATTTCCCGACATCATGCTCCAGGCCGACGCCAATGGCGCGTACCGGCTGGAGGACAAGGAAACGCTCAAGGCCCTCGACGCCTACAATCTCCTCCTGGTCGAACAGCCCTTCCCGCCGTACGACCTGTGGGACCACGCTAAGCTCCAGCGGGAGATGAAGACGCCGCTTTGCCTCGACGAGAGCATCTTGTCGCTCGACACGACCCGGGCCGCGCTCGAGATGGGAAGCTGCCGGATCATCAACATCAAAGTCGGCCGCGTCGGCGGGCCCGTCGAGATGCGCCGGATCCACGACCATTGCGAGGCGCACGGCATCCCGGTCTGGTGCGGGGGCATGCTCGAGAGCGGGATCGGCCGGGCCCACAACCTCCACATCGCCTCGCTCCCGGATTTCAAGCTCCCGGCCGACCTTTCGGCGAGCCGGCGCTATTACAAGGAAGATATCATCGACCCCGCGATCGAACTGAGCGGCCCGGGCCGCGTCCGCGTCCCGGACGGGCCGGGGATCGGCGTCAACCCGGTCGAGGAGCGGATCGCGAAGGCCTCGATGCGGGCCGAGATATTCAAAGGACAGCCATGAAAAAAATCGTCATCCTTGGCGCCGGCACGGGAGGAACGATCATGGCCAACCTCCTCCACAGGCGCCTGGACAAAGCGGAATGGTCGGTCACGGTCATCGATAAGGACAATGACCACTACTACCAGCCGGGGTTCCTGTTCATCCCCTTCGGGTTCTACACCAAGGACGACATCCTCAAGGAAAGATCGAAATTCCTCCCCCGGGGCGTCGAGTTCATCGTCGCCGAGATCGAACGGATTGACCCGGCCGGGAACGCCGTCGTCCTCGGACGCGGCCGCCGCGTCCCCTACGATTTCCTGATCATCGCGACCGGGGCCGAGATCGCCCCGCAAGAGACCCCCGGAATGCTCGACGGCTGGCGGGACACGATCTTCGATTTCTACACCGCCGACGGGGCCACGGCCCTGGCCGGGAAGCTCAAGTCCTTCCCCGGCGGCCGGCTCGTCATCCATGTCAACGAGATGCCCATCAAATGCCCCGTCGCGCCCCTGGAGTTCGCCTTTTTCTGCGACTGGTGCCTCCGCCGCCATCACCGGCGCGAGGCGGTCGAACTCATCTACGTCACGCCTCTCTCCGGCGCCTTCACCAAGCCCGTCGCCTCGAAAGCCCTGGGGACGCTCCTCGAGGAGAGGAAGATCCGGACCGTGACGGATTTCAGCGCCGAACGGATCGATGCCTCCGCCAAAAAAATGGTCTCCTACGATGGGCGCGAAGTCCCCTACGACCTCCTGGTCACGGTCCCGACGAACATGGGCTCGGAGGTCATCGAGCGATCGGGGATGGGGGACGAGCTCCGCTACGTCCCCACGGACCCGAAGACGCTCCGGTCCAAATCCCATGAGAACATCTTCGTCATCGGCGACGCCTCGAATGTCTCCGCTTCCAAGGCGGGGTCCGTCGCCCATTTCGAGTCCGAGATCCTCGCGGAAAACATCTTCCGGGCGATCGAGGGGAAACCCCTGGAGCCGGACTTCGACGGCCATTCCAACTGCTTCATCGAGACGGGCCGGCGCAAAGCCATCCTGATCGATTTCAATTATGAGACCGAGCCGCTCCCGGGACACTTCCCCTTTCCGAAGATCGGCCCGATGCCGCTGCTCAAGCCGAGCCGCCTCAATCACCTGGGCAAGCTGGCCTTCCGCTGGATCTACTGGAACATGCTCCTGAAGGCCAGGCCGATCCCGTTCGTCCCATCCCGGATGAAGATGGCGGGCAAGATACGCCCGGAAGGCGCGTGAGAGACGCTGATGTCACGGAAAATCAAGGAATATCAATATTTGAGTTGAAGGAGTCAGGCATGCCCCAGAAACAATTCAGAAACGTCACCGTCGATGTCGACACGGAAGGCTTCATGACGAACCAAGCCCAGTGGACCCGGGAGGTCGCCGCGGTCATCGCCAGGGAAGAGGGGATCGCCGAGCTGACGCCCGCCCACTGGAAGGTCATCGAGTTCATGCAGAAGGAATACAAGGAGACAGGCCAGGCGCCGAGCATCCGGAAGCTCAACAAGACCGGCGTCGTCAGCACGAAGGAGCTCTATGAGCTCTTCCCGGGCGGGCCGGCCAAGAAGGCGGCCAAGATCGCCGGCCTGAAGAAACCCGAAGGCTGCGTTTGAGGGAGAGTGCCATGGAAGAGAAAATCAAGAAGGTCTCGATCGTCATCTCGAAGGGCGGGCTCGACGGCGTCTATCCGGGGCTGATCATGGCCAACGGGGCCCGGCTGGAAGGGATCGAGGCGAACCTGTTCTTCACGTTCTTCGGCTTGGACGCCATCGTCAAGAAACGGATGGGGAAGATCAAGATCGCCACGGTTGGAAACCCCGGCATGCACATGCCGTCGCTCCTGGGGATCCTGCCGGGATTTTCGGCGATGGCCACGTCAATGATGAAGAAGACGATGGACAAGATCGACATCCCGCCCGTGCCGGAATTCATCGAGATGGTCGCGGACGCCGGCTGCAAGCTCTACGCCTGCAAGGCGACGGTCGACATGTTCAAGCTGAAAAAAGAGGATTTCTGCCCCCAGGTGGATTCCATCATCAACGTCGGCGAGTTCTACGAGATCTCCGCCGGCGGCCAGATCATCTTCACCTGATAAATAAGATCCGGCCCCCTCCGGATCACGCCTGCTCGGTCTTGCCGGGGTCGAGGCTTGTCCCGCAGTACGGGCAGACCTTCCAGCCCGCCTCGACCGGCTTCTTGCACGACGGGCAGACCGCCTTGCTGGGCCTGCCGCAGCAGGGACAGTAGGTGTAGCCGGCCGCGACGGGCTTCCCGCATCCCGCGCAGGACGCGGCAGGCGAAGCCGGGCCCGGCTCCGCCCGCCGGACGGGCGTTTCGTGGCGCATGATGAGATAGATCAGCAGCCCGACGACATTGCCGATCAGGACCAGGAGCGCCCAGAGGATCCCGCTCATGCCCCGGCTCTCGGCGTCCCGGTAAACCCAGATGATCACGAAAACCCAGAGGGCCATGAGGGCGAGGGGCATGAACACGAACGGGATGAACCCGAACGCCCCGCCCAAAGAATGGCCGGCGTCCCGGAAGACATGGGAGATGCCGGGGAAGAAGCCGAACGGCAGGACGAAGAAAATGGACCGGAAGGCCAAAAGCAGCAGGAGCCCGATCAGGACCACGAAGGCCCATGTGGCGTGGTTATTGTTCGTTGTCATGTGAACCTCCTTGGAACCCGCTATCGGGACGAAGATGTCCCGTTTTCCCGTGGCCAGGCCATCCGCAGGATGACCGGCGAGAGAAAAAGCACCAGCACGTTCTGGGCGATGAAGACGATCGCGGCCCACGCGCCCGACGGCAGCGGCTGCCCCGGCGTGACATCGATGAGGGTCGCGGTCAGCCAGATCGCCGCCAGGACCGTGAACAGGACCGAGGCCGCGATGACCAGGCCGGGGATTTTCGCTTTTCCGGCCGCCCGATCCCTGTCCAAAGCCTCCCGGACCAGACGCCGTGTCCTCAGGTCGAGGGATTGAGGCAGCTCCGCCCGGACGAGGTCCCGCACCCCCTTCCGGATCGTGAACCGGTCGGCCTGGAACATCCGGCAGCGGGGGCAGCCCCGGAGATGATCCTCGACCAGCTCCGGTTCATCCCCGCGGAGGGGGCGCTCTTCGCTTTCGAGGATCAGCTCTTCGATCGCCTTGCAGGTCATGGCTTATTCTCCTCTGACGCCTCCGTCCGGGGCCGCGGGGGTCGGAATGCCGCCAGGTCTCTTTGGAGGCCGTTCACAGCCCGGTGAAGGAGGGTCCGGACGGTCGTTTCGGGGATGCCGAGCATCCGGCCGATCTCCGCGTGCCTGTAGCCCTCGATGTCCTTGAGGACAAAGACCTCGCGCTGCCGGGCGGGCAGCCGGGATATCGCCCGGCGCAGGCAGAGCCGCAGGTCCTCCCGGGCGGCGAAGTCCCGGGCCGAGAACCGGCCCGATTCCCATCCGGTGTCCGCGTCGGCTGCCTCGTCCGTCATCGCCCGGGCCCGCTCGAGGAAAAAGAGCCTCCGGATCCTCTTCTTCCTCAGACCGTCCCGGTGCAGGTTGGCCGTGATCGTGAAAAGCCAGGCCCTGGTATCACCCGGCCGCGGCTCTTCGCGGCCCGAGCGCACGGCCCGGAGCCAGGTTTCCTGGAAGAGATCCTCGGCGTCCCGGGCGTTGTCGGTCAAGGCGCGGGCCAGGCGGAAGACGGGCTCCTTGTACATCTCATAGATCCCGTCGAAGGAGTCCTGGGTGAAGGGCATAGCATCCGGCCGCGGGGCGACTTTCAGGCCTGGCATCACGGCTTCCATCTCTTTTTCCGCCTCACTCACGAAGACGCGCGAGACGGACATTCGTTCTGCCAGGTATTATATTCGATATTGATTGACGCGGTCACCCGGCCGGCGCAGGGCCGGTTCAGGCGCCCCCGTCCGGGGGCTTGATCGACTTCAGGTAGCTCTCGATCTGGGTCTTGAGGGCCGGGTCCTGGATCCGGGGGAGCGCTTTTTCCAAGACGGGCCGGGCTTTGTCCGGCTCGTTGTTGTTAATATGGGCGATGCCGAGGTTGATCTGGAGGTTGAGGTCGTCGGGGGCCAGGACCAATCCGGCCTGGAAGCTTCCGGCGGCCTCCGCATAGCGGCCGAGCTGGTTCAGGACGACACCCTTGAGGTTGTACGCCCCGGGAGCCCGGGGATCCAGCTTGAGGGATTTCTGGACCTCGTCCAGGGCCTGGTCGAGTTTCTTCTGGCCGAGATTGACCCTGGCCAGGTAGTAGGCCGTGTTGGCGTCTTCCTTGATGGCCAGGGCCTGCTTGAATTCGGACTCGGCTTTTTCCAGGGTGCCCGTATCGAACGAGACCAGGCCGAGGTTGAAGTGAGCTTCGGCCAGCTCCGGCCGCAGCTCCAGGGCCTTTTCGAAGGCGGCCGCCGCGTCCGCGAAATCTCCCTTCTTGTAGTAGGCGTTGCCGAGAAGACTATGGCCCCCATAATGCTTGGGGTCGAGGGATACGGCCAGGTTCCCGTAGCGGATGGCTTCGTCCGTGAGCCCGTAGCGGAGGGCAATGACCCCCTTCTCGAACTGGTACTGGGGGTCTTTGTCCGAATTCTTGGCGGGCTTCTTTTTTTGGGCCGCGGCCGAGGCGCAGCCGGCGAGGACGAGGATGACGAGGATAGCGATGATATATCGGTTGGGCCTCATGGGCAATCTCTTCCGTCGAGCTCAGTTTCCAAATATTTATGATGGCACAACTCCGAGACACCTGGCAAGTGCTCCCGGCGACTTGTGCGAGCATCTCTTTCCCCTGCTATAAACTAAAGATGGAGGGGCCTTTCCTGGCACTGGAAAAGGGCTGAGGGGAATGGCCGGAACGTGATAGAGCGGTTTAGCCTTCCCGAGGCGTTTTTTGAAGGTGGAGGCTCCAGAGATGGTTTCTGCCAGCAAATGAGGTTGAGTTCGGGGGATTCCCTCTGAGTTCAGTATTGTCGAACGGGTCCTGGCCCGGTGCGTCCCCGTCCGGCCTCGGCTCCACCCATCCCCCCGAGCCTTTGGAGGGGGGCCAGAGCCCCCCTTCCAACGTTCGCTGCGCTCACTGCCTCACCTTCTCACACTTGGCTCCTTCCTGGCCGCAGGGCGCAGCCAAGTGTTGCGACCAAGGGGAGATGTCCCCTTGGAGCCCCTTCCCAAGTCCCGGGCGGAGGGGAAGCCGCCCCTTGGAACCCCCAGCGCTCCCGCGCAATCCCCTTCCGCCTCGGGCGGGCGGGGACTGGCGCCGTGCCACCCGTTCCTTCACTGTATTTTGAGACGATCCCCCTGCGCATTTTTCTTCTGCCGCTTCAGCTATCACCGAAGCCCTGAAATTGAAAGCGCCGAGGCAGCCATCTTCTTTTATCGCTAAAAAAACGTAAGAAAACGGAACGCTCTCTTGGCTTGTCTCGCGTGGACCGGCGTGGTAGATTTAAGCCCGGATTTTGTGTTCAACACATCCGCTTGGAGGAGGGTCAGCAATGATCTCGAAAAATAGTCTGAGCCGGCCAGCCGCGGCCATCGCCCTGGCCTCGTTCATTGCCATTTGTTCCTTTGCCGCCGAGCGCAACGGCACCTCGCCGATGGCTTCCCCACGCGTGCCCGGCGCCACAGACCCGGCCGCCCTCAGCTTCGATGTGAAACCTACGGTCTTTTTTGTCAGGGCCGGGCAGGGGCTCAAGCAGCTTCTGACCGTGAGCGTCGATAACGGCGGCGCCCCGACGTCCGGAGAGCTGGCCGTCAGGGTCAACGGACGCGACATATCTTTTCCTTTGAACCCGATCGCCCGGGGCAAGAGCTCATTCCCTGTCGCCATTCACGAGATCACGCAACCGGCGCCGGCGACATTCACCCTCAAGTCCGGCGGCCAGATGGTCAGGAAAGATGTTTCCCTCAAGCCCCAGCGCAAGTGGAGCATCTATCTCTTTCATCATTCGCATACCGATATCGGGTACACCGAGCTCCAGTCCCGGGTCACCCAAAATCACGTGGAATACCTCGACTCCGTCATCGATGACTGTGACGCGACCGACGACTATCCCGATGACGCCAGATTCCGCTGGAATATCGAGGCCTCCTGGACCCTCCAGAATTTCGTCAGGCAGCGGCCCGAGGCCCGGGTCCGCCGGCTGGTTGAGTTGATCAAAGCGGGCCGCGTCGAGCTCTCCGGGCTCTATGTCAACCAGTCCGACAGTTTCTCCCACGAAGAGCTCATCCGCTCCGTCGATTTCTCCCGGGAGTTCGCTAAAAAGTACGGGTTCGACGTCATCTGCGCCATGAACGACGACGTGACCGGCTTCGGCTGGGCCCTGCCCCAAATCCTACATCAGGCTGGCATCAAGTATTTCGCCACGGGCATCAACGAGACGCGGTCCCGGGCGCCCCTCCGCCGGCCCAACCCGTTCTGGTGGGAATCGCCGGACGGGAGCCGCGTCCTGCAGTGGAACGGCGAGCACTATCTCTTCGGCAACTATGATCTCCTCCTGCACGAGCCGCTCGATAAGAGCTCGCCCAAAGTCGGGGACTACCTGGCGAAACTCGAGGCCCGCGGCGATTATCCCTACGACCTCATCGCCTTCAATATCAGCGCTTGGACGACGGACAACTGCCCTCCCGGCCGCGGACTTTCCGACCGCGTCAAGGAGTGGAACGAGAAGTTCGCCTATCCTAAGCTCCGGCTGGCGACCCTCCACGAGTTCTTCGAGCGCCTTGAGAAGGCCTACGGCCAGAAGATCCCCGTCCACAAGCTCGGCTGGCCCGACTACTGGACGGACGGCGTCGCCTCGACCGCGTTCGAGACAGGCCTTAACCGGCTCACGCACAGCGATCTCATTTCGGCGGAAAAAGTCTCGGCGCTCGCGGCCAGGCTGGATCTTGCCAAGGCTTTTCGCTTCCCGGGCGATCAAATCCGGGAGACCTATGACCTCGCCATGCTCTACGACGAGCACACGTGGGGCGCCTGGAACTCCATCGACGACCCGCAGTCGGAGCTGGCCCGCGGCCAGTGGGCCCTCAAGTCGAGTTTCGCCTACCGGGCGAGGGAGGCGTCGCGTACGCTCTTGCGGCGTGGGACCGAGGCCCTGGCCGGGCTTATCAGCGCCGACGGCGATTACGAATTCGCCGTCTTCAACCCCCTCTCCTGGGCGCGGACGGACGCGGTGCGCGTGACGCTGCCGGCCGGGCCGCTCCGCGAGGCGAAGGGGAAAATCCGCGTCATCGACCGGCGCCTCGGGAGCGACGCGATATTCCAGGTGATGGGTGATGACGCTATCCTGGTCGTCGCCAGAAACATCCCCTCGATGGGATACGCCGTCTTCGCGGTCAGGCCGGGGGAGGGGGACAGGGAGGGGGTTGGGTTGGTACCGAATGCCAAAGAGGCGAAGATGGTGACTGACCAGGCGGGCCGGCCCGTTATGGAAAACCGATTCTACCGCGTCTCCGTTGACCCCAAGACCGGCGGCATCTCAAGCCTCGTCGATAAGGAGACCGGCCGCGAGATCGTAGACAAGACCTGTCCCTGGTCGCTCAACACATACATTTACGAGCAGCCGGAGGGCGGCCGCAAGGCCGTGGACGACATGACGAAGCGGGCGATCTTCCATCGCTGGACGCCAGAGTCCGCCAAGGTCACGGCCGGATGGCGGGGGCCCGGGGCGACGAGTTTTCTCGTCACGACCTCCCCCAAGATGTGCCGCAAGCTCGAACAGAGAATCATCCTCTACGACGATATCAAGCGGATCGACCTCGTCAACGTCCTGGACAAGGAAGAAACCTTCGATCCCGAGGCCGTCTATTTCGCCTTCCCGTTCGCCGTCGGGCCCGGCCTCCCGGGCGCCTTCAGCAACAAACTCGGCGCAATCCTGCCGGCGGATAAAGCCAAGGGAATGCAACCCGGCGCGGCCGCCCTGCCGGGCCCGAACGTCCGCTTCGAGATCTCCGACGGCGACATGGCTCCGGGGACGGAGCAGCTGCCCGGGACGACCCTCGACTGGCACGCCGTCCAGAACTGGGTCGAATTCTCCGGGAAGGACGCCCGGGTCATCTGGTCGCCGGTCGAAGCGCCTCTCGTCATGGTCGGCGACATCAACATCGGCAAATGGCTCACGTCGCTCGACCTCCAGAACGCCTGGGTTTTTTCTTACGCCATGAACAACTACTGGATGACGAATTTCAAGGCCAGCCAGGAAGGCCGTGTCGAATTCCGCTACTCGCTGACGAGCCTTCCTCCCGCCCCGCCCTTGACAGGCGCGCCCGCCTCTCCCGCCGGCTCTGACCGGGTCGTTTCCTCGCGCTTCGGCTGGGAGGTCCATACTCCGCTCGCCGCGGTCTGGCTCCCGGCGAAAAATAAAGGGCGCATCACGACACCCTTCGAATCCCTGATCTCCATCGACCAGCCCAACGTCATCATTCAGGCTCTCTGGCTCGATTCTGACGGCAAGCCCGTCGTCCGCCTCCGCGAGATCGCGGGCCAGGCGACGGAAGCCCGTGTTTCGAGCGCCGTATTCCTGGGGTTTACGACCAGGAGCGTGGGCGGTCATCAAAGTGTCGAGGTCGAGTCGATCCCCGTCAGCCTCAAGCCCTTCGAGATCCGGACGTTGAGGGTCGCGGTCGGGAATTGAGACGAGGATCAAAAACGGGATGGCGATGGTCGGGCGCTGATGAATGCCGCCCATCCGTTCCTTGCTTACGGCCGCCGTTCGCCCTAGAATGGGAACGACACAAGGATTCATCCATGGATAACGATGCCGCGAGAAGAGACGAGCTCGACAGGCTCCACCGTCGTGAGGCCGAGCTTCTCGAGAGGATCGAGAGGCTGAAGGCCTCGATGGACCACACGAGCGAGATTGGCACGCTCGTTTTCAAGAACAACCTGATGAAAGAAGCCCAGGATGAGCTGAGGCGGGTCCAGGACAAGCTCAGCGGCGTCGCGGAGAAATAGCGCCCTCCGTCAGCCCTCCTTGCGATAGAGAATCTTCCCGCCGACGATCGTGTAAAGAACCGCGGCGCCGCGGATCTCCTCCTCCGGGCAGGTCAGGATGTCTTTTGAGAGGACGGTGATGTCGGCGAGCTTCCCGGCCGTGAGCGACCCCTTGATCCCCTCTTCGAAAGCCGCGAAAGCGCCGTTGATCGTGTACGCCCGGAGGGCCTCCATCCGGCTCATTTTCTGGTCGGGGAAAAAGGCCGTTCCGTCTTTCATCTTCCGTGTCACGGCCGCATAGAAACCGGGGATCGGGTCGACGGGCTCGACGGGGACATCCGTACCGTTGCAGATGACGGCTCCCGCCGCCATGAGCTTCCGCCAGACATAAGCCCCTTCCTCGGCCCTTTTCTCGCCCAGCCGCTTGAGGACCCAGGGCCCGTCCGAGGTGCAGTGGACCGCCTGCATCGAGGCGATGACGCCGAGCCGGCCGAAGCGCGGGATGTCGGCGGGGCTGAGATGCTGGGCGTGCTCGACCCGCCACCGGACGTCCTTTTTGTCGGTGTGGGCTTTGAAGGCCTCCTCGTAAACGTCCAGCACTTCGCGGTTGGCCCGGTCGCCGATGGCGTGAATGCAAAGCTGAAAGCCGTTCTCGATCGCGAACCTGGCCGTTTCCTTGATATCCGAAATGGGGTCCGTATTCAGGCCCGTCCAGTTCGGGCGGTCCGCATAGGGCTCGAGGAGCCAGGCCCCCTGGGATCCGAGGGCGCCGTCCATGAACCGCTTGATGGCCCTGACGGTCAGGTGGTTGTCGGCGGCCCCGATCATCCTGTAGGTGGAGCCCCGGGCGGCGAGGGCCCGGTTGTTCTCGCTCAACATGACGTTAAGCCTGACGCCGAGGGCGCCTTCTTCGGCCATCTTCCTGTAAAGGTCAACTGTCGCAAAGGAGGTGCTCGCGTCATAGAAGGTCGTCACCCCGTTCCTCAAGCATTCCTGGGCGGCGAGTTCTACTTCGCGCCGCGCCTTGGTCAAGGCCTCAACCGGGGTGAGATTCGGCTCCCTGTATCGGATGAGACCCTGGGCATTCTCGAGGAAGGCGCCGATGGGATTTCCCTTGGCGTCCCGGATGATCTGGCCGCCCTTCGGGTCGGGGGTCCTGGAAGTGATCCCGGAGAGCTCCATCGCCTTGGCGTTGGCCAGGCTGGAATGCCCGCTGGCGTGTTCGAGGAGGACGGGGTTCGCCGGGGCGGCCTGGCTCAGGGCGTCATGGAAGGGCAGGCCGTCGATGTTCGGCTCGGGAACCTTGTCCCACTTCTCCTGGTGCCAGCCCCGGCCGAGGATCCAGTCGCCGGGCTTGGCGGCCTTGGCCGCCTGCCCGACCATGGCCACGATGTCGTCCCATGAGTGGGCCTTGGTCAGGTCGAGGATCATCTTGGAGGCCCCGAGGCTCGTGAAATGGCCATGACTGTCGATGATCCCCGGAATGGCCAGAGCGCCCTTGAGGTTAATGACCTGGGTTGATCCGCCGATATAGCGTTTGAGGTCCTTCTCGGTTCCGACGGCGACGATCCTGCCGGCGCGGATGGCGACGGCCCGGGCCTCCGGGATCCTGTCATCGACCGTCACGACCTTCCCGTTCGTGAGGACGAGGTCGGCCGCCGTCTCTTTCGGCGCGGACCCTGCGGCCATCCACAGGGCTGGCGCTATCGACGCGGCGAGGATGGCGGTGAAGAGGATGCGGCGATTCTTGGGCATGAGGTTTCCTCCAAAGCGGGCGTTCATGGCCACGGACCAGAAGGGTATAACGGCTTCTCCGGCCTGTCAACTTCTGGCGTCCGGCTCTTTCCGTCAGAAGTAAAAAGGGCGGCCCGGAGAGGGCCGCCCGTGTGAAACGTGGGCGTCTCTGTCGCCCTTACTTGTTCTTGCGGATGAAAATGTCGCCGTTGAACGTGGTCAGGGTGATCTCCTGCCCGCCGCCGTTGATCGTCCCGTAGATGCCCTTGTCGAAGGAGATCCGGTATTTTCCCATCTCTTCTTTCTCGGCGTCCTCGGCCTTCGGGGAAGGCTGCTTGAGCACGACATCAAAATCGCTGTAGATGTTGCCCTGCTGGGACTTCATCTTGACGCTGGCCTTGATGTCGGCCGGGAGGGTGACATCGATGTCCCCGTTCATGTTGCTGAAGGACAGGGGCTTGTCCGCGGAAACCTTGGAGAGCACGGCCTCGATGTCGCCGTTCATGGTGTGGACGACGGCGTTCCCGGAGACGTTGCGCAGGGTGACGGAGCCGTTTGTGCTGTTGACTTCGATTTCCCCGGAAACGTCCTCGACGACGATCTTGCCACCCATTGAGGATCCCAGGGAAAGGGAAGAGGAATAGGGGACCTGGATGGTCAGGTCAACGGCGTACTTCCAAGAGTCGGCCTTCACAGTGACGGTATTGTTGTTCTCCTCAACCGTGAGCCCCGTCAGGGCGGCGGTAACGAGCTTCATGCCCTCGTGGCTTCGCTCCTTCTTTGTCTCCTGCCCCGGAGCGAGGGGCGCGGGGGGCGCGGGGGCGGCCCAGGCGTTCATGGCATCAGTTTCCCGGGCGAGGGCCTCGGCGAGCTGCTCGGGGTTCTTCCCGGCCGTCTCGGCCTCTTTCTGGAGTCTGTCCAAGGCTCCTTTCTGAGCCTGCGTGAAGTACGGGCTGAAGAGGCGCGATTCGGCGAGCGGCTTTTCCCGGGTCCGGGCTTCGGCGATGACTTCTTTGCCATCATAGCCCCTGACCGTGATGCTGCCCCTCATGACCGAGGCCTCGAGCTTGGCCGGCTTGGCCGGGTTGCTGAGCGGCACGACGGCCCGGTCGGGTTGGCTGACCCGTTCGGGTTCGGGGGTCTTTTCGGCCTTTGGCGCCTGCTGGGAGAACGCCGTCGAAACGGCGAAGGCCAGCAGGACCAGAACAAACATACGTCCGATCGTCTTTTTCATGGTTACCTCCATGACCGCTAGGCGGTCCTTTTCTTGATGAGAATATTCCCGTTCATCGTTTCCGGGACGATTTCGGCGTGTTCGCGATGATATCTTTCGCCTCATATCAGCTGCTTGATCCCCTGCTCGGCCAGCTTTTTGACCTCGGGGTGGAGCTTTTCGTTCTTGATGAGGGCTTTTAGGGCCTCGGCCGCCCGCCCCTCCCGGATCTCGACCAGGAGGTCGATCAGGGTGACCTGGACGAGCGGGGAGCTCTGGATGGCGAGCGAGCTCGTGAGACTGTCCATGACGCCGGGCTGGTTCCGGAAGAGATAGAGGGCTTCAACGGCGGCCAGCCGGACGTTGGGATTGGGGTCCGTATTGAGGGTGTTGACCAGGGCGGTCAGGGTCTTGGCGCTGGGGTTCCGGAGCGCGGTGCTGTAGCTGACACCCTGGAGCCTCTCCGAGGCCGATGGCCGGCTGAGGAGGGAAAGGGCGACCGTCTGCCGCATGTCCTGGACTTCCTTTTGGAGAGAGGAGAGGCGGGCGGATTTCCCGCCGCTCCCGCTCACGAGCCAGCCCGTACCGATGCCCAGGAGCAGGAGGAAGGTCGAAAACGCGGCGGCGAAGGCCGGCCGCCGAAACGTGAACCACTCTTTCCATCCCGATAAGATCCGGGCCCGGGCGGAAGTCTTTCCGGCGCTTTTGACTTCGCTCTTGTACCCCTCGAGCATGGAATAAAATCTGTGGCGGAGGTCGCCGCTCGGCTGTTCCTGGGGAAGGACGCCCAGCTTGGCCCAGATCGCCGTCAGGTTCTCGATCTCGGCCCGGCACGGAGCACAGGAAGAGATATGGTCCCGGACTTCCCGCCGGGCTCCCTCGTCGAGGTCCCCGGTCAGGTAATCGGCGAATCTGTCCTGGATTCTTTCGCAGCTCATGAGGCTTTCCCTCCCTGGAGTTCGAGATAGATCCGGCTGAGGTCCTTGAGGGCCCGGTGGACCTGGACCTTGATGGTCCCCACTTGGCAATCGAGGAGCTCGGCGATCTCCCGGAGCTTGAGGTCCTGGAAGCGGAAGAGGACGAGAAGCTCCCGCTTTTTGACGGGGAGTTTGTCCAGGGCCATGCGGACGAGCGCGGCTTCCTGGCCGGCCTCGTAACGCTCAGCGGGGAGCGGCTCCCGGCCCGGCTCCTCGGTGAACTGGTCGTCGAGCGCCAGTTCGCCCTTCTTCTTCCTCAGGAAATCGATGTGGGCGTTCCGGGCGATCTGGAACATCCAGACGTTGAAGCGGCTCTCCCCCTGATAGCCCGCCCTGTACTTCAGGATGCGGATGAAGACCTCCTGGACGAGGTCCTCGCTCGCCGCCCGGTTGCCCGTCAGCCGCACGAAGAAGTTGTAGAGCATCGTTTGGTACCTCTCGAACAGGATGGCCAGCTTCTCGACCTTGCCGTCCCTGACCTGTTCCATCAGCTCGTTGTCTGTGGGCGACATGCGTCCCGTCTTCTCTTGCTCCGAATTCTCACCGTTCAAGGATATGTACGGCCCTCCGCCGGAAAGGTTACACCCAAGCCCGCCTTTTTTATATGGGTCACAGGTTTGACTTGCCCGGGACGGGGTGTTATAAAAAAGGCGGATTTCCCGGGGAGAACGCAGCATGACGAGACTGACGTACGCAAAGGCCGGAGTCAACATCGACGCGGCCGACCGATTCATCCGGATGATCAAGCCCCTGGTCCGGTCGACCGAGCGCCCGGAGGTGCTGGGCACGATCGGCGGCTTCAGCGGGCTTTTCCGGCCGCGGATCGCGGGCCTGAAAAGGCCGGTCCTCGTCTCCTCGACGGACGGCGTGGGGACCAAGCTCATGATCGCCGACATGCTCGGCAAGTACGACACGGTGGGGATCGACCTCGTGGCCATGTGCGTCGACGACGTCGTCGTCCTCGGCGCTGAGCCCCTGTTCTTCCTGGACTATATCGCCGTCGGAAAGGTCAGGCCCCGGGTGCTCTACGAGGTCCTCAAGGGGATCGCCAGGGGCTGCCGGGAGGCCCGCTGCACGCTCCTCGGCGGGGAGACGGCCGAGCTCCCGGGCCTGTACGCCCCGGGCAAGTGGGACCTGGCAGGCTTCTCGGTCGGGATCGTCGACGAAGCGAAGATGATCGACGGACGGGCCTGCCGGGCCGGGGACGTCGTCATCGGGCTCGCCTCGTCCGGACTCCACAGCAACGGCTATTCGCTTGCCCGGAAGGCCTTCTCCGAGAGAGAGCTTAGAAGCGGCATGGGGAAAGAGCTCCTCCGGCCGACCAAGATCTACTCATCCATTATTCTCAAGGTCCTCGAAACCGTACCCATCAAGTCCATGGCCCACATCACGGGCGGCGGCTTCTATGACAACATTCCCCGGGTCATCCCCGAGGGGCTGGCGGTCCGGATCGAGAAAGGCGCCTGGCCCATCCCGGCCATATTCCGTAAGATCGCTGCGAAAGGACACGTCAGCGAGCGGGAGATGTTCCGGACCCTCAACATGGGGATCGGCATGGCCCTGGTGGTCTCTCCGCGGTATGCGGATAAGGCCCTCTCCCTCTTTGCCCGGCTGGGGCAGAAGGCCTGGCTAATCGGCGATATCGTCCGGGGAAAGCGCGGAGTCGCCATCCTCTGACGTGACATTATCTGACATCATCAGACATCCGGGGCCGAGCTATTGACATCAGGGGGGATTGACGTATTTTGTTGTTGTCGGGGATCAAAAAGGCGAGGCCCAAAGGAACCAATCAGGTGGGAATAGAGCAGGAGGGGGCTTTCTATATAATCAGCAACTGATAAATGCCCCTGACCGCGCCGCCACCGCGTTCCCCCTGATCTTCGCCGGGCTGTCCGATAAGTTGACCCCCAGGGTGAAATCTCCGGCCGGGCCGCCCCTGGACTCAATGAGATAGAGCTCGTCCCCGAGAAGCCCCAGGACCCGGCTTTTCCCTCCCCTGAGCCCGAGAGACCGCCTGAACAGGCTCTTTCCCTCTTCCCCAACCAGGGACAGATTGTCACTGTCGATAATCATGTTGTCCAGGGCGCCGCACGCCAGGGCGTAGAGCTCGCGCTCGTTTCGGCTGAGCTCGATCTCGCGGTCCCTGAGGAGGACGCAGTCCGGATCGTTGAGCCAAAATTTCCTGTGCATGAATTGGCGGAGGAGCGCGTTTTTGAGGGCGAAATAGGCGTTCGGGCCCTGGAAGGCGGATGACTTCGTCTTCCAATAGGGGGCCGTGTCCTCGCCGATCCTCATCCCGTCGACCAAACCGACCGAGGGCAAAAGCGGCGCGCCGCAGCCAAGGACGAAGCTCGTTCCGACGGCCTTCCTGATGATGCGGAGACCTTCCCGGTAGGCCTGAATTGGTGTCACGTTTTTCCGGCGATCGCTCGGCATGGCCGCGCCGAACAGGAAGTCGATCTTGAAGTAGTCGAACCCGGCCTTCTTCAGAGTGACAAAAAGGTCGAAGACGTGGGCCTGGACGGCGGGCTGGGTCAGGTCCAGGGCATGGATCGTCTTGTTCCAGCTCCAGTGGCAGGGCTTGGGCCGGCCGTCCTCGGCCAGCATCCAGCCGGGGTGGTTGGCGATGACGTCCGAGGTTTCTGCCGCGCTGAAGGGAGCGGTCCAGATCCCGGCCCGGAACCCGTTGCGGGTGATGGCGCGGGCCAGACCGTCCAGGGCCGGATAATCCGGCTTGGCCTTCAACCAGTCGCCGATGTCGCGCTCGTACCCGTCATCGACCTGGAAGACCTCGAAGGGAAAAGATTTCTTGTGACTGCGGGCTGTTTCGATATTCCGGACCACATCATCCCAAGTGAGGCTGCCGAAATATTGGTACCAGCTGCACCAGCCGACGGGATTCCAGGGGTTGATCCGGACCCGGTTCTCCTTCTTGATGAGAGACCCATAAACGTCCAACAGGTCTTCGACCGCGCCGCCGCGTAGGATCGCTAGGGGCTCGAGCGGCACGGGGTCGTCGAAGTCGGCGTCGAAATATTCCAGGTAGCCGACGAGCTCGGCGCCTTCGACGAGGAAAAAGGGATGGGCGATCTTGGATGTCAGGAACCCGAGGACGGCGCCCTCCCAGGCGATGAAATAGTCGCTCCAAACGCGCGGCAGGAGCTCTCCGAGGAGCGGCGAGAAGCCATAAGGATTCGTGGCCTGGATCGGCCCGAGCTCGGGGAACGTGTCCGCGGGCGTCGCCTTTTGCGTGGGGCCCCAGGACTGCCAGTTGTTCATGAGGAAGGTCTCGGGGACGGGGAGGCGCAGGACTTCGACGCGACCGGGGCGGCCCGCGACCGTCCCGCGGACGATGAAGCCGCCGGGGGTCTTTTCCACGGCGACCTCGAGGCGTGCTTTCCCCAGGCGCCTGACCGAGCGCCCCATCCGAACCGGCTTTCCGAAGAGTTGCACGCCGAACGAGCTCCTCACTTGATATCGTTCTTGCGGACGAACTCGTCAATCTTGGCCCGGAGCTCTTCCGCCTTAAGGATCGCCTTGTCTTCGGTCAGCGTGCCCGTAAGGCGGGCCAGCTCATCGCGGGTTTTCTGGACCCGGATGGCGGCGGCTTCCGCCACATCCAGCCCGACAGCGACACCGCCGGCCGCTGCCCCCATGAATTTGGCGGAAGCCGAGAGGAAGCGCTCCTCGACCGCCTTGACCTTGAGCTCTTCTTCCGAGAGCGGCTTGTGGGTTTGCTTGTAGAAGAAAAAGGCGGCCACGGCGATGAGAAGGATGACCAGGAATGCCTTGCCCATGATGCCCTCCTCGGCCTCATTCTAGGCCAAAGCCGGGCCCCGTTCAATGAGCTGCCGTGGAAAAAAACCAGGAAAAATGGTACAAATAGAGTTCCCTTCGTGCTTGATGTCCGACGTGGGCGGTTAGCTCAGTTGGGAGAGCGCGGCGTTCGCAACGCTGAGGTCGGGAGTTCGAGTCTCCTACCGTCCACCATTTTTTTGTCCCCGGGAAGCGGGCCTCGGTCCTCCGGGGCGGAGATGAGAAGAGATGATCGCCCGCGAAATCTGGGTCCTGGCCGGGACGGCGGCCTCGATCGGCCTCGTCCATACCGTGATCGGCCCCGACCACTATCTCCCGTTCATCGTCATCAGCCGGGCCCGGCGCTGGACGCTCCGCAAGACCCTGTTCGTGTCCTTCCTAGCCGGGTTGGGGCACATCCTGAGCTCGGTCGTCCTCGGTTTCCTGGGCATCGCCCTGGGCATCGCCGTGGCCAGGCTCGAGGGCTTGGAGTCGGCGCGCGGCGAAGTCGCGGTCTGGCTCCTCATCGGCTTCGGGTTCGCCTATTTCGTCTGGGGGATGAGGCGGGCCCGGAAGAATAAACCTCACTCTCACGCCCACATCCACGGGGATCTTGACGCGCATGAACAAGCTCCGGGCCGGGAAGGTGCCCATGAACATCTCCATACCCATGCCGATCCGGACCACATCCATCTCCACGGCGAAGAGAAAAAGGCCAATATCACGCCGTGGGTCCTATTCACGATCTTCGTCTTCGGCCCCTGTGAGCCGCTGATCCCGCTGGTCATGTACCCGGCGGCTCGGCATAGCACGGCAGGTGTCGTCCTGGTCACCGCGGCCTTCGGGCTCGTGACCATCGCGGCCATGCTCGTCATCATCACCGCCGCCTCTTGGGGCGCGAGCTTCGTCCGGGTGGGCAAGCTCGAGCGCTATTCCCACGCCCTGGCCGGCCTGATGATCTTCGCCTCCGGGCTGGGCGTTCGGCTCCTCGGGCTGTAAGGGAGCCCGCCCCAAGGGGGAAGCCAGATGAAATTCGTTGCCGACTGCATGCTCGGTCGGCTGGCCAAGTGGCTCAAAATCCTGGGTTTCGATGTCCTCTTTTTTCCCAAGGCCGAGGACAAGGACCTCATCGACATCTCACGCCGGGAGGGCCGCGTCCTTTTGACCCGAGATACCGGACTCATCGAAAGAACGAAGAGGCAGAAAAGCCGGTTTTTCGTGATCAGCGACGATTGGGAAGAGCAGCTCGTCCAGGTCCTGGACGAATTCGCGCTCTGGGACGACATCCGGCCCAATTCCCGTTGCCTCGAATGCAACAGGACCCTCAAGTCCTTGCCCAGATCCCGGGCCAAGAACCTGGTGACCCCCTATGTCCTGGAGCACGCCGAATCCTTCGCTCTCTGTCCCGGCTGTGACCGCGTCTACTGGCAGGGGACGCACTACGGCGATATGGGACGCAAAATCGAGGCGATTCTGAAGCGGCGGCGGACACCCCGTGCGGGTGATTGACATTCGGATTTCAATCCGATAGAACAGGGGCGAAATGGATCGGATTTCATTTTCGGGGGAGGGCCTGACATGACGAACAAAAACCGCATTCTTCATAGCCTATTTTTCCTGGGATTCGTGTTCTCCTCCGGGCTCGCCCCGTCCGTCTCGATCATGGCCGGTGAAGCGGGCTCCCGGCAGAAAACGGCCGCTCCGGCCGACACGAGCGCCGAGCTCCTCGGGTTGGGGGCGCAGCGCGTCTTCGAGGGCGCCGCGCTCAAGGAAGTCGCCTTTCCCCTCGGCGGCATCGGCACCGGGACGGTGTCCCTCGGCGGCCGCGGCAACCTCCGCGACTGGGAGATCTTCAATCGGCCCGGCAAGGGCGTCAACCTCCCGTTCACCTTTTTCGCCCTCTATTTCGAGCAGGACGGGAGGAAGCTCGTCCGCGTCCTGGAAGGCCCGCTCGAGCCACCGTTCACGACGGGCTTCGGCTTCCGCCGCGAGGACGTCCCCGGCCTGCCGAGGATGGAAAAAGCCCGGTTCAAAGGAGAATACCCTTTCGCCGAGGTCGAGCTTTCCGACAGCCAGATCCCGCTGGCCGTCACGCTCGAGGCCTTCAACCCGTTCATCCCGCTCGAGGCGGAAGACTCCGGCATCCCGGCCGCCGTGCTGAGGTTCAAGGTCAAGAACACGGGACCATCGCCCGCCCGGATCACCATCGCCGGCTCCATCCTCAACCCCATCGGCTACGACGCCGAGGGACAGATCGGCGGCCTCGGGAACGACAAGTTCGGGCAGAACGTGAACGAGCTCAAGAAGACGGCGGCCCTCCGCGGGCTGTCCATGTCCTCGAACAAAGTGAAACCGGAATCTCCCGCCTCCGGCACGATGTCCCTCGCGACGCCCTGGAGCGACATCACTTATCTCACGCACTGGGTGCGGGGCGAGTGGTGGGACGACCTCCAGATCTTTTGGGACGATTTCGCGGCCGACGGCCGGCTCAAGGACCTGGCCGAGGTCTCGCCGTCCCCCGACAAGCAATCCGACGTTGGGACGCTCGGGCTCGTCGCCTCGATCGGCCCGGGCGAAGAGGTCAGGCTGCCCTTCATCCTCTCCTGGAGCTTCCCCAATTTCCTGGATTATTTCGATGTCGTTCCCGAGCAGCGCGGCCGGATCTTTAAAAACCACTACGCCGAGCGGTTCAAGGACTCTTGGGAGGCCGCCGAGTACCTCCAGGCGAACCTGGACCGGCTGGAAAAGGACAGCCGCCGTTTCCACGACGCGCTCTTCGCCTCGACCTTGCCGCCCTACGTCCTCGACGCGGTCTCGAGCCAGGCGGCCATCATCCGCACCCCGACCTGTCTCTGGCTCGAGGGCGGAAAGTTCTTCGGCTTCGAAGGCTGCGGCGACCAGACGGGTTGCTGCCCTCTCAACTGCGCCCACGTCTGGAACTACGCGCAATCGCTGGCCTTCCTCTTCCCGTCGCTCGAGCGGTCGATGCGCGAGACCGACTTCCTCAACAACGTTAAGCCCGACGGCGCCATGACGTTCCGGACGTCGCTGCCGCTCGGGAGCGGCGTCTTCTGGAACTTCAAGCCGGCCGCGGACGGTCAGATGGGCCGGATCATCAGCCTCTACCGGGACTGGCAGGTCTCGGGCGATACCGCCTGGCTGAAAAAGCTCTGGCCCCAGGCCAGGAAAGCCATGGAATATGCCTGGACGTCCTGGGACGCGAACAAGGACGGCCTCATGGAGGGCGAGCAGCACAACACCTACGACATCGAATTCTACGGCCCGAACAGCATGATCGGCGGCTTTTACCTCGGCGCGCTCAAGGCCGCGACGGAAATGGCCGTGGCCGTGACCGACTGGCCCGCGGCGAAGGCCTATCGAGCCCTCTACGAGAAAGGCCGCGGCAACTACGATGCGGCCCTCTGGAACGGCGAGTACTACGTCCAGAACTACGACAAAGTCATGGAGAAGAAATACCAGTACGGCGAGGGCTGCCTCTCCGACCAGCTCCTCGGCCAATGGCTGGGCATGGTTTCGGGGCTCGGGCGCTACCTGCCCCAGGAGCGTATCCGGTCGGCCCTCGGCGCCATCTACAAGTACAATTTCAGGCCCGACTTCCGGAATTTCTCGAACGTCCAGAGAACCTATGCCCTGGCCGATGAGAAAGGCCTGCTTCTCTGCTCCTGGCCCAAGGGCGGACGGCCGCCCCTGCCGTTCCCCTATTCGGACGAGGTCTGGACGGGCATCGAGTACCAGGTAGCCTCCCACCTGATCTACGAAGGGCTTGTCGAGGAGGGCCTGAGCGTCGTCAAGGCCGCCCGCGACAGGTACGACGGCCGCCGTCGCAATCCGTGGGACGAGGTCGAATGTGGCCACCACTACGCCCGGGCCATGTCGTCCTGGGGCGTTCTCCTTGCCCTCAGCGGCTTCTCGTATTCGGGGCCCGATATGAAAATGGGATTCGACCCAAAGGTCGCTGCCGAAGATTTCCGGACCGTCTGGACGGCCGGCCCGGGTTGGGGGACCTACGTCCAGAAGATTTCGGACGGGAAAGCGGCCGAGCTGAAAGTCGAGGTTGAGTCCGGCGGGCTGACCTTGAGAGAATTCGTCTTCACGGCTCCGGCGTCGCTCCAAGCCATTAAAGTAAAATCGCTCCGAGGAACACTCGGGAATACGGGCACGAAACCTTCCTTCAAGAAGGTGGGGAGCGTCGTCCGTGTCCTGTGGGGCAAACCCGTCGTCGTGAAGCCCGGCGAGCCGCTCGCGCTCGAACTCCAATTCTGAGCCGACATCCGCCCGCCCGCGGTTATCATCGCCGTTCGAAGGGCGATGTCCCACCTTGGGGTGTTAAGAGATCTATCTCCAGCTCAATGACCTTATATCGGGGGTCTGGACCGCCCACGAACCGGCGGGTTTCCTTGAAGCCCAGGCTTTGATACATTTTTTGGGCTGGCATAAAAAACGGGTGCTCGCTCGTTGACACACGGGCGGCGCTGGTTTGACTTTCCCCGAACCTCCCCAAAATTTCAAGAATCTGTTGTTTCCCAAAGCCTCGTCCGCGGTATTCCGGCAAGACGCAATTTTGGCCAATGAGGCCGTATCGGGGTCCATGGCGCGGATCATAGGAAGCCAAGCCAATGGACTGATCATCAAGGCAGCTCACAAAAACACATTTTCCAATGGTGTCAGGATGGGCAAACGACTGCCTGTCAAAATCATCCCATTTTTTGCCTTCCTGTTCCCAATACTCGGGACATTCTTGGATCAATCCCGCATAACTTTTATGGATGAGAGCCGATAATGCGCCAGGTTGATAATGTGAAATCGACGCAAATTTGAGCGTTGTAGTTTTCATGTGTTCTTGAGAACCCCCCGCTCCCTAGGGAGCGGGCCCGAACATCGATCAACGTCTAACAAAATCTCTCCGTCCTGTCAATTTGTTGGATGATTGGACTTTGCTGAATTTATGAGGGGACAGATTCCGCCCCATTTTGGTAAGATAGGGCTCCATGGATCGTCCTTTGTCCGGAGGTATCGCGTGAAAAAAAATCCGATCGTTTTCCTGATCATCCTCCTGGCCTGCTCGCTGGCCACCCAGGCCGGGCCGAGGGGCGACCTGTTCATCATCGGCGGCGGGGAGCGCGACGCGCCCCTGATGAAGCGATACATCCAGCTCGCCTCGGGGTTCGGCACAGGGAAGATCGTGATCTTTACCATGGCCAGCGGCGTCCCCCAGGAAGTCGGCCCCGAGCTCCTGGCCGAATTCAAGGGCAACGGCGCCAAGGATGTCGTTTTTTATCAGTTGACGCACGAAGAGGCCATGAAGCCCGACAGCGCGAAGATCCTCGACGGCGCCGGCGGCGTATGGTTCGCCGGCGGCGACCAGTCGCGCCTGACCGCGGCCCTCCTCGACACTCCCATCCATCAGAAGATGCTCGAGCTTTACGCGAAGGGCTGCATCATCGGCGGCACGAGCGCCGGCGCCGCGGTCATGAGCGAGGTCATGATCACGGGAGACGAGAAAAGGACGGCCAAGGAAGACGAGCAGTGGCAGGTCATCTGGGCCGCGGACATCGTCCGGGTCCGCGGATTCGGCTTCGTCACGAAGGCCATCATCGACCAGCATTTCGTGACCCGGCGGCGCCACAACCGGCTGATCAGCCTCGTCCTCGAGAACCCGAAGCTCGTCGGAGTGGGGATCGACGAGTCCACGGCCGTCCTCGTCCGGCCCGACGGCCGCTACGAGGTCCTCGGCGAGAACCAGGTCATCATCTATGACGCGCGCAAGGCCCAGACCTTCAAGACGCCGGCCGGGCGGCTCGGCGCCCAGGGCATGACCATGCACGTCCTGCTGTCGGGTAATGTCTATAATCTCGCGAAGGGAAAAGTGGAGGCCCGATGAGCCTGAAGACCCTGAAGCTCCCCCACACCCTCATCCTCATCTATATCATGGTCGTCCTGACCGTGGCCGCCACCTGGATCATTCCGGGCGGCCAGTACAAGCGGATCGAGAAGGATGGACGGACCATCCCCGTGGCCGGGTCCTACCAGCGGGCCGAAAGCCGCCCCCAGGGGCTCGGCGGGCTCTTCGTCTCGCCGGCCAAGGGGTTCGTGGACGCCGCGGCCATCATCATCATCGTCTTCATCTGCGGCGGCGCCTTCTCGGTCATCCAGAAGACCGGGGCCATCTCGACCGTCATCCACAACCTGGCCCTGAAGTTCGGACAAAGCAAAACCCTCCGGGTCCTCTTCATTCCCGTGACGATGATCATCTTTTCCCTGGGAGGCGCCATCTGGGGCATGTGCGAGGAGACCATGCCCTTCATCCTGATCTTCGTCCCCCTCTCGCTGTCGCTCGGCTACGACACGATCGTCGGCGTCGCCCTGCCCTTCCTGGGCGCCGCGTCGGGATTTGCCGGGGCGTTTTTCAATCCCTTCACGGTCGGGATCGCCCAGGGCATCGCGGGCCTCCCCCTTTATTCCGGACTGGGGTACCGGCTGATCGTCTGGGCCGGCGGGACGGCCATCGTTATCGCCATCGTCATGCGCTATGCCGGCCGGATCTTCAAGGACCCGAAGCTCAGCCCGACCTACGAAGAGGACCTTGGGAAGAGGAAAAAGCTCCAGGTCGGAGGCCCGGTCATCGAAAAGCTCCCGCTGACGGCCGCCCACAAACGGGTCATGGCGGTCTTCTTCGCCGGCTTCGGCTTCATGGTCTTTGGCATCCTGAAATACCATTGGTTCATCTTTGAGATCGGCGGCGTTTTCCTGGCCATGGGCATCTTTGCCGGAATCGCAGGCCAGCTCAAGGGCGATGAGCTGGGCAAAGCGTTCGTCGACGGCGCCAAGGACATGGTCAACGCGGCCCTCATCATCGGCACGGCCCGGGCCATCCTCATCGTGGCCCAGGACGGAAGGATCCTGGACACCATCCTGGCCGGGATGGCCGGCGCCATCTCGCGCTTCCACCCGCTCCTCTCCTCCGAGCTCATGTTCGTCTCCCAGTGCGTGATCAATTTCTTCGTCCACTCGGGGACGGCCCAGGCCGCCCTGACCATCCCGATCATGGCCCCGCTCGGGGACCTGGTGGGGATCACCCGGCAGACGTCCGTTTTCGCTTTCCAGCTCGCCGAATACATCAACCCCGTCCTGCCGACGTCGGGGGTCACCATGGGGATCCTGGGCCTGGCCGGGCTCAAGTGGGAGAAATGGGCCAAGTGGATGGTCCCGCTCCTCGTCGCCTGGGTCCTGTTCGCGGCGCTGGCCCTCATCCCGCCCGTCCTGATGCGCTGGGGCCCGAACTAAACCCAAGAATCGGCTTGGAGACACGTGATTTCGATAGGGGGCGGAGATCTGCCGTCCTTGAGCGGATTTCGCGGCCGGCGCCTCGTGGCCTGCAGATTCGATCAAGATTATCGCGCCGCACAGCCTGACTTTGAAAGAGATTGACAGCAACGTCGGATGAAACTATTATAAACCTATAAGATTTGTAGGGGTTCCCTGAAAGGAAAAACAAAAATGAAGTCATTGACTCGGAGTCTAGTCATGATCGCCGTGCTCGCTTTGAGCTTGATGGCCTCCTCGGCTTGTTCCAAGGGCGCGAACAAGAGCGGTTACTCGCCTGAGATGCAGGCCAAGATCGACGAGATGAAAGCGGAGCTGGCGAAGGTCACGGACGAGAGGGCGACGGTCGGAAAGAACCTCGAGACCTTCGACACCCTGGACTATATCGTGTTCAGCAATCAGGAGTGGGTCCGGCTGCACGAAAGTCATTCCATGGACGTCGTCGTCAACTGGCCCGACGGTCACCACACCAACGGTATCGAAAGGCACATCGAGGACCTCAAGGCCATGTTCGTGTATGCCCCGGACACGAAGATCAAGGTCCATCCCGTCAAGTTCGGGTCGAACGATTTCACTTGCGTGACCGGGATCATGACCGGGACGTTCACCAAGCCGATGCCCATCGGGAACGGCAAGTTCATCCAGCCCACCGGCAAATCGTTTTCCCTTCCCATGTGCACCGTGGGGCATTGGAAAGACGGCGTCATGATCGAGGAGTGGCTGTACTGGGACAATGCCACCTACATGAAGCAGATCGGAGTCGGGAATTAGGTCCACCGAAAACCCGGATAAAAAAATACGCGGGCAGGCCTTCCACGGCTGACCTCGACCTGCCACGAGGGGCCTTTTTTGACCATTTTACGAGGGCGAGAGCATAATTAAAAGAGGCCGCGATCATGAGCGATTCGAAGAATATCGGGCGAATCAAGGTCACGAAGGACGGCCCCTATATCGTCACCGGGAAAGTCCCGTTGGCCCAGGACCGCATGATCATCGGCACCGACGGCGAGCCGGCGAAATGGGAAAAAGGCGCCACGTACCCCGACCGGGGCACATCCGCCCTCTGCCGTTGCGGTAGGTCAAAGGACAAGCCGTTCTGCGACGGCAGCCACTTTGAGATCGCGTTCGACGGGACCGAGACGGCGGGGCGTGACGCCTATCTCAAACACGCGGAAAAAACGGCCGGTCCTGGGCTCGACCTGACCTGGTCGCCGGAGTTCTGCGCGGTGGCTCGCTTCTGTCACAGGGGGGAGGAGGCCTGGGGTTATGCCGAACGGTCGGACGATCCCACGGCCAGGAAGACGGCTGTCGAAGAGGCCTGCGCTTGCCCATCGGGGAGCCTGGTCGCCTGGGACAAGACGACCGGCGAGGCCATCGAAGCCGAGCTCGAACCATCGATAAGGTTGATCGAGAACCCCAAGGCCGGGACGAGCGGTCCCATCTGGGTTAAGGGCGGCATTCCGATCGAATCGGCCGACGGCGTTGTCTACGAAACGAGGAACCGGATGACGCTCTGCCGCTGCGGCCTATCCAAAAACAAGCCTTTTTGTGACGGCACCCACGTCTCGGCCGGCTTCAAGTCCGGGGCCTGATGGACCGATCGCCGGGAGCGGAGATCCCGCGGACCTGATATTTGAGATTATTGCCCTGGAGATGGCCACGGGCCGGTTCAATAAATCAAGATTCATCCTTCTTCGTCACATCCCGGGCCGGCGCCCGGCCGCGACGCCCTTGACCGTTTCGGCGATCCGGCGCCGACGCGTTTCCGGCCCGTTGGCGCTCAAAATCCACCAGGCCCAGAGCTTTTTTTGAGACGGTGCCAGCCGCTCGAATTTTTCTTTCGCCGCCGGGTTCCCGTCGAGGGCCTCGTGAAGGTCCTCCGGGATCTCGTTGGTCCGGCCGATCCGGTCGATATCGCTCTGCTTGTCCCATGAGCCGTTGCGCTTGGCCGCTTCGATCTTCGCCATCCCCGGCGCGGCCATCCGGCCTTCGGCGATGAGCTTCCGGACCCGCCTTTTGTTGGCCGCCGACCAGACGCTGTCGGTATTCCGCGGCGTCCATCTCTGCATATACCGCTCGCTGTCGAACCGATTGGTCGTCGAATCGATCCAGCCGTAACACAGGGCTTCTTGAAGCGCCTCCTCGTAGGTCACGGATGTCTTGCCCGACCCCTTCTTGTAGTAGACGAGCCAGATCCCTTTGTCCCGGGAGTGGTTTCGCTCCAGCCAGGCCCGCCAAGCGGCCGTTGTCTTGAACAGCCTTTTCGTCATGGGGAGAATCCTATTTCATCCGGCTTTTTGCTGTCAACGCGGCCGCCTCGAGGTTCTTGCCCGGGCAACCTTTTGCCGGGGCGTTTCATCTATTACGGGTGAGGAAAGAAATGGGCGCACGCGACCTGATCCTGGCAGTCCCCGGGGAAATCATGGATAATAAGGTCCATGACGAGCGGGAGGAATTCCCGGAGGCGGCCGGCTTCGTGAGCGTAATCAAGCCGGACGAGCCCGTCTGGGGGACGGCCGACAAGGCCCGCCTGGCCGACCTCCTCGCGCGCGGCCGGGCCGGCGACCTCGCGGCCATGGAATCCATCTACGAAATGTTCAAGCGCGCCGTATTCGGCCTGCAGTACCGCCATACCCTGAACCAGGCGGTCGCCGAGGACCTCCTCCAGGACGTTTTCCTGAAGGTCTTTTCCCATCTCCGGGAAGTCCGGGACGCGGACACGTTCCCGGCCTGGGTCTACCGGATCGCCCTCAACACCTGCTACAGCTACCTGCGTCAGAAAAAGGCCCAGAGCGGGAAAACCGTCCCCCTCAGCGAGATGGAAGGTCAGATCCCGGACGAGGGCGCCGAAACCGTGGAAAAAGATCTCAAGGAACCCCTGGAAACGGCCGTGCAATCCCTTCCCCCGCGTCTCCGGAGCGTGTTCGTCCTTCACGACGTCCAAGGGTACAAGCATGAAGAGATCTCCCGGCTCCTCGGCTGTTCCGTGGGGACCTCGAAATCCCAGCTTTTCAAGGCCAGGATGAAGCTGCGGGTCTTCCTCAAAGCAAGGAAAGTCGTTTGACGGAGAAAAACCATGCGGTGTCATCAAGCCCGAAGACTCATCAGTGAATACGTCGACGGCTTGCTCAAGGCCGGGAAGGCCGCCGGGCTCGAACAGCACGTCCGGACATGCGCGGCCTGCCGGGAGCTCCTCGGGGACTTCCGGACCGTGACCGAAGCCGCTCCGGGCCTGGCCGGCCGCGAGCCCGGAGACGCCGTCTGGCTGAAGATCAGGCGCCGGCTGAGTGCCCCCGAAGCGGGCTCGGCCGCGGCCTCGGCTAAAGCGCCCCGGTCCTGGTCGTTCGGCTGGAGCGCGCCGGCCTTGAGATTTGCCGGAGCGGCCGCCCTCGCCCTCATCCTCATCGCCTCGGGGATCATCGTCGAGACCCGCCAGGGACGCCGGGGAAGCCTCGTAATTCCCAGGAACTCCGAGAAGTACACGCTGGCCAAGCTGGACGAGGCCGAAGGATACTACAAGAAAGCCATCGCGTCCCTCGGAGAAGCGTTCGCCTCTCAGAAAGGGATGATGGTTACGCAGGCGGCCGAGATGTTCGAGAAGAACCTGGCCGTCATCGACGCCACCATCCAGGCCTGCCGTCAGGCCGTTTTGAAGGAGCCGGACGACCTTCAGGCCAGGAATTACCTCCTGGCCGCCTACCTGGACAAAGTCCACATCCTCGACACGGCCCTAGAGTTCTCCGGAAAGAACCCGGCTGCCGTCAAGCGGGGAACGACCTTATAAAAACACACAAGAAGGAGGATGACTATGATGAATCGGGAAAGCATGAAAAAGCTGGCGGTCCCGCTGGGCCTGGCCTTCGTCCTGACCCTCGGCGCGGCCCTGGCCCTCGGCCGCGAGAAGTACGAGGAGAAGTTCGAGAAGACGGCAGCCCTGGCCCAGGGCGGCAAGGTCTACCTGATCAACGTTTCCGGCGACATCGAGATCAAGAGCTGGAAGGAAGACCAGGTCAAGATCGAGGCCCTCAAGGTGTCCGAGGCGTCGAGCCTCGATAAGGCCAAGGAGAACGCCAAGGAAGTGACGATCGAAGTGACCAACGAAACCGGCGTTGTCCGGATCGAGACCAAATACCCCGAGCACCACGGCTTTTGGGGTAACAACATCAACGTCTCGGTGTCCTACAAACTCTGGATCCCGGAGAAGGCGGCTGCCGACGTGAAGTCCGTGAGCGGCGATGTCACGCTCGATTGCATTCACGGCGGTCCGGTCAAGGTCAACTCCGTCAGCGGCAACGTGAACGTTCTCGGCGCGGCAGGCGTCGAAGTCAAGCTGGTCAGCGGCGACATCACTCTGGAGAACGTGATGGGCGACGCCTATCTCAAGTCCGTTTCCGGGGACGTCAGGGCGACCAAGGTCAAGGGTTCGGTAGAGCTCGAGTCGGTCAGCGGCGACATCGAGCTCAATGACGTGGCCGAGGCCCGGACGGTGACCGGGAAGACGGTCAGCGGGAATATCACCTACGCGGGGACCATCATGCCCGGAGGGAACTACGAGCTCAAGTCCCACAGCGGAAACGTCGAAATGAAAATCCCGGCCGGCTCGGCCTTCGAATTCGAAGCCAACACGTTCAGCGGCGTCATCGACAGCGACTTCCAGATCGAGGTCGTCGGCAAGCTCTCTCCGAAAGAGATCCACGGGACCGTCAACAAGGGCGGGGCCAGGATCCGGCTGGGAAGTTTCAGCGGCAACATCGACCTCAAGAAATACTGAACCGGAGGGGGACGCGATACTCTGCCCCGGTCATTCAGGGACAGAGCATTGTGTCCCACGGTCTGATACGGGGGGCGGCCGGCGGACCGCCCCCTTTTTTATTCGGCGTCCTCTTATGACGGATCGGCCGGCCGTGGTATGATGTCGCCATTCGACTATGATCCGTAAGATCCATATCATCAACTTCGTCCGGAAGCTCACCTTTACGGCCGCGCTCTTCCTGGCCCCCCTCCACTTCCTGAAGCTCGGGTTCAACGGCCTCGAGATCGGCCTCATCATCTCCTGCCTTTCCTTCGCTCCGATCGTTTTCTCTTTTCCCACGGGCTGGATGAACGACCGGCTTTCGATGAAGAAGGTCATCCTCATGGCCCTGCTCGCCCAGGGATTCATCTTCGTCCTGATCGGACTGGTCCGGGGAGCGGGGCTCATGGCCTTCGTTTTTCTCCTCTTCGGCATCGCCAACAACGCCCTCGACGTCTCGGCCAACAGCCTCTATTACAAGGACGAGACGGACCGGAACCCCAACCGGAAATACGGGACATACAACTTCTGGCTGGCGGTGGGGCCTCCCATCGGGCTCGTCGCCGGCGGGGCATTGACGCTTTATGGGGGCTACCGGGCTCTGCTCGCCGTGTTCGCGGTCCTCATGGCCCTCTCCACACTGGCCCTGCGGGGATTCGGCCGGGAGAAGTTCTCGGTCGTCACCATCCGGGAATACCGATCGAACATCCTCAGAAAGAGGACCCTGGCCTTTTCGGCCTTCCTCTTCGTCCTGGCCCTCCACTGGGGCGTTGAGGGGACGGTCTACAGCCCCTTCCTCAAGGGCCGTTTCAAGCTCGACGATTTCCAGGTCTCGCTCTACATGGCCCTGGCCTACCTGGCCCTGGCCGGGTCGTCCCTATTCGTCAGCCGCTTGAAAGTCGACCCGGGACGGAACCGCAGGCTTCTCCTCCTCGGCATGATGCTTTCCGGCCTGGGCCTCGTGCTCATGGTCCAGAGCGACGTCCGGCTGTCATTCCTCTTCCGGGTCGTCCACGAAGCCGGCGACGGCCTGATGGGTGCCCTGGTCCTCCTGACCATCTCCCGGCTCTTCGAGAAACGGACGATCGGCGGGAGCGCCGGCCTGCTGATGTCCCTCCAGACCATGGGCCAGATGACCGGGGCCGTGGTGTTCTCGTCGCTCGGCTTCCGGGCAGGGCTTCAGTATCCCTTTTTCTTGGCGGGGGGTTTGCTCGTCGCGAACGCCGTTTTCGGGCTCTACGCGGTCCCGCGGGAAGGCGGCCCGGCCGGCACGCCGGCCTAAGGCCCGGGTTGTCCCCCGCTCCGGCTTCCGCCCGGCCGATCGATCAGCGGCGATTTGCCGAATTTTATCGCGAGCCTTTTTGGGTGTGGCGATCCCAACCTTTCGTTCGCGCGGAGACCGCATGCTACAATAGCGCTGATGATCGCGACGCACGGCTCCGGGTTCGACGTCATTCTCGTGAGCGGCGAGCCCTACGCCGACCACCCGCTCTCTCCGGTCGGGGTCATCGCCCGCGTTCTCGACGCGAGGGGCTACAGCGTCGGCGTCATCGAATCCCCGGACTGGAAGGGCCGTGAGGATTTCCTCAAGCTCGGTCGGCCGCGGCTGTTCTTCGGCGTCACTTCGGGCTCGATCGACAGCATGCTGGTCAACTATTCGCCCCTTAAGCGCGACCGTGCCCGCGACCGTAATGTCCCCTATATCGCCCGGATGCCCGACCGGGCGGTCGTCGTCTACGCCAACAAAATCAGGGAACTTCACCGCGGGGCGACCATCGTCCTCGGCGGGATCGAGGCCTCGCTCCGCCGTCTCGCCCACTACGATTACTGGGATGACGCGGTCCGGCGGTCCATCCTCCTCGATACCCGCGCGGACATCCTGGTTTACGGCCCGGGGGAGATCCAGGTCCTGAAGATCGCGAAACGGCTTGACCGCGGCGACGGGCTGGACGGGATCCCGGGGACGTGCGTCGTCCGGAATGAGCCGCCGGCGGGCGCCGAAGCGATCCCGTCCTTCGAAGATGTGAGCCGGGACAAGGACCTGTTCTGCGAAGCCCAAGGCCGGCTTTCCAACCGGCGCCTGCTCGCCCAGGGACACGCCAACCGGTTCGTCATCCAGTATCCCGCCCCCGAATACAAGACGAGCGACCTCGACTGGATCTATGGATTGCCGTTCTCGCGCGTGATCCCGGGCGGCTATCCCGAGCTCGGCATGGCCAGGTTCTCGGTCGTGACCCACCGCGGCTGCGTCGGTCGCTGCTCCTTCTGCTCCCTTTCCCTCCACCAGGGCGACCTGATCGTCTCCCGGAGCGAGGAATCCATCCTGGCGGAGATCCGGCGCCTGACCAAGCATCCGGACTTCAAGGGCTTCATCGATGACCTGGGCGGCCCGACGGCCAATATGTATGGAATGGATTGCGAAACCCCTTGCCGGGACGGGGATTGCCTGTCTTGCGCGAGGCCAGACCGGAGTCACAAGCGGCTCATTGGCCTCATGCGGAAAGCGAGGCGAATTCCCGGGGTGAAGAAAATATTCGTCCGGAGCGGCATCCGCTATGACCTGGCCCTGGAGAGCTGGGAATATATCGAAGAACTCTCGAAGCACCACATCTCGGGGCTTCTGAAGATCGCCCCCGAGCATGTTTCGGACAATGTCCTCCGGCTGATGGGGAAGAGTGGCGGCCGGCGGTCGCTCGAGGAGTTCCGGCGCGTCTTCGCGGAGATCAACAAGAAGGCCGGCCGGGGCCGCTGGGCGAGCCCGCAGCATCTCAAGTATTACTTCATGGTGGCCCACCCGGGGACCACGGATAAGGAGGCGCGGGAGCTGGCCGCCTATCTCAAGGAGCTGGAGAAAGACGGGGAGAAACCGGTCGAGGGCGTCCAGATTTTCACCCCGACGCCGATGACCCGCTCGACGTGCATGTATCACACCGGGAAGGACCCGGCGACCGGCGAGAGCGTCTACGTCCCGCGCCCTTACGCCGAAAAAAAGGCCCAGAGGAGGATGCTGGGCGGCCCGGACGGAGATCAGGGCTGAAGCCTCTGGCCCCGGTTCATAAGTGTTCGTATGGGGAATGAGTCGGGCTGCCGGTCATGGGGTGTCGAAGGCAATTTTGATGAAAAATGTTGATAGAAGTTGTCTAACTATCAGATAGCATGACGATTAAGACGGGGTCAGGTCGGGGAAAAGTGCAAAAATGAAGATTTGACCCCGTCAATAGAAGCATTCCCGCGCGGCCTCGGCGTAGATGCGCAGGTTCTCGGGCGGCGTGTCAAAAAAATGATCGCTCGCGGACAGGATGTACCCGCCTTCGCCGCCGACTTTTTCGAACAGCTTGAAGACCATGGCCCGGATATCGGCCCTTTTCCCCGTCGTCAGGACGTTGAACTGGTCGAGCCCTCCGATGAGGGCCAGGCGGCCGGCGGTCTTCTCCTTGAACTCCCAGGGCTCCTGGTTCCCGCCGATCGAGGTCGGGGCCAGGGTCTCGGACGCGTCGCAGCTGTTGGCCACGATCAGCTCCTCGATGCCCCTGGTCCCGCCGCAGGTGTGGTAGGCGACGGTGAAGCCGAGGGCGTGGAGGGCGTCGTGCATCCGGCGGTCGTAGGGCAGGCAGAATTCCCGGTGCAGGGCCGGAGAGATGAGCGTCGACGAAGCCGACCCTCCTCCCGTTTCGACCAGGTCGAATTTGGCACCCTTCATGGTCTCGATGAACCGGAGCTTTTTCCGGAGCAGGATCCCGAGCAGCTCGTGGACCCAGCCCGGGTCGTCCATGGCCTTGAGGATGAGCTCCTGGATGTCCATCAGGCAGGCGGCGTGCTGCCAGCAGCCGCCCTGGTTGCCCCAGACGAAGCCGCGCAGGATCCCCTTGTCCCCGACTTTTTCGTACATCCGGCTGACCGCGGCGCGCTCGAGGCCGGGGACGGGCATGTACTTAGCGATCAGAAAAATGTCCTCATCACGCTTGATGAGATATTCCGTGATCCAGGTCGTAGCCCGGTTGCCGGCCGCGGCGTAGGTCAGCGTCCCCCCGGGCGTCCGGATCGTGTGGCGGCAGGCCCTGTTGTCCGGGTCGTCGCTGAGGACTTCGACCTCGTCTTGCCAATCGGGGGCCGAAGACTTGCCGGAGTCCGTGCCGGCCAGCCGGAACTGCCCCGCGTCCTGGGAATATTGGATGGAGGCGTCGAGGCCGAACATTTCGAAGGCCTCGAGGTCCGTGATGCCGCCCAGATAGTTGTCCAGATGGAATTTCTGCCACTGGTGGACGGTCGCCGGCAGGCGGTCGGGCTTCCCCTTGGCCAGGGCGCGGAGCATTCTTTCTTTTGAGGTCATCACAGCGATTATAGGAGGGGCACGCCGGGAGTTCAACCTCTCTCTCACACGGAGGGCTTCAAAAAGGGCGCCGGTGCTGGTAAGATAGGAATCCGTCGCGCCGAACGATGAAAAGAAAATCCGCTTCGTGGCCGGTCCTCACCCTCTCGCTCCTTCTTGCTTCCGCCTCGGTCGCGTCCCCGGCCGGGCCGGGCGTTGATGCCCCCCTCCAATACGTGATCCCCCAGGCGGCGGCCGGGGAGCCGCTGGACGCGAAATGGGCGGAGCTCGAAAAGGACATCCTGAGGAGCCTCCGCGATTTTCAGGGCACGCTCGGTTTCGTCATCAAGGACCTCCAGACCGGCCGGGCCATGGTCCGGAACCAGGACCGTCCGTTCCCGTCGGCGAGCATGGTCAAAATCCCGATCATGGCCGCCTGCTTCAAGGCGGTCGAGGAGGGCCGGATCTCGCTGGAGGAGGTCCTCACCCTGAAAAGGACGGACAAGGTCCGGGGCTCGGGCATCCTCCGGGCGGCTCCGGCCGGAACTCCGGTGACGATCGAGAAGCTCCTCGAGCTCATGATCACGGACAGCGACAACACCGCGGCCAATATGCTCATCGACCTCCTCGGGTTCGATTATCTCGGCGGCACCTTCCGAGAGTTCGGGCTCGGGCGGACGAACCTGTCGCGGAAGATGATGGACTTTCGGTCCCGGGCCAGGGGTATCGAGAACTTCACGACGCCGCGCGAGATGGCGGACATCCTGGAAATGATGTACCGCCGGAGCTGCGTCAGCCCGCAGGCCTCGGAGAAGTGCCTGGCGGTCCTCAAGGAACAGAAAGTCAATGACCGGATCCCCCGCTACCTTCCCCGCAAGACCCCCGTCGCCCACAAGACCGGCCTCGAAAACAAAGTCTGCCACGACGCCGGGATCATCTTCACCGGGCGGGGGGACGTCCTGGTCTGCGTCCTGACCGAGGGGGACACGGGCGCCGTCATCGCCAAGCGGATGATCGCCCGGATCGCCTCCCGCGTCTACAAGCTCTATAAATAGGACCGTCCGCCGCGTCTGCTCAGCCGGCCGGGAACCCTTGAACCTGGCGGACGGGCGCTCCGGGCCTTGACAAGCCCCGTTGGATATATGAAAATATGTTCATATGTCCAAGCCCGTCAGCGGAAAAAAGTCCGGCCGGAGCGTTCCCGGGGGACATCGCCTCCTGGCCTATCTCGGAAAAGGGGAGCGGGCCGCGGCCGTTGTCCAGGCCTTAGGAAGGAAGAAGGAGGCCGTAGAGAGCCGCCGCCGCGTCCGAAAAGACGGGAGCCTGGTCGTCCCTCCGTCCGCCGCGAAACGCCTGGGACTCGTCCCAGGTTCGCTCGCCGACATCCGCTTTGACCGCGGCCGCCTCGAGGTCCTGCCCGACATCCACAGCCTAGCCCGGGTTTACGTGGAGCCCACCTCTCGCTGCGGGCTGAGCTGCCGGACGTGTCTCAGGAACACCTGGAATGAGCCTACGGGCGACATGGATCCGGTGGTTTTCGACCGCCTGAACGCCCAGGGACCGCATCATGTCGAGCTCGGGATCGCCTTCGTCCTCCTTCGCCGGAATCTGGCCGACCTCAAAGATCTCGACAAGCTCGCCCGAACCGTAGGAGCGCGTCGCGTTTCGGTCAGCCACGTCCTTCCCTACAGCCCGGAGATGGAGAAGGAGATGCTCTGTCTTCAGACCTTAACCCTGGATACCTTCACCGCGGCATCCGGCAAGACTGAGATCAATCTTCCCCGGCTGGACGTCAACAACACGACCAAAGAGGCCATGTTCAGCCTCCTTCAGGGATTTGAAAACCTGTCTTTCATGGGAAACCGGCTGAGCGTCGACGCAAGGCGCTGCCGGTTCATCCACGACCGCTGCACATTTGTTAGGTGGGATGAAAAGGTGACCCCGTGCGCCGGCCTTCTGCATACCCATCGGACATATCTCTACGGGCTGGAGAGGACAATCTCGGCATACATCCTCGGCAATATCGAGAGCGGCGACCTCTTTGACATCTGGAACTCGCCCGAATATGCCCGGTTCCGGGAGAAAGTCCGCGATTTCGATTTTTCCCCGTGCCACGTCTGCGGCGGCTGCACGATGCTCGAAAAGAACGAGGAGGACTGCTACGGTAACACCTACCCGGTCTGCGGGGGATGTCTATGGGCCCAGGGAGTCATCCAATGCCCGTGAAAGACGCCATCCGGACCTTCAAGGTTCTGTCCGACCCCACGCGGCTCCGGATTGTGCTGCTCCTGATGGAAAAAGACCTGTGCGTCTGCGAGTTGATGTTCATCCTGAAGAAGGAGCAATCGTGCCTGTCGCATCAGCTGAAGGCCCTGCGCACCGCCGGCCTGGTCGAGGACGTCCGCGAGGGACGGTGGATGATCTACCGGATTACACCCGCTGCCCGTAAAACCCTGGAGACCCTTTCGCGAACAATACTCAGGCATGATCTCAAGGAGTCGGCGGATGTCCTGCGGGATGTCAAGCGGATGGATATCTGCCTGAGGGAGGAAATCCGCCTCAAGCACGGGAGCCGTTCTGGGACGGCCTGGAAACGGGGGAGGGGAGCTAAAGGTTGAGGAGGCCGTTCGCCATGAAAAAGAAGATCCTGTTCATCTGCGTCCACAACTCGGCCCGATCCCAGATGGCCGAGGGCCTGGTCAACGCCCTATATGGAAACACGTTCCTGGCCTCGAGTGGCGGGACGATGGCCACGAGAGTGCACCCCGGGGCGATCCAGGCCATGGCCGAGATCGGGATCGACATTTCCGGTCATCGTTCGAAGAGCATCGACGAGTTCACGGGCCAGAAGTTCGATCATGTGGTAATGGTTTGCGACGATTCGCAGGCGGATTGCCCCTTCTTCCTCGGCGGGAAGGAGTACATCCACCACGCCTTCGATGACCCGGCGGCCTGCACCGGGACCGATGAGGAGATCCTGGCCTGTTTCCGGAGGAGCCGCGACGAGATCTGCGCCTGGATCGAAGAGACCTTCCTTCAGGGTGAGGAGGAGAAATGATGAGCGATAAGGCCTTGGAGCTGGCGGTTGATAAATTCCGCTTCCGCTTTCCCGCCGACCTCTATTACAGCGAGGCCGGGATCTGGGTGAAATTCGAAGAGCGGCGGGCCCGCATCGGCCTTTCCGATTTCACGCAACAGAGGAACGGGGACGTCGCTTTTGCCGAGCCGAAAGAGGAGGGGACCCAGGTCCGATTGGGCGACGAGGTGGCCGTCGTCGAGACGATCAAGGTCAACTTCAGCATCCCGTCCCCCGTGGGAGGCAAGGTCGTCGAAGTCAACAATAACCTCTTGACCGCTCCCGAGCTCGTCAACCAGGATCCCTACGGAAAAGGCTGGCTGGCCGTCCTCGAGGTCGAGGATAGCGAAGCGGCTCGCCGAGTCTTGAAGACGGCGGCCGACTACCTGGCCTTGGCCAAGGTCCAGGCGGAAGCGGAGGTCCTGCGATGAGCAAAACACGGCGCAAGATCTCCGTCGTCCCTTGCAGCGGGATCGGGAAAAGCCTAGGGGCGGCGGCCCGGGAAGCAGCTTACATCCTCGCCGAGGACCTCCGCCCCGAAAAAACGAACATTGTCGCCCTTGCCCTCCTTGTCCTGGGCGACAAGGAAGCAAAGCGTGAAGTCGCCGACGGCACGGCCGTCGCGATCGACGGCTGTAAGCTCGAGTGCGCCGCGAAGGGGCTCGAGGCCGCCGGCGCGGGCCGGATCCACAAGGTCGCCGTCTTCGACGTTCTCCGCCGTCACCGCGGCCTCAAGCCCGAGGGCGTGTGCGATCTCAACGAGGACGGATTGAAGCTGGCCCGCGCGGCGGCGGATGAAGGTGCAAAGATCGTTGATAAGGTCGGCGGGGAGGAAGGCCATGCCTGATCTCCCGAGAAAGAAAGTGGGACTGATCTCCTGCTCGGGGGAGGAATTGCCCGAGGGCACCGTGACGCGCAGGGCCGTCCGGAAAGTGCTCGAAACATTGAGACCTGACGACACGGTCACCCTCTGTCTGCCGCTATTTCTGGCGGGTGGCGAGGGCGAACGGGCGTTCGCCCGCTATTATCCGACCATCGCCGTCGATGGATGCGATAAACGGTGCGCCGCGGTGGCCACCGAAAAATACAGCGCCAAGCCGGCCGCGTCGATCGTCGTGACCGCGATCGCAAAGAAAACCGGCTGCAGCACACTCGGCAGGGCCCGGACGCTGAGCGAGGAAGGGAGGCGGTTGGCCGAAACCGTTGCCGGGGAGATTGCCGTCGAAACGGACCGGCTCTTGAAGAGGAAGCGGGGACTGGAATGAACCTGCGACCGGCCGCGTCGCCGGGACGGTCCCGCTATTTGAGGAGGCAAGCCGATGGCTCGGACAGAGAGCTATGAAACTTCCGTGATCTGGACGGGCGGACATGATGGTCGGGTGCGGATGGGGAACGGGCCCGAGATGGATTTTTCCGCTCCTCCCCAGTCCCAGGGTCGGGCGGGAGTCCTCACCCCCGAAGACGCGTTCGTCGCCGCCGTCAACACGTGCGTCATGCTGATGTTCATCTGGGCTGCGGAACGCTTTCACCTGGATCTCATGTCCTACGAATGCCGGGCCGAGGGGGCCAAGCTTATCGAGCTCGACAGGACCGAGATCTTCACCCGTGTCGTTCTGAAGCCCCGGATCATTGTGGGGGCCGAAAACGCGGCGCGCGAGGCCGTGGAAAAGCGCGTCCTCCGGGCCCTGACCTCGGCCCAGAAATACAGCCTCGTCGCGAATTCCGTCAAGAGCGAGGTCATCATTGAACCGGACATCATCGTCCGGCCCGAAAGCCGTGACGGGGCATGAGCTCTTTTTAGCGCGGACTTACCACCCGAGAAAAACGAGGAAAAGGAGAGACCGATGACGCCCGGAAACGCGAGACTCAAGTTCCTGGACCGGTACCTGACGCTCTGGATATTCCTGGCGATGGCCTTCGGCGTGGGCCTGGGCTACTTCTGGCCGGTCGTCGTCGGCTTCATCAACAAGTTCCAGTCGGGGACGACGAACATCCCGATCGCGGTCGGCCTCATCCTGATGATGTACCCGCCCCTGGCGAAAGTGAAGTACGAGGAGCTGGGCGACGTTTTCAAGAATACAAAGGTCCTTGTCCTGTCGCTCGTCCAGAACTGGGTCATCGGGCCGCTCCTGATGTTCGCCCTGGCCGTCCTCTTCCTCCGCGACAAACCCGAATACATGTACGGCTTGATCATGATCGGCCTGGCCCGCTGCATCGCCATGGTCATCGTCTGGAACGCGCTGGCGAAGGGAGATACGGAATACGCCGCCGGCCTCGTGGCCTTCAATTCGATCTTCCAGGTCCTGTTCTTCTCGGTCTATGCCTACGTCTTCATCACCATCTTCCCGACCTGGCTCGGGCTCAAGGGGACGGTCGTCAACGTCACCATCGGGCAGATCGCGAGAAGCGTCTTCATCTACCTGGGCATCCCGTTCCTGGCCGGCCTCTTGACCCGCTTCAGCCTGCTCAAGCTCAAGGGCCGGACGTGGTACGAAACGAAATTCATCCCGCGGATCAGCCCGATCACGCTCATCGCCCTCCTCTTCACCATCGTCGTCATGTTCTCGCTCAAGGGCGAATTCATCGTCAAGATCCCGCTCGATGTCCTACGGATCGCCGTACCCCTCCTCATCTATTTTGTGGTCATGTTCCTTGTCTCATTCTTCCTCAGCCGGAAGGCGGGCGCGGACTATCCCAAGGCGGCGACGCTGTCGTTCACCGCCGCCAGCAACAACTTCGAGCTGGCCATCGCCGTGGCCGTGGCCGTCTTCGGGATCGGCTCGGGCGAGGCGTTCGCCGCCGTCATCGGGCCGCTCGTCGAGGTCCCGGTCATGATCGGGCTGGTCAACGTGGCCCTCTATTTCAAGAAAAGGTATTTCGCCGCCTGAATTCGAGGACATCGTACAAATTTCCAAAACTCCGGGCACGGAAGCGACGCCCGTCTGGAAAAATCGGTAATGGATATTGTGTCCCCAATTTTCATATAATCGGGGGGCCATGGAAGATATCGCCCGGGGCGTCCGCTCCTTCACCGTCGGCACGGCCGTCAGCCGCGTCATGGGCCTGGTGCGGGAAATGGTCTTCGCCCATCTCTTCGGCGTCGGCCTCGCTACGGACGCTTTCAACGTCGCCTTTCGTATCCCGAACATGCTCCGCGACCTTTTCGCTGAAACGGCCCTCTCGGCCGCCTTTGTGCCGGTCCTGACCGCCGAAAAAGCCAAGAGCAAGGAAGCTCAAAACCGTCTGGCCTCGAACATTCTTAACGTCCTCTTCGTCGTGACAGGCGTGGTTTCTCTCGCCGGGCTCCTGCTCTCGCCCCACATCGCGAGGTGGATTGCCTTCGGCTTCGGCAAGGTGCCCGGGAAAATCGACCTGACCGCCGACTTGACAGCTATCCTCTTCCCGTTCCTCCTCTTCGTCAGTCTCGGCGCCTGGGCCATGAGCTATCTCAATACGGAGAGGTCTTTCTTCGTGCCGTCGGTGGCGCCGGCCCTGTTCAACCTCTTCTCCATCCTTTTCCCGGTCCTGACCTACGGCTGGTACGTTGCTCACGGCAAGGAGCCGATCTTCGGCATGGCCATCGGCGTCCTTGTCGGCGGCCTGATGCAGTTCCTGATCCAGATGCCGCTGGTCTACAAAAAGGGATTCCGCTACAGCTTTTTTCTGAGCTTTCGCGACCCGGAATTCCGCCGGGTCATGGCCCTCTTCATCCCGGTAGCCATTGGCCTCGCCGGGCCGAGGATCAACGTCCTTATCAACACGATCCTCGTGACACCCCTGAAACAGGGCAGCGTGAGCTGGCTGACTTACGCCTTCAGAATTATGCACCTGCCGCTCGGGCTTTTCGGGATCGCCGTCGGGACCGTGGCCTTGCCGTCGTTCTCCAGGCTCGTTCTCGAGAACGACGTCGCCGCGATCCGATCCACTCTCACGGACTCGCTGAAAATGGTCTTTTTCCTGACCGTCCCGACCTCCCTCCTCATCGCTTTCCTCTCCCGGCCGATCACCCGGGTCATTTACCAGCGCGGGCATTTCACGGCGGCCGACACCCTGGCCACGGCCGGCGCCCTTGTCCTCTATACCCTGGGGATCCCCTTCATGTCCGGCCTCCGGAATGTGGCTGCGGTCTACTACGCCTACAAGGACGCGAAAACGCCCATGTTCGCCAGCCTGGCCTCGGTCGCCCTGACGATTGCCCTCAACGTATCGCTCATGTGGGTCCTCGGTTTTATGATCTTTCCCCTGTCGACAAGCCTGGCCGCGGTCCTCAACCTCTGGATTCTGTTCGCCTTTCTGCCGAGGAAGATCGGGAAGCTCGAGCTCGGTCCGCTGGCGGGCTATTTCTTGCGGCTGACCTTCGCCTCGGTTCTCGGTGGTGCGGCCGGCTGGTACGCGAACAACCTCCTCCTCGCACGGTTCGGGATGTCCTTCTGGGTTTCACTCGCGAGCGTCATCGTCTGCGGCAGCCTGGGCCTTGCGGTCTTCTACGGAGCTTCGCGGCTTCTCGGCGTCACGGAAACGCGCGATTTCGTCAAGCGCTTCCTCCGGCGGGGAGCGGATTCTGAGGAGCGACCATCAGAAGGGCGGCAGAGCGGCTCGTAGCCGTCCTTCTGGGAAATATCTGAAGGGTATGGATATAAACCATGGCAGGAATTTCCGCCGGAGGGAGGCTTCTGATGAACAGGCGATTCGATGAAAATGCCAATAAGATCCTGGACGAGATCGTCCTCGCCCGCCGCACGATCCGGGCCTTCGCCAAAGAGCCGCCGTCCCGGGGGACGATCGAGCAGCTCATCAAGGCCGGCCTCCAGGCCCCCTATGCCGCCCTGGCCGTCGCGGGCCGGGACGATTTCCGACGCTTCTTCGTTTTCACGCAGGGGACGCCGGCCATCGCCGAGGCCGGACGCCTCATCCAGCAGGCGGCCCGCAGGAGGTTCGAGGAGACGCTCCGGACACGAGGCCGGGCGCCCGTCGCGGCAGAACGGGATTTTCTGTACATGGACAGGCTCAGAGGCCTGGCCGAAAACGGCCATCCCTCGTTAAAGACCGCGCCCTATTTCATCGTCGCCGCCGAATATCAAGGGGTTCCTCCGGCCGGGCTCCAGTCGCTCGCTCACACGCTCGAGAACATGTGGCTGAAGGCCACGGCGCTGGGCCTGGCGTTCCAGCTCATCAGCGTCACGGAATCCATGGCCGAGGACGAAGCCTTTGTCCGTCTCCTGGGCCTGCCCTTCGGGGATTATGTCCTCGACGGCTGCGCCGTCGGCTGTCCGGCCGCTGAGCCGCCCGCCGCGAAGCGATTGGACCTCGGCACGGTCCTCAAATGGTTGTGATCCTCTGATGACGAGCGTCGCGGCGCCTTCCCCCGACCGGCATCAGGCATCGCTCCGGCGGACGGCCCTCGTCTCCGCTAACCTGGCCGCTTTCCTGACCCCGTTCATGTCTTCCGCGATCAACGTCGCCCTGCCCTCGATCGGCCAGGAGTTCTCCATGAGCGCCGTGTCCCTGGGCTGGGTGGCCACGGCCTTCATGCTCCTCGCAGCCATGTGCCTCGTCCCCATCGGTCGCCTCGCCGACATCGTCGGCCGGAAGAAGATCTTCGCGATCGGGCTCGGGGTCCACACGGCGGCGACGATCCTGGCCGCGCTGGCCCCTTCCGGTCCCGTCCTCATCGCGGCCCGCGCCCTTCAGGGCCTCGGCGGGGCCATGATCTTCGGCACGGCCATCGCGCTCCTGACCTCGGTTTTCCCGCCGGGCGAACGGGGAAAAGTCCTCGGCCTGAATTCGGCGGCCACGTATCTCGGCCTGTCGCTCGGCCCCGTGCTGGGCGGTTTCCTCGTCCACGCCTGGGGCTGGCGGAGCATCTTCTGGTTCACGGTCCCGGTCAGCCTGGCCGGCTTCGTCCTCGTCGTCTTGAAGCTCGACGGGGAATGGGCCGAGGCCCGCGGTGAGGGGTTCGACGGAAAGGGCTCGGCGGCTTTCGGGCTCGGGCTCATCGCCCTGATGTACGGATTCTCGCGCCTGCCGTCTTTGCCAGGGCTCATCCTGACCCTGGCGGGCCTGGCCGCCCTCGCCGCCTTCATGGCGATCGAGAACCGGGCCCGGGCCCCCGTCCTCGACCTCCGTCTCTTCCGGGCCAACCGCATCTTCCTTTTCTCGAACCTTGCCGCCCTCATCAATTACAGCTCGACGTGGGCTGTCGGCTTCCTGCTGAGCCTCTACCTCCAGTACATCAAGGGGCTCCCGCCGCACCGGGCGGGCCTCGTTCTTATCGCCCAGCCCGTCGTGATGGCCCTGGCGTCGCCCTTTGCCGGGAAGCTTTCCGACCGCTCCGAGCCGCGGACGATCGCCTCGCTCGGCATGGCCCTCACGGCCGCCGCCCTGCTCCTTTTCGGGTTCCTCGGCGCCGGGACACCTTTCCCCATCCTCGTTTCAGGACTGGCCGTACTCGGCCTCGGCTTTGGGCTTTTCTCCTCGCCTAACACCAACGCGGTCATGGGCTCTGTCGACCGGCGCTTCTACGGGGTAGCCTCGGCGACGCTCGGCACCATGCGCCTTTCCGGCCAGATGCTGAGCGCCGGGATCACCATGCTGATCTTCTCCGTCTTCCTGGGCCGGAGCCCGATCGTCCCCGACCTCTACCCCGTGTTCCTCTCGAGCGTCCGGGTGGCCGTCGTATTTTACAGCCTCCTCTGCACGGCGGGAGTTTTCGCCTCCCTGGCCCGGGGCAGCCGTCCCCTCTCATTGTAACAGGGCGCGGTCGAGAGGGTTGAAAATATGCCACGGCCCGGCTAGAATGAGGGAACCTTCCGGGCGATCGAGAAAGGAGGGACCATGAACCTGTCCCGCAAGCAATTCCTGAAGATGTTCGGACTCGGTGCCATCGCTGCCGGGACCGGGGCCTACGGATCGGCCTCCCAAAAGCTCGAGGAGTCCAGGGCCGCCGCGAAAAAGCTCAAGATCAGAGACGTTGAGATCTATCTCTTCGACCTCCCCCTCGCCGCGCCGTTCAGGATCTCGATCGGCGAGATGAAGGCGGCCAACGACCTCCTCGTCCGGGTCGTCACGGACCAGGGCATCGTCGGCCTCGGCGAGGCCTGCCCCTTCCCGCCGATCACGGGGGAGACCCAGGCGACCAATGCCGCCGCCGCCCGGACGATCCGCGAGATGCTCATCGGCAAGGACCCGCTGGCTGTCGACGGCCTGGTCCGGGAGATCGGCCCCATCGTCCACGCCGATCCGAGCGCCGTGGCGGCCTATGACATGGCCCTGTATGATATCCTCGGCAAAGTCGCCGGACTGCCTCTCTTCAGGCTTCTGGGCGGAGACAAGACCCGGTTCGAAACGGACGTCACGGCCGGGATCGATACCCCCGAGGCCATGGCCGCGGAGACAAAAGGGTACGCCGACTCGGGATATCGGACTCTCAAGGCCAAGGTCGGGCTCGACCCGGACATGGACGTCGCCCGGATCCAGGCCATCCGCGGCGCCATCGGCTACGGCATCAACCTCCGGATCGACGCCAACCAGGGCTGGACGGTCCCCCAGGCGATCTACGCGCTCCGGAAAATGGAAAAGTTCCGCATCCAGCTCATCGAGCAGCCGGTGGCGGCCTCGGACATCGCGGGCCTCAAAGCCGTCAGGACCGCGAGCCCGATCCCGGTCATGGCCGACGAAGCCTGCTTCCTCCCGGCCGACGCCCTCAAGCTCATCCTGGCCGAGGCCTGCGACTACTTCAACATCAAGCTCATGAAAGCCGGCGGGATCCTGAACGCGATCCGGATCGCCCACATCGCCGACGCCGCCAACATCCGGTGCATGGTCGGCTGCATGGTCGAATCCAAGCTGGCTTTGACGGCGGCGGCCCACGTCGTGGCGTCCCAGGCGAACATCATCTACGCCGACCTCGACGGGAACTCGGAGCATACCGTGGACCCGGTCACGGACGGGATCACGGTCAAAGCGGGGACCATCACCATGCCGGAGACGCCGGGCCTCGGGTGTGACGTGGACCCGGCCTTTCTCAAGAAGCTGCGCAAAATCTAGGCGCCTAGGGAAGAACGGCAATAGGAGAATCTGATGCGCTGTCGGATCCCCATGGTCATTCTGGCGATCATCTTGTCAGCCGGCTTGTTGACGGCCCAGACGGCCGGGCAGGAAAAGGCCAAGGAGAAAGCGAAAAAAGGGCAGAAGGCCGAGGCCAAAGAAGAGACGAAGTTCTTCCAGCTCGACGCGATCATCATCGACGTCATCGAGAAGGCCCGCGACGCGGAAGTCCCCAACATGACCGTCGTCAAACCCGAGCTCTTCCCGATGACCATCGGGACGTCCCTGGACACGGCCCTGGAGCGGCAGCCGGGCATCGACGTCCAGCGGGTCCAGGAGGTGGGCACGGCCATCGACGATGATTCGATCAAGATCCGCGGCATGAGCTCGCGCCGGATCAAGGTCATGGATAACGGCCGCCCCCTCAATGCCCCCGGGGCGGCCGGCGGCTATTTCATCGACTGGACCATGATCCCCCTGACGAACGTGGACCGGGTCGAAGTCATCAAAGGCGTCGGCGACGTCCGCTACGGGAACGCCCTGGGGGGCATCATCAACCTCGTCCCCAGGCGGCTCCCCTCGGAACGGCCCCTGACCGAGCTCCAGGTCTCGGGCGGAAGCTACGCCACGGCCGGCGTCAATCTCTACCACGGCTACAAGCCCGGCGCGTTCGAATATTCCGTGGCCCTGGGCGGGAACCGGAGCAACGGCTACCTCAGGAACGGAGCGATGAAATTCGGCAGCGCGGACCTCCACCTCGGCTATGACTTCTCATTCAAGGGGCGCCTGACGGCCGACATCAGCTATGCCGCGATCCGCAAGGGCTTCGTCGTCCCGAACCGCGTCTCCCAGGACCCGGACAGCCCGGACTATGTGGTCCCCTCAGACACGGGCTATCCTGCCTCGGACGGCGAGTACATGTACGGGGGGATGGGGGCCTACCCCGAGCCCGGGAGCTGGTGGAAAAAGCGGAAGTGAATGTTCGAGACCGGCTACGAGCAGGCCGTGGGCGAGGCCGGCGTCTTCAGCGCTTATGCCTGGCTGAACCACGGCGACCGGGAATCCTACAACACCAGGGCGGCGCTCGACCGCATCTTCCACAAGCTCTTCTATGAGGACCGGTCCCAGGGGTACGGCGGAAGCTACAGGCACGCCCTGGGGAAGAGCTTTATCCAGGCCGGCGTCGATTACAGCTTCCTCCATGACGCCGGCGAGCGGGTCGAGTCCGACGACTTCCGCGGCGCCTCGTCACAGGGGTATTACACCGGCGTCAAGAACATCGAAGCCTACGCCATGGCCGACCTGGCCGTCGCCGGGGGGCGTTTCGTCCTGTCCCCGGGCGTCCGCTACATGTCCTGGCAGGGGATCGCGGAGCCTTCGGGCATCGCCGAAGGGATCCCCGACGTCCGCATGAGCGGCCTGGCACCCTCCTTCAAGATCACCTTCACGCCAAGCCCGGAAAGTCTCGCCTATCTGAGCGTCGCCCGGGCGGTCCGGATGCCGGCGGTCCCCGAGTATTTCTGGCATTACGACATCGACGCCGGCGTGGACACCCGGGCTATCCCCTTCCGCCCGGAGGACGGGATCATGGTCCAGGCCGGCTGGCGCACGTTCCTGACGTCCCGGACGCGCTTCGAGATCGCCCCGTATTACTACCGGATCCTCCACTACATCCAGTTCGACCTCATCAACTTCATCGCCTACAACATCGACCGGGGGACGATCTACGGGGTCGAGCTCGAGGCCGCCCAGCAGCTCGGCCGGGGCTGGTCGGCGTTCGTCAACTTCACCTTCCAGAAGAGCCGGACCGCAGGCGACCAGTTCACGGCGAACTTCATCGATCCCCGCGACCAGGGCTTCAACGAGGTCCCCGGGCTTCCGGCCTCCAAGGTCAACGTGGGACTGCAATACAAGACGCGATCGAACCTCAGCATCGCCGCCTTCATCCAGTACGTCTCCAGCCAGAAGGTCATTTACAGCGACAATCTGCTGTACAACACGGCCCTCCGGGTGAGGACCCAGGGCTCCTATGCCCGGCTGGATGTCGAGGCCCGCTGGCCGGCCGCGCGCGGGCTGGAGATCTCGGTCTTCGGCCGGAACCTGACGAATGCCCATTACCAGGAGAGATACGGATTTCCCGCGGCGGGGCGGACGGCGGGGATCTCGCTCAAGACCCGGATCTAAGACGAGAATCCTCCCCTCTTCTGAAGCTGACGGCGGATCGGAAAATCAGCTCGGGCGGACGGGCGCGCTATTGTTTGACCGCCGTCCAGGTCCCGCTCTGCCCCCCCCCGGTGAAGGATCCCGAGCTGTACCCCATGTTATAGACCGTCCCGGCCAAAACGTAGAAATTCCAATCCCAATAGGAGAGAAGGAGGGCGTTCGAGCTCGCGGTCCATGTCCCGTGGTATCCCCGCTCGTCGGTGAACGTGCCCGACAGCCGGTCCGGTCCGGTGAGCGTGATGATGAACGGGTCCGGGGCGGTGATGGTCGTATCCGTATAGGTCAGGGCGATCTTGTAGGAGGCGCGGATATCGATCACGTTGGCCTTCAGCTCATAGCCGTCCCCGTACATGATGACGGAGCCGGTCCCCGTATTGCGGATCGTACCGTTGAGAAAGACCTCGACGGTCTCGAGGGTGTTGACCGCCGTATAGTTAAGAGTGACCGTCGTCAGCTCTTTGTACGCATGCTTCCCGGCTTCGGGGGTCCCCGTGACGCCAGCTTCGAGGACGACGTTCAGGGTATAGTCGGGGGTTCCCCACTTGCAGCTCCCGGAAACCAGAAGGGCCAGGAGGACGACCGCTCCAATGGGGAATCCGCTTCGTTTGCCTCTGCTCTCTCGATTCATGTCCGTTTCACCTCTCCGCCTCTGGTCCAGTCGACACCCACCCATTTTAACATATTCCCCGGCCTCGGCGTTGCATTATTTGCCGGTCCGAAGGCGGGCGGGGGGTGGGGCAGCGGAAACGCTTCCGCCCAATATCGAGTTGTAGTCCTCTGGAGAATGTGCTAATTTAGGACTTCGGGGACGATGGCCCTGACCGGATAGGTCGGAGGCCGGGGATCCCGGGAGAAGTGAGATCCGTATGGCAAGGCTGAAGAAACCGGGAAGATCGGGGGCCGCCCTCATGGCCGCGCTGGCGGGGCTGCTCTGGCTGTCTTCCGTCAGCTGCAAGAGCAGCACGTCGTCAAGCACGACGGGCACGATCACCGTCACCAACTCCTGCGGGGCGACCATCATCGTGTACTTGGACGGAACGTCGAGGGCTACGATCGAGACCGGGTCGAGTGACACCATCGAAAGCGTAACCATCGGCTCACACCTGCTCGAAGCCAAGAAATCAGACACCGGGGTTTTGATCAACTCCCGGACGCTCACCGTCACGACCTCGGGCGTCTCCGTGACCATCGGGGGAGCGGCCTCCCTGCGGGTGACCAACCAATACGGGGAGATTCTGCGCATCTACTTGGACGCTTCCTACCTGGGGGACATCGGGGACCAGATCACGCAGACCATCCCCTATATCACTTTTGCCAGCCACGTTTTCACGGCGGAGACGAAGACGAGCACGACGGTCGTGGCCACGATCACTATCGACGTCACGGACGTGACGCAATACACCTGGACGATCACAAAATAGCCCGAAGATCGCCGCCGATGGCCGACCTGCTTTATCGGAAGGAATTCGCGGTCCATAGCTATGAATCGGATCTCGAGGGGAAGGCCCGCCTCGTCTCCCTCCTCAACTTCCTCCAGGACGCGGCCGGCGACCACGCCGCGCTTCTGGGCTGGTCGGTCACCGACCTCTGGCAGAAGAACATGACCTGGGTCCTGTCCCGGTCGCACGTCGTCGTCCGCCGCTACCCCGCCTGGGGCGAGCGGGTCGCGGTCCTGACCTGGCCGTCGGGCCGGCACGGTTTTTTCGCCCTGAGGGATTTCGAGGTTTCCGACGGGAACGGGGACACGGTCCTCGTGGCGACGACGTCCTGGATGGTCCTCGACCTCGGGCGCAAACAGCCTCTGAAAATCGAGGAGATCCTGCCCTCGGACTTTCTCCTCGAGAAGCGTTCCCTCCCCGATGACTTCGCGCCCCTGCCGGTTCTCGCCGGGGCGGAGCGGGAAGTCCCCTTCCGCGTCGAGACGGGCCACCTGGACCTCAACAGGCACGTCAACAACGCCATTTACGTCCAGTGGGCGCTCGAGGCCACCCCCGAAGACGTCCTGACCCGACGCCGGCCGGTCGACCTCGAGGTCTCCTACCGGGCCGAGGCCCTCTACGGAGACACGGTCCTGTCCCGGGTTGCCGCGGCTCCCGCGCCCGCCCCGTCCGGGACCGGCGATTCTCCCGGTCCCGTTTTCCTCCACCAGATCGTGAACGCCGGGACCGGCGCCGAGCTCACCCGCCTCAGGACGGGGTGGAGGTAGGGCGGCGGCTCCCTTGAGAAAAAAAGCATGGGTCCCGGCCTTCCTTGTCAGCCTGGCCGTTGCCTTGTCCGCCGCCCCGGCCGACACGCCGAAGCTCCCCGAGCGCTATCAAAAGTGGCTCGACGAGGAGGTCGTTTATATCGTCACCCCGACGGAGAGGGACGTCTTCCTGAAGCTCCGGACGGACCGGGAGCGGGACCTTTTCCTCGAGGCTTTCTGGAAGCACCGCGACCCGACCCCGGACTCGACCGAGAATGAATTCAAGACGGAACATTACCGCCGGATCAGCTACGCCAACCAGTACCTGGGCCGGGAGGCGCCGGCCCCGGGCTGGAAGACCGACCGGGGCCGCATGTACATCCTTCTCGGCGAGCCCCAGGATATCCAAAAGTTCACCGGGAAATCCGGACTCTATGACTGCGAGACATGGTTTTATCAAGGGAAAACCGAAGGGGGGCTCCCGCCCGGTTTCTACCTGCTGTTCTTCAAGGACCACGGACTGGGCGCCTATAAGCTCTACAGCCCGCTCCATGACGGTCCGCAGGCCCTCCTGTCCAGCTATCACGATGACCCGAGGGACTACCTCAAGGCCGCCCAGGCCCTCGAGGACATCGAGCCGACCTTGGCTCCCATCTCCCTGGCGCTCATCCCCGGCGAAGACACCGGGACCGTCGGACGGCCATCCATATCTTCGGACATCCTGATCCAGCGGATCGAAACGCTGCCGTCGCGGACCGTCCAGGAGAAATACGCCCGCAAGTTCCTCGAATACAAGGACCTCGTCGAGGTCGAGTACTCGGCCAACTACCTCGAAAGCGACAGCCTGTTCAAGGTGTTCAAGGAGCCGGCGGGGCCCTATTTCGTGCATTGCGCGGTCGAGCCCCAGCGGCTGTCGGTCGACCAGTATGAACACAAGTTTTATACCACCCTAAAGGTCGCCGGACGGGTCACGACCCTCGACGGCCGCCTCGTGTACCAATACGACAAGACCGTCTCCCTCGACATCCCCGAAGCGCAGATGAACGAGCTTTCCCGCGGGCCCTTCGATTACCACGACATCTTCCCCCTCATCCCCGGGGACTACAAGGTGTCCATCCTGATCAAGAACGAGGCCTCCAAGGAATTCATGTCCGTCGAGCAGGCCGTCCGCGTCCCCCCAAAGGGGCCGGCCGTCGAGATGAGCCAGCCCGTCCTGGGCTACAAGGTTGTCCGCCTCGCGCCGGAGGAGAGAAAGGTCAAGGCGTTCAGGATCGGACCTTACCAGGTCTATTGCCAGCCGGGCCGGGTCTTCACGAAGAAGGACACCCTCGCCGTCGCCTTCCAGGTCAACGACCTCCCGGCCGACCTGGCCCGGAACGGCCGGATCAGACTGACCTTCCTGAAAGACGGGCGACCCTTCCGGGAGATCGTGAGGAAGACCCGGGAATACCCGGACCTCCCCAACGCTCTCGAGGAGATCGCCCTGGCCGATTTTCCGCCCGCCCACTATGAGGTCCGGATCTCCTTGCTCAACGAAGGAGTCGAGGTCGTCAGGGCGCGGGAGGAGTTCGACGTGACATTCGCCGAGGCCCTGGCCCGGCCCTGGTTCTCGTCGCGGATCCTGCCGGCCCCGGGCGACCCCGTCTATTCCCAGATCATCGGAGCCCAGCTTTTCAACCTGGGTCGGCCTTCGGAAGCCCGGGGCTATCTCGAAAGCGCCTACGAGCGCCAGCCGGACTCCGCGGAGGCCGCCCGGAACCTGGCCCAGGTCTACGTGGCTCTCGGGGATGACCGAAAGGCCATCGGGGTCCTGGAACCCTTTCTCAGCCAGGCCCAGGCCGCCCCGTACGAGATCTTCGTCCTGGCGGGAGAGGCTTACAGGAAATCGGGGGCTTTTGCCAAGGCCGTCGAAGTCCTGGACAAGGCGGTTTCCCGTTACGGCCTCAACGCGTCGCTGCTCAACGCCATCGGCGAATCTTACCTCGGCCTGGAGAAGCTCCCGGAGGCCCGGGCCGCGTTCGAAAGATCGCTCCAGCTCCTTCCCGACCAGCCGGAGATCCGGAAGAAGATCGAGAACATTAAAAAATGAGCGAAGGAGGGCGAATGGACAAGAAATTTCTGGCCGTCATCCTCTGCGTTGCCGTCGGCATGGCGGCGTCCGCGTGCCAGAACGGAGACAAAACCCGGGCGGCGGCCGCCCCGACGAAAGGAGAAACCAGCATGCCCGTGAAACACGAACCGTTCGGACGGCTTCCCGACGGCACCGCGGTCGACATCTACACCCTGACGAATGCACACGGCATCGAGGCCCGGATCATGACCTACGGCGCGATCCTCGTCTCGCTCCGGCTTCCCGACCGGAAGGGGAAGTTGGAGGACGTGGTCCTCGGCTTCGATGATCTCGCCGGTTATCTCGGCGCGCATCCCTACTTCGGGGCCATTGTCGGGCGATACGCAAATCGCGTTGCCAAGGGCCGGTTCACCCTCAACGGCGTGACCTACGCCCTGGCCCAGAACAACAACGGCAACAGCCTTCACGGCGGCCTCAAGGGATTCGACAAGGTCGTCTGGAAGGGCGAGCCCGTCCGGGACGCGGGCGCCGTCGGCGTCAAGCTTACTTACGTCAGCAAGGACATGGAGGAGGGTTATCCCGGGAACCTGGCCGTCACGGTCGTCTACACGCTGACCGACACCGACGAACTCAGGATCAGCTATGAGGCGACGACGGACAAGGCGACGCCCGTCAACCTGACGAACCACGCCTACTGGAACCTGGCCGGCCAGGGCCAGGGCGACATTCTTGGTCACGAACTCGAGCTCGAAACCGACGCCCTCACGGCGGTCGATTCCGCGGCCAACCTCATCCCGACGGGACGGATCCTGGGGGTGAAAGGGACGCCCTTCGATTTCACATCGCCGCACGCGATCGGCGAGCGGATCGCCCAGGTCGAGGGCGGCTACGACCACAACTTCGTCCTCAGGAGCGGCGGTGGGAAGATGGCTCTCGCGGCCAGGGTCTACGAGCCCGCGAGCGGCAGGGTCCTCGAGATCTCCACGGACCAGCCGGGCATCCAGCTCTACTCCGGAAATTTCCTCGACGGGACGGTCAAGGGCAAGGGCGGCGTTGCCTACCAAAAGCACTTCGGCTTCTGCCTCGAGACGCAGCACTTCCCCGATTCGCCGAACCACCCGAACTTCCCTTCGACGATCCTTAAACCCGGGGAAAAGTACACAACCCTCACAGTGCACAAATTTTCCGTGAAATAGGCAGGGTCGGTCAACGCTTTTCGGGCAGGATCTCGACCCAGTAGCCGTCGGGATCTTCGATGAAGTAGATCCCCATCCCGGGATTCTCGTAGCAGACGACGCCCATCTCCTTGTGCTTCCGGAGGGCCGCGTCGAAGTCGTCGACCGTGAAAGCCAGGTGGATCTCATTGTCGCCGAGGTCGTAGGGCTCCTTGCGGTCGGAGAGCCAGGTCAGCTCGAGGCGATGGGCGGTCGTCCCGTCCGTGAGGAAGGCCAGGACAAAGCTCCCGTCGGCGGCCCGGTGCCGGCGGACCTCCTGGAGGCCGAGCGCGGATTTATAGAAGGCCACGCTCCTCTCCAGGTTCAGGACGTTGATGTTATTGTGGGCGAACGTGAATTTCATGCGACCTCCAGTCGAGAGAATATTCCAAGGCCCGATCCAGGATGGGCTCAGCGCAGCAACGGCGTGATGCAGGCCTCGATGATGGCCGCGATGAGGAGGAGCGGCAGGACGACGAGCACAAACGAGCGGACGACCTTCCCCGCGAGGTCTCCGGCATCGTCGTCCGCGCGGGCGGCCTGAGATTCCAAGAAACCCTCCGCCGAAGGAGGCGCCTCCGATCCCTGCGGCTCCCGGCCCCCCCCTTTCCGCCAGGCCTCCTTGGCCAATTTCCCAAGGGTCAGGGAAAGATAGATCCCGACGCTCGTCGCATAAAGGACGGCCGGAAGCTCGAAGATCCCGTGGGGCGCGACGCTCTTGAGAAAGAGCAGCGGAACGTTCAGGCCCTGGTGTTTCGATATGGACGCGAGGAGTCCCAGCGTCGCCCCGTTGGCGAGGGGGTCCAGGACGGGAAGGCAGGCGAGAGGGACCACTCCGGCCGCCACCGCGATGACCGAGGCGCGCGCATTGTGGTAGAAGAGGGTCAGGGCCAGGACCAGGGGCGAGGCGCCGAGCGGGATGTCTTTCAGGGACTTCATGACGAAGGCCAGGGCCTTCTTCTCCTGCGCCGGCCGGGTCATGAAATAAACGAAGCCGAGAATGAATCCCAGCGCCAGGGCCCGGGCCGCGAGCTTGAAGTACCTCCGGTAATGCGCGCGCCACGCGTCCCATTCTTCCCGATAGAGCCGCTGAAGAAGGCCCTGCGGCCGAGGGACGACCGGAGGCGTTTCTTTCGGAATCTCCAAGGGCTCCGGTCCTGGCATCGCTTTTCCTTATCGTCCGGGGGCATTATTCCATGGCCGGCTCCGGGTGTCAAAACACTCGCGGGCGCCTACGCCGGCCGTTTTTCGACGAGCTCGTGCTCGATCCGCTCGAGGGTCTTCCCCTTGGTTTCCGTGAGGCGCTTCCGGATGAAGACGAACCCGAAGACGCTGATCCCGGCATAGATCCAGAAAGTCCCGGCCGGTCCGAGCCCCTTGTTGAGATGGGGGAACGTGTAGGTCAGGACGAAGCAGGCCGACCAGAGCGAGAAGGTCGAGACCGACATGGCCGCGCCACGGATCCGGTTCGGGAAGATCTCCGAGAGAAGGACCCAGGTGACGGGCGCCAGGGATAGCGCGTAGAGCGCCATGGAGAGGACGACCAGGATGAGAAGATGAAGGCCCCGGCTGTGGACGGCGTAGCTCGCGCCGATGAGCCCGAAGGTCACGGCCAGGCCCGCCGACCCGGCCGTCATCAGCGGTTTCCTTCCGAGCCTGTCCACGAGCCGGATGGCGACCAGGGTGAAGATCAGGTTGACCGTGCCGGTGATGACGATGTTGAAGAGGATGTCGCTCACGCCGTAGCCGGCGGCCGAGAAGATCTCCTCGGCGTAGTAGAAAATGACGTTGATGCCGCACCACTGCTGGTAGACGGCCAGGACGATCCCGATGAGAAGGACCTTGGACATGCCCGGCTCGAGGAGGGCGCGGAAGCGGACCTTCTGGACGTCGGCCTCGGCGAGGGTCCCGCGGATCTCGGCCATGGCCTTCCCTGCGAAACCGGCGCCGCCGACCTTGGCCAGGACTTTTTCGGCCTCGCCGCCGCGGCCGTTCTTGGCCAACCAGCGCGGACTCTCCGGGACCGTGAACATCAGGAGAAAGAAGAAGAAGGCGGGCACGGCCTCGGCCCCGAACATCCAGCGCCAGCCGACCTGACCGTTCCAGGAGCCAAGGATCTCGGCCGCGGTGGCCCCGGCCGTGACCGGCCTGGCGATGAGCCAATTCACCAGCTGGGCGGCGAGAATGCCGATGACGATCGTCAGCTGGTTGACCGAAACGAACTTCCCCCGGACCTCGGCCGGCGAGATCTCGGCGATGTACATGGGGGAGAGGTTCGAGGCCAGGCCGATGGCGATGCCGCCGAGGATCCGGTTCACGACGAAGAACGTGAAATCCGGGGCCAGGGCGGTCAGGATGCCGGTCGCCGTGAACAGGAGGCCGGAAAGGATCAGGAGCTTCTTCCGGCCGAACCGGTCGCTGAGCGCCCCGGAAACGAGGGACCCGAGGAGGCAGCCGACAAGGGCGCTGCTCATGGCCCAGCCGATCTCCGACGGGGTCGTCAGGTTGAAGAATTTTTCGTAGAAGGGCTTGGCGCCGCCGATGACCACCCAATCGTAGCCGAAGAGCAGGCCTCCCATGGCCGAGACCAGAGTCGTCAGCCAGATGTAGCGCATGTTGTAGGCCGGACGATCGTCCATCTTGCCTCCTTGCGTCTCCGGCGCCAGGAATTCCGCCCAAATTCTACGGCTCGCCGTCGGCCCTGAAAAGCGCTTTTTACACCAAATCAGGGCAAAAGTGTATAGGTTTTTTCCAATTATGGCCGATCGATGATGAGTAATGAATTACCCAATGTCCTGACTTGATGTCACGAGGGGGAATTGCCGGCACCGCAGGGAGAAAATAAATTTAAAAAGAGCTTGATTTTCGTCTGATATCTGATATATTACAATCAGGTATCCATCAAAAGGCATTATTCTATAATTAGTTACAGGGCGATAAAGCGGGAAGGATTTTCCGGAGCTGACGAAAGATGACCGGACGAATTTTCGACATCAAACGATACTCGATCCACGACGGGCCGGGCATCCGGACGACCGTTTTTCTCAAAGGCTGTCCTCTGCGCTGCCTCTGGTGCCACAACCCGGAGGGGATCGACCAGGCCCCCGAGCTCATGCATTGGCCGTCGCGCTGCTCCCGCTGCTATGCCTGCCTCGCCGCCTGCCCGCCCGGGGCCATTTCCAAGGCAGCGGACGGGGCCGTCGCCGTCGACAAGAAAAAGTGCGACCTTTGCGGCAAGTGCGCCGAGGCCTGCCTTTACGACGCCATGCAGGTCGTCGGCCGCGAGATGGCGGTTGAGGGCCTCGTCGCGGAGATCGAGAGGGACCGGATCTTTTACGAACAGTCCGGCGGCGGGGCGACGTTCTCCGGCGGCGACCCGCTGGCCCAGCCGGCCTTCCTTGAAGAGCTCCTCGGCGCGCTCCGGAGCCGGGGCATCCGCACGGCCGTCGACATCTGCGGGTTCACGCCGGCCCCGCTCCTGGAGAAGATCGCGGCCAAGGCCGATCTCGTCCTCTACGACCTCAAGGTCATGGACGAGGCGAAACATCGTGAGCTGACCGGGAGCTCGAACGGGCCCATCCTGGAGAACCTCAAACGCCTGGCCGCGAACGGGACCGAGGTCTGGGTCCGGATCCCGCTCATGGCCGGCGTCAATGATGACGACAAGAACATCGACGGGACCATCTCTTTTCTCAAGTCCCTCAAGAAGATCAAGAATATCGGACTCCTGCCTTACCATTCCGGCGGGAACGAGAAAGCCCGGCGGCTCGGCAAGGAGTCCTGTCTCAAGACCTTTGAAGCCCCCTCCGAGGAGAGGTTGGCCGCGATCGAAGCGGCCTTCCGCGGCGCGGGCTTCGACGTCCAAAGGGGAGGATGACCATGAACGAACGGATCAAGAAGCTGAGACAGCAGACGCTCGACGCCCGGCCCACGATCAGCGTCGAAAGGGCCAAGCTTCTCACGGAGTTCTACAAGACGCCCGAGGCCAGGAACGCCTCATATGCCATGCGGCACGCCCTGGCCTTCAAGCACATCATGGAGCACAAGGCCGTCGTCTTCAACGAGAGCGAGCTCATCGTCGGCGAGCGCGGCCCGGCCCCCAAGGCGACGCCGACCTACCCCGAGGTCTGCATCCATTCCCTCCAGGACCTCCGCTACCTCAACGACAGGAAAAAGACGGCTTTCGCCTCGGATGATGAGACGAGACGGCTGTACGCGGAGGAGATCATCCCGTCCTGGCAGGGCCGGTCCCAGCGCGAGCGGATCTTCGCCGCGATGACGCCGGAATGGATCGACGCCTACGAGGCCGGCGTCTTTACCGAGTTCATGGAACAGCGGGCACCGGGCCACACCGTCCTCGACGGCAAGATCTACCGGAAAGGCATGCTCGACTTCAAGAAGGATATCGAAACCGCCCTGAGCGGCCTCGATTTCATGAACGACCCCGAGGCCTATGACAAGCAGGAGGAGCTCAGAGCCATGCTCGTCGGCGCGGACGCGATCATCGCTTTCGCCAGGCGGCACGCCGAAAAGGCGAGGGCTCTCGCGGCCGCGGAGAAGGACCCGGCCCGCAGGAAAGAGCTCGAGAGGATCGCCGAGGTCTGCGAATGGGTGCCGGCCCACGCGCCGCGCGACTTCTGGGAGGCCCTCCAGTATTACTGGTTCGTCCACCTGGGCGTCATCACCGAATACAACACCTGGGACTCCTTCAACCCGGGGCGGCTCGACCAGCACCTCTGGCCGTTCTACCAGAAGGGGCTCGCCGACGGAACGCTGACGAAAGAAAGCGCCCGGGAGCTCCTCCAGGCCTTCTGGGTCAAGTTCAATAACCAGCCCTCGCCCCCCAAGGTCGGCGTCACGGCGGAGGAGAGCGGGACTTACACTGATTTTGCCCTGATCAACCTCGGCGGGCTGAAGGAAGACGGAACGGACGGCGTCAACGATCTGTCCTACCTCATCCTCGACGTCATCGAGGAGATGCGCATCCTCCAGCCGAGCTCCATGGTCCAGATCAGCGCCAAGGGGCCGGATGCGTTCCTTCTCCGGGCCCTGCGGATCGTCAAGACCGGGTTCGGCCAGCCCTCGATCTTCAACACGGATGCCATCGTCCAGGAGCTCGTCCGCCAGGGAAAAAGCGTCCAGGACGCCCGGAACGGTGGGGCCAGCGGCTGCGTCGAGTCCGGGGCCTTCGGCAAGGAGGCCTATATTCTGACGGGGTATTTCAACCTGCCCAAGGTCTTCGAGATCTCCCTCAACAACGGCCTCGACCCCAGGACGGGGAAGAGGATCGGCCTCGAAACCGGCGACCCGCTGGCGTTCAAGACCTTCGATGAGCTCTTCGAGGCCTTCCGGAAGCAGATTCGGCACTTCGCGGACATCAAAGTGCGGGGGAGCAACGTCATCGAGAGGCTCTATGCGACCTATCTGCCCGCGCCTTTCCTGTCCATTCTCGTCGACGACTGCATCAAGAACGGAAAAGACTACCACGCCGGTGGCGCCCGCTACAACACGAACTATATCCAGGGCGTCGGCATGGGGACGATCACCGACGTCCTGAGCGCCATCAGGTTCAACGTCTATGACCACGGGCACTTCACGATGAAGGAATTGCTGACGGCCTTGGCCAAGAACTTTGAAGGGTCCGAAAGCCTGCGCCAGCGCGTCCTCAACCGGACGCCGAAGTTCGGGAACGACGACGACTATGCCGACAATCTCATGAGGCAGGTCTTCGAGGCCTATTTCGAGGCCGTCGACGGCCGGCCCACGCCGAGGGGAGGCAAGTACAGGATCAACCTCCTGCCGACCACGGTCCACGTCTATTTCGGCAAGGTCACGGGCGCGACGGCGGACGGGCGGCTGGCCGGGGACGCGGTTTCCGAAGGCGTGTCGCCCGTTCAGGGGGCCGACCGGAAGGGGCCGACGGCGGTCATCAAGTCGCTCGGCAAGATGGACCACGTGAGGACGGGCGGGACGCTCCTTAACCAGAAATTCACGCCTCAGCTCCTCGCCGGCGACACCGGACTGGCCGGGGTCAAGGACCTGGTCCGATCGTATTTCCGGCTGATGGGCCACCACATCCAGTTCAACGTCGTCACGGCCGACACGCTGAGGGAAGCGCAAAAATTCCCCGAAAAGCACCGGGATCTCATCGTCCGCGTGGCCGGTTTCAGCGATTACTTCGTCGACTGCAGCACCGAGCTCCAGGACGAGATCATCCGCCGCACCGAGCACCAGGAGATCTGATAGAAAACGGCGTCTCCTGTGTCACTTATGTATCTGATCCTGCACATTCTTGACATCTGCCCTCCACCGGCCATATCATCCTCCTGTCTCTGGAGGTTGACCCTGAGCTCTGCGGCTGGAGGGAATCGCTCAGGGCACTCAAGTTCATTTTGCTTTTATAAGCCGGCAGCCGAATCGGTTGCCTGGAGTGAAGAGGAGGGGATTATGTTCCATCTCATCTGGTCGGTCATCGTAGGCTTCGTTGTCGGGCTGATCGCCCGCGCGATCCTGCCCGGTGTCCAACACATGGGATTCATCCTGACGACGCTGCTGGGGATTGTCGGATCGTTGCTCGGCGGTGTCATCGGCGGCCTGATCTGGAAGCCTAGGGAAGGCGCGATGTTCCATCGGGCGGGGTTCATCCTGTCCATTATCGGGGCCATCATCGTCCTGTTCCTCTGGCAGCGCTTCGTCCGCTGAGAGAGGGCCGCCGCCCCTCAGCGCACCCGGACCGGCAGCACGATCTGCGACGGATGCGCCCGGGAGCGAAAGACGCGCTGGGTGGCCGGCCGGTAATCCGAGGCTTTGGCCAGGAAAATGTTCTCGACGTAGGTCTGCGGATTGCGGTCGATCAGGGGGAACCAGGTGCTCTGGACCTGGACCATGATCCGGTGGCCCTTGAGAAAACAGTGGTCCGCCGCGTGGAGGTCGATCGTGAAGTCCGTGACGCGGTCGGGGACGAGCGGCTCGGGCTTCTCGAAGCTCGCCCGGAACCTGCCGCGGAAAACCTCGTCGGCGATCATCAGCTGGTAGCCCCCCATGGCGGGCTCGGCCGTGTAATTTTCGGGATAGACATCGATCAGCTTGACGATCCAGTCACTGTCCGTCCCCGTCGTCGACGCGAACAGGCGGGCCAGGATGCGGCCGGTCACGGTGATGTCTTCGAGGAGGGGCGCCGTCTCCCAGCTCAGGACGTCCGGCCGCAGGTGGGCGAACCGCTGGTCGCCGACGAGCCAGGTCCCCCAGCCGGAGCCGCGCGGATCGTAGGTCGCTTCGACCGGCCGCGGGCGGTAAGGCATCGGGTGGGCCGGGTCGGAGACGTAGCTGTCGAACGCCTCGCCGTCTTCCAGGGTGGGGGCTTCGAATGACAACCCACCGTCCTCCCGGAAATAAAGGCCGCGGTCCTCGGTCAGCTTGCGGGGCGGCCATTCGTCGTAGACCTCCCAGGAGTTAGTCCCCGTTTCGAACGTGATCGCCTCCGGGACCTCCCAGCGGCCCTTGCCCTTGAGGTAATAGGCGAAAAAGGGAGCCTGGATCTTCTCCCGGAAGTATTTCGAGGTATTGCCGCCGAACTTGATCCTTCCCAGGATGCTTCCGTCGTCCTTCATCCAGCCGCCGTGGTTCCACGGGCCCGCGACGAAAAAGTTCATCTTCCCGCGGTCGAGCGGCTCGAGCGTCTCGTAGATCTTCTGCGGCCCGTAGAAATCCTCCTGGTCCCACCAGCCGGCGACATCCAGCGTCGGGACCGTCACCCGCGTCAGATATGAGGCCATCGCCTGTTTCTGCCAGAAGGCGTCGTAGTTCGGGTGGGCGACGAAATCGTTCCAGCTCGGGATCTTGCCGAGAAGGTATTTTTCGTTCACCGTGGCCAGGGGGCCGAGGCGGAGGTACCACTCGTACGTGTCAAAATTATCGAAGCGGAAGGACGCATTCTCCTTGGACGTCTCCATCATCGCGGCATACTCGAAGCCGTAGCTCAACCGGAAAGCGCCGTTGTGATGGAAGTCGTCCCCGAGGTACATGTCCGCCGGAGAGGCCTGCGGCGACACCGCCTTGACGGCCGGATGGGGATCGAGCATGGCCATCGCCGTCAGCCAGCCGCCGTAGGAAATCCCCATCAGGCCAACGCGGCCGTTGTGCCCGGGGACGTTCTTGAGCAGCCATTCGACGGTGTCGTAGGCGTCCGTGCTCTCGTCGATCGCCCGGGGGTCACGCCTGTCTCGGGGCGGCCTTTGCATCAAGAAGCGGCCTTCGGACCGGTAGCGCCCGCGGATGTCCTGGAAGACGAAGATGTAGCCCTCCTCGACGAGCTCCTTGTAGGGCTCGGACGTCAGGGGGCGGGGGGATGACGGCGCCCCGTAAGGCGTCCGCATGAGCAGAAAGGGAAGGGGCGGAAGGGCCTTCTTCGGCCTGAAGATGACTGTGTGCAGCTTCACCCCGTCCCGCATCGGGATCATCGCCCGCGTTTCCGTGAACTCGGGGCTGACGACTGAGGGGGTTTGGCCGGGCGGCCCCATCCGGGCGAAAGCCGCAAGAGCGGCAACGAGGGCCAGGCCGATAAGGACCGTTCGCGTTTTTGGAAAAGGACATCTCATGGGGACTCCCGTTCGTTCGATGTGAGGGAATGATATCCCGGCCGGTCCTTCGCAGTCAACGCATCTTCCGCCGGCTCCCGCCCGTGCCCGGCCGCTCATTGACGCGCCCGTCTCCATGTTGGATACTACCTGTGGAAGCCCGGCAGCCGCGGGCCGAAAGGAGAGCGGAGATGTCTTTAGAGGTCCAGGCAGAAGCCGTCTTCCGGGGCGGGATGCGGCTTGAAGGGAGGTCGTCCCGGTCCGGGAAGACGGTGGATATCGATTTTGCCCACGAGGGCGAAACGGTGGCCGGCTTTACCCCCCTCGAGCTTCTCCTGACGAGCCTCGTCGGCTGCAGCGGCCAGGTCGTCGTCGGGCTCTTGAAAAGGATGGGCCAGGAGGTCCAGGGGCTCACCGTGCGGGCCCGCGGGGACAAGCGCGAGGTCCACCCGATGGTCCTGATCTCCGTCGAGCTCGACTTCGAGTTCCGAGGCGGCCGGGTCGACGGCGCCGCGGTCGAGAAGGCCTTCGCCCTGTCGGAAGACCGCTTTTGCCCCGTCTGGGTCATGCTCAAAGCGAGCGTCCCCATCGTGGCGAAATATCGCCTCGTCCCCCCGGATTGACCCTCCACAGGAGATTCAGACATGATAAAACGTAAGACGATCGGCCCGGCCGTCTTGCTGGCGTCCGCGGTCCTGGCCGCATCCGTCCCGGAAAAGCCCAATTATTCCGGAGTGTGGATGATCAACCCCCAGAAAAGCCAGCTGGCGAATTGGGCGAAGTACGACCAGACGACCATCACCATTGAGCACAAGGAGCCGATATTCCGCTTTCACCGCGCCTCCGTTAAAGCTGGAAAAACCGACGAATCCGACTACGAGCTCACAACGGATGGCGTCGAGAAGGTGAATAAAGAAGGGCGCATGACAGAGTACAACCGTCTTTATTGGGAGGGCGACTCACTGGTTTATTCCTCCCGAATGGTCCTCCCCGACGGACGGGAGGCGACCGATACCGTGCGCTACACCCTCATGCCCGGAGGGAAGACCTTCGTGGCCGAGGAAAAATTCCGCGGACCGGTTGTCAAGTACGACAATCTCTGGGTGGCCGATAGGAAAGCCGGGTAGGCAAGCCCCTCCAGGTCATGGCGTGACCAGGGCCTTGATGACCCCGTCGCGGTAGTGGAGGACGGTGTCGAAGGCCTTCTGCGCGTCCTCGAGCCGGAACGTGTGGGTGGCCATGAAGTCGACGTTGATCCGGCCGTCCCCGATCATCCGGAGGGCCGGGCCGATGCACCGGTTCTGCCGGCGGACGTTTTGGAGCCGGAGCTCGCGGCGCCTCAGCCGGTTGATATCGAACGAGACGCGCCCCTCGAGGGGGATGCCGACGAGAAGGAGCGTTCCGCCGGGCTTCAGGAGCTCGACGGCCTGGTCGAGCGCCTCCTGTTGGCCGCAGCATTCGAAAACGACGTCGAGGCCGCCGGGCGCGAGCCCCAGGATCTCCGCGACGATGTCCGCCTCGAGCGGGTTCCCCGTCCACTGGGCGCCGGCCTCCCGGGCCGCGACCCGGGCCCTCGCCTCGACCTTGTCCGTCATGAAGGTCGCGGCCGCGCCCGCGTGGAGCGCGACCAGCCCTACGCTCAGGCCGATCGGCCCGGACCCGAGGATCGCAGCTGTTTTGCCCTTCAGGTTCCCGGCCAGGTTTACGGCATGGAGGCCGATCGACAGGGGTTCGGCCAGGGTCGCCTGGGCGAAGGTCATGCGATCGGACAGCGGATAGCAATTCTCTTCGGGCATGACGATGAGCTCGGTCAGCGCCCCGGTCCGCTCTTTCGGGTGGCCGAGGAAGGAGAGCGTCCGGCAGGTGTTGGGCCGCCCGCCCCGGCATTGATCGCAGACGCCGCAGGAGATGGCTGGCTCGACCGCGACCCGATCTCCCGGCTTGACCTTTTTGACGCCGGGCGCCGTCTCCTCGACGACGGCGGCGCACTCGTGACCGAGGACGACCGGGTAGCGCATAACGGTATCGCCGACCCGTTCCTCGCTGTAGTAATGGAGGTCGCTGCCGCAGATGCCGACGGTCTTGACCCGGAGGAGGACGTCGGTCCTGTCCTTGATCTCCGGCCTCGGCCAGTCGCCGACGGCGATCTTTCCGGGCCCGGTCAAGACGGCGGCTCTCATGGCTTCCCTATTATAGATCATCCGGCGCCGATTTCGAAGAACGCGTCGGCTCGTCGCGAACGCCTCCTGCCGCTTCATTGGCAACCCCGCCTCAGGCCGCCTTGATGGCGATGTTGACTTTCCTGCTGAGTATGATAGTCAATAGAGTCCATGGGTGAAGATTCCGCCCGCCTTCGTCCGGCTGACGTCCATCCGTCAAGCCTTGTCCCCCCGGTCCCGGAACTGGTCACGCGATTTGCAGCTCTCTGGAGCGAAGGTGGGGACGGCCACCCGGACCTGGGGCGGACGTTCACTCGACGGGAGAGGTCCGGCAAAGAGAAGGTGCTCGCCCGGTTCGTCGAAGCCCTTCGGGCCGAGACGAAGCGCTCTCCGCTCACGCCGTCCGGGCGCGAGGCCTCGGAGAAGCGCATTTTCGGCGCATTTGGCCGGTTCGCCCGGGAGGCCCTGGACTGGCAAGACCGGCACATCGATATCCTGATGGGCGGGGGATTCGATCGCGGGGCGACGGAATTCGTGCGGATGGCGCGGGAATTCGCCCCCGGCACGAGCTCGGGTGACGTCTTCCAGGCCTGCCGCAACGTCTGGGTGGCGAACGGGCTCCAGCGGCTCCTCGGCCTGCCCGTCCGGCTGACGCCGGCGATCTTCGCCTACAGCCTGCTCTATCCCGTGACCGACAATTATCTCGACGACCCGGCGGCAACCGATGAGACCAAACAAGCCTTCAGCAGCCGGCTCCGCTCGCGCCTTGAGGGCCGAGACGTCGCGCCCGCGAACCCCCGGGAAAGAACGATCTTCGATCTCGTCTCCATGATCGAAGGGGACTTCACCCGTATAGGGAATCCCCAGGTGTTCGAGAGCCTGATCGCGATCCACGAGGCTCAGGTGAAAAGCCTGCGCCTGCTCCGTTCGGAGGGGCTGCGGACCGAAGAGGAGATCGTGGCCATCAGCCTGGAGAAGGGGGGCGCTTCTGTCCTGGCCGACGGCTGCCTTGTCTCCGGCTCGCTCGCTGCCGGCCAGGTGGAATTCCTGTTCGGCTTCGGGGCCCACCTCCAGCTCATGGACGACCTGGAGGACGTCATCGAGGATGGAGAAGCGGGCTTGAGGACGGTTTTTTCCCGGTCGGCCGGCCGGGAGCCCTTGGACGCGGTCACCGATCGCCTGTTCCGCTTCGGCGCCAGGGTCCTCGAGGGCCTGGACGGCTTCGGCGGGCCCGATGCCGAGCCGCTCCGGGAGCTCGTCAGGTCGAGCCTCAGCCAGGGCGTCGTTTCGACCGCCGGCAGGTTCAAGCAGCTTTACACCCGCTCTTACCTGAAGGCGCTCGAGGCCCATTCGCCTTTCCGCTTTTCCTTCAACAACAGGCAGCGGCGCAAGCTCCTCCGGCGACGGGCCGCCTTCGCCCGCCTCTTCGAGTCCTTCGCCCAATCCTGATTCGTAAGGGAAGTGAATGACCATCCCAGAAAATCGAGCGGCGATAGTTGTGCGTGGATGGAAGCCGCCCGAAAGACCCCGTTAATTCGGTGACATACAACTAATTACCGAAATTCTAGCCTCTATGGAATTAAGTGATTGAGTTGTACGTCACTAAATTAGAAGGGGTTTTCGGTCGAATACAGCATGCCCGTCGGCCGGTTGAACGAGATGTCCTCGATCCCGAGCATCCGCATCGCCGCCCAGAACGTCTTTCCGGCGTGCCGGAAGGCCACGGCCGTGTGGTGGGGGAAGCGCTTCTCGATCAGGATGTGCCGGTAGAACCGTCCCATCTCCTTGACGCCGATGATCCCGATCCCGCCGAACGACTTCGGGTCGACGTCGAGGACCTCGCCCTCGGCCACATAGGACCGCAGGACCGCGTCGGCCGTGGACTGGAGCCGGAAGATCGTCACCTCGCCTGCCCGGATCCGGCCCTCGAGAGTGCCGCGGGTGATGTCCGGATCTTTTCCGGGCTCCAGGAGCCGGTGCATGATGAGCTGGTAGCGCATCTCGGGCATCATCATGCACGGCGCCGGCGTATTGCCGCAGTGGAAACCCATGAACAGGTCCGTCGCCTTGTAGTCGCCGACGGCCTTCTTCGCGGCCTTGATCATGTCGTAGGGTACGGTGTTGTTGATATCGAGCAGGGTTGCCGGAAGTTCGGTCGCCGCGGCGCAAATATACTCGCTCAGCGCCCCGTAGATATCGACCTCGCATGAAACCGGGATGCCGCGCGCGGCCAGCCGCGAGTTCACGTAGCACGGGACGAACCCGAAATACGATTCGAAAGCCGGCCAGCACTTGTCGGCGAAGACCCCGTACTCGGACGCGCCGAGGTTCGTCTCCATGAACTTGAGGAGGGCCACCTCGAACTGGGCCAGTTTGGCCAGGGCGTCGGGGAACTTGTTGCCGGCACCGAGCTCCCCGGCCATGTCCCTGGCCACGGCCTTGATGCGTCGCTCGTCCTTAGCCTTGAGGAAGATGTCGTAAAGGTCGAGCTCGCTGTTCTCCATGATCTCGACGCCGAGGTCGTAGAGCGGCTTGATGGGCGCGTTGCAGGCCAGAAAATCCTGGGGCCTCGGCCCGAAGGCGAAGATCTTGAGCTTCTTGAGGCCCAGGATGATCCGGGCCACGGGGACGAACCCCTTCATCATTTTCGCGACCTCTGCCGGCGTTCCCACCGGATATTCAGGGATATAAGGCCGGAGCTTCCGCAGCCCCAGGTTATAGGACGAGTTGAGCATCCCGCAATAGGCGTCCCCCCGGCCGTTGACCAGGTCCTTGCCCGTCTCTTCGGCCGCCGCAGCGAACATCACCGGCCCGCCGAACTTCTGGGCCAGGATCGTCGTCGGTCCCTCGGGGCCGAAGTTGCCGAGGTAGATGACGAGGGCGTTGACGCGCTTCGACCGGACCTCCTCGAGGGCCGCCAGAGCGTCCTTCTCGTTCTCGATCGTCGTCTTGATCTCCGCGACCGGGAGCCCGGCCTTGCGGCATTCGGCGACGACCTGGACGCGTCGCCTCCGTGACAGCTCGATCGGGAAGCAGTCGCGGCTGACGGCGACGATCCCCAGATTGACCTTCGGGATGTTCTTCATCGGGGTTCTCCTTTTTTCTGGCCGTACGTTGCGTGGGGCCCGTGCTTTCTCTGGAAATGCTTTTCCAGAAGGAAATCCTCCAGGGGCGCCTGTCCGGGGTTGAGGGTCATCGTGACGAAGGCGGTCTTGGCCACCTGCTCGAGGATCATGCTGGCGCGGACTGCCTCCCCCGGGGACCGGCCCCAGGTGAAAGGCCCGTGGCCGGCGACGAGTACGGCCGGGATCACGAGAGGGCTGAGGACGGCGAAACGTTCGACGATGACCTTGCCCGTGTTGACCTCGTAGTTGCGGACGACCTCGGCCTCGGCGAGCGGCCGCGTCACAGGGACCGGGCCGTGGACGAGATCGGCGTGGGTCGTCCCGAGGCAAGGGATCTCCCGCCGGGCCTGGGCGAACGCCGTCGCGTACTCGCTGTGGGCATGGGCGATGCCCCCGATGTCGGGAAAGGCCTTGTAGAGCTCGACATGGGTGGGCGTGTCGGAGGACGGGTTGAGGCCGCCCTCGATGACCCTTCCCTCGAGGTCAACGAGGACGATGTCCTCGGCTTTGAGTTCTTCGTAGGGCACGCCGCTCGGCTTGATGGCCAGGATTCCGCGCCGGCGGTCGATGCCGCTGACGTTGCCGAAGGTCAGGAGGACGAGTCCGGACTTCGAGAGGTCCAGGTTGGCCTTCCAAACGAGTTCCTTGAGCTCGGTCATCATGGCTACGGCCTCAGCTGGCGGTCCCTGATCGCCAGAAGCTCCTTCATGACGGGGGACAAGTTCCCCCTCCACTCCTTGGTGCCGAAGGCGTCGTGGAGCTCCCGGTAAAGGCGGTATAGCTCCACGTAGATTCTATGATTTTCCGGGTCCGGTTTGAAGGTTTTTTTCTTGACCTCCGACATCGCGGCCTGGGCCGCGGCGAAAGTCGCGTGGCCGCCGGCCTTCTTCCCGGCGACCACGGCCCCGGCCATGGCCGAGCCGAGGGCGCAGGTCTGGGCAGAGCGGGCGACCTTCATCTCGAGGCCGGTGACGTCGGCGTAGATCTGCATGACCAGCGGGTTCTTCTCGGCGATCCCCCCGCAGTTGACGACCTCCTCGATGTTGACGCCGTATTCCCGGAAGCGCTTGATGATGGTCAGGGCCCCGAAGGCCGTGGCCTCGATGAGGGCCCGGTAGATCTCCCCGGGCGTCGTGTGGAGGGTCAGCCCGACGATGAGGCCGGTCAGCCGCTGGTCGACGAGGATGGTCCGGTTGCCGTTGTGCCAGTCGAGGGCGAGGAGGCCCGACTCCCCGGGCTTGAGGGTCGCGGCCTTCCGGGTCAGAGCCTCGTGGGAACCCTTCTTCGGCCCGCCCGGCTCCATCTCGTTCACGAGCCAGTTGAAGATATCGCCGACCGCCGACTGGCCGGCCTCGAGCCCCAGGTAGCCCGGGAGGACCGAGCCGTCGACGATGCCGCAGAGGCCGGGGATGTCCGGGAGCTTTCTCCCGGCCGGCCAGACGCAGATGTCGCAGGTGCTCGTGCCGATGATCTTGACGAAGCGCCCCGTGTCCACGCCGGAGCCGACGGCGCCGAGGTGAGCGTCGAAGGCCCCGACCGCGACCGGGATGGCCGGCCTCAGCCCGAGCTTCTTGGCCCAATCCTTCGTGAGCGTCCCCGCGGCGACGTCCGTGGTGTATGTTTTTTTATAGAGGCGGTCGCGGAGCTCGCCGAGCCGGGGGTCGAGTTTGGCCAGGAAATCCCTGGCCGGCAGGCCCCCCCAGGCGTCGTTGAACATCGCCTTGTGGCCGGCCGCGCAACGGCTCCGTTTCATCGTCAACGGGTCCGTCGTGCCCGTGAGCACGGCCGGGATGTAGTCGGCGCACTCGACCCAGGAGAAAGCGGCAGTCGAGACTTTCGGGTCGACCCTCAGGCAGTGGAGGATCTTGCTCCAGAACCATTCGGAGGAATAGGTCCCGCCGCACTTGGCCAGGTATTCCGGGTGCTCGCTTGCGGCCAGGGTCGTGATCTCGGCGGCCTCGCGGTGGCCGGCGTGGTCCTTCCAAAGCCAGGCCTGGGCGTTCGGGTTCTTCCGGAATTCCTTGTAGAGGGCCAGGGGCTTGCCGGCCCGGTCCACGGGAAGCGGAGTCGAGCCCGTCGTGTCGACGCCGATCCCGATGACGCATTGCGGAGCGAATTCCCTGTCCTTCTTTCCGGCCGCGGCGACCGCCTCCCTGACCGTCACCTCGATCCCCTCGATCCAGTCGGCCGGGTTCTGCCGGGCCAGGTTGGGGTCCTTGCGGTCGAGGATGATGCCGGCGCCGCCGGTCGGGTAGCTGAAGATCGCGGTCCCGACCTCGTTCCCGTTCCGGGCGTCGACGATGAGGGTCCGGACGGAGTTGGTCCCGAAGTCGAGGCCTATGGCATACCTGGGCTTTTCTTTGTCAGCCAACTTCCGCTCCTTTCCGTCTCCGCCGCCTTTCCCGTCGCCTTCTTATTATATCCACCCCGGCGGACGGGGCAACCTCAAAAAGAAGTGGGGACAAGAAGTGGGGACGGTCCTGTTTTTTCACACGATCGGGGAAAGGCAGGCCGAGCTTAACGCGGACGAAAAACAGGACCGTCCCCATTTTTGATATATAATATTTCAGGCCCGGGGCCAATAAATGCGATGATTATCGCCGGGAAATTTCGGAAACCACGGGAGGACTCATGAAGACCCGTCCGCCCGAAAGACTTTTTTCATGGACCTTGATCGCTCTCCTGGCGGTCGGCTCCGCGGCCGTCGCGGAGGAGCGGTCCGCCGGGGACCTTCTCAAGAGCTTCCCCTATCGCAACCTCGGCCCCTTCCGGGCGGGCTCGTGGGTGTCGGCGATCGCCGTCCCGGCGGCTCCGGCGCGGGAGCACCTTTACACCATCTACGTCGGGATGCGGAACGGCGGCGTCTGGAAGACGACGAACAACGGCGTCACCTTCGAGCCCGTCTTCGACGCCCAGGAGAAGCTCTCCATGGGCGACATCGCCGTCGCTCCCTCGGACGCGAACATCGTCTGGGTCGGGACCGGGGACGCCTTTTGCACCCGGATGTCGACGTCCGGCGACGGGATCTACAAGTCCGTCGACGCCGGCAAGACCTGGACGAACATGGGCCTCCGCGATTCGCACCACATCGCCCGGATCATGATCCATCCGGGGAACCCCGATATTGTCTATGTCGCCGCGATGGGCCACCTCTTCTCGACCAACGTCGAGCGGGGCGTCTTCAAGACGACCGACGGCGGCCGGACCTGGCAAAAAATCCTGTACGTCAATGATAAGATCGGCGCCGTGGACCTGATGCTCGTCCAGTCGGCCCCCGACACCCTCTACGCCGCGATGTACGACCAGGTCCGCCTGCCCTGGAATTACGAGATGGGTGGGCCCGAGAGCGGGATCTACAAGACGACCGACGGTGGCAGGACTTGGTCTCGCCTCAGCGGCGGCCTGCCTTCGGGGCGCGTCGGCCGGATCGGGCTCGATGTCTTCCAGAAAAACCCCGACATCCTCTACGCCATCGTCGAGAACGGCAACCCGCGGCCGGCGAATCCCCAGGAGCTCGAGCAGGACAAGCGACGCGACGTCGCGCCGCGCCTTCGAACGTTTGGGAACGAGGTCTTCCGCACGGACGACGGCGGCCGGTCCTGGCGGAAAGCCAACAAGGGCTATGAAGCCGCGCTCGACAAGGCCCCCTACTCGTTCAACATGCTCCGCCTGGACCAGCAGGACCCCGATACGGTCTACATCACGGCCCAGTCGCTGGCCAGCACGAATGACGGCGGCAAGACGTGGAAGGGGCTGAGCTGGCCGTCGAACGGCGTTTTCGACCGGGGTTTCGGCGACTGGCGGACGCTCTGGGTTGACCCGGCCGACTCGGGCCGGCTGATCTTCGGCAGCGATGGCGGCACCTACATCTCCTATGACCGTGGCCGGACCTGCCACCATTTCGCCAACATTCCCGGCGGCGAGTTCTATGCCGTCGGCGTGGACATGGAAGACCCGTACAACATTTACGGCGGGCTGCAGGATCACGACTCCTGGAAGGGCCCGTCGAACGGCTGGGCCGGCGAGGTCAGCCTCTCCGACTGGGTGACGGTCGGCGTCGGCGACGGCATGTACAACCAGATCGACCCGGCGGACAGCCGCTGGGTCTACAACAACCGCGAGTTCGGGGACATGTGGCGCCTGGACCAGAAGAGCGGCTTCCAGACCGACATCCGGCCGAGGCGGGCCGCGGGGGACAGGCCGCTCCGCTTCAACTGGACACCGCCCCTCCATCTCTCGCCGCATAATCCGGCCATCCTCTACGCCGGGGCTCAGGTCCTCTTCCGCTCCCTCGACCGGGGCGACCATTGGGAGGAGATCAGCCCCGACCTGACGACGAACGACGACTCCAAGGAGCACGGCGAGGGCAATATCTCCTACTGCACGCTCACGACGATCGGCGAGTCGCCGGTCAAGCCGGGCGTCATTTGGACCGGGGCCGACGACGGCAAGGTCCAGATGACGAAAGACGGCGGCGCGACCTGGCTCGACCGGACGGCGAAGCTCGCGGCGGCCGGCGCGCCCGAGAACTTCTGGGTCAGCCGTGTCTTCCCCTCGCCGCACGACGCCGGGACGTGTTTCGTCGCCAAGACGGGACTGCGGTTCGACAAGTTCGAACCTGTCCTCTGCAAGACCACGGATTACGGCGAGACCTGGACGTCCATCGCGGGCGACCTCCCGGCCGGGAAGCCGATCAACGTCGTCATCCAGGACCGGAAAAACGCCGGGCTTCTCTTCGTCGGGACCGAGCAGGGCGTGTACGCGACGCTCGACGGCGGCAGGACCTGGGCCCCGTTTAAGGCCAATATGCCCTGGCTCAAGGTCACGGACCTCCTCATCCACCCCCGCGAGAACGACCTCGTTGTGGCGACCTTCGGCCGCAGCCTGTGGGTCACGGACATCTCGCCGCTCCAGGAGCTGGGCGAGGCGACGCTCACAGAGGACGTCCATCTCTTCGACATCAAGCCCCGGACGGAGCGGGTCTACGGCGGAATCGGCAACTACCAGCTCCTCGGCGACAGCCACCTCTCGACGCCGAACGAGCCCAACGAGGTCAGGATCAGCTATTATCTGAAGGCGAAGGCGGCCGGGCCGGTTAAGATCACGGTCGCCGACCCCTATGGCAAGCTCCTGGCCGAGCTCACGGGCAAGGGCGAGGCCGGGCTCAATAGCGTCGCCTGGTCCATGCGGGTGGAGCGGCCCGGCCAGCGGCAGGAGGGCTATGAGGGGTATTCCGGGGGGCAGCTCGTGGACCCGGGTGAGTACATGGTGACCCTCGAGGTCGGGGGCCGGAAGCTCGCGAAAAAGGCTGTCATTCGGGGACGTCAGGGCTGGACCGTCGGCCCCGTGCCGGTCGAGATCAAGTAAAAGGGGCGGAGGAGATGTTCGGAGTCCTCATGGATCCGGCACGCACTCCGTGAGATGACCGGCGGACGATGAGCATGGGTAACTCGCTATCTGGCGTATTCCTAGCCTCTCTGTTCTTCTTCGTCACCCCAGCCCTGAGCATCTCGAGCGAAAAAAAGGACTATCCCATCACGCCGGTGCCGTTCACGCAAGTCCAGGTGGCCGACGCCTTCTGGCTTCCCCGGATCGAGACGAACCGGGTCGTGACCCTTCCCTTCCTGTTAAAGAAAAACGAGGAGACGGGCCGTCTGGACAATTTCGCCATCGCCGGCGGGCTGATAAAAGGAAAGTACAGGGGCGAGCGCTACAACGACACGGACGTCTACAAGCCGATCGAGGGCGCGTCGTATTCGCTTATGGTCCATCCCGACCCGGAGCTCGACCGGGCCTTGGACGCCATGATCGTCAAGATCGCCGCCGCCCAGGAGCCGGACGGATACCTTTTCACGGCCCGGACGTGCGACCCGTCCCATCCGCAGCCCGGGATCGGCCCCGAGCGCTGGGTGGAGGAGGCCATAAGCCACGAGCTCTACAACGCCGGCCACCTCTATGAAGCGGCCGTCGCCCATTACCTCGCGACGGGGAAGCGCTCGCTCCTCGACGTGGCGATCAGGAACGCCGACCTCGTCGCGGCGACCTTCGGCCCCGGGAAAAGGCACGGCTTCCCCGGCCACCAGGAGATCGAGCTGGCCCTCGTCAAGCTCTTCCGCGTGACGGGCGACGAAAAGTACCTCGCCCTGGCTAAATATTTTCTGGACCAGCGCGGCCGGGAGGTCAAGCTGACCCAGTATCCTCCGGGCAGCCGCTTCTCCATCTATAACCAGCCGGAGCAGATCCAGGCCCATAAGCCCGTCCTCGAGCAGGACGAGGCCGCCGGCCACGCCGTGCGCCTCACGTACATGGCCGCGGGCATGGCCGACATCGCCGCGATCTCCGGCGACGCGGCCTATCTCGGGGCCGTCGGCCGGCTCTGGAGAAACGTGGTCGAAAAAAAGATGTATCTCACCGGCGGGGTCGGTTCCCGCCACGACCGCGAGCGTTTCGGCGAAAACTACGAGCTTCCCAACCTGACGGGGTATCTCGAGACCTGCGCCTCGATCGGGATGGCCTTGTGGAACCAGCGGATGTTCCTCCTCACGGGCGACGCCCGTTATGTCGACGTCATGGAGAAGGTCGTTTACAACGGGGTCCTTTCGGGCGTTTCGCTCGACGGCCGGGAGTTTTTTTACGCCAACCCGCTCGAGTCCGACGGAAAGTTCCGGTTCAACCAGGGCCTGCTCGGCCGGGCGCCGTTCTTCGAGACGGCCTGCTGCCCGGGCAACATCAGCCGGCTCATCCCTTCGTTCCCCGGATATGTGTACGCCGTGAAGAACGACTCGTTCTATGTCAACCTCTTCGTCCAGGGCGAGGGCACGGCCGATGTCGGGGGCCGGAAGGTCAGGCTCAGACAGGAGACTCGCTATCCCTGGGATGGTGCCATCAGGATCACGGTCGAGCCCGAAGGGAAGGCGGTCTGGACGCTCCTCGTCCGCATCCCGGGCTGGGCCCGGGGCGAGGCGGTGCCGGGCGATCTCTATCGCTTCATCGACGACCCGAAGGGGAAGTTGTCGCTCAAGGTCAACGGGGAGGCCGTCGTGATCACCCTGGACAAGGGCTACGCCAGGATCCGCCGGGAGTGGAAGAAGGGCGACGTCATCGAGCTCGCCCTAGCTATGCCGGTCCGGCGCGTGGTCGCGAACGAGGCCGTCAAGGACGACGCCGGCAGGGTCGCCCTCGTCAGGGGCCCGATCGTCTACTGTGCCGAGTGGCCCGACAACGGCGGACACGCCCTCAACCTGGTCCTGCCGGACGACCGGCCGCTCCGGGCGGAGTTCCAGCCGGACCTCCTCAACGGTATTGTCGTTGTCAAAGGGGAGGCGGCGGACGTCCCCGGCGATCCGGGCGGCCGCGCTTCCCCCCGGAGCCGGCCTTTCCTGGCCATCCCGTATTACGCCTGGGCCCACCGCGGGCACGGCGAAATGGCCGTCTGGCTGCCCCGCAAATAAATTGGGGACACAATACTCATTTCCGAATTTCTTAGTCGGCCGCGCCGGAGATTGCCGCAGTCCGGGGGAATTCGGTATAGTATCCCCGTAGAGACGTCTTGCCGGAGTGAAGAGAATTTCGGAATTGAGTATTGTGTCCCCGAATTAAAGGAGGCTGGCGATGAGAAACGGAATCCCGGCCAGGGTCCTGCTCCTAACCCTGGCCCTCGCCTTTTCGCTGACGTGTGCCCAGGCCCCGAAGGCCGATTATCCCGTGAAACCGGTGCCCTTCGCGGACGTCCATCTCACGGACGTTTTCTGGGCGCCGCGTCTCGAGACCAACCGGGCCGTGACGATCCCGCACATCCTCAAGGAGAACGAGGAGACGGGCCGCCTCAAGAACTTCGACCTGGCCAAGGACGCCCTCGCCGGCGCCGCGGACCTCAAGTTCTGCACCCGCTACCCGTTCGACGACTCCGATGTCTATAAAACTATCGAGGCGGCCTCCTACGCGATGGCCACTCGCTCCGACCCCGAGCTCGACAAGCGTGTCGACGGAATCATCGACAGGATCGCCGCGGCCCAGGAGCCGGACGGCTACCTCTACACGGTCCGGACGATCGGCGGCCCGCCTCCCGTCGATTGGCTGGGGAAGGAACGCTGGTCGCACCTCGCCATGAGCCACGAGCTCTACAACCTCGGCCATCTCTACGAGGCCGCGGTCGCCCACCACCAGGCCACCGGGAAGACGAGCCTCCTGAACATCGCCATGAAAAGTGCCGATCTCGTCGCCCGGGAGTTCGGCCCCGGCAAGCGGAGGAACCCGCCGGGCCACGAGGAGATCGAGATCGGTCTGGTCAAGCTCTACCGGGCCACGGGCAAGATGAAATACCTCGACCTGGCCAAGTTCTTCATCGACGCCCGCGGCAGGACCGAGGGGCGCCTCCCTGATCAGGGGGAGTCCGGGAAAAGCCTCCTCTACGGCGAATATTCCCAGGACCACAAGCCCTTCGTCGAGCAAACGCAGGCCGTGGGGCACGCCGTCCGGGCCGGGTATCTCTACGCGGGCGCGGCCGATGTCGCCGCCCTCACAGGGGACAAGGCCTACCTCGCGGCCCTCGACAAGATCTGGGCCGACGTCGCCGGGACGAAGATCTATCTCACGGGCGGCATCGGCGCGGCCGGCGGCTGGGAGGGCTACGGCCCGGCCTACCGGCTGCCGAACGCCAGCGCCTACGCCGAGACCTGCGCCAACATCGCCACCTTCCTCTGGAACTCACGGATGTTTCGCCTCGAGGAGGACGCCAAGTACGTTGACGTCATGGAGCGCATCCTCTATAACGGCGTCCTCTCCGGGATCTCGCTCTCCGGGGACCGCTTCTTCTATCCCAACCCGCTGGCGTCCTTCGGCCAGCACGCGCGCGTGGCCTGGTTCAGCTGCGCCTGCTGCCCCCCGAATGTGGCCCGGGTCCTGGCCTCCGTCCCCGGGTACGTGTACGCGGCCGACGGCGACAAGGTCTATGTGAATCTTTACGCCCAGGGGACCGGAACGATCACGGCCGGAAAGGCGAAGCTCGATATCGTTCAGACGACGGAATACCCCTGGAAGGGGGACGTCAGGATCGAGGTCAAACCGGCCAAGCCGGCGGCGCTTACCCTGTACATCCGGATCCCCGGCTGGGCGCTCGGCAGGCCCATCCCCTCCGACCTTTACAGGTATGCGGACAACCCGGCAGGAACGCCCGCGGCCGAGGCGAAAGGCGCGGAGGCCGAGGTCATGCCCTTGCCCCTCGTGAAGGACGTCGAGCTCCCCGAGGTCAAGCTCAACGGCGAGCCCGTCGACCTCGTCCTCCAAAAGGGCTATGTCCTGATCAACAGGACCTGGCAGGCGGGAGATGTCGTCGAGGTCAAGCTCCCCATGCCCGTCCGGCGGGTCGTCGCCAACGACAAGGTCGAAGCCGACCTCGGCCGGATCGCGGTCGAGCGCGGGCCGTTCGTTTATTGCGCCGAAGGGGCGGACAACGGCGGCCGGGTGTCGAACTTCGTCCTTCCGGACGGCGCGGCCCTGGCCGCCGAGACGCGGCCGGACCTCCTCGACGGGGTCGTGGTCGTCAAGGGCGAGGCGGAAGCCGTGAGCGAGAAGGGCGGACAGGCCGTCATCGAGAAGAAGGCAATCACGCTGATCCCGTACTTCGCGTGGGCCAACCGGGGCCGGGGCGAGATGGAAGTCTGGATTGCCCGCGAACCGGCGAAGGCCAGGGTCGCGGCTGAACCCGGGCTCTCGGCCAAGGCGACCGTCACGGCCTCTGAAGGGGCGAAAGGCCTGAAGGGCATCAATGACGAATACGTCCCCGAAGGGTCCGACGATGCCGCGGGATACATGCACTGGTGGCCGAAGAAGGGAACGGCCGAGTGGGTCGAGTACGCGTTCAAGGAACCGGTCCGGGTTTCTGAAGCGTCCGTGTACTGGTTCGACGATACGGGCGGTGGCGAGTGCCGCGTCCCGGCGTCATGGCGGATCGTCTACAAGGCGGGGGACAAGTGGCTGCCGGTGGCCGGCGCAGGAAGCTATGGCGTGGCGAAAGACGCCTGGAACACGGTGAGGTTCGCGCTGGTCCGGACAACGGCCCTGCGGCTCGAAGTCCGGATGCAGGAAAAATGGTCCGCCGGCGTCCACGAGTGGAAAATCAAATAGCTATTTCGGTGACACACAACTCATTACCGAAATAAGTGCAAATCCCTATTTAGTGTATTTAGTTGTGCGTCACCGTAATTACCAGTAAAAAACAGGTTGACAGTATGTACATATATACATACATTACTAGTCGGAATATCTACGAGGGATGGTCGTACAGTGCGGAGAAAGAAAATGGCCGGAAGGAGGTCGTTTTTCCGATGAAGAGTAACAAAAAAAAGGAGCTTGGACTGGAGGGGGCAAATGACGCCTCGTCAGCCGGCAAAACCAGGATCACCATCCGGCTGGATAGCGAGATCATCGACTGGTTCCGCTCCCAGGTCGAAGCGAAGGGTGGCGGCAATTACCAGACCATGATCAATAACGCCCTCAGGGATTACCTGAACCAGGGCGGGGAACCCCTCGAGTCGGTGCTGCGTAGGGTCATCCGGGAAGAGCTGAGGAATGTCGGCTCGGAAAGCGAGGCCCCGCCCATACCGCGGGGCCGCCTCTAGCCCTCCGATCTTAGCGGGTCGAATGGGGGTCGCTCCTGGCGGCGGCCAGGCGATTCGTAGGAAAAAGCGCCGCCCCGAGGAGCGTTGACAGACATCAGGAGGCCGGTGTAAAGTCCCTCCCATCGGCCCCGCCCGTCCCGTCCCCGACCGCGAACCGCCTCGCCGGCGGCCGATTCGGCCGAACAGCAAAGGAGGAGTGATGAGCATGCCCCGCACGTCCCATCGGTTGGCAACGATGTTTTTTGTCGTTCCCGGACTTGTTCTTATTTTCGCGGCCTGCAAGTCCGGCCCTTCCAGTATGGCGGACGAATTTGCCGGCAAAACCCAGTTCGTCGCCAACCCGTCCTTCGAAGAGATGGCCGGGGATCATCCGAAGGGCTGGGAGCCTCGCATTTGGGAAGCGGAAGCGGTCTTCAAGGTCGAGCCGGCCGGCCGCACGGGGAACCGCTCGGTCATGATCGGCTCCGAAAAGGGCGCCGACGCGTCTTGGGTCGCGGTCGTCCCCATCAGGCCTTACGCCCGCTACAGGCTCAGCGGCTGGATCCGGACGGAAAACCTCGTCCCGGGCACGTCCAAGGGCGCCGTCATCAACATTAACGGCGTCCGGCAATGGCAGACGCCCGCCGTCAGCGGCACGAAAGACTGGACCCGGGTCGAGGTCGAGCTCGACGCCGGCGCCAACGACGCCCTCGAGGTGACCTGCCTCTTCGGCGGCTGGGGCAAAGCGACGGGCAAGGCCTGGTTCGACGACGTCGAGCTGACCTGGCTCTCGGGGGGCGAGCTGGCCCCGCCGGCCGTCAGGATCAACGCCGAAAAAACGGGCGCTCCCGTTTCCAAATACATCTACGGCCAGTTCATCGAGCACCTCGGCCGCTGTATCTATCAGGGCATCTGGGCGGAGATGCTCGAGGACCGCAAATTCTTCTGGCCCGTGGGCCAGGGCGAGTCGCCCTGGAAACCGGTCGGCGACGCGGCCCTGGTCACGATGGATAAAGCCAAGCCGTTCACGGGCGGGCACACGCCACGGATCGCCCTCACCGGAAAAACAGCCGGCGGACTTTTCCAGGAAGCGCTGGCCCTCGTCGAGGGGCGGGAATACGTCGGCCGCGTGGTCCTGGCCGGCGAGCGGGCCGCGGCGCCCGTCAAGGTCAGCCTCGCCTGGGGCCCGGAGCCCGGGAATAGGCAGGTTATCGAGATCAAGGACCTCGGCCCCGAATACAAGACCTTCCCCTTCGTCTTCACGGCCGGCGCCTCGACGGAAAACGCCCGGCTCGAGATCGTGTCCGCGGGCCGCGGCTCATTCAAGGTCGGCGCGGTCTCGGTCATGCCGGCGTTGAACGTCGACGGCTTCCGCCCCGAGGTCCTGGGCCTGCTCAAGGAGCTGGATTCCCCCGTCTACCGCTGGCCCGGCGGAAATTTCGCCAGCGGCTACAACTGGCGGGACGGGATTGGCGAGCGCGACAAGCGGCCGCCGCGCAAGAACCCGGCCTGGCAGGGCGTCGAGCACAACGACGTGGGTATCCACGAGTACATGGACCTTATGCGCATCCTGGGCGCCGACCCCTACATCACGGTCAACAGCGGCCTGGGCGACGTGAAGATGGCCGTCGAGGAGCTCCAGTACGCGAACAACGGCCCGGCCGATTCCCCGATGGGCAAGCTCCGGGCCGCGAACGGCCATCCCGAGCCCTGGGGCGTCAAGCTCTGGTCGGTCGGGAACGAAATGTACGGAAGCTGGCAGCTCGGCCACATTACTCTCTACGACTACGTCCGGAAGCACATCCAGTTCGAGGTGGCCATGAAGGCCGTGGACCCGTCGATCAAGATCGTGGCCGTGGGCGCGGTGGGAAGGTGGGATGAGACCATGCTCGCCGAGGCCTCGAACCACATGGATTATCTGAGCGAGCATTTCTATGTCGGCGAGAAGCCGGGGCTGCTGAGCCACGTCGACCAGGTTCCGCGCGAGGTCCGGAGGATCGCCGAGGCCCACCGGAAATACCGGCAGGCCATCCCGACGCTCAAGCTGAAGGAGGTCCCCGTCGCCCTCGACGAGTGGAACTACTGGTACGGGCCCGACCTCTACGGCGAGATCGGGGTCCGCTACTTCCTGAAGGACGCCCTGGGGATCGCGGAGGGGTTTAACGAGTACGCCCGCCAGAGCGATATCTACGTCATGGCCAACTACGCCCAGACCGTGAACGTTATCGGGGCCATCAAGACGACGAGGACCGCCGCCGCGTTCGACACGACCGGACTGGTCCTCAAGCTCTACCGGAGCCATTTCGGGACGGTCCCGGTCGAGGTCGAGGGCGCGGCCGAGCCGCTCGACGTCATGGCTTGCTGGAAGGACGACGCGAAAAAGGTCATGACGGTCTCGATCATCAACCCGACGAGGACGGGACAAACGGTCAAGCTCGACTTCGGGACACTCCGGCTGGCGAGCACGGCGAACCTTTACCTGATCGCGGGCGGCGACCCGCAGCTCTACAACGAACCCGGGAAGCCCCCGGCCGTCGTCATCGAGGAGAAGGACGGCGCGCCGTTCGGGAAGAAGGTGACCGTGCCCCCCGTCAGCATCTCGCTCTACGAGGTTGCGGTCAAGTAGAGGAAAACGGCCATGGGGGACGATTTCCTGCACACGACGCTGGGCCAAATAGGCCTCCCGGTCCATCGTGTCGGCCTGTCCGCCACCTACCGGCCGGGGAAAGATACGGTCCGCCGCGCCATCGACGAGGGTCTCAATTATTTCTTCTGCTTCGGCATCGACACCCAGATGACCAAGGTCCTGAAGGAGGAGATGAAGAACCGGCGGGAGAAGTTTGTCATCGCGACCGGCGCCTATAACCTGCTTTTCGGCCACCCCAACATCGAACGAAGCCTCGAAAAGCGGCTCAAGCAGCTGGGCACCGATTACATCGATGTCTTCATGTTCCAGGGGGTCACGAAGGAGAAACATTTTCCGCCGGAATTGATCGACAGGTTTCAACGCCTCAAGGACGGCGGCAAGGTCCGTTTCATCGGCCTTTCGGCCCATGCCCGGAAATTCGCTGGCCGCCTGGCGGCCGAAGGCCTGGTCGACGTCCTGATGATCCGCTACAACGCCGCCCACCGGGGCGCGGAACAGGACATCTTTCCGTACCTTTCCGCGCACAATCCCGGCGTCACGAGCTTCACGGCGACACGGTGGCGCGAGCTCATCCGGCGGCCGCCGAAGACGAAATGGCCCGAGGAGAAGCCGGTCCCGACCGCCGGCCAGTGCTACCGTTTTGTCCTCTCCAACCCGGCAGTGCACGTGTGCCTGATGTCACCGACGAACATCCGCCAGCTCGAAGAAAACATGAAGGAGATCCGCGAAAAAGGGCCACTCAGCCCCGACGAGATGGAATTCATGAGGCGCTTCGGCGACATCGTCCACCACACCAGGAAAAAAATGTTCGGTCCGGGCTAGGAGAATCGGGCTCCGCGAGCGAGATGCCGGCACACGAACATCCTCTCATCGTCGATGGGCACGCCCATTCCGCAGGCGAGTTCTATAGGGGGGAGGACATCGTCCGGATCATGGACGGGCTCGGGGTGGACCAGGTCGTCCTGTGTCCCGGGCCCCTCAACGAGCCGAAAAAATGGCCGGTGCCCGACCTGGCCAGGATCATCAGGAAGCGAGGCCTGGGGATGGTTGGAAACAGGCTTCTCCGTCTGACGTCCGGCTACGTCAGGCGGCGATTCGACTTCGAGGTCAACAACGCCTACGTGGCCGCGCTCGCCCGTCGGCATCCCGGACGGATCGTCCAGGCCTGCTGGGTGGACCCGGCGAACCCGGGACTGACGGGCTGGCTCGAAGCGCACCGCGCCGAATGGAAGTTCAAGGCCCTCAAGGTCCACCAGTGTTTCCAGCGGTCCAAGGCCGATTCCAAGGGCATGCACGATCTGGCCCGGTTCGCCGCGGCGACGAAGATCCCGGTCTTCGTCCACCTTTTTTCGAGGCGGGACGCCATCGACCTCCTGAAGCTCATCGTCGCTCATCCGGGGACGATCTTCGTCATCGCCCACGTGATGGGGCTCGGGGCTTTCGCTCCGGCGGACGGCGGGGACGTTCTCCGGAATGTTTACTTCGATACGTCTCCCCCCAACCTGTTGCCTCTGGGCCTGGTCGAGAGAGCCCTCGGGATCTTCGGCGCGGGGCGGCTTCTTTTGGGGTCGGATACACCCTACGGCAAAAACAACTTGGCGGCGGCCATCACCCGGGTTCACCGGTTGGACATTTCGGACGAGGAAAAGGCCCTGATCCTGGGCGGGAACGCCCGCCGGATCTATTCTATTTGATGCCGACGACCTGGAAGCCGGCTTTGGCCTTGAGCTTGGTCAGGAGGCCGTCGAAAGCCGTGTTCTGCTTCTGCTGCTTGAGCTGGGCCTCGATCTGGGCCTTGACCTGGTCAAGCGGCTGGGTCTCTTTCTTCCGGTTCTCGATCTTGAGAATGTGGTAGCCGTAGGTCGTCTCGACGATGCCGCTGACCTGGCCGACTGCGACCGAGAAAGCGGCGTCCTCGAACGGCTTGACCATCTTGCCGCGGCCGAAGTCCTCGTACAGCCCCCCGTTGTCCTTGGACCCGGGGTCCTCCGAGTACTGCTTGGCCAGGGCGGCGAAGTCCTCGCCCTTTTTCGCCCGGGCCAGAATGTCCTCCATCTTCTTCCGGATCTCCGCCTTCTCGGCGGCGCTCTTTCCCTGGGTCAGGAGGAGGATGTGGCGGACGGTAGCGGTCTTGTCCTCGGCGTAGGCCTTCTGGATCTCGGCCTCGGGCACCTTGACGCTGTCCGCCATGGCAGCATCCAGGTACTTCCCGATCGTCAGGTCGTCCGTGATGCTTTTCTTGACGTAGTCGAGGCTGACGCCGTTCGTCTTGAGCATCTCCGTGAACTGGGCTTCGCTGCCGGCCCGGGCGTACTGGGCTTCGAGAGCTTTTTTGATCTCCGCGGGGGTCACGGACTTCTTGGCCTCGGTCGCCGCTTCGAGCAGGAGCTTGCGCTCCCCGATCTGAACCGCGGCCCGCTCGATGACGGCCTTCATCCGCTGGGCGTCGAGGCTCTTGAGCCCCTGGGCCTGGCTGCCCATGGACTCGAGGAACATCTGGAGGGCCTCCCCGGCCGTGACATCGAACTTCCTGGACGTGACCACGACCAGGTTTTTCTCGGGGTCGAGGGCCGGCAGGATCGCCGTGAGGTCCTTGGCCAGCTGGTAGGCGGGCGTTCCAGCGGCCAATTTCATCGGGGCCTCCTTCCTGGTCGAGCAGCCGGCGGCCGTGAGCGCCGCGGCGATCAAGAGAACGAGGGCTTTCTTCATGTCTGTCTCCTTAGGAACGAAAGAGCACTACTTAACTACATCCAGGGCTGAAATTCAAAGGGTATTTTCCGGGTCCCGCCCCGCCTCTCACTTTTCGAGGCGGATATTCTCCCGGTAGTCGACCGAGATCTTGGCCCCGCCCGGGCGGGGCCTGAGCAGCTCCACGACGCGGAGAAAGGTCCTGTTGCGCCGCTTCCACATCCGGTTAAGGCGGCGGGCATAGTGGGCAACGCCCAGGCTGAGCCATTCCCCGGCGAGGAGCTTCCGGGCCATCTGCTTCAAGGAATAGAATTTTCTGTGGCAGAAGATCTGGGCCTTCTGGAGGTCCGGGAGGGTGAAGCGGGCGGGCTGGAAAACGGCGTGGTGGGCGTCGTAGAGGGCCCAGTCGCGGAAGCGGAGCCGGCCCTCGGCCTTCATCCGGTTGTAGAACTCCGAGCCGGGCAGGGGGGTCAGGATGAGGAACTGGCTCGTGGACAGCCGGGCCTTCTTGGCGAACCGAACGGTCTTCTTGACGGACTTCCAGTCGTCCTGGTCGAAGCCCAGGACGAACATGCCGTGGATGTGGATCCGGTTGCGGCGCAGGACCCGGGCGGCCTGGACGAGGTCGGCCACGGTCTGTTTTTTCTTCATGGCGTCGAGGCTCTCGGGGTTGACCGATTCGAAGCCGATATAGAGCGTGTGGCAGCCGGCCTTCTTCATCAGCCGGACGAGCTCGAGGTCCCGGGCGACATCGGCTCGGACCTGGGTCGTCCATTGGAACTTGAAACGCTCGCGGATCATGGCCTGGAGGAGCTCCTTGGCCCGGTCCCGGTTGGCCGTGAAGTTGTCGTCGTAGAAGAATACGGTGCCGCCGCGGCGGTCGTAGCGGCGGAGTTCCTTGATGATGTTCTCGGTCGAGCGGAATCTGTACTTTTTCCCGAACATGCCGGTCACGGAACAGAACGAACAGTCGAAGGGGCAGCCGCGCGACGTCTGGACGGGGATCGGCGGGGTGAATTTATGGCGCCCGGGGTCGGCCTTGAGGAGCGAGAAGTCCGTCAAGGGGAGCGCGTCCAGGTTTTTCTCCAACGGCAACATCGGGTGATGAACGACGCGGCCGTCCACCTTCAAGGAGAGGTTGGGGACGGCCGAGAAGTCCTTGTCGCGCTCCCAGGCGTCGATGAAGGCCGTCATGGCGGATTCGCCCTCGCCGCGGATGACGAAGTCGGCGTGCTCCAGGGCCTCCTCGGCCAGGTAGGTGACGTGCGGCCCGCCCATGAGGACGGGGACGCCCATGGCCCGGACCCTGTCGGCGATGGCGTAAGCCCGGGGCGCGGTCGAGGTGATGGTCGAGATCCCGAGGAGGTCGGACGCGGCGACCAGGTCGTAATCGACCCGCCGGAGGTCCTCGACGAAGACCTCGACCTCCCAGCCGCGCTGTTTCATCATCGTCCCCAGGATGAGGGTCCCCAAACGGGGCAGGGGGAACTGGGAAAAGATGTGAAGGTTCGGCGCCTGGGGCTCGATGAAGACGATCCTAGGCATCGCCGCTCCCCTTGGCGGCCTTGGCCGCTTTCTCCCGCTTCCGGTTCTTCTCCTGGAGGGCGCGAATGTCCTTTTTCTTTTTCTTGAGGATGTCCTCCCAACGCTCGATGCCCTCCTCGAGCAGGGCCATCCTGTCGAAGAGCGCCCGGATCGCCTTGAGCAGGACCTCGAGCCGGGCGTCCACCTCGGCCCGCGGAAATGCACCGGGGTCGTCCTGGATGGCCATGAGGGAGCGGAAGTCGTCCGAGACGACCTTGACCTCTTCCAGGGTATAGCCGAAAAGCTGAAGGTCGCGGATGAGCTGGCAGATGAAAACATAGACTCCCGAGTAGAGGCGGAACCCGCCCTCGGTCCTCATGTCGGGTTCGATGATGCCCTTGTCCTCCCAGTGCTTGATCGTCCGCGGGCTCACGCCGGATTGTTCGGCGAGGTTCCCGACCGTGAGGAAGCGGTCCTTCTCATGGACCGTCTTCCGGCCGCCGCCGTCCTGGGGGAGGCCGACCTTCCTGATGATCTTCTGGATTTCTTCGGTCCCGTAGCCGAGCTCGGCCAGCTTCCGGACGTGGGCGACGCGGTCGAGAATGCTGGCCGGGAAGAGGGGCGTCCGGTCGTCGGCATATCCGGCCGGCCGCAGGAGCTTGGCCTTGACCCACTCGGCGATGCAGTCTTCGCCGACACCCGTCCTCCGGGCCAGGTCCTCGGCCGTGAAGATATCCTGATTCATTGTATACCTACGCGTACAAATTAATTAATTATTGATTAAGCATATACGCATAGGAATATTTTGTCAAGGTCGGTTGGGGTCGGACCACAGTAACCTATTGAAATAAATTAAGATAGGGGAAAATACAGGGCATTTTTAGGGCCTAAGTCCGCGTTTTCGACCCTCAAAACGGGGACTTAAGCACCAGACAGGGGCAAGATCAGGATAAGGACGGATGGAATGGGGGATGATCTGATATCGCGAATCGTCGGTCCGGATGAAGGGCCTAATCGGTCTCCGGAGTCTCTTTTTCGGGCGTTTCCGCGCCCGCCTCTGGCTCCTGCTCCTGCCCCTCCACCGGCACCGCGTCGTCGGCCGACGGATTCAAGTGCCTGGCCAGGCGCCTCAATCTTTTTTCCTCTTGCTTCTTCTGGCGCGCCAGCTCCCGGCTCCTCTTTGAACTCTTGTAGGCTCTGTTGCTCTTTACCAATGGCCCTCCTTCTTGATTTTTTCCGCGGCCATCATAGCACATCCGGAGCCGTGAGGACAAGGGACACGGGACGGGACCGGAAGGGGCGGGCCGGGACTGCCGGCACCGGAGGCCGCCCGGGCCGCGGCCCCCGGAAAAAGGGCTTGACACCGATTCTGAATAAGAGTAATATTCAGATAAATCAGATTATAAAGAATAAATGGAGAAAGTCCATGATGCACAAACCGAAAAACGACCCGGACAGCTGCTGCCGGGTGGAAGCCCTCATCAGCGTCGACGAGAGAGGCCAGATGGTCCTCCCCAAGGAGGTCCGTGAGGCCGCCGGCATCCGGGCCGGTGACAAGCTGGCCCTCATCCTGTGGAGGAAGGGCGGGCGCGTCTGCTGCATGTCCCTGGTCAAGGCCGAAGAGCTTACGGGGATGGTGAAGAGCCGGCTCGGGCCCCTGATGAAGGACATCATTTCCTGAAGGAGATATGACATGGCCAGGAAAGACGACGAGATCAAGAAGCAGGTCCGGGAACGGTACGCCCGGGCGGCCAAGCCGGAGGCGTCCTGCTGCGCTCCGTCCCCGTGCGGCTGCAGGCAACCGGGCTTGGGCGAAGAGAAAACAAGCCGGATGGTCGGGTACTCTCCCGAGGAGCTGAAGAGCGTCCCCGAGGACGCCAACCTCGGCTTGGGCTGCGGGAATCCGGCGGCGCTGGCCGGCCTCAACAAGGGCGAGACCGTCCTCGACCTCGGCTCCGGGGCCGGGCTCGACTGCTTCCTCGCCGCCGGAAAGGTCGGCCAGGCCGGCCGGGTCATCGGCGTCGACATGACGCCGGAGATGATCGACCGGGCCCGGGAAAACGCCCGGAAAAACGGCTACGGGAACGTCGAGTTCCGCCTGGGCGAGATCGAAAACCTCCCGCTGGCCGACGGCTCGGCCGACGTCATTATTTCCAACTGCGTCATCAACCTGTCGACGGACAAGGCGCGCGTCTTCCGGGAGGCCTTCCGGGTCCTCAGGCCCGGCGGCCGGATGATGGTCTCCGACCTGGCCTTGAAGAAGCCCCTTCCCCGCGCAATCCGCGAATCCGTCGAGGTCTATGTCGCCTGCATCGCTGGCGCCCTGGTCAGGGAGGATTACCTCGATGCGATCAGAAAAGCCGGGTTCAAGAGCATAGAAGTCGTGAGCGAGAAAGCCTTCCCGGCCGAGCTCGTGCTCGAAGATTCGCTGGCGCCCGAGATCATCAAGAAACTGAACCTCCCTCAGGAAAAACTGATGGAGCACGTCTCGTCGGTCCTCAGCCTGAGCGTTAAAGCCGTCAAGCCTGCGAAATAGCGGAGAGAATTCCCAGACATTTTCTGTGAGTCAATCGGCATTCTTGACAGAACGCGGACAGAGGATTATCATAAATTCTTTGCTGTCAAGGTCGAATTGCATCGTAACAAGTCGGATGGACGATAAGATTAGCACAGGTAACTGAGACCCCCCAGGACATCCCTGAGAATCGCTCGGAGGCACGATCAATGAACCCTCAAATAAAGAACTCCCCAGGCGGCCGTCCGTCGGATGGTCCGATGGACGTCCACGAAGCCGAACCACGAGCGGTCAGACGCCCCCGGTGGCCGTGGGTCCTGGGTTTGGCCGTGGTCGTTCTCGCGGGATCGTTCCTGTGGAAGCGATCGCTGTCTGCCCAGTCCTCCCAGAACCGCGGGGCCGGCCGTGAGGCGGCGGCGCGGGCGGTCCCGGTGACCGGGGCCGTCGCCAAGGTCGCGGACCTCGGTGTCTACCGGGAGGGCCTCGGCACGGTGATGCCCCTCAAGACGGTCACGGTCCGCACCCGGGTGGACGGCCAGCTCATCAACGTGGCCTACCGTGAGGGGCAATTGGTCCGGGAGGGAGACCTGTTGGCGATGATCGACCCGCGTCCCTTCGAAGTCCAGCTTCATCAGGCAGAGGGAGAGATGGCCAAGGACCAGGCGGCTCTGGCCAATGCCAGGGTCGACCTGAAGCGCTACGAAGCTTTGATCAAGGACGACTCCATCCCCCGTCAGCAACTCGACACCCAGGCGGCCGTGGTCAACCAGTACGAGGCGGCCCTGAAGAGTGACCAGGCCCAGGTCGACAGTGCCAATCTCAACCTCACATATTGCCGCATCACGGCGCCCATCTCGGGCAATGTCGGTCTCAGGCTGGTTGATCCCGGGAATATCGTCTACGCTGGCGGTACGGGCGGGCTCGTGGTGATCACCCAGCAGCAGCCCATCACCGCCGTCTTCACCATCGCCGCCCGCTATCTGCCGCAGATCCTGCAGCAGCTCCGGACCGGCAACAAGCTCGCCGTCGAGGCCTGGGACCAGGACCTCAGCCACAAACTGGCCACCGGCTCCGTGCTGGCGGTCGATAACCAGGTCGATCAGAGCACCAATACGATCCGGATCAAGGCCCTCTTCCCCAATGAGAATTATGCGCTCTATCCGAACCAGCTGATCAACGCCAACCTCCTCGTCGACACTCTGCGCGGCGTGGTTATCGTGCCGACCGCCGCGCTCCAGCGCAGCCCCCAGTCCACCTACGTCTTTGTCGTCAAACCGGACCAAAGCGTCGAGATCCGAAACGTCGACGTGCAGCTCACGCAGGGTGACAACACCGTGATTCGGCAGGGGCTCTCGGCCGGGGAAACGGTCGTCATCGACGGCGTCGACAAGCTCCAGGCGGGGACCCGGGTCGCGATGGCCGGCGCCAATAGCGGCGTCGCACCCAGGAAACGCTCTTCATGAACCCTTCCCGGCCCTTCATCAGGCGGCCGATCGCGACATCCCTCCTCATGGTGGGGCTGCTGATCGCCGGCGCGATCGGGTTTCGGCAACTACCGGTTTCGGCCCTGCCCCAGGTGGACTATCCCACGATCCAGGTCGTGACCTTCTACCCGGGCGCGAGCCCCGACGTCATGGCGTCGGCCGTGACGGCGCCGCTCGAGCGCCAGTTCGGGCAGATGCCGGGCCTGAACCAGATGATGTCGACGAGCTCCTCCGGCAGCTCTCTCATCACCCTCCAGTTCGTCCTCGAACTGAATATCGACGTCGCGGAGCAGGAGGTTCAGGCCTCGATCAACGCCGCGGGGACGTACCTGCCGCGCGACCTGCCGAACCCGCCGATCTACAGCAAGATCAACCCTGCCGACGCGCCGATCCTGACCTTGGCGCTAACGTCGGACACGATCCCACTCTCCAAGGTCGAGGATTACGCCGACACGCGATTCGCCCAGAAGATCTCGCAGCTGCCCGGCGTCGGCCTGGTCAGCATCAGCGGCGGCCAGAAGCCGGCCGTCCGCGTCCAGGTCAATCCCATCGCCCTCTCGTCGCTCGGGCTCACCATGGAGGATATCCGGACCGCCATCGTCCAGGCCAATGTCAACCAGGCCAAGGGCTCGTTCGACGGCCGCCAGCAGGCCTATTCGATCTGGGCGAACGACCAGATCCTCACGAGCGCGGACTACCGCCCGCTGGTCATCGCCTACCGCAACGGCGCGCAGGTCCGCCTGTCGGACATCGCCAGGGTCGTCGACGCCGCCGAGAACATGAAGCAGGCCGCCTGGGCGAACGAGAAGCCTGCGGTCATCGTCAACGTCCAGCGCCAGCCAGGGGCCAATATCATCTCCGTCGCCGACCGCGTCAAACGGTTGCTGCCGCAGCTCCGGGCCTCGCTGCCCTCGTCGGTGAAGGTCTCGGTCCTGACGGACCGCACGACGACGATCCGGGCCTCGGTTCGGGATGTCGAGTTCACGCTCATGCTGACGATCGCGCTCGTCGTCATGGTCATCTTCCTTTTCCTACGCACGGCCGCCGGCACGGTCATCCCGAGCGTCGCCGTACCGCTCTCGCTCGTCGGCACGTTCGGGGTCATCTATCTCTTTGGCTTCAGCCTGAACAACCTGACCCTGATGGCCCTGACGATCGCCACCGGGTTCGTCGTCGACGATGCCATTGTCATGATCGAGAACATCTCGCGCTACATCGAGGAGGGCGTCCCGCCCCTCAAGGCCGCCCTCCAGGGCTCCGAGCAGGTCGGCTTCACGATCATGGCCTTGACGGTCTCGCTGATCGCCGTCCTCATCCCCCTCCTCTTCATGGGGGACGTCGTCGGCCGGCTCTTCCGAGAATTCGCCGTTACCCTGTCGGTGACGATCCTCATCTCCGCGGCCGTTTCCCTGACCCTGACGCCGATGATGTGCAGCAAGCTCCTGCGCCTCAAGCCGGAATCGGAGCGGAGCCGCTTCTATCTGACGTCGCAGCGGGCCTTTGACAGCGTGATCAGGTTCTACGACCGGACGCTGGCGTGGGTCCTCCGCCACCGCAGGGAGACGCTCGTCGTGGCGGTGGGGACGCTCGTGCTGACCATCGTACTTTATTTCGTGATCCCCAAAGGGTTCTTCCCCGTGCAGGATACAGGTGTCATCCTGGGCATCTCCGAGGCGCCGCAGACGGTCTCCTTCGTGGCCATGGCCGAGCGGCAGCAGGCGCTGGCTCGGGAGATCCTCAAGGACCCCGCCGTGGAGAGCCTCTCCTCGTTCATCGGCATCGACGGCATTAATACGACGGTCAACAGCGGGCGCATCCAGATCAATCTCGTGCCTCTTGAAAAGCGCAAGGCGAGCTCGAGCGAGATCATTCGCCGCCTGCAGCCGCGCCTGGCCCAGCTCGCGGGCATCACCCTCTTCATGCAGCCGATCCAGGAACTGACCGTGGAGGATCGCGTCAGCCGGACGCAGTACCAGTACAGCCTCGAGGACCCCGACCCCCGGGAACTCGCCTTGTGGGCGCCCCGCTTCGTGGCCCTGCTGCGGACGCGCCCGGAACTCCGAGACGTCGCCAGCGACCAGCAGACCGAAGGTCTCGAAGCCCGTTTGACGCTCGACCGCACGACCGCCTCCCGGCTCGGCATCACCCCCCAGATGCTCGACGACGCCCTCTACGATTCCTTCGGCCAGCGGCAGGTCTCCACGATGTTCACGGAGCTCAATCAGTACCGCGTCGTCCTCGAGACCCAGCCGGACTTCCAGACGCAGCCGGAGGACGTCGAGCACGTCCGGTTGAGGTCCGGCGGCGGAGGGTCCGTGCCGCTGAGCTCCTTCACCGACATCGAGGTGTCCAACGTCCCGCTGGCCGTGAACCACCAGGGACAGTTCCCGGCCGTCACCATCTCCTTCAACCTCGCCCCCAACGCCTCGCTGGGGGCGGCCGTCCGGGCGGTCGGCCAGACCGCCCAGGAGGTCGGCCTCCCGGCGAGCATCCAGAGGAGCTTCCAGGGCACAGCTCAGGCCTTCCGGGCCTCCCTGGCGAACACGCCGTTCCTCCTGCTCGCCGCCATCATCACCGTCTATATCCTCCTCGGCGTGCTCTACGAGAGCTACATCCATCCGGTGACGATCCTCTCCACTCTGCCCTCGGCGGGCATCGGAGCGCTGCTCTCCCTGATGATCTTCGGCAAGGATTTCTCCGTCATCGCCCTCATCGGGATCATCCTGCTCATCGGCATCGTCGAGAAGAACGCGATCATGATGATCGACTTCGCCCTCGACGCCCAGCGCAACGAGCACAAGCCCGCGGGCGAGGCCATCCACCAGGCCGCCCTGCTGCGGTTCCGGCCGATCCTGATGACGACCATGGCGGCACTCCTCGCCGGGGTTCCCCTGGCCGTGGGTTCCGGGATCGGGTCGGAGCTTCGCCGTCCCCTCGGCATCGCCATCGTCGGCGGCCTGATCTTCAGCCAGATGCTGACCCTTTACACGACCCCGGTGATCTACCTCGGCTTTGACCGCCTGTCCCAGCATGTGACACGGGCAGCGAAGCGCCGGCCCGCCGGGTCGGAGTCGGGCCGCCCGGGGAAGGAAGGCAAGTGAACCTCTCCGCGCCGTTCATCCGCCGCCCGGTGGCGACGACCTTGATGGTCGTCGCGATCGCTCTGGCGGGCGCGGTCGGATTCAGGTTCCTGCCGGTTTCGCCGCTGCCCCAGGTCGAATTCCCGACGATCAGCGTCTACGCGGGCCTTCCGGGGGCCAGCCCCGAAACGATGGCCTCCTCCGTCGCGACCCCGCTCGAACGCCAGTTCGGCCGCATCGCCGGGGTCACCGAAATGACCTCGTCGTGCGGCCTGGGTTCGGCCAACGTCACGCTCCAGTTCGACCTCAACCGTAACATCGACGCCGCCGCCCGGGACGTGCAGGCTGCCATCAACGCCGCCCGCGGCCAGTTGCCGAAGAACCTCCCGAGCAACCCCGGCTACCGCAAGGTCAATCCGTCCGATGCCCCGATCATGCTGCTGGCTCTCTCCTCCGAGGTCGTTGAGCGGGCGCGCATGTATGATCTCGCCTCGTCCATCCTCCAGCAGAAGCTGGCCCAGGTCCCCGGCGTTGGCCAGGTCACGGTCGGCGGCGGCGCGTTGCCCGCCGTCCGCGTCGACATCAACCCGGTGGCCCTGAACAGCACCGGGCTGGGCCTCGAGGACATCCGCGCCGCGCTCGAGTCCGCGAACGCCAACCGGCCCAAGGGCGAGGTCGCCGGCATGACCCGCGTTTGGTCCCTGTCGGCGACGGACCAGCTTATGAAAGCGGCCGAGTACCGTCCGCTCGTCGTCAGCTATCGCAACGGCGCCGCGGTCCGTCTGGCCGATATCGCCAACGTCACGGACTCGGTCGAGGACATCCGTGCGGCCGGCCTCTCGAACGGCAAGCCGGCGATCATCGTCATCATTTCCCGCCAGCCGGGCGCCAACATCATCGCGACCGTGGACGGCATCCGGGCCGTCCTGCCCCAGCTCCGGGCCGCGATCCCGCCGACCATCGACCTGTCGGTGCTCGTCGACGCCACGCGGACGATCCGGGCGTCGGTCCGCGACGTCGAGATCACGCTCCTCATCGCCCTCGGCCTGGTCATCCTGGTCGTCTTCCTTTTCCTCCGGAGCGTGCGCTCGACGTTCATCCCGAGCGTGGCCGTGCCCATCTCCCTGATCGGGACCTTCGGCGTGATGTATATCCTGAAGTTCAGTATCGACAACCTGTCGCTCATGGCCATGACAATCGCCACGGGATTCGTCGTCGACGACGCCATCGTCGTGATCGAGAACATCACCCGGCACATCGAGGCCGGACTGTCGCCCCTGGAGGCGGCCTTCAAGGGCGCCGAGGAGATCGGATTTACGGTCCTCTCGATCAGCCTGTCCCTCGTGGCCGTCTTCATCCCCATCCTTCTCATGGGCGGCATCGTCGGCCGCCTGTTCCGGGAGTTCGCCGTCACCCTGTCAGTCGCCATCCTCGTTTCCCTCGTGGTCTCGCTCACGGCGACCCCGATGATGTGCGCCAAACTCCTCAAGCCGTACCGCAAGGACGGCGGTGGGCGCCTGTTTCGGGCGAGCGAGCGCTGGTTCGCAGCGATCCTCCGCGGCTACGAGCGGGCCCTCGGCTGGGTCCTGCGACATCAGCGCCTGACGATCGCCGTGACGCTGGCGACCATGGCCGCCACCGTCTTCCTCTACGTCAAGATCCCGAAGGGGTTCTTCCCCCAGCAGGACACGAGCCGCCTGACCGGGTCGATCATCGCCGATCAGGACACGTCGTTCCAGGCCCAGAGGCGGCGGATCACCGACTTCGTCGATACGGTAAGCCATGATCCCGCGGTCGATAACGTGGCCGGGTTCATCGGCGGCGGCACCCTCAACTCGGGCCGGCTGTTCATCAGCCTGAAGCCTAAGGAAGACCGGGACGTGACGGCCGACCAGGTCATCGCGCGCCTACGGGCCAAGTCCGGCCACGTCCCCGGGGCGACCCTCTATATGCAGTCGAACCAGGACCTGCGCGTCGGCGGCCGCTTCGGCGCGGCCCAGTATCAATACACCCTTCAGGGCGACGACCCGAACGTGCTGTTCGAGTGGGCGCCGCGTGTTTACGACGAGCTACGCCGCCTGAAGGAGCTCACGGACGTCAACAGCGACCAGCAGAACCGCGGGCTCCAAGCCAACCTGGCCATCGACCGGACCACGGCGTCGCGCCTCGGCATCACGCCGCAGACAATGGACGACTATCTCTACGACGCCTTCGGCCAGCGGCAGGTGTCGACCATGTACACGGCGCTCAACCAGTACCACGTGATCATGGATCTCGACCCGAAGTACTGGCAGAACCCCGAGGGCCTCAAGCTCGTCTACATCCCGACTACCAAATCAGGCCTGGTGCCGCTCGCCGCCTTCACCCAGTTCGAACCGAGGACGGCTCCCCTGACGGTCAATCACCAGGGGCAATTCCCCTCGGTCACGATCTCCTTCAACCTTGCCGCCGACGTCGCGCTCGGAACGGCCATGGACGCCGTCAAGCGGACGGAGGCGGAGATCCGCCTGCCGGCCGGCATCCGCGGCAGTTTCCAGGGGACGGCCCAGGCGTTCCAGTCGTCCCTGGCCAACGAGAATATCCTGATCCTGGCGGCGGTCCTAGCGGTCTACATCGTCCTTGGCGTCCTCTACGAAAGCCTCATCCACCCGGTGACGATCCTCTCGACGCTGCCCTCGGCCGGGGTCGGCGCGCTCCTGGCGTTGCTCCTGTTCCGGACAGAGCTTTCGGTCATCGCCCTGATCGGCATCATCCTGCTCATCGGCATCGTCAAGAAGAACGCGATCCTGATGATCGATTTTGCCATCGACGCCGAACGCACCGAAGGGAAAAAGCCGGAAGAGGCGATTTTCCAGGCGTGCCTGCTGCGGTTCCGCCCGATCACCATGACGACGATGGCCGCCCTCCTGAGCGGGTTGCCGCTCGCGATCGGCGGCGGCACTGGGTCGGAGCTGCGTCGGCCCCTGGGGATCGCGATCGTGGGCGGGCTCATCTTCAGCCAGATGTTGACGCTCTTCACGACGCCGGTCGTTTATCTCTATCTCGACCGCTTCCGGCTCCGGCTGGCGGCGGCCCGGCGGAGGCTTGTCCGCCGCTTCGCTTCTCACAGGGAGGGAGCATGAGGTTGAGACACGCTCTAATGGTCATGCCGATCCTATTCGTCGAGGCCTGCCTGGTCGGCCCCACGTACCGGAAACCCTCGGCGCCCGTTCTTCCGCAGGGATATAAGGAAATGCCCAAGGAGGGGACGACGGCCGCCGTGACATGGAAGGCCGCGCAGCCGGGCGACGCGGCCAGGCGCGCCAAATGGTGGGAGATCTTCCATGACCAGGCGCTCAACGAGCTTGAGGAACAAGTGAACGTTTCGAACCAGACGATAGCCCTGGCCGAGGCCCAGTATCGCGGCGCCCGGGCCCTTGTCGGCGGCGTCCGCTCATCGCTCTTTCCCGCAGTCGGCGTGGGCGCCTCGGTCACGCGGTCGAGCGGATTGACCACGACGTCGGCCGGCGCCGGCCAAGCGCCTGCGGCCGTCACGGCCTACGAGGTCCCTGTCGACCTCGGTTGGGAGCTGGACCTTTTCGGCCGGATCCGGCGCAGTGTCCAAGCCGCGATCGCCGGCGTTCAGGCCAGCGCGGCCGACCTCGAGAGCGTTCGGCTGGCCATGCAGGCGGAGGCGGCGGCGGACTACTTCCTCCTCCATGGCGTGGACGCGGAGATCCAGCTCCTGCAGAAGACGGTCGCCGGCTACCAGACCGAGTACGGACTCACGGAGAACCGCTACCGGCAGGGCGTCGCCTCGGGCATCGATGTCGCCCAGGCGAAGACGCAGCTCGAGTCGACGCGGGCCCAGGCGACCGACCTCGAGATTACGCGGGCCCAGCTCGAACACGCCCTCGCGGTGCTCGCCGGCAAGGCGCCCCAGGAATTCTCCGCCGCTGCCGCGCCGCTCGGGGCGGCGCCGCCGGAGATTCCCGTCGGGCTTCCGTCCGAACTTCTCGAACGTCGGCCCGACATCGCCGCCGCCGAGAGACGCGTCGCCGCGGCCAACGCCCAGATCGGCATCGCCGTGGCGGGATACTTCCCGACGTTGAATCTCACGGGTCTGGCTGGCTACTACGGATCGCCGCTCGCCAGCCTGTTCTCGCTGCCGAACCGCATCTGGTCGTTGGGGGCGTCCCTGGCCGAGACGATATTCGACGCTGGAAAACGCCGCTCGACATATCGTCAGGCCTGGGCGGCCTACGACGCCACCGTCGCTGAATATCGAGAGACGGTGCTGACGGCGTTGCAACAAGTAGAGGACAACCTGGCCGCGCTCCGAATGCTCGCGCAGGAAGCGCAGTACCAAGCCGTGGCCGTCGCGGCAGCCGAGCGGACGCTCAGCCTGGCCAAGAACCGCTATATGAACGGCGTCACATCATACCTCGAGGTCGTGTCGGCGCAGAACACGGCCCTCGCCAACGAACGGCTGGCGGTCGAACTGCTGACCCGGCAATCAACGGCCAGCGTCAACCTCATCAAGGCGCTGGGCGGCGGGTGGCGGAGTTCGGACCCCGCGGGGCTCGCGCCGCCGCCGTCGGCAGCGCCCACGCCGGCCAAACCACCCCGGCCAAAAAAATAGGCCAAGACCGGCTCGAGATCGTGTCCGCGGCTTAAGCGGATGGCTCCCGTCTCGAGGTCGCTATCTTCAGCGCGAGTGAATAAATACAGATGGCCATCAGCGCCGCCCTCAGGCCCTTCTCCTAAGTTCTCAGGCTTTCTTGTCCGATGCGCCGGGCTTGGTGATGGGCAGGCCCTTCTTGCAGAAGGGGCAGACATCCGGCTCGAAGGCCTCGACCTTGAGGGCCAGCAGGCTGCCGACGGCCTTCCCCTCGACCGGGATCGCCCCGCCGCTGCGGTCGACGAGGACGTAGATCCCTCCGATTGAGACCTGGTGTTCCTTCAGGCAGGTGACGACTTCCTGGATCGATCCGCCCGTGGTCAGGATGTCCTCGACGATGACGGCCCGGGAGCCGTCGAGCCCGGAGAAGCCCGAGCGGATGGTCATTTTCTCGTCGGCCCGCTGGGTGAAGGCGAACTTCTTGCCGAGCTTGAGGGCCGCCAGGAAGCCGATCGCGATCGCTCCGTAGGCCGGCGAGACGACGTAGTCGAAATCGGGGACCTCGGCCTCGATCTTCTCGACCAGGAGGTCGACGATCTTTTCGAGCGCCGCCGGCTTTTCGATGAGCCGGATCTTCTCGAAGTACCACTCGGAGTGCTTGCCCGAGGTCAGTTTGAAATGACCCTGGAGCAGGGCGTCGCATTCCTTAAAGAGGCTGAGGACCAGTTGATCGTGCGGGTTTTCGGCCATCGTTTCGCTCCTCTGCGCGGATCTCGGATCTGGGAGGGCCGATTATAGCTGGATCGGCGGCCGTGGACAAGGAGTATCCGGCAAGCTGTTCAAGGTCGCGGTCTAAGGCCCGATCCTTCAAAGAAGACGGTTCACCAGAACAGAAAGCGGCAGGCGACGACGACGAGAAAAAGCCCGTAGAGGAGTTTGACCGTCGCCGAGCGAAGGCGGATCGTGATCAGGGCGCCGAAGACGGTGCCGACGAAAAGTCCGAGTGCGATCCAGGCCGCCGCGCCGAGGTCGAGCGTCCCGCTGTGATAATAAACGAGGATGCCCGGCAGGCCGAAGGGCAGGAGGATGGCCCCGAGCGAAGTGGCGATGGCCCGCTTGGCAGGGTAGCCCAGGGCGAGGATGAGCAGGGGGACGATGATGTTGCCGCCCCCGATCCCGAACATCCCCGCCATCAGGCCGGCCAGCAGTCCGATCGAGACGAGCGCGGGAACGGGCGGCCGCGGGTTCGTTTCCGGCTCGGTCCTGGCCGGGACGATCCGGCCGCGCAGGCGACGGACGCGGCGGACCGGGTCGATGAAGTTCCAGCCGACATAGAGGCAGAAGACCGCGAAGACCTTCCGCATGATCTCGACGGGCAGGGTGTTGGCGAGCCACGCGCCCGCGGCGACCGACGTCATGAGTCCCAGGGCGATGAAGAGGGACGCCCGGAGGTCGATGATCTTGGCCCGGTAATAGGCGATGACCCCGAGAATGCCGACGGGGAGAAGGATCGCGGCCAGCGATGTCCCCGTCGCCTTGACGAGGGGAAACCCGGCGAGGAGGATGAGGGCCGGGACGATGATGATGCCGCCGCCGATGCCGAACAGCCCGGCGAACACTCCGGCGGCGGCGCCGACCAGGATCAGCCACGGTCCTGTCATGACCTCGCAGTCCCGGCGGACGCCCTGACGATCTCTTTCATTTGGCCCCTGAATTATATAGGAATCGACCCCGGGCCTCAATCCATCGTTCCATCGTCGTTTTTGGCCCCCGAAAACGGGAAGTTGAGGAGACAGCCGGTGAATCGCGCCGGGCCGCCGGGTGGTTCATTTATTGTATAATAAATTGTCTGGCCTTATGACCGGAGGAAATTCATGCCGCTCTCGAAGAGACTGACCGGGTTCGCCCCCCTCGCCCTCGCCATCGTTGTCTTCGTCCTCCCGGCGCTCTCGCCGGCGATCGCCCCCGCCCGTGATCTCCGGGTTCCATCCAGGACCCTCCAGAAGGACTATCCGGTCCGGCCGGTAGCCTTCACGGACGTCAAGATCACCGACGCCTTCTGGGCGCCGCGCCTCGAGACGAACCGCACCGTTTCGGTCCCCTCGGCCTTGAAGATGAACGAGGAGACGGGCCGTGTCGACAACTTCCGCAAGGCCGCCCGCCTGATGACCGGCTCCTATAGGGGCAAGCGCTTCAACGATTCCGACATCTACAAGGCCATGGAGGGCGCCGCCTATACGCTGATTCTCCATCCCGACCCGGCCCTCCGGAAGCAGCTGAACGATCTTGTCGCGATCATCGGCAAGGCCCAGGAGCCGGACGGCTACCTGTACACGGCGAGGACCATCGATCCCAAGAACCCGGCTCCCGGCGCCGGCCCGGAGCGCTGGTCGAACCTCCGCGTCAGCCACGAGCTCTACAACGTGGGCCACATGTACGAGGCCGCCGTCGCCCATTATCTGGCGACCAGCGAGCGCTCCTTCTTGGACGTTGCCCTGAAGAATGCCGACCTCCTTGTCCGGACCTTCGGCTTCGGCCCCGGGCAGCGCCGCGGCTTTCCCGGCCACCAGGAGGTCGAGATCGGCTTGGCCAAGCTCTTCCGGGCCACGGGACGACGGGCCTATCTCGACCTGGCCAAGTTCTTCCTCGACGAGCGCGGACATTACTTCGGCGGTGAGAAGCACGCCCCGAACGACCCGTTCGCCGTCTACGACTCGGACGAGTACATGCAGAACCACAAGCCCGTCCTCGAGCAGGACGAGGCGGTCGGTCACGCCGTCCGGGCCATGTACATGTATGCGGGCATGGCGGATGTGGCCGCCCTCGGCGGCTATCCGGAGTACGCGACGGCCATCGACCGGCTCTGGGAGAGCGTCGTCGGCAAGAAAATGTACCTGACCGGCGGGGTGGGCTCGCGCGGAATCGTGGAGGGCTTCGGTGAAAACTACGAGCTGCCGAACAACGCCTATGCCGAGACCTGCGCGGCCATCGGGAACGCCCTCTGGAACGAGAGGCTCTTCCTCCTCCACGGCGAACCGAAATATATCGACGTCATGGAACGGGTCATGTACAACGGCCTGTTGTCCGGCGTGTCGCTCTCCGGGGACCGCTTCTTCTACCAGAACCCGCTCGAATCCGCCGGAGGCTATGCCCGCAGCCCCTGGTTCGAGGTGGCCTGCTGCCCGCCGAATATCACCCGGTTCCTGCCGTCCATCCCAGGCTATGTCTATGCAATGAAAGAGGCTACGGTCTTCGTGAACCTTTATATCGCGAGCGGGAGCCGGATCGACATCAACGGGAAAAAAGTCGTGCTGATCCAGGACACCCGCTATCCCTGGGATGGCACGGTCAAGATCACGGTCAACCCGGAGGGCGGGATCGCCGAGTTCGAGGTCGCGGTCCGCATCCCCGGTTGGGCCCGGAACGAGGCCGTGCCGGGAGGGCCCTTCCGCTTCGTGGACAGGAATGACGAGAAGCCGGAGCTCAAGGTCAATGGAAAATCGGTCGGGATCGACCCCTCGGCCGGTTACGCCAGGGTCCGGCGCACCTGGAAGGTCGGCGACGTCATCGAGCTCTCCCTGCCCATGCCCGTCCGGCGGGTGGTGGCGAACGACCTCGTCGCGGCCGACGCCGGGATGGTGGCTCTCGAGCGCGGCCCGATCGTCTTTTGCGCGGAAGGGATCGACAACGGCGGCGATGCCCTCGACATGGTCATCCCGGACTCCGCCAGGCTCCGGACGCTCTTCCGGCCGGACCTTCTCGGCGGCGTCCAGGTCATCACGGGTCCGGCGACCGTCTATGTCAAGGTCAAGGACGGGAAGACCGAAATGAAAAGGCTCGAATTCCAGGCCGTCCCGTATTATGCCTGGGCCAACCGCGGCGACGGCGAAATGTCCGTCTGGCTGCCACGGACCAAGGAAGCCATCAAGCCCCGAGAGGGTCGCGGCAAAGTGGACCCCGTGCTTTGAGGCGACCATGGAACGAGATGCCGGGGAAATCCCCGGGTCCGGAGCGTGTGAAAACTCAGGGCCGCGGGTGCCGGCGGGAAGATAAGGACTGGATATCCCGTGAATAAGAAGCTCCGGCGCATCATTCTTCTCCCGTTGATCTTCTTCGCGGTCGCGGTGGTCGCTTTTCTCTTGCTCCCGAAGCGGCCGGCTTACGAAGTCACGCTTTTCCTCACCTCGGACACGCACTACGGGTTGAGCCCGACGGTCGCGGCCGTAAACGAAAAGACCATTGATGCCATGAACGCCCTACCCGGAGCGGCTTATCCGAAGGAGATCGGCGGCGTCGTCGGGATTCCCCGCGGCGTCGCCGTCCTGGGCGACCTGACGGATGACGCGGCGACGCTCGGACAGCAATTTTCCTGGCGGCAGTTTACGGCGGACTTCGGCGTCAACGGCGAGGGCCGGCTCCGGTTCCCGGCCTATGAGCTCCCCGGCAATCACGACGGCGGCGAGAACCAGTTCGTCCGGCAAGGCATCCGGGAACGCAACAGGATCCGCCCGGGCCTGAGAAATGTTTCAGCCAACGGGATTAATTATTCGTGGGACTGGGCCGCGGTCCACTTCGTGAGCCTCGGGCTTTTCGCCGGCTCAGACGGGGACGTTGTCGTCAACCCGTGGGGACGGCATTTTGACGGCCCATGGCGGCTGCCCGGGCACAGCCTGGAGTTTCTCGAGGAAGATCTGGCCGGGAATGTCGGCCGGAGCGGCCGGCCCGTCGTCCTTCTGCAGCACTACGGCTGGGACGTATGGGGCTTGGGCTGGTGGTCCGACCGCGAGCGCCAAGCCCTTTCCGCCGCCATCAAGGGCTATAACGTCATCGCCTTCTTCTGGGGGCACACCCACGTCGTGCAGCGGCTTGACGTCGACGGAATCCCGACCTTCTGCGTCGGCTCCTCCCAGGCCGACCCGCTGCCGGGATCTTTCCTGGTCGTCCGGATCCGGCCGAAAGAAATGATCGTGGCCGAAAGGAAGCCGGACAGCTGGGGCTACGCGGCCCGCATCCCCCTGAAGAAACCTATTGGGGTCGGGCCTCAGGAAGATGCTGATAAAGAATGAAATGAACTTAAAAGATAGGTCGTTTTGGGACCTAACTCCGTCTTTTTGGCCTCGAAAAGAGCGCTTTAAGATCGCCCTGCGATTATAATGCGAAATCCTTAAGTCCTCGCTTTTCCCCCTGCACATTCAACTTCGAAGTGCAACGACTCGGGTGAAGACTTCGAGGGGTGTTTTATACTTCAAGCACTTCCTCGGTCGGTTGTTGATCCGGGATTCGACCGCCATGATCTCTTCCTCGGT
>JBEKXF010000004.1:0-167683 GCA_049512315.1 Candidatus Aminicenantales bacterium | reverse complement strand
CCGTTCAAGCCCAGGTAAGGTTCTTCGCGTTGCGTCGAATTAAACCACATGCTCCACCGCTTGTGCGGGCCCCCGTCAATTCCTTTGAGTTTCAGCCTTGCGACCGTACTCCCCAGGCGGGACACTTAACGCGTTAGCTACGACACTCCCGCATAAACGCGAGAACATCTAGTGTCCATCGTTTACAGCTAGGACTACCGGGGTATCTAATCCCGTTTGCTCCCCTAGCTTTCGTGTTTCAGTGTCAGGACTAGCCTAGAGAACCGCCTACGCCTCTGGTGTTCCTCCCGATATCTACGCATTTCACCGCTCCACCGGGAATTCCGCTCTCCTCTACTAGCCTCAAGCTGACCAGTATCAAAGACCGTTCCGAAGTTGAGCCTCGGGATTTCATCTTTGACTTAATCAGCCACCTACACACCCTTTACGCCCAGTAATTCCGAGCAACGCTCGCCCCCTACGTATTACCGCGGCTGCTGGCACGTAGTTAGCCGGGGCTTCCTCTGGGGTTACCGTCAGCTTCTTGCGAAGTTTCTTCACCCCTGACAGGGCGTCGCTGCGTCAGGCTTTCGCCCATTGCGCAAAATTCCTCACTGCTGCCTCCCGTAGGAGTCTGGGCCGTGTCTCAGTCCCAGTGTGGCCGATCACCCTCTCAGGCCGGCTACCCATCATCGCCTTGGTAGGCCGTTACCCTACCAACTAGCTAATAGGACGCAGGCTCAACCTCAAGCGCCTTACGGCTTTAATCCTAAGGCATTTGCCTTAGGACGTCATGCGGTATTAGACCCGCTTTCGCAAGCTTATTCCTCACTCGAGGGGAGATTACCCACGTGTTACTCACCCGTTCGCCACTGTCCCCGAATATTGCTACCCGGGAACCGTTTGACTTGCATGTGTTATGCACGCCGCCAGCGTTAACTCTGAGCCAGGATCAAACTCTCCAATTATAAGAACTCTTGCGAGTTCTTGGCGAGTTGATTTGGCAAATTGGATCGATTATTGGTCGCTCCGCTTTTTTGATTCAAAGATCTCTCTTCTCTCTATCCCGAGAGAGAAACTTCAATAATATCTAAAAACGACTGATTGAAATTGTCAACCTAATACGGTTGTCAGTGAATGCCCGAAGGCTCCTATATGATAGGGTTTCCTTCCCCGGTTGTCAAGGCCTTGGAAAAATATTTTTTCTGGCCGCCGGGGCGTCAACGCCGGTTGACCGCAATCCCCTTCTTTTTCAACGAATTAGCCACCCCGGTTGACGGCCGGGGCGGGCCGTTGAGCCGCCGTCCCTGAGAAAATAGTTCCCCGCACTGGCACGTCTCCCGCTTTGATCTAGGGGCAGGAGGTCGGCCATGAAGAGGCAGGGATTCAGCCTGATCGAGGTCCTCGTTTCCATGACCCTGGCCCTCGTCCTGCTTCTCGGCACGGCCGAGCTCATCACCTTATCAGTATGGGCCAAAAGGAGGGGAGACACGACGTCCGGCCTGGCCCACTCTCTTACGACGCGGCTCGAAGGTCTGAAATCTCTCTCCTTCGAATCGGACGGGCTCCGGCCCGGGGAATATTCGGAAGCCGTCCGGGACGAGGCCGGCCGCGGCCTCTTCCTCCACGAATGGACGGTCGAAGACGCTGGGGAGCGGATGAAAAGGGTCAGGGTCACGGTCTGCCCGGCCGGCCGGCCCGGATCCGGCGCCTCCGTGACCCTCTGGATATCGAAAGACCTGGGGTTCGCGCCGTGAAAAGCCGGGGTTTCACCCTCCTCGAGTGCCTGATCGGTCTCGCCCTATCGCTCTTCGTCGTCTGCGCCTGCCTGGAGTTCTTCGGGGCCGCCCAGAAGCATTTTTATAGGCTTAAAGAAAAGGAGGAAGCGGCCCAGGGAGCCATGGCCGCCATCGACAAGATGAAGGTCGATATCCTGCGGGCCGGCCAGGGGCTTGGCGAGCCGACGGCCCTGGGACTCGTCGAAGCGGTCGCTGAGGACGCGGGAGGCCTCCTGATCGTCAGGGCGGAGGACGCCTTCGAGCTGGTCGCGGACGTCCGGGAAGGGGACATCCGCCTTCCGCTGATACGCGTCGCCGGCCTGAAGGCCGGCCGGGAGATCTGTCTTTCGGACGGGGAAAAGGGCGAAGTCCTTGTCATATCCTCGGTCGCGGCCGGGGCCGCGCTTCTCTCATCCCCGCTCGGAGCCGGGTACGCAAAAGAGAAAGCCTCGCTTTTGCTTCTCGAAAAAGTCAGCCTGACCCTGGACGCGCGCCAGGGCGTCCTCAGGCGCAAGGTCAACCTGAGCACGGCCCAACCGCTCCTCGAGAACGTCCGCTCCGCCGATTTTCTGGTGGACCGGGCCGCGAACCTTGTCCGGGTCCGGTTCGGCCTCAACGACCAAGGAGATGCCGCATATGAGATATGCCTTTTTCCCAAGAACCCGGCCCTGGCCGGCCGGACCTGAGAGGGCCCGCGGCCGGGAGCGAGGAGTCGCCAGCCTGGTGGTCGTCTTCCTCCTCTTCGTCTTCTCGGGGCTCGGCCTGAGCATGATCTGCCTTTCCCAGGCCTACTTAAAGATGAACGCTTACCGGAAATTTTCGGTCTTCCTGGATTACGCCTCCGAGAACGGCATCAAGCGCGGCCTGAGGGACCTCGCGGCCTGGGTCGAATCGGCGGGCCCGGTCGTGCCGATCGCGGCCGGCCGGCTGGAGGATCTCCGCGAGGACCCGCGGGCCGTTTTCCCCCTTCTCCTCGAGGAGGCCTTGGGCGCCGGCTTTCCCCGGCTCCTGAGGGAGTCGGCGGACGGGTCGAACTGGGAATCCCTCTCAACCTGCGGCCTCGAGAGGATCGAAGACAGGGGAAGCTATTGCCGTATCCTCGCCGATCTCCGCATCGAGTCGAGCGGCGGCTGGGGCCGGCTCCCGCCGAAGAGGATCTCGAGCCTTGAAGGGACGCTCGGAGTCCTGGCCGGCTATCTCCCGCTTCCCTCCATCCCCCTGCTGATCAATAAGGAGATGACGGAGGCGGAAAAAAGCGGGTTCATGAAGGCCAACGGCATCTCGTTTCTCTCCGGAAACGGGAACGTCCTGGCTCCCCCGTTCGTGGCCACCGGGAGCGGGATCATCCCGAAGGACGCCACGCGTCTCGCGGCCAGGGCCCTCGACGTCAGGATATTCATGCCCCAGGACCTCTCCCCCGTCCGCTTGAGGGCGGCCCTCGGCCTCGAGCCGTCGGAGGACCCGGTCCCGGACGGCGTCTATCTGATCAAGAATGACCTCGGCCTCGGCGGGATCTTCGTCCAGGGGGACGCGGACGAGATGGTCCTGGCCATTGACGGCGACTCCCAGGCGATCGTCTTCAGGATGAGCGGGGGGGAATGGTCGCTGAGGTATAGCCCGGCCCGGAGCCGGACGGACTTCCGGACGCCGGACGCCGTCTATTCCTACGACCTCGTCCCGCTGGGGATCATCATTGTCAACGGCAGGATCGACGCCCTGGGCGGCGGGATCGTCCGAAGCGACGGAACGGTCACGATGGTCAGGGACCGCGAGATCCCGTCCATTCTCGGCGGCGTCAGCCTGACCATCGTCTCGTCGGACAGGATCACACTGTCCTCGCACCTGATCCTCCAGGGCGCCCGCTGGCAGGAGGGCATCCCCTACGTCAAGGAATCACAGTCCCAGCTAGTCATTTTCTCCACGGGGCGGGATTTCGTCTCGCAGGCGGAGCTGGACGGCCGGATCGCGGTGGACGGGGGCGCGCCGGACGAGCTCAAGGTTCAGGCTTCGCTGACCGCGGGGAACGGCGACTTCGAGATCGGCGGGAGCGGGAAAACGGTCGAAGTCCTCGGCGCCCTTCACGCGGCCGGCTACAAGGGGAACGGAAACTCGCTCCGGATCGCGCCCGACGAGCGGCTCGCCGGCGGCGGGACGAGCGACGATGTCCCCCTCACGGCCGAGCCCCGGCTTTCCGTCTATTCCTTCAAGGTCCTGACCTGGAAGGAGCACGAATGAAGAAAAAGGGATTCACCCTCGTCGAAACGGTCCTGGCCATCGCCCTGGTCGGCTTCTTCATTTACGAAGGGTCGGTTTCGTTCAAACAGCTCGTCCCCAAATTTCAGCTTCAGACAGGCCTTTGGGAGATCCAGAGCTCGCTGAACCAGGCCCGGTTCAAAGCCGCCTGGAGGGGCCGACGATACAGGGTCCGGTTCGAAGGGCAGAGGTGCGTGCTCGAGGCCCATGATGAGGGGTCCGGAGCGTGGCGCCTGGACAGGCTCGCCCGGCTCGAAGGGGTCGAAGTCACGGCCAATAACAGTCCCACCTTTTATCCCGAAGGTACGGTCTCGGACCTAGCCACGATCAACGTATCCAACTCCCGCGGCGCCTACAAAATCACGGTGGCGATCTCCGGGAGAATCAAGACCGTCAAGGTCGGCTGACGGCAAATCCGGCCTGGGAACGTACGCCCGCGGCGTGAGGAAATCTCAGCGGATTTTGCCGCGGCGGCGTTCGGAGATCTTCGTCGGGATGCCCGCTTCCTGCCCATTCTTAATAGACGTTCGGGACAAGGCAATGACCCATCAGGGTGATTCGCGCGGTAATTTTTTCCCCCAAGGTGCGGCCAGAAGGTCCTTCGGCCCGTGTTGACTTTCGAGCGCCTCCGGAATTATAAGAAGGGAAGGATAACTCAAGAGATCCCGGCATGGTCGGCCAGAACCTTCTCCATTACCGGATCGTCGAAAAAATCGGCGAGGGTGGGATGGGTGCCGTCTACAAGGCCGTCGACACCCACCTCGACCGGCCCGTCGCTATCAAGGTCCTGCCTCCGGACAAGGTCGCAAACCCCGAACGCAAGCAGCGTTTCGTCCTGGAGGCTAAGGCCGCGTCCGCCCTCCGCCACCCGAACATCGTCGTCATCCATGACATCGCCTTCGACCAGGGCCGCGATTTCATTGTCATGGAACTCGTCGAAGGGCAGTCCCTCGACCTCGTGATTGGGCGGAAAGGCCTGAAACTCAGCGAAGCGCTCGGCTACGCCGTCCAGGTGGCCGACGGCCTGGCCAAGGCCCATGCCGCGGGGATCGTCCACCGCGACCTCAAGCCGACGAACATCATGGTGACGGACGAAGGCCTGGTCAAGATCCTCGACTTCGGCCTGGCCAAGCTTACGGAAGAAATCCCCGACTCAGGGGCCGGCCCTACGTTAACGATAGGCCAGGATGGGAAACCCCGAACCGAGCAAGGCTTCATCGTCGGCACCGCGGCCTACATGTCCCCGGAGCAGGCGGAAGGGAAGAAGGTCGACGCCAGGTCGGACATCTTTTCCTTCGGAGCGGTCCTCTATGAGATGCTCACCGGCCGCAAGGCCTTCGGCCGCGAGAGCGGCATTAAAACGCTCGCCGCCGTCCTTAACGAAGAGCCGAAGCCTCCCTCCGCCGTGAACGAGGCGATCCCTCTCGAATTGGAGCGCATCCTCGTCCGCTGTCTCCGCAAGGACCCCCAGAGGCGTTGGCAAACGATGTCCGACCTCAAGGTCGCGCTCCAGGACCTCAAGGAGGATTCCGAATCGGGCAAGCTCATGGCTGCGGCAGCCCCCGCCAGCCGCGGAAAGAAAAAAACGGCGTTTCTCGTGACGGCGGCATCCATCCTCGTCCTCGCCGCCGCGGCCATCGTCCTGAAACTTTTCGTCCTCAAGCCACCAGGGCCCACCGAGTATGAGATCACTCCCCTGACCTTCGATTCCGGCTTGACCTTCTCTCCGACGCTTGCCCCCGCCGGCAATCTCATAGCTTATGCCTCCGACCGTGAGGGAAACGGGAACCTCGACATCTGGGTCCAGCAAGTTTCCGGGGGTAAGCCTCTCCGCTTGACGAACCACCCGGCCGACGATTGGTTCCCTTCGTTCTCGCCCGACGGGTCCCAGATCGCCTTCCGCTCCGAGCGCGACGGCGGCGGAATCTACCTCATCGACGCCCTGGCCGTGGGCGGCGAGCCGAGGCGGATCGCCGACAGGGGCTTCATACCCAGGTTCTCCCCCGACGGCCGCTGGATCGCTTTCATGGTCCTCCCCGCGTCTCTGGAACCCCGCCAGTACAAGACGTACCTGGTTTCGCCGAAGGGAGGAGAGCCCCGGCAGATCCTTAGCGATTTCCTGTTCGGCTTTATAGTGCATGGAGCCACGCTCGTCTGGTCACCTGACGGCAAATACCTCTTGTTCCGGGGCCGGCGGGTCAACGATCCGAAGTCCACGGACTGGTGGGTCGCACCGGTCGACGGCGGAGAGCCGGTCCGGACACACGCCATCGAAAATCTCGGCTTGACCACTATCGTTCAATTCCCGGTCGGATGGGCCGGGAACAGCGTCTATTTCGTTTCGGGGACGACGATCGAAGGCGTCAACCTGTTCCGGGCGTCCATCGACCCGAAGACATTGACAGTCACAGGGCCCGCAGCGGCCATCACGACCGGGCCGGGCATGAAGATCTCTCCGGCCGTCATGCCGGACGGCCGGGTCTTCTTCTCCGAGATGACGGTCGCGATGAACGCGTGGAGCGTCGCGGCCCGGCCCGACGAGGCCGTGGTGTCGGCCAAGCCCCAGAAGCTCACCCAGGACCTGATGCAGAATTTCAACCCGACCATATCCCGGGACGGAGCGAAAGCCGCGTTCAGCGCCTTCGGCGGGGCCCAGGCGGCCAGGATCGAGGTCCGGGTCAAGGACTTGAGGACCGGCGAGGAAACGAAGATCCCCGTTCAAGGGATCAGCGTCAACCAATTCCCACGGCTGAGCCCTGATGGATCGCTCCTGGCCTATCTCGACATCATCGAAGGAAAGAACAAGACGATCCTCGTCGCACTCGGGGCCACCGCCAGCAGGGAGCTCTGCGAGGGCTGTGTCGTCTTCGGTTTCTCCACTGACGATGATTTCGCCCTGGTTCAGGCGAAGCCCAACGAGCTCGAGAAGATGGACCTCCGAACCGGGGAGAAGAGCATCATCCTGTCGTCGTCGCAGGATATCGTCGAGGACGTTAGCCTCTCGCCGGACGGGAAATGGCTCGTCTGGCTGGCCGGGGAGCCGGACGGGCGCGCGGCCATCCGGATCACTCCTTTCGAGGGACGCCAAGGCGGGTTACAAGGCACGATCACGGTCGCCGAGGCCGGCTATTACCTCGGCTCGCCAGCCTGGTCCCCCAACGGCCGCTTTCTCTATTATCTCTCCGAGAAGAACGGCCGTTGTTCGCTCTTCGTCAGGGAGCTCGATCCCCGGACGAAGGAGCCCGCCGGAGATGAACGCAAAATCGATATGTCCCCCGAGCGGCCACTCAATCTGAACTTCCCCAAGGGTAACGGCGCAATCGGCGTGGCAGCGGACAGGATCGTCTTCGAGGCAACCGACATGGTCGGGAACATTTACCTGGCCAAGCCCAAAAAACGCTGAACCGAGGGACACAATACTCTCTCCCTTATTTCGTGCCCGGGGGGGACAGAGTATTATGTCCCCCTTTTGCGCAGCGTCAACGGAGCCGCCGGATCCTCATGATCTCCTTCAGCATCTGCCACGAGCCCTGGACGATCCGGACTCGGCTGGGGCGCGAGTTGCACCACACGACCGGGACCTCGGCGATCCGGTAGCCCGCCTTCCTGGCCAGCAGGAGGAGCTCGACGTCGAAGCTGAAGCCCTCAGTCTGAAGCCTCGAAAAAAGGTCCATCGCGGCCGCGCGCCGGAACACTTTGAAGCCGCACTGCGTGTCCCGGCAGCCTTTCATGACGGACAACCGGACGAGGCGGTTGAAGAACTTGCCCAGGGCCTCGCGGGGCGCCGCCTGGCGGACCCGGATGTCGCATCCGGGGAGCGCCCGCGAGCCGATGACGATGTCGAATCCCTCGCCGAGACGCGACAGAAATTTGTCGAGCTCCTCGATGGGCGTCGAAAGGTCGGCATCGGTGAACAGAACGACCTGCCCGGCCGAAGCGAGGACGCCGGCCTTGACCGCGTATCCTTTGCCGTGATTCGTGTCCGACCGGACGATCCGGAACGGAACGCGGCCCTCGAGCACGGCTCCCGCGACTTCCGCCGTCTTGTCCCGGCTCCCGTCGTCAACGACGATGACCTCCGAAGCGAAGGGCTTCGTCTTCAGGTATCCGAGGATCTTTTCCAGGCTCGGCCCGAGCCGCTTTGCCTCGTTATAGGCGGGAATGACGATGGAGAGATAGGCCGGGGCTTCGATTCGATCGCGCATGGCGGAGTCGTGAGTCCGAGGCCATTATAGAAGAACTCCCGGCCAATCGACAACTCGTCAAGGCCCTGGGGGCAAACCTACACTTATAAGAAAACTGGAAAATGAAGGTTTGACCCCTTATCTTTATCTTCTTATCTTATTGAAAACGGACCGGTCCGCAGGATAGAATATTCCCTCTTGAACATGACGCCCGAACCGGGAAAGGGGACCACGATGAAAAAGACCTTCATCGGCCTGACCGTTCTTCTCGCCCTCTGGCTGGCCGCAGTACCCATCCTTCTCGCCCAGGAGCCGTATAAGCTCCCGCCGAAGGAGGTCATTGCCATCGTCGACGCACCGCCCACGCCGCGGGTCTCCATGAGCCCGGCCAGCGACATCATGGCCCTCATCGAATACGAGGCCATGCCGACCATCGCCTATATCTCCCAGCCCCTGCTGAGGATCGCCGGGATCCGCATCACCCCGGCCAACAACAGCCGCCAGGTTCTGAGCTTCAACACGGGTCTCAGCCTCAAGGACGTCAGGACCGGAACGGTCCGCCGGATTGCCCTCCCCGACGGCTTCAAATTCACCTCCCTCTCCTGGGCGCCGGACGGCAGGACCATCGCCTTCCTCCGCTACGTCGATAGCGGTGTCGAGCTCTGGTCTCTAGACGTCGCCGCCGGCACCGCCAAATCCCTGACCGGACCGGCGATAAACGCCGTTGCTGCGGGCTTCGGCTGGATGCCCGAAGGCAAGAGCATGCTCGTTTGCTTCGTTCCCGAGGGCCGCGGCCCGGCCCCGGAGGCGCTGCGCGTCCCCAAGGGCCCCAACGTCCAGGAGACCTCGGGCCAGTCCACCAAGGTCGCCACGTACGAGGACCTGCTCAAGAACGCGTTCGACGAGGTCCTCTTCGATTACTACGCGATGTCCCAACTGGCGATCGTCGATGCCGCCACGGGCGCGGTCAAGAAGATCGGAACCCCGGGGGTCTTTTCGGACGTCTCGCCGTCCCCCTCCATGGGCTACATCCTGGTCGATCGGGTCAAGCGGCCTTATTCCTATTCCGTCTCCTATTTCGAGTTCGCCCACGCCTACGAGATCTGGGACATGGACGGCCGGACGGTCAAGGTCCTGGCCGACCTGCCCCCGGCCGAAGACGTCCCGATCAACGGCGTCCCCATGGGCCCGCGCAACGCCGACTGGATGGCTCTGAAGCCGGCCACCCTGATCTGGACCGAGGCCCTGGACGGGGGCGACCCGGAGAAGGACGCGCCCTGCCGCGACCGGCTGATGACCCTGGCCGCTCCCTTCACCGCCGAGCCCGCCGAGGTCCTCAAGCTCAAGGAACGGGCCCAGGGGCTGAATTTCTTCGACAAGCCGGGATTGGCCCTCGCGTCCGAATTCAACTGGAAGAAAAGGTGGCGCACGACCTGGCTCGCGGACCTCGACCACCCGCAGGCGGCACCGCGCAAGCTTTTCGACCTCAACGTCCAGGACCAATACGGCAATCCCGGCTTCCCCGTCACGGCCGCGCTCAAAACGGGCGAGCGCGTCATCCTGCTTGAAAAGGACTGGATCTATCTCAGCGGCAGCGGCGCTTCGCCCCAAGGCGACCACCCCTTCCTCGACCGGATGAACCTGAAGACGATGAAGAAGGAGCGCCTCTTCCAGTGCCAGGACCCCGGCTACGAGACCTTCATGGCCTTCAACGGCTCTTCCCGCAACCAGATCATCACCAGCCGCGAGTCCCGCACCGAGCCGCCCAACTATTTTCTGCTCGACCTCAAAAGCGGAAAGCGGAGGGCCCTGACCGACTTCAAGGATCCGGCCCCGGAGCTCACGGCCGTCAAGAAAGAGCTCGTCAAGTACAAACGCGATGACGGCGTCGAGCTCTCCGGCACGCTCTACCTGCCCGCGGACCACAAGCCCGGCACCCGGCTGCCCGTCGTTATCTGGGCCTATCCCTTGGAATACAACGACCGCGGCACGGCCGGGCAGGTCCGGGGGTCGGCCAACCGGTTCACCTTCTACCGGGGCATCTCCGAGCTTTTCTTTGTCACCCAGGGATACGCCGTCCTCGACAACGCCACCATGCCGGTCGTCGGCGACCCCAAGACCGTCAATGATACCTTCGTCCAGCAGATCGTGGCCAACGCCAAGGCGGCCATTCAGAAACTTGACGAGATGGGCGTCGGCGACCCCAAGCGGGTCGGGGTCGGCGGCCACAGCTACGGCGCCTTCATGACGGCCAACCTGCTCGCCCACTGCGACCTCTTCGCCGCCGGGATTGCCAGAAGCGGTGCATACAATCGTACACTGACTCCCTTCGGCTTCCAGAGCGAGCGCCGGACCCTTTGGGAGGCCCCGGACACCTACATCAAGATGTCGCCCTTCATGCGCGCCGACAAGATCAAGACGCCGCTCCTCATGATCCACGGCGAGGCCGACAACAACTCCGGAACGTTCCCGATCCAGTCCGAGCGTCTCTTCGCCGCCTTGAAGGGCTTCGGGGCCACGGCCCGGCTGGTCATGCTCCCCTGCGAGAGCCACGGATACTCGGCCCGCGAATCCGTCCTCGACGTCCTCGCCGAAATGTTCGAATGGTTCGACCGTTATGTCAAAAATAAAAACTAGCGGTCCCGATTTCCACAGGAATTGTGCAAAAGCCTGTGGAAAAAGAGCCCCGGAGATTTTCTAAAGACTTGAAGGGCGCGCACTTTTCATAAACTGCACAAACATTGTGCACATCGCTTCGCGGGCGACAAGGAGACAGACATGAGGACGAACCGAAGAACCATGACCATGGTCGCGCTGGCTTTCCTGCTGGCGGCCGCCGTCCGCTGCGCCGGCGTCGAGCCCGTTCCCCCGAAGATCTTGCTCTCCAACGACGACGGGATCGAGGCGCCGGGGCTGGCGACCCTTTTCGATGCCCTGCAGAAGGTCGGGACCGTCACGGTCGCCGCCCCCGTCCGGGAGCAGAGCGGGATCAGCCACGGGATGACGACGCGAAAGCTCATCCCCGTCCGGAAAAGCGAGCGGAAGGGCGCCACGTGGTTCGCGATCGACGCCACCCCGGCCTCCTGTGTCCGCCTGGCCCTGGAATCCCTTCTTCCGGAAAAGCCGGACATCGTTATCGCCGGCACCAACAGAGGGGAGAACGTCGGTCTCGTGACCTTCTATTCGGCGACGGTGGCGGCGGCCAGGGAGGCGGCCTTCCTCCGGATCCCGGCGATCTCCGTCAATCTCCAGAGCGGACCGGACATGGACTACAAGGCCGCCGCGGACTTCACGTCCGCCCTCGTCCGGGAGCTCGCCCGGAAGGGTTTCGAGAAAGGGATGCTTCTCAACATCAACATCCCTGCTCTACCCAAGGACAGGATCAAGGGCATCATGATCACCAGGCAGGACGTCCGCCCGACCATGGAATTCTTTGAGAAGAGGGAGACGGGGGACGGGCAGGATTCTTACTGGCCGTCATACAAGACCCTGGACGCGGGCCCCGAGAACACGGACACCTGGGCCGTAAGGAACGGCTACATCGCCGTGACGCCGCTCACGCTCGACCAAACCGACGCGGCCGCGCTCAAGAGGCTGAAAGGCCTCGAAAAGCTCGTCTGGAAATAGCCCCGACCCCGGGGATTCACCCGGCCGCGGGGTGTGATAGGATGGGTCCGGCCTGACTCGAAGGCATAGGGAGGTAACCGATGAAACAAAAACGTTTGATCCTTTGGTTCGCGTTGGCAGCCGTGGGCTTAGCGCTGTCCGGTCCTTCGCTCTCATCGGCGGCTCGCGCCGACGGCGACATTCCCCAACAATCCCAAGAGCCATTCGCTTCCATGAAAGAGATCAAGCCTTTCACCTATTGCTCGATCGCCCATAAGGGTCCTCTCTCGGACATGTCGGGCGTCATCGGCCAACTTATGCAGGCCATGCAGAGCCAAGGCCTGTTCGCCTCGATCCGGGGCCCCATGATCGGCGTCTATTACAATGCCCCCGCCCAGGCCAAACCCGAGGAGCTCTCCTGGGAGGTCGGGTTCGAGGTCAGCGAGCAGGCGTCGCCCCAAGCCCCTCTCGAGAAGAAAACCTGGAATTATCCGGCCGTCGCCGCGGCGGTGCACACCGGTCCGTACGCGAAGGCCGGCGAGACGATCCAGCGCCTCATGGACTGGATCAAGGCCCAGGGCTTCACGGCGTCCGGGCCGGTCCTCGAGCGCTACATGAACAACCCCATGCAGGTCAAGCCCGAGGAGCTGCGCACGGAAATCTGGATCCCGGTCCGGCGGAAATAGGCCTGCCGCAAGGGGCCGACTGCTCATAGCCGCGCGTGAAAGCGGCGGGCCCTTTCGCCCGCCTGGCGATTGTGCTATAAGTTAAGCAAGGGGAAGATTATGGGCGTCAAGTGCCCGCACTGTCAGGCGGAGAACCCGTCCGACTCCAAGTACTGCAAGGAGTGCGCGACGGCACTTCCCCATCCCTCGAGCATCCCCGCCCCTCCGACCAGGACGATCGAAACTCCACGCGAAGAGCTGACCACCGGAACGCTCTTCGCCTCGCGCTACCAGATCGTCGATGAGCTCGGCGGCGGCGGGATGGGCAAGGTCTACCGGGCCCTCGACACGAAGGTCGGCGAGGAGATCGCCGTCAAGGTCATCAAGCCCGAGATCGCCGCCGACAAAGCCACGGTCGAGCGCTTCAAGAATGAACTCAAGATCGCCCGGAAGATCGTCCATAAGAGCGTCGGCAGGGTCTACGACCTGAACGAGGACCGGGGCATGTTCTACATCACCCTGGAGTATGTCCGGGGAGAGGACCTGAAAGCTTTCATCCGGAGCTCCGGCCAGATGGCGGTCGGCACCTCTCTCAGGGTCGCCCGGCAGGTCGCCGAGGGGCTGGCCGAGGCCCACGGCTTGGGTGTCGTCCACCGCGACCTCAAGCCCTCGAACATCATGATCGACCGCGACGGCAACGCCCGGATCATGGATTTCGGCATCGCCCGCCTCGTCGGCGCCAGAGGGATCACCGGCGGCAACGTGATGGTCGGGACGCCCGAGTACATGTCGCCCGAGCAGGTCGAGGGCAAGGAGGCCGGCCCGGCGAGCGACCTCTACTCCCTGGGCATCGTCCTCTTCGAGATGCTGACCGGCCGCCTCCCCTTCGAGGGCGAAACGCTCCTGAGCGTCGCCGTCAAACAAAAGAGCGAGCCGCCGCCCGACCCCCGGAAACTCAACCCGCAGATCCCCGAAGACCTGAACCGAATCATCCTCAAATGCCTGGAGAAATCCAAGGACAAAAGGTACCAGAGCGCGACCGCGTTTCTGGCCGACCTGGCCGGGGTCGAAAAGTCGTTGCCGACGACGCCCCATCCCCTGCCCGTCCGCAAGCCGCTGACCTCCAAGGAGATCACCGTCCGGCTCCCGTCCAAAAGAGTTTGGATCCCGGGCGCGGCGCTTCTCGTGGCGCTCGCCGCCTTCCTCGTCTGGCAGTTCATCCCGGAGAAAGAGGCAGCGCGGCGCACGATTGCCGTCGTCGGCTTCAAGAACCAGACCGGCGATAGGGAGCTCGACTACCTTCGCGAGGCCATTCCCCATCTCCTCATCACGAGCCTGGAGCAGTCGAAGCGTCTGAGGGTCACATCCTGGGAGAGGATGAAGGATCTCCTCCGCAATTCCGGCCGTGACGCGGCGGCAATCTTCGACGAGGAGGCGGCCTTCGAGGCCTGCCGGAAGGAGGGTATCGAAGCCCTCGTCCTGGGCAGCTTCATCAAGGCTGGCCAGACGTTCGCCACGGACGTCCAGGTCCTGGACGCGTCGAGCAAGCATATCCTGAAAAGCGCCTCGGCCAGGGGGGACGGCGTCGCCAGCATCCTCAAGTCCCAGATCGACGATATCAGCCGGACCATCCGCCGCGGCATCGCTCTCCCCGCGCTCAAGATCGAGACCTCCGGCCGGAAGATCATCGACCTCACCACGGGCTCCATGGAGGCCTACAATTATTATCTAAGGGCCCGCGAAGCCTACGAAAACTACTTTTATGCCGACGCCAGGAAATTCGCAGAGAAGGCCGTCGCCCTCGACCCAACGTTCGCCCTCGCCTACTACATCCTGGCCAGAGCAGCCAGGGACCTATTGGATTATCCTGGCCGCGACAATGCCCTGGAGAAAGCCAAGACTTATTCGGCCAGGGCCACAGAAAGGGAGAGGCTTTTCATCGAGGCCCGGTATGCCGACGCCATCGAACGGGATGCCGATAAGAGGCTCAGGCTCCTGAAAGAGCTCACCATCAAGTACCCGGAAGATAAGGAAGCTCACTTCGAGCTCGGGCAATTCTTCTATTCCAACGACCGCAGTCCAGAGGCCATCGGAGAATACGAAAAGGCCATCGCTATCGATCCAAGGTACGGCTTTGCCGTCAATCAGCTCGGCTATGCCTACGCCAGGACGGGAGATTTCGCCAAAGCGGTTCAACGCTTCGAACGCTATGCCGAGCTGAATCCCGGGCTTCCCAATCCGGTCGATTCCATCGCTGAGATGAATCTCTTCTTGGGAAACCTGGACGCGGCTGCGGTGAAATATCGAGAAGCGCTGGCCATCAAGCCGGACTTCTACGAATCTTGCAAGGGCTTGGCCTACGTGTATGCCCTCAAGGAGGATTACGAAGAATCCGGGCGCTGGCAAGAGGAGTTCGTCAAGAAGGCCCCGACGCCACAGGCCAAAATGGAGGGGCTTTACCAGAAGAATTTCTACGATTATTTCCTCGGCCGGCTGGACAGCTCGCTCACCGGCTTTCTCTCCCTCCGAAGCCAGGCAGAGAAATTCAAGTTTGCCTTCGGCGTTGCGTTCGTGGACTGGATCACGGGATTCCTCTACGCGGACAGGGGAGAATTCGACAAGGCTCGGACGGCGTTCCAGAGTTGGACGGATTATAGCGTAAAGGCCAATCCATCAAGCCGGGCCTATTATGCGGCAGCTCACAGTTTCAGCCTCGGCTGGGTCGAGCTCAAGCAAGGCCGGCTGGATGCCTTGAAGGCCCGTCTCACAGAGATCGAGAATCTTCTCCCCGGGATGGATCCGGCCTCACGGGAGGAGATGACGTTTCGTCGGCTGCTCCTCGGCGCCGAGGCCGCCCTGGCCGGGAATTCCGTGAAACAGGCGATCAGCCTCGGGGAAAAGATCGTGTTCGGGATCCTGCCATCCGTGAACACGAGCTACATGCCTAGGCATAATACGCCGTTTCTCAAGGACGTCCTGGCCAGGACCTACTGGAAAAAGGGCGATCTTGACAAGGCCATCGCCGAATACGAGCGGCTGACGACCATCGACCCGAAGAACCGGCTCCGCATGCTCATTCATCCCCTCTACCATTATCGGCTTGGGCGAATTCTGGAGCAGAAGGGCGAGAAGGACAAGGCCCGCTTCCAGTACGAAAAATTCCTCAAATATTGGGCGGACGCGGACCCGCGTTTTGCCGAGCTCAAGGACGCCCGGGCCCGGCTGGCCTCGCTCAAACGCGCTCCATAGATCTGGATTCCCTGCAAGAAAAAGGAGCCTCCATGCCGATAAAACAATATAGGCGCCTCCGGCTACCGGTTCTCGTCCTGGCGTTCCTCGTTGGAAGCGCCGCATTTCCCGGCATCGCGGCCGCTCCGGCTTCGGACAAAGCCGTCTCCGTCGATCCTTTTGCCCTCGCGCTCGACGAAAAGATGCCGGGACTGCTGACGAAGTACGATGTCCCCGGGGCCGTCGTCGCTTATATCCAGGACGGCGCCGTGGCCTGGACGAAAGCCTACGGAGTGGCTGATCGCCGCACCGGCCGGCCGCTCCGGCCGGAAGCGGTCTTCAATTTCGCTTCCGCCGCCAAGGCCCTGACTGCCTGGGGCGTGATGCGCCTGGTCGAGACGGGCAAAATCGAGCTCGATGCTCCGGCCGAACGATATCTCAAGCGCTGGCATCTCCCCCCCTCGGAATTTGACCCGAACGAAGTGACCGTCCGCCGCCTGCTGAGCCACACGGCCGGGCTGACGGTCAACGGGTATGCCGGATACGACCCCCGCCGCCGGCCGCTGCCCACCCTGAAACAAGTGCTGGAAGGGCAAAACCAGATCAGCGGCGCGGTGCGGCTCGCCTGGAAGCCGGGCGACGGCTACCATTACTCCGGGGGCGGATACACCATCCTGCAGATGATCATTGAAGACGTCACCGGCGAGTCGTATGCAGATTATATCCGGCGCGAGGTCCTGGCCCCGCTGGGGTTGTCCGGAGGCTGGGAGTGGACCGCCGCGCGCCTCTCGGCCGCACCCACTCCCTACGGCTTCCGTCATGACGCCCTGCCGTTCTACCGGTTTGTCACCTTGGGAATCGGCAATTACCTGGATCGTGTCGACGGGTTTGCCCGCTTCATCGCGGCCGCCGGGCCCGGCCCCGGAGGCGAACCGGCGGGGCGGGGCGTCCTGAGGCCCGAAACACTGCTGTGGATGATGACGCCCCAGCCCGGCACCAACAAATATTACGGCCTGGGGTATGCCACCGAAGCTTTCGATAACGGAACGCCGTACATCACGCACGGCGGCCACAGCAGCGGCTGGTGCTCGATCTACGCCCTGGCTCTGAGCCTGCGCAGCGGCGTCGTCGTCGCCGCGGCCTCAGACAAGGCCGAACCGCTCAAGCTGAGCGTGCTGGAGCTGTGGGCGGAAGCCGCCCTCGGCAGGCACATCGCGCTTGATCCTAAATGGCTCGAGCCGACGACCGAGGACCCCTTCGGCTTTTTCATCGCTCCGGCGCTCATCCTGGCCGGGGTGCTGGGAGTGATCGCCGCGTTGACAGCCTGGCGGCTGATGGCCCAGGTCAGGGCCGGGCGCCGGCGTCTCAGGCTGGGCCCCGGGGCGACTTCACTGGGGGCGATTGTCCTATGGCTGTTCGCGGGGGGCCTCTGGATTTATTTCTTCTATACCTCTTGGCCCTTCCCGCTGCCGCCGACCGTCCCGGAAGCCAGCTGGCCACCCGAGTTGGGCTGGACGACCGCTGCGTTCATGGCCTGCGCCCTCGTGAGCATCGTCAGGGCCTTCTTCCCGAAAACGAAGCCGGCTAAAAGCTGAAGCGCTCCCGCGCCCCCTATTTCTGGAACTTGTACCCCGACCAGGGCACCGTGATCAGGTGGACCGGGCTGGCGGGGTCGTCCTCGACCTTCTTCCTCAGGTTGTGCATGAAGGTGTCGATCGTCCGGGTCGTCGGGAAGCGGTCGTATTCCCAGACCTCGTTGAGGATCTTTTCCCTGGTCACGACCTCACCCTCGTGCGAGATGAGGAGGGCGAGCAGGCCGAACTCCTTGGCCGTCAGGTGAACGACCTTGCCCGCCTTCGAGGCGGTCTTCTTCTTGAAATTGAGGTGGACGCTGTCGAACGAGTACTCCTCGGGCGCGTCCGGCCGCGGCTCTCCCCTTCTCAGGACGGCGTGGACCCGGGCGACGAACTCGCTTGTGCCGAACGGCTTGATCATGTAATCGTCGGCGCCGAGCTCGAGCCCGAGGACCTTGTCGACCTCCTCCTTCTTCTTCCCCGTGAGGATGATGATCGGCGTCTGGACGCCGGCCTCCCTCAGCTTGCGGCAGACCTCAAACCCCCCGAGCTCGGGCAGGACGAGGTCGAGGCCGATGAGGTCGTAGCTCCCCTCCCGGGCCTTGGCGAGGCCCTCCTGCCCGTCCGCCGCCCGCGAGACCTTGTAGCCTTCGGCCTCGAGAACGGTGGCCAGGGATTCCCGCATGACGGGGTCATCGTCGACGATCAGGATTTTCTTCATGACGGCCGCCTTAAAGGAAAAATGAGGCTGAAGGTCGTTCCTTTGCCCGGCTCGCTCCGCAGGCCGATGCGCCCGCCATGGGCGTCCATGATGTGCTTGACGATCTTCAGGCCGAGTCCCACCCCCTCGGGGTTGTGATGGGCCGATCGGGGGGAACGGAAGAACGCCTCGAAGATCCTCTCCCTGTCCTCGGGTTCGATGCCGATCCCCCTGTCTTCCACCTGGATCTCCACGCTGTCGTTCGCGGGAACGAGCCGGACGGTGACTTCCCTCCGCCCACCGCTATACTTTATAGCATTATCCACCAGGTTCAACAAGGCCTGGCGGACGGCGTCCTGATCCGCTTCGAGGAGAACGGACTCTTCGGGCATTTCGGTCCGGAGGACGGGACCTTCGCCCGCCGCCCCCGGCCGGAAAAGGTCGATCACCTCCCGGATGAGCGGCTGGAGGGGCGCCGTCCGCAAGTCGTAGAGCTTGGCCTCCTGTTCGATCTTCCCGAAATCGAGGACGTTGTGGATGAACCTCGACAGGCGGCCGCATTCGCCGGACATGAGCTCGAGGAGCCGCTCCCTCTGGGATCCGTCCGGGACCTTGCCCGACCGGAGGAGCTCGGACAGGCTCTGGATCGAGGTCATCGGGGTCCGGAGCTCGTGGGAGACGGAGGAGATGAATTCGGTCTTCAGGCGGTTGAGCTCGTCGGCCTTCTCCCGGGAGGCCCGCTCTTGGAAGACCTCCTCCTGCAGCCGGATCTTCTGGAGTCCCGCGGCCAGCTCCGCGGCCAGAGTCTCGAGGAGCTCCAGGTCGTCCCCCGTGAACCTCAGGCCCGATCTCTTGCGGCCGAGCGCCAGCCAGCCCGTGAGCGGCCCGGCCCCAAACGGCAGGGGGGTCACGATCTCCAGACCGAGCGTCTTCAGCAGGCGCCGCTTCGAGAAATCCATCCCCTGCGAGGTCCGGACGGCCTCTTCCCTGGCCCACGACCCCGCGGCCGGCGCCGGAAGGGCGAGGAACGCCCGCGCGGTCTCCGTATCCAGCCCGTTGCTGAGGATGTGCCGCTGCACCCCCTCGACCGACGCCTCTACCAGGACCCCGATCCTCTCCAAGGGGAGCGCCTCGGAGACGGCCCGGACGAAGTCGGAGACGAGATCCCCGGGGCTCATGATCTTCTGGGCCCGCGTGCTGAAATTCAGGACGGCCTTACGGTAATCGTAGGTCCGGCGGAAAAATGTCCTGTCCACGAGGAGCTGGATCCACTTCCTGCCGGGCTGAAAAAGCACGGCGGCGACGATTGCGGCGCCCAGGGTGACCCAGTCCGACCGGACCATGGACTCCCGGGCGAACACGTGCCCCAGGATCTCGGCAGACACGAAATAGATGCCGACCGTCAGCATAGTCAGCAGCGAATAGACCAGGCCCCGGTTGATGACCAGGTTGACGTGCATCAGCCGGAACTTCAGGATGGCGATGGCCATGGCCACGGGGATGACGAAGAAAAACGCGCTCGAGATGTCCTCGGACAAAATCGCGCTTCCCCCGATGACCTGGGGGATCTGGTAGAGCAGGATGAACGGGCCGAGTCCCGCCGCCGTCCCCAGGAAGACCCATTTGATCTGGGCCCTGACCTCTTCGGAATCCGACCTCCGGAAGGCGCGAACGAGCTCGACCACGGCGGCGATGCAGACGAGGACGACATACGCCCGGAAAACCGGGAAATAGCGGATCGAAAGCCGGAAGGCGCCGATGGACGGCTTGAGCTGAGAATACAGGAACCCGGCGTTGAGGAGCCCGCTGAAACCGATGGGGACCGCCCAGAAAAAGTAGAACCAGGCTTTTTCCCGGAAAACCGAGAACGTCCGGGTGAAGCGCCAGAGAATGGCGGGGGCGAGGGGGTAGGCCAGGTTGAAGAGGACCCCCGGGAGCAGGCTCAGGCCCCTGTCGTGGACGCCGTACACGTCCCCGCTGACCATCACGGCCGAGGCGAAGGCCAAGCATAGCCAGTAAAACAGCCGGGCGGCCGGGTCCCCGGACCGCACCCCGAACACGCCCAGGCCGATCAGGAACCCGAAGACCCCGATCACCAGGAAGATGACGGGGAACGGCGCCTGGGAATAATAGGGCACGAGCCTCGTCTCGACCGTCTCCTCCCGGCCGTTCTTGAGCAGGCCGACGGCGACCGGGTCGCCGATCTTCTTCTGGCTCAGCATGAACTCGAGATCGTGCGGGGTTTCAACCTCCAGCGGGCCGACCCGGACGACCTTGATTCCGGCACCCGCGGTCAGCTCATCCGGGATCCCGGGCCGGCTCCTCAGGTTGATGAAGCCGGCAATGCTCCAGAATATGACGAACGCCCCGCAGACGACCCAGAGGATAAAGGGCGTTCTTTTCATTCCCGTAACCGGCCCCCGATGACCCGACTATATAATATCTGGATCCCGTTTTCAAACGCAGAGCGAAGGCGGAATCCCTGCGGAATTCTAAGGCCGGCCCCCGGGCCTTGAACGGCGCCCGGAACCGTGTTACGCTGAAGACCTGCGGGGAACCAAAGGAGGAGGCCATGGCAAATAATCTGATCAACCATCCCAACATCATCACCATCGAGCGCCACATCCTCGAGGGGCAGCTCTTCCATCCCGAGGCCACCGGCGCCCTGACGAACCTGCTTTACGACATCGCCCTGGCCGGCAAGGTCATCGCCAGCAAGACGACCCGCGCGGGCCTGGCCGAGATCCTGGGCCGGACCGGGGAGGTCAACGTTCAGGGCGAGCAGGTGATGAAGCTCGACAGCTTCGCCGACATCACGATCCTCCGCCTCACCGACCACACCGGCCGGCTGGCCGGCCTCGCCTCCGAGGAAAACGCCGAGTTCATGCCGATCCCGGACAAATATCCGAAGGGCAAGTACCTCCTGCTCTACGACCCCCTGGACGGCTCTTCCAACGTGGATTTCAACATGCCCATCGGCACGATCTTCGCGATCTACAAGCGGACGCGCGAGGAAGGCCCGGTGACGCTGGACGAATTTCTCCAGCCGGGGCGGAACCTGGTCGCCGCGGGCTACATCGCCTACGGGACGAGCACGATGTTTATCTACACGACCGGGAACGGCGTCCACGGCTTCACCCTCGACCCGTCGGTGGGCGAGTTCATTCTCTCCCATCCCAACATCCGGATCCCTTCCCCGGCCAAGTATTTCAGCGTCAACCTCGGTTACCAGCTGCACTGGAGCCGCGGCGTCCAGCGCTACACGGAGTACCTCCAGGGGCGGGAAGGAGGGGTCACGGCATTGTCGCTTCGGTATATCGGGACGCTCGTCTCCGATTTCCACCGGAACCTGCTCGCGGGAGGCGTGTTTTACTACCCGGCCGACGACAGGGACCCGAAGGCGAAGACAGGAAAGCTGCGCTTGCTCTACGAGGCCGCGCCGCTGGCCTTCATCGCCGAGCAGGCGGGCGGGTGGGCCTCGGACGGCCGCGGTCGAATCCTGGACATCCAGCCCGAATCGCTCCACCAGCGGACTCCCCTCTTCATCGGGGACATGGCGCTCGTCAAGAAAGTCGAAGAGCTCATCCGCCAGCACGATTCGTGAGACCGGGGGGTTTCAGCTTCTCCCTGATCCTCGCCACGTCGGCGTTCGTAACGAACGCCGGGAGATTGAAGTAAAAAAAGTGAAATCCGAAGCCCCCCTTGGTCATCTCGGCTAGGGCGTCCTCTTTCGTCCAATTCTGGATAACGACGCGATACATGGCCAGGACGACCCCCGAACGGTCGGCGCCATACTGGCAGTGAACGAGGACGGGCTTCGGGACGGCTTGGATGGCCCTCAGCGCCTTGACGATGTCCTCTTCCGAGACGCTCCAGGCCCTCATGGGAATTTCCACGAGCTCGAACCCCAGTCCCTCGACCAGGGCGGCGTCGGAATGGTCGTGCCGCAGGTTGACGATCGACTTGATGCCTTTTGCCCGGGCCTCCTCGAACCCCTGACGCGTCGGCTGCTCTGAGCGGTAGACGTCGGCGTCGAGTTCGTACCAGTCTTTGAGCGTCGCCGAAGGAACCCGCTGGGCCCACTTGTCGGGCCGGGGCTGCGTCTGACAAGCACCGGTTCCGAGGATCAATAGAGAGAGCAGGAGGCCGAGGGCGGTCCTTTTCGCGCCCCGCGCCATCACGAGCGCCCAATGCGACGGCAGGGTCTTCGTCCGCGACGGCGTTTTTTGGGTCACGATCAAGCTTTGCCCTGGCTGCCTTTCCGCTTGTCCCGCGCGTGGCTGACCGGGCCCCGGCAGGCCTTGACGCAGACGCCGCAGATGAATTGGCTCACGAGCTTGAGCTTCTGGAATTCCTTGAGCTTTTCGCAGCAGGCCATGTGGTCGAACTCCTCGCGCGTCTCCTTGATGGCCCCGGCGGGGCAGGCCGCAAGGCAGGCCCGGCAGGCGCCGCAGCCGTCCCTCAACGCCCTGTCCGTCGAAAGCGGCAGGTCCGTCAGCACCGTGACCAGCCGGAAGCGCGCCCCGAGGCCGGGGTTGACGAGGAGGTTGTTGCGGCCGATCCAGCCCAGGCCGGCCTTGGCCCCGACGTGCTTGTGGGAGACGTGGGCCCTCTGCTTCTCCCAATCGACGATCTGCGAGGCCGCGATCGGGATGGCCGCGAACCCCATGCTCTGGATGCGGTCGGCGAGGAGCAGGGCGCCCCGGTCCAGAAAAAAGTTAATCTGGCGATAGTGATGAAAATAGAGCGGTGTCGGCCGGTCCTGGATGTCGTCCATGACCGCGTCGTTGAGGCGCTTCCCGAGCGATATGGCCAGCCCGAATTTCTTGGCGGTTTTGGGAGCGAGGGCAAACTCAGCCCGGAGCTTGGTGACGTCGGCGACGCCGAAAAGCTCGAACCCCCATTCCAGGGCCTGGAATTTCAGCCGCTGATAGTTCTCCGCCTTGTCCATGAACGAAATCATTGTAACGGCAGGCTCCCGCGCCTGTCAAACACGGTTGACTCGTGCTCCGGGTTACGATATATGAAAAGGGAATTCGCCGCCGAGGAGCGACCATGAACGAGAAGACCCTGGCCATCATCAAGCCCGACGCCGTCAAGAAGAAGATCGTGGGGAAGATCATCCAGCGGATCGAGGACGAGGGCTTCAGGATCTGCCGGCTCAGGATGGCCCACCTGACCCCGGAAGAGGCCAAGGGGTTCTACATCGTCCACAAGGAAAAGAAATTCTACGCCAGCCTGACCGAGTTCATGTCGTCGGGGCCGGTCGTCCTCATGGTCCTCGAAGGCGAGGACGCCATCAACCACTGGAGGGAGGTCATGGGGGCCACGGACCCCGCCCTGGCCAAGCCCGGCACCCTCCGCCACACCTACGGGTTCTCCATCGAGCGGAACGCCACCCACGGGTCGGACGCGCGGGAAACTGCCGAATGGGAGATCAAGTATTTCTTCAAGGGCTAGCTCGCGGCAAAACGGGTGCTTGCTGCCCGCTCCCGGCAACGTTTCCCGAAAAACAGAGTATTATTTCTGGATCCTGAGAACTTCAAACGCGGAGGGATGGCGGCAGCCGTGCGCGTTGCGCTTGACCCACCAAGGAGGCCAGCATGAAGGGGTCACATTGTCCTGAGTTGCTCGCGGCATGTTGGGTGGCCGCTTTCGTGATCGCGGCCGCGGCCCTCCCCGCGCGAGCCCAAACAGCCCTCGAAGCCTGCGGCGTCTCCGATCGTGCCGATAAGTGGCTGGCGGCATACGAGGCGGATAGCGACTTCAGCGGCGTCGTCTTGATCGCCCAGGGTGATCGCATCCTGGCGGAGAAGACCTACGGAAAGGCGGACTTCGTCCGTGACGTCCCTAACACCATCGAAACCCGCTTCCGCATAGCCTCCCTCACGAAGACTTACACGGCGGCCTGCATAGAACTCCTCGTCATGCGCGGAAGGCTCGGGCTGCGGGACACGCTGGGCCGCTATGTATCCGGCATCGCCAACGGCGACGTCATCACCGTCGAGCAACTGCTCCTTCACAAGTCCGGCATCGGCGTCGTGGACACGCCCGATCGATACATCGATTGCCTGCCTTCGGCGGAACTCCTTCGGCGTCTCAGGGACGCTAAGCCCTTGTTCCCGCCCGGCAAGGATGACCAGTATAGCAACGAAGGTTACTTCCTTCTCGCGTTGATCATCGAAAAGGTCTCGGGGGCGTCCTATGAGCAATTCCTGCGCGATAACATTTTCAGCCCGCTGGGCATGAAGAGCTCCGGGATCGCCTGCAAGGACCTGCCTCCGGGACCGGACGCCGCCGGCCATGTTCCGGGGATAGCCAGGAATGCCGTGGTCGGACTCCCGGCTAACGAGGCCGCGGAGATAGGATCGGGATCGGCCTATTCCAACGTCCGTGACTTGCTTTCTTGGCTGCGGGCGGTGGATTCCAATCCCTCCTTCAAGGTCGACCGCTGGCGATACCCGTATGGCTGGGGGAAGCGTAACTATTCGGGACGGGCCTTAATCGAGCAGTCCGGGATCGTGGAAGGATTCAATGCCCACATCGCGCTCTACCCCGGGGAGCATATCTATGCCGTCGTTCTCGGGAATATTCAGTCGGGCCTGTTCAACAGGGTCCCCAAAGACCTGGAGAAGGTGCTGTTCAGCGGAGAGACAACGCGGCCACCCGCGGTCGTCCCCGTCGAACTCGAGGTGCGGAAACTCCAGGACTATGCGGGCGAATACGCCTCGGACGCCATCCCTTACCATCAAACCCTAGCCGTGCAGGATGGGACGCTTTACATGCGCTGGGGTCAATTCCCATTCCGGCGGGCGCTCATTCCGACCGGGAACGATGAGTTCTTTTTCCGCTACGAATATGCCACGGTCCGCTTCGGGCGCGACTCTTCCGGAAAGGTCGTGAGTATGTCCTGGCAATGGCCTGAGGGAAGCCCGATGGCTTTCCGGAAACTCTGAAGGCGAGACGGCGTTTCCTGAAGCGGCCTTCGGTCTCGAGTTCCGGCGCCGAGAAGTGGTAGAATCCCGGCAGTTTTGAGATCAGTTACGGAGGCGAATATGAAATCGTCCCGCATCATTATCCTGTTAGGTCTATTGGCCGCGCTCTGGGCTGGAAACCTAGTGCTCAGCCAGACACCCGCTCCCCAAGCTCCCGCCAAATCCCCAGGGGTAGACATCCAGGCCCTAGACAAGCTCATCGCCTCCGAACTCGAGTCGAGGGGGCTCGACGGCCTTGTATTTTTCCGGCCCAATTAAAATCTTTTTGGCTCCCTAAATCTCGTGCTCTCTAGGTCTCTGAATACTAAGTATTGTAGATTTTTCTCTATCAGGCTTCTTTCGAGGCCGCCGGAGGCCCTGTATTAGGGGCGCCGGGGCTTGACAATTGGATTTTATTGACTTATTTTTAAATCAGCCTTGGATGATTTCCTGAAGAGAGGATTTGCCTAGCCATCTGTTCCGTCTTGTCCTTTCTTCGGTCATTTTCCCAAGGCGAGCTGTCCGTCAAGGAGGCCGCTATGCGGAAAAGAAACCTTCAAAAAGCCGTCGTCCTTCTCGTCTGTTTCGCTTTCCTGGGACTCTCGGCATCCGGCCTCTCTGCCGACCCGCAGAAAACGACGAGGCTCAGCTTCGGCCTGCTCCTCAAATACCCCGCCCAGCTCCTGGTCAGCCTCTTCCCCGGGCTCCGGAACGTGATCAAAGTCGATCAGCCGACCCCTGTTCAGCCGGGGACGAATAGCTTAAATAAGGTCGTCAAAATAACAGCTGATATAGTGATTCTAAGACCTAGTGGAAAAGACTAGGCTAGATTTAGAAAAGAGTCCTCTCGCAAATTTCCTTCCTCGCCGTCCTCCAGAAGGGTGATTTTTATAATATAAAATCACCCCCTTTCTCCTCCTTAAAGAGCATAGAAAAAATCCGATCTTCCCATCTATTAGTAGAGTACCGCTATTCTTGGGGCTTCATTTTGAGAGCGATTTATCTGAAGATTTGGGTGGCCGTCTTTATTTTTTTTAATGCGACGGTTTTTTTTGCCAACCCGGGGCGGAATGTAAATAACCAAGAAAGATCGTCCCCGTATGCAGAGATGAAAGAAGCGTTAGGATATAGAATTAAGGGCAATTATCAAAAAGCGATCGAGACTAATATCAATGCACTATCGAATATAAAGAAGACTTCTGATATCGGAGCTGAATTGAGTTGTTATAGGGAATTAGGGATTCTTTATTGGAATGTCGGTGACTTAAATAGCTCCAAACTCTTTTTTGATAAAGCCTTGCCTCTCGCCAAGAGGCTGGAAGAGAAAGTCACCAACGTTTTTATCTTAAGTTCGATAGAAATTCACAACCTTTATCAGGAAGGAAAACAGCACAGATCTGAGTCAAATTATGAAAAAGGCGCTAAATGCTTTGTTAATGCAATCGAAATTGCTAAGAGCATTAATAGTCCGGATCATGTTATCAAGTGTGAGAGACAACTTAGTCTTATCTTCTGGGATACTGGCGATTATTCGAAATTCTATTCTCTGAATAAAGAAGCGCTTTCCTTAGCACAACAAACAAACAATATGAGAGAAGCCAGCAATTGCCTAAATAATATTGGAATATATTTTATAAAACTAGAGAATTATTCCAAGGCCCTTCGATCTTGCGAGCAAGCCGACCAGATAACAAGAGGAATAAATAACCTACAGGGAGAAACTGACTCACTAAGTAATTTAGGGGTGATCTACCAAGAACTTGGAGACTACGACAAAGCGTTAGATTGTGTCACTCGTTCGCTTGCCATAGATGAAAAATTGAGGGACGCCAGACAAATATCAATTGATTATATCAACAGGGGGATTATCTTAAGAAAAAGGGGGTTGATTTCGAACAGTCAAGAAGATTTTAGCAATGCCCTGACAGATTTCAAATCAAGTTTGGCATTAATAAATGAATTTGGAGATTCACGCCTAACTATAGCTGTCTTTAATAACATTGGCTCATTGCTTTTTGACAAAGAACGATATTTCGATGCACTTGGCTATTTTAGGAGAGCATATAACCTCGCACAAAATGAGCGGGACACTGAAAAAATAGGCAGGATACTAAATAATCTGGGCATCATCAATTCTAAAATTGGCAAATTCGATGAATCGTTAGAATATTTCAAGTTGGCAATTAATGTGGCAAATAAGAGCCGAGACGGACAATTACTCTGGGAGGTATTCTATGAAAGCGCAAATACTTTTTCGATACAAAAAAAATACCAGGCTGCATTAGAATATTATAAGACCTCAATTTCCATAATCGAACATATCAGATCTTCGATAACCATCGAAGATCTCAAAGCGAGTTATTTCGGCACAGATAAACGAATTGAGGTTTACCAGAACCTCATTGACCTTTTGGTCACGCTTCAGAAAATGGATCCCAACAAGGGTTACGATAAGGAGGCGTTTAATTACCTGGAAAGAGGCAAGGCCCGGGCTTTCCTTGACAGCCTTGAGGTTGCTGAGGTCGACGTTTCACAAGGGATCAATCCTATCCTGGCAAACCGCGAAAAAGAAGCTATGAGAAACATCTCAAAAGCCTACAGCAAGCTTTTGTCCGCGGATGATTCCCCCGAGGGCAAGGAAACGATTTCGGGCCAGATCAAGTCCTTGGAAGACCAACTCGAAACCTTGAGGCGGGAAATTCGGATGTCGAGCCCCGCGTATGCCGACCTGAAGTATCCGAAGGTCATCACGTACGAGGAAGTCCGGAAAGAACTGCTAGCCCCCGACGAAGCCTACTTCGCCTATTCGCTCGGAAAAGAGGCGTCCTACGCTTTTGTGGTTTTTCATAAGGGGCTAAGAATCTTTAAGCTCCCCTCAAGGAAGGTTATCCAGCAGCAGGTTATCGAATACCGTAAGGCCATCTCTGACCGTCAAAATAGGGATTTCCACCTCGGCCAGGAACTCTATCAAGAGCTCGTATCCCCGGGGATCGAGCCGGGGTTAAAGAGGATTGTTTTTGTTCCAGATGACATCCTGAATCTCCTTCCGTTCGAGACTCTGCGCACGAATCATGAACCCCGCTCCTGGTTAATCCGGGAATTCCAGATCGGCTATGTTCCCTCCCTCTCATCGCTCAGATTTCTAAGTCGAAGACACCAGAAGGGTTCCAGGCCGCACAAAGACCTTCTGGCCATAGGAGATACCGAGTACAACATAGGCAAGGGGGGAACCGCCGTCGTCCCCGACCTTGATATTCTTTATGGTTCCGGCTCTTCTTTTGGCGTCTCACTCTCCCCGCTCAAGTATTCCGCGTCGGAGATCGAGAGGATCTCTCAGCTTTTCCCACCCAACAGAGTCACGGTGCTGGAAAAACAAGATGCGACAGAGCGTTGGCTGAAATCCAATCCATTAACGGACTACAGGATCATCCATTTCGCGGCTCATAGTGTGATCGATGACAAGAAGCCGGCCCGATCGGCCATCCTCCTCTCGTTCAATAAAAACCAAGCCGGGGAAGGGCTTCTCCAAGCAAGAGATATTTATAACCTCAAGATGAACGCCGAACTCGTAACGTTGTCCGCGTGCCAGACCGGACTGGGCCAATTTGTCAGGGGTGAAGGAATCGAAGGGCTGAGTCGGGCTTTTTTCTATGCCGGCTCATCATCTGTCCTCATGAGTCTTTGGGCCGTGAATGACCAAGCCACCTCACTCCTCATGGAAGGGTTTTATCGACACATCCGGGGTGGTGAATCATTGATGGGAGCGTTACGGAATGCCAAACTTGACATGATCCGTTCTAGGACACTGTCCCATCCTTATTACTGGGCAGGATTCGTTATCAACGGAAAGACGGACTCTCGAATATATTCCGGAGGCCTCAATCTCATTATGATAATGGCTGGCGTTCTCGGGATTAGCATGATTGCCGTCCTGGCCATCGTGACATATCGGCGGAGGAAATCCTGACTTGACGCAGAGCAATCGCCAATCAGAAAAAGGACATTTCTCCCAGCAGTTCCTCAATCGCAGAAACGAAGATTGTTTTTCAAAGAACCACTTTTCTGAAATTGTCAGTCAGTTCATATTTTTCGAGAATCCGGTATAGTTGCCTCCGACTCTTCCCGAGTCTCCGGGCCGTTTTCGTTTTGTTCCAGCGGCATTGTTCCAAAGTCGATTTTATGTGCGCCTGGATCACCTCTGGCGTGCCCATAATGGGCTCGGGATCTAAACGAATATCTCTTGCCGTAACCAAATCGCCTTCGGAAAAAACGAAAGACCTTTCTATGACATTTTCCAATTCCCTTACGTTTCCTGGAAAATCGTAAGCCGAGAGTTTCTCAAGAGCTTCTTGTGTTAATGCTTTATGGCTGTCGCTCCGCAGATTCTCCTGTTCGATAAAATGATTTACCAAGGAGGGGATATCTTCTTTCCGCTCCCGCAAGGCAGGAATCTGGATCCTTACGACGTTGATCCTATAGTAGAGGTCTTTCCTGAAGGTGCCTTCAAGAACGCTCGCATGAAGATTTCTGTTAGTGGCGAAAATGAAACGAACCCTAAGGGTTCTTGTTTGGGTAGCTCCAATTCTTCTCGATTCCTTTTTATCCAATAACCTTAGAATTTTGGCTTGGAGATGGAGGGGCAGCTCCCCGATTTCATCCAGAAAGACAGTGCCGTTCTCGGCCACATCCAGCAGTCCGGACTTTTCACGAACAGCTCCCGTGAACGCACCTTTGGCATGCCCGAAAAGTTCTGATTCGAAGAGTCCGTCCGATAGATTGGAGCAGTTTATAGGGATAAAGGGAAACGCCCGGCAAGGGCTAAGCTCATGAATTTTGCGAGCGGCGAGGTCTTTCCCAGTTCCAGTCTCACCAAGTAAGAGTACGTTTTTGTCAAAACTCGCGGCCTTGCATAAAGCCCCGGACACGGACACCATTACTGAACTTGACCCGATGATGGTTATGCCCATCATTATAGCCTGGGATGAACACGGATTGTTGACAAAGCGGGTCGATCCTCCGCACCTCTAGAAGAAAACGATACAATCGGTAATATTTCTCATGAAATGGACATAAAGTGAGAAAAAGAATGATCTCTTGACATCTATAATAGTACGATGCGAAATTAAAGTCTTTCTTGTTTTCTGGATGTGGATGATGGATTCAGAGCGAATCAAGGAACGGGAGTTTGAAGACCTTTTGGGCCGGTTTGCCAATTTCATCCGGATTCACATCCACAAGTACAACCTCTATAAATATGGGCTGGATCCTGACGATGTTTCCCAAGATGTCAGGATAAAGATCTGGAAACTCCTTGACAGTGAGAAAAACATCACAAATTATCCGTCCTATATAAAGAAAATCGTGAATTCCTCAGTTATCGACCAACTCAGAAAAATCCGAAGAGAGGAGGGGATCTTCAGCCACGAACGGCAGGTGGCTGAAAATGAGGTAGTTCATAGTATCGAGATGGCTCGGTTCAGAAGTCTGGAGGAGACTGTCGGCAAGGCAGTGGACAAGCTCATCGAATCACGGCGCCAGGTCGTAAAATTGTACCTCCTCAATCTCAGCATTCCGGAAATCTCTAGCTATCTCAATTGGAGCACTGATAAGACCAGGAATCTCCTCTATCGGGGCTTGTCCGACCTGAAAAAAAACCTCAAGAATATGGATATTCATTATGAATCTCAACGATGAAGAGCTAAAACGTTTGTATCGATCCTATATCGCGGATAAGGACCCAGACAATAGGTTGGGATGTCCATCCCTGGAAAAGCTCGTGTTTTTTTTCGAATCTTCGAGCCGAATCCCCAAAAAAATGAAGATTATCGATCACGTGACGAACTGTTCATCTTGCGCTAGAGAGTTTGAGTTTCTTCTTGAGCTTCAAAGATACCAGAAAAAGATGATTCAAGAGGTCCGGGAGGCGCAGTCAGCGGAATCCTCGCCTCCTTCTTTACGTAGATCAAGCCAACGAGTGCGACTCTTATGGAGATTCTCTTCTGCTTTTATCGGCATTATTCTGGTTATCGCATCTCTAGCGACAATCGTTCAGAAGCTGGGACATGAAGATCAGACACGGGCAATACGTTCATTTGTGGGGCTTATGCAGCCAAAACCAAACCAGCGCGTCACCCTGCCATTGATATTCAAGTGGCAGGAAATTGCGGGGGCTGAGAGCTATATCCTTGAACTCTATGATGAATCTCTTTTGCCAATCTGGAAGAGCACGGCAACCTCGGCAACATCCTTTATTTTGCCCCACGAAATCACAGGTCAGCTCCAATTAAATATGCCATATTACTGGATGATAACCGCTTACGCCCATAATGACAAATTAGCCGAGTCCAATCTATGGAAGTTCACAATCCTTCAATAAGATCCTCACTTCAGTGCGCTAGCTTAGAATTATCAAAAGAAACTGAAGCGGCGTCTCCGTGAAGTACAAACCCTGCCCAATAAAATGGATGCCTGCGTGTGGATTTTAGCATTTTCATTTTGGCAAGGCGGAGAGCCTCATCCTTACCTTGTCCTTGGACCAAGAACCTATAAAAATCGCCCATTAGAGCCGCTGTCGACTGATCATTGACGGGCCAAAGGGCTGAAAGAACAGCACGAGCTCCAGCATAAAAAAATGTTCTGCTTAAACCCAACAAACCCTCTCCCTTCTCTAGAGAGCCATTCCCGGTCTGGCAAGCAGAAAGCACGACAAGGTCAGCATTAATCCTGAGATTGTTGATCTCTCTAACCTGTAAAAATCCATCTTCTCCCTGGCCTTCGTCGAGAGACAGGACCAAGGCCGACCGAAAAGGCGATTTTTCATCAAGAAACCCATGGCAGGCAAAGTGTATGATTTGGTATTCGCTCAAAGGTAACTTCTTTATAACAGATTCGTTTGCCTCGCGTTCCAAAAAGACGTCAACTTTCCTCTCTGGAAAATTACTCACGATGTCCAGGATTTCATTCTTGCTGAACGGCAAAGATTCGAAGGAAAAGCCATCGCCCCGATAAATCTCCGTCCAAACTTCTGCCCGCGATATTTTTTGGCTAATGCCCGTTTTCTGCGCTTTGCCGTACTTGGGTGATCCAACAGCGAGGAGATCTTTATTCCTCTTCGTAATCTGGAGAGTTTGTTTTAAAAACAGGAGTGACGAGGCTGATTGGCCATAGGAAACACCATATTTCTCAATAAGGAAGCAACGGCCTCCGTTGGTCTCCACTCTTAATGTCTCAAAGGGGAGGTAATTGAGCACTCCGTCCGGAATGATAATCAAAGAATTAATCTCATTGTAGATCTTTTCTTGTAGTGGGAAAACTAGCTCCCGCGCAATACGCTCCCCTGCTCGCATGCCGATGAAGGGACCACGAGAAGGTACGGCAAGTGTTTTCAAAAAACCCTTAAGAGAATTCTCCAGGCTTGATCGTCCGGGCAATTCATATAATCCCGAACGATTCCTCGTAAAGAAAATTAGGTAAGATTTTTTCTCTCCTACAAAGTATTCAAGAAAAGCCCTGTGCCTCTCTAGCAATCGGTTTTTCACTTCAGAAATTGCACAGATTTCGGGAGACGCAACAATCCCGGCTTTCCTATATTCCGTTTTGATATCTGAGATGACCCTCAGAAATTCTTCTTCTTTTCTATCCAACTCCCGCAGGAGATTTTCCTTCCCTGCCTTTCTCAATTGGAATCCCGTCAGTTGCTTAACAACTTCCGAAATTTCTTTCGATACTTCTCTTTCTCGCTTTTTCTTCGCTAGGTTCAATACCCTGCTAAGATCGATCCGACCTTCGGCAAGGCCTTCAAGAAAAGCTCGAGCTTTGGCCTTTTCAATCATAGAAAACATTTCTTCAAGAAGAGCTTCAGAAGGGGAAGACATATAAAAAGAATGGAGGATATCTATAGCATGCTCGTAAACAGTGAACTTATTTCTGGCAAAGCCTATTTTGAATATGTCCAGGGTGATGTGGTCCCTGATTTTTTCAATTATCCCAATGGATTTTTTATAATTCTCTAGAGCGAATCGCAAATCATTACTAGCTTCACGACATTGGCCTAGTCCAAAATAGGCTTCCCATAACGTTTCTTTCGAATTAGTCTCAATGGCCGTGTTAATAGCATTAACAAAGTGAGCTTCAGCCAGTTGATAATTCCCGCTCTTTAGGCCCATATTGCCCAAATTTAGGTGGGCAACGCTGATCCCTTCTTCATAACCAATCCTCTCTGCTTTAGAAAGGCAATTCTCAAACGCATTGGCCGCATCCGAATATCTGCCTTTTATATAGGATATATATCCAATATTATTCATTACCTGAATCGCTAATGTGCTATTCTCTTGTTCATTTAATAATTGGAGGCATTCCTGGAAGCATTGGAGAGAGTTATCTAGCCCGGAGTGGTCATCAATTAAATGAGCGTTATTGAGCACTACAATTCCAATATTATTGAGATCCATAGCAACATTAACTTTGTTGCCTAAAGTTCTGTCGATAACAAGCGCTCTTTCGTAATAAGATTCGGCGTAATCTAGAATATCTAAATCAAGGTAAACACCTCCGATATTTGACAAGCATTCTGCTTCCATTAATAAATCATTTGCTTTCTTCGATTCAATTTGTGCTTCTTCGAAATATTTCAGGGCATAAGAATAATCACTCGTCTTTTCATAATAGGCACCTATGTAGTTTAAAAATTTCCCCAGTTCCTTCCTATGGTTGGTCTTTCTAGATAGATCCACCCCCTGCTTATTGCATTCGAAAAACATCTCGACATCGTCGATCTGCCAGTACGTCAGGCTCTTCTGACGGAGACACTTGAGCTCAAAGTTGTCGATTCCTGTTGTGCGTCCGACGGCGATGGCCCGTTTAAAACAATCGAGAGACTGCTTGTTCAGGCTTTTTAATCGATATTCCTTTCCCAGGTTGTAGAGCCTAGTAATTTCAAGGAATTTCCGATTAGCTTCCGCGACCGAGAGATCTCCGTGTTGCCGGGCGAGAAGATAGGCATCCTTGAAGAGCTTCGCGGACTCCGAGATCTGGCCCATGTCCCAAGACGCTATCCCCAATTGCGAAAGGCACAGAGCCTCTTTTTGGGGTGTTCCTATTTCTCTGGAAAGCCCGAGAGCTTTCTTAAATAGAGCAGCAGCGTTTTCGAACTCGCCTGCCGAATAGAGGCTCTTTCCCTTTTCAATCAGGGCGTCCAATGATGTTTCTGCATTTTGCACTCCTAAGCCCACGCATTCTTCAGGAAACACCCAAGAAAAAGAGCACAAGATAAAGAACAGAAACCCAATCAGGCCTCTCTGTCTCCTCATGGATCCCACCTGTTGAAAGAAGATTATAAAAATGGCATGTCAGAAAAGTCAACGCCTTATTTCGATCTATTCCTTATCCCCTTTTTTGGATTTACATCCCCCATAGTTCGTTGACTTTTCGCCTCTCTTCCTTATACTGATGCCATTAATCGAAGTAAAGAAACTCCTATGAAAAAAGATGACATTCTGGCCCTTACAGGAGAGAAAGACGCTCAGACCACAGACTTTTTCTCACGGCGGAAGTTTTTCCGCTATTCTGCCATGAGTGTCGCCGGGATCGCCCTTGCTCCCCGCCTTCCCTCTCAGGAGAAAGTGGCCGAGGAGAAGCCCAAGCCAGCCCCCGTCGCTGAGATCAAGACCAACATCGACGAGGTCCGCAAGATCCCGCGCGTTGCCGGCTCCATGCCTGGAAAATACCCCGGCCAGGTCGTCAAGGTTGATACCGATACGGCCTCCGTGGCCGGGCAGATCGCCGGCTCGAAAGTCAAAACCGCCCTCAACCGCGGCCTGGCCGAGCTCACGGGCGAGAAGGACATACGGGCCGCCTGGCGCCAGTTCATCTCCCCGTCCGATATCGTCGGGATCAAGGTCAACCCCATCGGGGAAAAGATCCTCTCGACCAAGCCCGAGGTCGTGGACGCCATCATCGAGGGCCTGATCGCCGCAGGCGTCGTGAAAAAGAATATCGTCATCTGGGACCGCCGCCATTTCCAGCTCGCGGACGCCGGGTTCACGCCCGGGCGGTTCCCGGGGATCCGGATCCTCGGCACGGAGACGAAGGGGCCCAACGGCGACTTCTGGGACCCGAAGGGCGAGCTCTGGAGCAAGGACAACATCGACCGGGAGGCCCTCCCCTACGTCGCCGAGGCCGAGCAGAAATACGACCGGGAGACCATGCCCTACATGATCAACGAGGGCACGCATTCCTATTTCACGCGGCTCGTGACGAGCGTCTGCACGAAGATCATCAACGTCCCCATCCTCAAGAACGCCGGCCCGACCGTCACCTGCTGCCTGAAGAACCTGTCCTACGGCTCGCTCAGCAACACGGGGCGCCTCCACGCGCTCTGGATGAAGTCCGTGGCCGAGCCCTGGGCCTTCCCCTGCCTCAGGGACAAGGTCGTCCTCAATATCGTGGACGGAATCCAGGCCTGCTACGACGGAGGGCCCGCGGCCAACCCGAAATTCATCTATGACGCAAACGTCATGCTCTTCGGGACGGACCCGGTGGCGGTCGACGCCGTCGCCCACGACTTCATCGTCAAGCAGCGGATGGCGCGGGGGGTCCAGCAACTCGAGAACAAGAAACAGAGCGAGTTCCTTTATATCGCCGAGGGGCTGGGGCTCGGCGTCGCAGCGCGGGGGAAGATCAAGGTCGCGGACATAAGCCTGGGGTGAGCCGCGTCAGGGAAGCTGATTAGAATCACGCAGCCGAATTCAGCACCCGCCCCACGAAGAATGTCAATGACGGACGGAGCGCTTTCCTTCAGAATATGCTGCCTGATATCTAATGTCCCGGTCGACCGGCAACCTCGGGCTTGGGCATCCTAGTGGTTTCTTCCAACGGGGAAGCGATAACGGGTTTTTTAGCCGGCTGCAAAAGCCCTTGTCAAGCGCTCCTCATTTTGCTATTTTTACTATGGCACCCAAGGAGGGATGATGGAAAAAGAAATCGGGCACGTCACGCATTTCTTCCACAAAATCAACGTGGCCATTATCGAGGTCACGGCCGACAGCCTGAAGATCGGGGAGATCATCCACATCAAGGGGCACACCAGCGACTTTTCGCAGCCGGTGGAATCGCTGCAGCTGGAGCATCAATCCATCCCCGAAGTGAAGGTGGGCGGTACAGCCGGCGTAAAGGTGAAAGAGCCGGTCCGGGAAGGCGACCTGGTTTTCAAGGTCGAGGAAGGCGTCTGAGCTCCTCCAGCTTCTTCGCCGCGGCGGCGTTCTTCGGGTTGAGGGCCAGCGACTTTTCGTAATTCTTGATGGCCAGGGCCTTCTCCCCGTTCTTCATGTATCCCTCGGCCAGGCTGTCGTAGGCGTTCCACGAATCGGGGTGGAGCTCGACGTTCAGCTTGAAGAGGGCGATGGCCTCGGCCATCTTTCTGTCCGAGAGAAGCTGGTAGCCCATGGAATTCAGCCGGGTTTCGGCGACGTTCGGATCTTTCGGATCTTTCTTCCAGAGGGACCGGTAGCCTTCGACGGCGCGGACCGTGTCCCCCGCCTCGAGCCAGTCGGCCGGAGCCTTGAACTCCTCGGGGACCAGGGGCACGGTCCTCGTCCCGCGGCTGGATTTCAACGTCACACTGCCTGAGGGCGTGCCTTTCCCGTCCGCGAACGTGTAGGTTACGGGCGCGTCGGTGCGGATAAACTCAGCCGCGGAAATGGGCAGAAGCTCGAAGGCGGTCCCGCCGGTTATCTTGCCCATGAGGCGTCCGCCCTCCAGGCTCACGGCGAGCGTGCTATCGGAATCGAGCGTGTATCTCCCCGGGAACGGGGCGAGCGCCTTGGCCTCGAGGGAGATGACGTCATAGGGCACGGGCACGTAGCCCCGCCAGCCGTACTCTTTCGCTATACTCATGGTGATCTCGTTGATGAGGGAGCCGGCCCCCTCGCCGTCGGAGTTCGTCATGATGGCGACACCGTATCCCCCGTCGCGGTCGGCGAGCAGAGAGGCGACGAAGCCCGTGTCCTGGCCGCCGTGGCCGAAATACACCTCGGAACCGTGGCGTTCGAGGAAAAGCCCGAGGGCCATTTCGGTCGTTCCCTGGATGACGATCTGCGGAGTGACCATGAGCTTGGCCGTCTCCTTGGTCAGCACCTTGTTCGATTCCCCGCGAACGGAGCGCCCGACCTCGATCGCGAACTTCGCGAGGTCGGTGGGGGTCGTCCAGAGCCCGGCGGCGGCCATCTCGGGATAGATGAAGCGCTTTCCTTCGATCACCTTCCCGCTTGCGTCGTGGCCCGAGGCGGCGAGCTTGAGGCGGTCGGGCGCCATGGCCTGTTCGTAGGAACTGCTCGTCATCCCGATCGGTCCGAGGACTTTTTCGCTGAGGACCTCGGGAAAGGGCTTTTTCTCGACGTCGATGAGGGCGAGCTGCATGATGGTCAGGCCTCCCCCGGAATACCGCCACGTGGAGCCCGGTTCGATGTCGACGACGATGGGGGACGAGTTCGCGGGAGGGGCGCCGTTGAGGATATCAATAAGCGTCGGGAGCGGCTCGCCCGGGGCGTAGCCGCGGAATCCGTGCACCGTCAGGCCGGCGCTGTGGCTCGCGATCCGCCGCAGGGTGACGGGCTGTTTCGCCGTGAACGCGTTTTCGGGGACCTTCCACGAGGTGAGGAAGGAGTTGATGTTCGCGTCGAGCCCGAGCTTCCCTTCCTGGACCAGCCGGAGGACGCCCATCACCGCCACCGGTTTGCTGATGGAGCCGGCGACGAAGAGTGTCTTTTCGGTCACGGGCTCTTTCGTTCCGTTGTCCGCGACACCGTATCCCTTGGCCCACTGGATCTTGTTGTCGAAGAAGACGGCGATACTCACGCCCGGAACGTTGTAGAGCTTTATCCGGTCGAGGATGTTCCAGGCTTTTTGCCCCTTGACGAGGACGGGCGGCAGCAGTCCGTTTTCGACGTGGCCGATCCGGGGATCTGCGCCGGATTGAGCATAGGCCTGGCCGGAGGCGGCCGCCAAGGCGAAGGCGGAGAGCGCGAGAAGAAGGAATAAAAAGGGTTTCCAGTGGGCACGGTTCATGCGAATACTCCTTCTATAAGCACATACGATGATATACGCGATCCGGGCAGAAGGGTTGCTTCGCGGAGGCGATGCCTGGACCGCGGGCCAGGACGGATCAACGCTATTTCTTAAACAAATCCGGCTTCAATTTCTTGGCGCGCTTGAACCCGGCCGCGGCATCGGCTTTGCGGCCCGCCTTTTCGTAGCAGGCGCCCAGAGCATACCATGCTTCGGCCAGCTTCGGTTTCATTTCGACAGCCTTCTTATAGGCAAGAATGGCATCATCCGTGCGGCCGCCCTTCAGGTAACGCTCGCCCAGGGCGAACCACGCATTGGCGTCGGCCGGGTTCTCTTTCATGGCTTTTTCAACGGCGGCCTTCTTGGCGGGGTCATTCCCGGCTCGCACCAAGGCCGTTACGTAGCACGCATGCAAATTGTCCCAGGCTGCGCGGTCGTCCGGCTTGAGCCTGATGGCTTCCTTGTAGGCGGCGATTGCATCGTTGTCGCGACCAGAAGTCCAGTAGCCGACGCCCAGGTTGTACCAGGCATCTTGATAATCGGGCTTTATCTTGATGGCCTGCTTGTAGGCGGAGATCTCGTCGTCTTTGCGTCCCATTTCCCTGTAACAGACGCCCAGGTTGTACCAGGCGTCGGCGTGGCCCGGCTGGAGCTTGATGGCCTCTTTATAGGCGGCGGCCTCGTCATCGTTGCGGCCGGATTTTCCATAGCTTTTGCCGAGATTCACCCAGGCGTCGACATAGTCCGGTTTCAGCTTGACAGCCTGTGATAAGGCCGCGATTGCATCCTCGTTGTGTCCGGCATTGAGGTGGCAGACGCCTAAGTTATTCCAGGCTTCGGCGTCGCCGGGCTCCAGTCTGACGGATTCTCTGAGAGCGATGATCGCGTCGTCGTTGCGCCCGGCAATCATGTAACAGTTGCTCAAGTTGAACCATGAGTAGAATTCGCCCGGATTCAGTCTGACGGCCTCCTTGGACGCGGCGATCGCATCGTCGATGCGCCCGGCGTTTCTGTAAGCAATCCCCAAGTTACACCATGCCTTAGAGTAGTCCGGGCTTGATTTGACGGCGTGCTCGTAGGCGGCAATAGAGTCCTCTAGCCGCCCGGCTCTTCCGGAGCAAAAGCCTATATCATACCAAGCTTCAGCGTAGTCCGGCTTCAGTTTGACAGCTTGTTTGAAGGCGGTCATACCGTCATCATCGCGCTCTGTCATGACATAGCTGGTCCCCAGGTAAAACCAGGCTGAGGCGTCTTCAGGCATCAGTTTAATCACTTGCTTGTAGGCGGGGATGGCGTCCTCATAGCGCCCGGCTTTCCCGTAGGCGAGGCCCAGAGCGCGCCATAGCTCGGCGCTGTCCGGCTTCAATTCGGCGGCCCGTTTATAGGCGGCAACCGCATCGTCAAGCCGGCCGGCATTGTCGTAGCCGGCGCCCAGGCTGTACCAAGCTGTTGCGGTGTCCGGTCTCACTTTGACCGCCTGTTGGAAGGCGGCCGTCGCGTCGTCGGTGCGCCCGGCGATTCCATGACAAGCGCCCAGAAGGCACCATGCTTCTGCGTCGCTCGGGTTCCATTTGACCGTTTGCTCAAAGGCGGCCGTGGCCTCGTCCGTGCGCCCGGCCTTCATGTGGCAGTTGCCCAAGCCACGCCACGAGTAGGCGTCGTCGGGCTTGAGCTTGGTGGCCTGCTTGTAGGCGGCGACCGCGTCGTCGAGCAAGTCCGTGTCCCTGCAGGCATGCCCCAAGAATCTCTGAGCCGTGGAATTCCCCGGGTAGCGGCGGGCCAGGTCCCGGCGGCATTTCAGCATCTGCGTGTTATCCTGAGCCGCTTCGGCCAGTGTCGCCGCCCAGGATACGGGGTCGGCGAACATCTTCTCATCACCGCCGACGAGGCAAGCGTCGAGGGGTTGAGGGGCAGGCGCTTTCCCGGCCTGGGTCATCAGCGCATGGACGGCCTCGGCCGGGACAACGAAATTAAGCGCCTGTCCGCCCTGCAGCGATGCTGAAGCCAGGCCGATGACGTCGCCCTTGGCGTCCAGGACAGGCGATCCGGCGGCGCCGGCCGGGATGGCTGCTGTGATCTGAAGCAATTGGACGCCCCCGATGAGCATCCCGCGGACGGCCGACACGGTCCCTTCGGACATGGGAACTTGTGACCGAAGAGGGCTGCCAATGATCGCTATGCGGGCTCCCACTTGGATTTTCTGGCCGGCGTTGGCTGTCAGGAATGGGAGGTCTTTCCCTTCTATCTTGAGCAGGGCGAGGTCGTTTTTGGGGTCGGTGACAAGCACGCCTTTAACAGGAAAAGCCGTGCCGTTTTCTGCTTTGGCGGTCGCAGTTTTCCCCCCCGCGATGACGCGGTAGCTGGTCATGAGCTGTCCGTCGGCGGAAACGACAAACCCCGTGCCCGCGGCGATTTCCTTGCCGGAGGCATCGGAGACGACCAACAGCATCACGGCCGGAGACGCCTTCTTAGCGAGGCCCCTGAAGTCGATGGACTCGGTCTGGGCGGCTGCCGACAACCGCAAGAGAACGGTCAGTGCCGAGGCAACCAAAAGCATCCGGTGGAAGGTCACTCTTTGATATTCCATTTTCCCCCCTCTCTGCTGCTCCTTTATCAGAAGCTTTGTCGCGCCGTCCGGGTTCGTTGTTCTACGAGCCCGACGGGGATCCACTCAAAAAGTATGTATGGGCCGTGAGCGACGCGCGAACCGGTGAATCGGGGTCCTGATTCGAAACGGCATTGAAAGAATATTTCGTTATCACCCAGAGCCGCGGCAAATCAGCCACCCTGTCGAAAAACCTCCTGAGACTTTGACGGCTCCCCGTGACCTCGATCGAAATGGGCCATTCGCTGTAGAATTCCCTGGGAATTTCGCTTCCCGGGACGAATTTTGTGATACTCAATCGCGAATCGTTGGCGGCCTGCTGCAATTGCCTCAGGATCTCGGCGGTTTCCTTCCGCGCCGGCATGGCCTTCTCGAGCTCCTCCAATCGCCTGGCCAGCGCGGCCACGGCGTCGGAGCCTGACCCTGGTCGGGGCCTGGAGAGCTTCACCCTGCGAGTGTCCTTGACAAGCGCCCGGAGCGCAAATTCCTGGTATTCACGATTCCGGGCCCGTCTCTGGACAGACGAGAGGAGATTCACCTCCATCAGATCGGGACTTCCTTCGAGGCGCGAGACATAGTCGGCAAGGAGGTTGTTGGACAGGGCGTTGCCCTTGACCCGGATCCCTCCGGCGTCATAGATGACCTCGGTCAGCCAGACCCGGTCAGGGAGAGCCGTGCTCAGGTCGTTCAGTATCCGCGCCGCCAATTGACGCTGGCTCATGAGGTCGCTGATGAGATTGATCTTGCGTTCCAGCGCCGCGGCCTGTTCCGGGCCGGATGTTGGAGGAGCGGATGCGTTCGCGACCGCAATCAGGCACGCACTCAGGCAGAAGGTGAGAAAAACACGTCTTTTCATCGCGTCCTCGTTGCGCTGCTTCTTATATATTCTTATGAACTACGAGATGTCAACGTAGGCGGTCCTCTTCTTCGGGACGGGTCAGGTGGCCTTTGACGCCAGCGGCCGGAGCGCCTTCCTTCAGATCGCCGAGGGACTGGGGCTCGGCGGCGCGGCGCGTGGGCAGTCGGGCGCTATCGATACATTCCCGACGCTATCGGAGGGCCGCTTTGTGGTAGAGTTGAGGCAAGGGAAATATATTGAAAGCGGCTTTGAAGAAGAAACGAATCAGCTTGGCAGCGGCGATCGTGGCTGCGGCGGGGATGACGGTTTTCGCGGACGCAAGCACGGTTGCGGCAGCGGCCGCCATGATCCCTCAGGGCCAACAGGCCAGCCAGGACACCAGCCAGAGGAATCTGCCACCCGACTTCATGGGGGTCGCGGGCATCGCCGGTTGGGTCGTCTCCGGCACGCCGCGGACTTTCGCGAAGGAAACCCTCTACGGGTATGTCGACGGCGGCGCCGAGATCTTCCTCCAGTACGGCTTCCGGAACCTCACGGTCTACGAGCTCGTCCCGGATAAGCCGGCCGCGAAGAGGAAGGGAATGACCCTCGAGATCTACCGGATGGCCTCCCCGGCGGCGGCTTTCGGCATCTTCTCGACGAGGCGCGAAGGCAACGAAACCGTTTCCCCCGGAATCAAGACGGCCCACTGGATCGGAGTGGAGCAGACCAACCTCGTCAAGGGCGACCTTTACATCAACATCCTCTCCTCCGGGTGTACGCAGGACGAGGTCGAAACCTTCGTCTTTTCGCTCGACCGCGCCCTCCCGGCCGCCGAAACCCCCCGGCCGCAGGCCTTTTCCTGCATGCCCGAGTTCAGCCTCCTCCCCGGGACCGAGCGGTACATCTGCGGGGACGTGGCGGCAGCCAACGAATCGCCGCTCCTCGGGGCCGATTTCTGGGGATTCAAGGAAGGGTTGGCCGAGGCCTACTCGGCCAAGTACGGGCCGGGGCCGTCCAAGCTCATCCTCATCCATTTCAAGGGGCCCCCTCCGGCGAACCTCGTGGACAAGGTCCTTGCCATGTTCAACGAGTATAGGATGGACGTGACGATCCTCGACCAGATCATGCAGGGACGGACCGTGGCCGGCCGCAAGTTCTATTTCGGCTGGAACGGGCCGAACGGTATCCTCATCCTCGACGAGCCTGACCCGAAAGCGGCCCGGGCCCGTATCCAGGAGGCCTTGAGCAAGGCCGCCAAGCGCCTGGCGGAAAATCCGGAAAAGAGATCCGACGAAAAGAAATAAAGAAATCGATAAAAAACGGATAGAGGAGAGACGATGAGCATCAACGTGAGGAAGCTCTGGCTCGGCATTTGCCTGGCGGTGGTCGTTGTCGGGCTGACGCTCGCGGGCCCCGCCCCGGCGCAGCAGACGCAACAGGCGCAGGGGACGGCCCAGGCCCAGACACCGCAGGCCAAGCCGCAGGAGCCCGAGATGAAGCCCGCCATCATCGAACAGCCCATGCAGGACTTCAGCCTGCCTACCTACCAGGGCGGCACTGTGACGCTCTCCCAGCTCAAGGGCAAGAACGTCATGATCATTTTCGTGCGCGGCTACGCGGCCCCGGGCTACTGGTGCACGATCTGCAACTACCGGTACGTGGAGCTCGCCGAGCTCGAGAAGGCCCAGCAGATCCGGAAGAAATACAACGTCGAAGTCCTGGTCGTTTTCCCCTACAGCCGGGAGATCGTCCAATCCTGGCTCGAGGCCCTTCCCGGGCAGCTCGATAAGATCAGGGAGGGGAAGAACCCGACCGACCCGACCAAGCTCGACGAGGCGGGCAAGCGCCGGATGACGCGGTGGCGTCAGTTCTTCCCCAAGGATTTCAGCCTGAGCAAGGGCGAGATCCTGGACCCGTTCCCGGTCCTCATCGACGCCGACAGGGCGGTCTCGAAGCGGCTCGGCCTCTTCCAGACAGAGTGGAGCGGGAGCAAGGTCGACCAGAACATCCCGAGCGTCTTCATCCTGGACAGGAACGGCGTCCTGCTCTTCAAATACATGGGGCAGAACACCACGGACCGCCCGAGCTACGATTACCTGTTCAAGGTCCTGGACGTCGTCAACGGGCTGAAATAAAGTTCGGTCACTTCAGCGGGGCCGCGACGGAGAGGCCTTCGTCCGGTCGGTGTCGATCTTCTTCCAAGAAATAGGCGAACTCCCCGCCCACGACGACAATCGTCGACGAATAATAGACCCACAAAACAAATAGGACCAAGGTATTTAATGAGCCAAAAAGATTAGCATAGCGGGCGATATGGAGGACATACCAAGTGAAAAGATGTTTTGTAAGTTCCCAAAGCACGCCCGTGAGGAGAGCCGCCTGAAGGGCGGATTTGAAATGGACCTTCTCATGAGGGATGATTTTGTAAATCAAAAAAAACATGCAAAAGGTGAGGATAAAAGGGAGCGCGTATTTAAGGATCCATTGAAGCGTCGGCCCTATCACCACTGGAATATGTCCCCGGTAACCATGTAGGATGGCCATCGCGGAGCTCAGGAACATGCTCACGAAGAGGAGGAGTCCCGCCAGCAGGATCATCAAGAGATCAATGCCGACCCCACGCAACATTCCCCTGCTCTTCTCCACCCGGAAAACGATATCGAAAGCGATCCGCAGGGAGCTGAAGACCCATGTGGAGAACCAGAGCAAACCGATAAATCCTAAGACTCCCACAATCTGACGGTGCTGGATGACGTCCGTAATGTTTTTCGTGATCTTTGGATCCAACGCCGGAGCCACATCTCTGAAATAAGCGCGAATATGGTTGAGCACTTCTTGGTCGTTGTAGAGAAAAGTTCCTAGCAACGCCAATAGCAGCATGATAAAGGGAATCAAGTTGACGAGGATATTAAAGGTGATCCCCGAAGCTAAGAAAAAGCCGTTGTCACCATTGAATTTTTTTAGAGCCGGCCAGAAAAGGCCGAGCTTCTTGACGACCTTATTGAGCCGTTTGAATCTCACCGAATGAATCCGTTTCATTGTGGCCGGGTCTCCTCAGAGGTAATCCGCCCGGCATCAATTTACCACCTGCGAAGGGAAATTTTCAAGCGGCTGAAATAGAGTTACTTCAGCAGGGCGGGGTCGCCCGCGCCCGTTTTCTTGACGACGACGAGGGTGATGTCGTCGCACGGCTGCCCGGTGGCCGCGAAGGAGCGGGCGTCCTCGAGGACTCTCCGGCGGAGCTCGCCGGCCGGAAGGTCCCGGCTACGCGCGACGGCCTCGCGGAACCTTTCTTCCGTGAACTCCTTCCCTTCCCCGTTCCGGGCCTCGACGATTCCGTCCGTGAACAGGACTGCGGTGTCCCCCGCCTCCAGCCACTCTGTCCTGGACTCGTAGCGCGTGCCGGGAAACATCCCCAGGGCTAAACCCGACGTGCCGAGGTCCGAGATCCCGCCGGACCTCCGGACGATGAAAGGCGGATTGTGGCCGGCGTTGACATAGCGGAGCTCCCCGGTCCGGCGGTCGAGCGCGCCGAAGAAAAAGGTGATGAAGCTTGCCGAGTCCGTGCTCCTGTGGACGAAATCGTTGAGGCGCCCCGTCATGCCTGCCACGTCGAAATCCGCCCGAACTTCGGCCAGGAGCGCCGCCCGGAGCGAGGCCATCAGGAGCGAGGCGCTGATCCCTTTCCCCGAAACGTCGGCGATGACGATACCCAGCCGGTCGGCGTCGATGGGCACGAAATCGTAATAGTCGCCTCCCACCTCATAGCACGGGATATTCGCCCCGGCGATGTCGAAGCCCTCGAACCGCGGATTGTCCCCGGGGAGCAGGCGTTTCTGGATCTCGGCCGCCTGGGTCAAGTCCTTCTCGATCCGCCGGAGGAGACTCTCGGACTTCTCTTTCTCCAGCCCCAGGAGGATATGGGCCTTTTCGCGCTGGACAACGAAAAAATACATGCCTCCGAAAATGAATCCGAGGAGGATGAGGAAGCCGAACCAGAATTGGAACGGGTTCAGTCCGAGCGGCGACGAACCCCGCTCGAGGGGAAAGGGCCAAAAAACGCCTATCACCAGAACAAGAGCCGCGTATATTCCGAAAAGATAAAACGCCCGGCGTCTCGCGGGAAAGAGCAGGGCGAAGAGAGGACCGAGGAGCCCGATCATGATGGCACCCTGAGAGCGCCAAACACCTCCCAACGCAACGGTCATGACGGCCGGGCCTACGACAAAATACGCGAGGATATAGAGGGCGTTGCGTTCGAAATGCCCCGGACGCCTAGCGCCGTCCACGAGGACCGCTAGGAAGAGGAAAAAAGATAGGAGGAACCCGGCGGCGCTGACTGTGTGTCCGCTCGCGAATTCGCTGACCGTGAAGGAGAGGCTCACGGGCAGGGAGACGGCCGTGGCGACATACCAGATCCTCTTGATGAGGCGGATGTACTCGGAATCCCGGGGGTCGACGCCGATGTTCAGGATTAGCGTGAGGAGTTTGGCGGGAAGACCTTTTCGCTGTGGACCCATGGACCGGTCCGGCCCGTCAATCGGGCGAGGTCAGGGCTTCGTAGCTGAAGTTGCGGTAATGCTCGAGGACGTCGAGGATGACGTCGTCCTTGGTCAGCTTGAGGACTTCGGCGGGGCTCAGGTCCGGCATGAACGCCTCTTCCGTTGTCTTGTAGTCCGACGTCAGGTTCTTCCGCCCCTTGGTCACCAGGGCCAGCCGGAGCTCGACCGAGTTGCTGGGGATCGAGATCTTGTAGTGGAACTGCTCGTCCTTGCGGCCGGGAAAAGAAAGGCTGAGGCGGATGTCGCGGCCCTTCGCTTTCTGGATCCGGGCTTTCACGCCGAACGAAGCGATCTCTTCCACGAGCGCTTCGAAGGCGGGCTCGACGATGAACTCGCAGAACTGCTCGAAGTGGATGAGCGTTTCCGCCTGGCATTTTTCCAGGATGCGCATGTTCTCGAAATGATTCTTCAGTTCCGTCTTCCAGTCTTTATTTCCCATCTTTGTCCAGCTCCGGGGATTTCGCCGGTATCATATCACAAACGCGCGGCTCGGAAAACGCGGATTTGTGCGCGAGGCACCCGGGGGGGGGGTGAGGTGCCGGCTGAGGTCAGCAAAAGGGGGGTGATGATTAGTTTTTTGAGGGAGCCCTCTCCAGCCGGCCAAAGAGAGCCGGTATCATTATACCAGAGCCGAAAGATATTGCAAACAAAAAATACAAGAAAAAACACTTTTTTTGTGGGCGGCGCCGCGGCCACAAGATGTGGGGAATGACGAGCGCAGGGTGGATGAGTAGGATTGTCGCCTTGCCGGCATCTCTATGAGGCGAAAAAACCGTCAAGCGCGGCCAGGACGCTGTCGAGCGGGATCTCCGGCATAGATGGAGCAGCCATAAGGCGCGTCCTTCCGAACGGTCGCCAGGCCGGCAGGTTATCCTCGCGGAAAAGGGCGAGGACAGACGAGCCGCAGGCCGCAGCGAGGTGCGTTGGCCCGGAGTCGTTGCCGAGATAATGAGTCGACCCCGCGAGGAGACCCGCCAGCGTATCGGCCGGAAGACGCGAGGCTCGCGTCCAACCGGCGGGGAGCGAAAATGCCTGGAGTGGCGCTTCGAGATCGGCTTCGGCCTCCCCGGTGACGAGGACTCCCTCCAGGCCGAGCGAGGCGGTCCGGCGAATGACCTCGATGAAGCTCGGGAGCGGCCAGCGCTTGGCGCGGCCGCCGCTTCCGGGATGGACGACGAGCCGCTGTTCGCTCTTCCCGAGCTCCCGGAGGCGGAGGTCATCGAGGGCTTTTTTTCTGAGGCCGCCCGGGAGAGGCAGGCGGGCGCAGTCGTCGAAGAGCCTATCGGGATCGGGCGCGGCCGGATCGAAGGCAGGCATATCAGTGGCGTTAGCGGCGAAATCCCGGCTTGCAGCGAACGCTCCGACAGCCCCTGCGCTGGAAGAAACGCTAACGACTTGGGCCTTTATTCCGTAAGTGTTCAAAAAGTCGCGAGTACGGTCGAAAAAGAAGCGGCTCATTGGCACGGCAGCGCCGTTCTCGTAGGGCACGAATAACGCTCGCTCGATCCCCTGCCCGGCCCACCAATCATCGGCGGGCCAATGGCCGGGCCGGTTCAACCAGCCCACGGCCAGCTCAAAACCGTCCAGCGGCGCGGTTCTCCTTGTACTGATTTTACTTTTTTCATCGACGCCGGGACCGGATGGACCTCCGCCCGCGAATAACGCCGCCATCCGGGCGTCCTCAAAGGAAAGGACCTCGTCCACGAGCCCCGCCCGTTCAAGGAGCCCGCCGTATTCCGGACGTCCAGCAAGGCTCAGAGAGAACCCGGGAAGACTCCTGCGCACGAGGGAGATCGCGGGAAGGGCGGCGAGGAGGTCTCCCAGGCCGCCGATGCGGAAGAGGATCGCCCGCGATTTCGTTTTCATTGAAGCGATATGTCCGTCATGTCGCGCCGCTAATCGCGCCCGCCAACGACTATGCCGGCTCTTTTAATGAACAGCAGAAAAAGGGAAAAATGATTCATTGGTGGATTGAAGTTTTCTCCAGCCGGCGAAAGAAAACTTGATTAAATTATAGCACAGCTCCAGCAGAACGCAAAGGGAAGCGGTCTTCATCATCGTCTCCCATTTATGCTATAAATAAGATAATGAGAGTTTATCGTCCGCTCGCAGGCCCCCTCACTCACTCATCCGTCCTCGCCCCTGCCCTCACCCTGGCCCTTCTGGCCGGTCTCGGACTCCTTCTCGCCCAATCCTCCGCTCCGAAACAGGACCTCTCGGACTTCGAGAAGCGCCTGGCCAAGATCAACGGGCAGATCAGCGAGCTCCGGGGCAAGATCGAGGCCGAGGCCCTCAAGGAATCGTCCGTCCTTTCGAACCTGGCCCGGATCAACCTCAACAAGGCCCTCGTCGAGCGGGAGATCGCGGCCTGGAATGTCCAGATGGAGAAGGCCCGGGCCGAGCTCAACGGGATCCAGGGGAACGTCCGCGACCTCAAGGCCAACCTCGAAAGGGACAACGCCGCCATCGAGAAAACGCTGGTGACGCTCTACAAGTTCGGCCGGCTGAATTTCTTCCACTTCATGCTCCAGGCCCGGGACTTCGAGGCCTACACCACGGAAAGCAAGCGCCTGACGCTCCTCGCCCGCTACCAGGAAGACACGGTCGCGGCCTACCTCAAGACCCTTGCGGAGTTTGGCGAGGCCGAGGGCCGCCTGGCCGCGAAAAAGAAGGACGTCGCCGAGATCCTCCGTGAAACCAGCCTCAAGAAGCAGGAGCTCGAGGCGGAGCAGCGGAAGTACTCCGATCTCGTCCAGGAGATCCGGAGGAACCGGCAGACCCACGAGCAGGCCATCCGGGAACTCCGCGACAGCGCCGAGCAGCTCCAGGTCATGATGAAGAAGATCGCCGATGAACAATGGGCCCTGCCTTCGGCCTTCGTCCCCCTCTACGAGCGGCGCGGGAAGCTTCCCTGGCCCCTGGAAGGCAGGGTCATCACATCCTTCGGCCTGCAGAGACACCCGCGCTTCAACACGATCGTCATGAACAACGGCGTCGAGATCGCCCCGGCCAAGGACAAATCCCTCATCCTGGCCGTCCACGCGGGCAAGGTCGCCTTCGCCGACTACTTCCAGGGCTACGGGAACCTCCTCATCCTGGACCACGGCATGACCTACTACACCCTCTACGGCCACTGCTCGCAGTTCCTGGTGAACGTCGGGGACATGGTGCGGGCGGACCAGCCCGTCGCCCTGGTCGGGGATTCCGGGTCCCTCAACGGGGAGTGCCTTTACTTCGAGGTCCGGTACAAGACCAAGGCCCTCGATCCCTTGCAATGGCTGAAACGAAGGTGATAAAATGGATGTCCATTTTAAAATGAAGATCCCGAGATACCGCCTGGTCCTGCTGACGGTCTTCGTGGCCGCCCTTCTGTTCTTCCTCGTCCAGACGAGGATCCTCCCCGGGAAGTCCCAGCGCGGCTCCTGGCCCAAGGGTTTCCAGCTCGTGGATGTCCTCATGGACCTCATCCGGAACGATTACCTCGATGAGCGCGACCCCGTCCAGACGGCGGAGGGCACCTACCGGGGCATCGTCAATTCGCTCGACCCGCTCTCGAGCTACCTCAATAAAGATCTCACGGCGCGATACGCCGCCCGGACGAGCGGGGACACGGGCCCTGGCCTCATCGTCTTCAAGAGATACGGCACGTTCCCACAGGTCGTCGGGGTCGTCCCGGGCTCGCCCGGGGACAAAGCCGAGGTCAAGCTCGGGGACCTGGTGAGCGCCATCGGCCACCACAACACGCTGAGCATGAGCCTGACCGAGGTCAACCTCCTCCTCGGCGGGACGGACGAAAAGCCCGTCCAAGTCAAGATCCTCAGGGGCAACGAGGCCCGCGAGCTCTCCCTGCCGCGGGCCCATCTCTTCCCGCGCGCCTGGGCTTTCTCGTCCGCGCCGGGACAGCCGGCGATCCTGAGCATTCATGATTTTTCGCGCTCGCTCGCGGCCGAGATCAGGAAGAGCGTCCTGCCGGCCCTCAAGAGCAAGAAGAAACCGCTCATCCTCGACCTCCGGAATTGCCCGGACGGGGACTTCGAGGAGGCGCGGGCATTCGCCAATCTCTTCCTCAAGGCGGCCGCCGTGGGTTCTTTCGAGAAGCGGGGCGGGGCTAAGGAGTCCGTCGCCTGCCCCGCCGAGGCCGCGCTGGGCGCGGTCCCCGTCGCGGTCTGGGCCGGCCCGGCCACGATCGGCCCCGCCGAGTTCGTCGCCGGAGTCCTCCAGGAAGTCCGGAAAGCCAAGGTCCTCGGCCTGCCCACGCCCGGTGTCGTCGCCATGACGGAAAGCTTCCCCCTGAAGGATGAAAGTTCGATCATCCTCGTCCGAGAAGTCTTTTCCCTGCCGTCGGGGCGTTCGCTTTGGGGCCAGGGACTGAGTCCCGACGTCACCATCCCGGTCACGGATCAGAGCGACAAGGCGTATTTCCAGAAAACCCTTCCCCTCCTCCCCAAGCTCTGACGGATGATCAACAAGCCGCCGCCGAAAAAAGGAAGCGAGCCCTGGCCGACCTTCAACCTGATCACGGCCATCATGCTGGGCGCGGCGGTCGTTTCGGTCGTGACCCTCGATTACATGAATTCGCGGAAGGGCGAACGGTCCTACCTCTTCGCGGCCCCGGAAGCAAAGCCCGCCGCCGGGCCCGAGGTCAAGCTCCCGGCGGGACCGGTCTTGACGCCTGAGGCAGCGCCCGCGGCGACCAAGCCCAAGGCCGAACCGACGCCCACCCTCAAGGAACCGCCGCCAGCGAAGAAGCGCATCCGGGGCTACGTGGCGCTCATCGTCGACGACATGGGCAACAGCCTCGAGGTGCTCAATGACATCCTCAGCTTGAAGGAGCCGATAACAGTCTCGGTCCTCCCCTATAGCCAATATGCCCAGGAGACGGCTCGTCTCGCCCACGAGAACGGCCTCGAAGTGCTTCTCCACCTGCCCCTCGAGTCCCTGAACAACCACGACGCCGCGACTGACACCGAGGGGATGATCATGGCCGCGATGAGCCCCAACGAGATCGTCCAGGCCTTCGAGACGAGCCTCGCCCGCGTCCCCTTCGTCGACGGCGTCAACAATCACATGGGCTCGAAGTTCACGGCAGACGCGACGCTGATGCGGATGCTCCTCGCGCCGATGAAGGACAAGGGCCTGCTCTTCGTGGACAGCCGGACGACGGCCCAGACCGTGGCTTACGACGAAGCGCTCGGGATGGGCATTCCCGCGCTCAAGAGAGATGTCTTCCTGGACGCGGACGCGGACAGGAGTCGCATCAGGGGCCGGCTTATCGAGCTTTTCAAAACGGCCCAGAAAAAGGGGAAGGCCGTCGGCATCTGCCATCCTTTCCCGGAAACCGTCCAGGTCCTGAAATCGAGCTTCCGCCTGTTCGAGAAGTACAACCTGGAGGCCGTCCCGGTCTCGCACCTCGTGGGCAAGTAGGATATTCGATTCCCCTCTTTGCGCGGGCGGCAAATATGACGGGGAATGCCCTCCCGGGCCTATTCTCCCCTGTTCATGGAAGCCGGATTTGTTATAAAATCCGACACACACAGGCCATCAATGACTATAGCCGGGGAATCTGCTAGGGGGAGGGAACGGTCATGAAAATTCGGTCCTTCGCGAACCACCGTTTTTTGCTTTTGTTTCTCTTGCTCATCGCAGGGAACGCGGTCATCTCCGCGCAAGTCGCCGTGGGCAGCGGCACCGGTCCGAAGCCGAAGGCCAACCAGGCCGCGTTCAAGGATTGGCAGGACATGCATTTCGGCATGTTCATCCACTGGGGCCCGATCAGCCTGAAGGGGACCGAGATCAGCTGGTCGCGCGGCGGGCAGCGGCGCGGCATCGAGGGCAAGGGTGAGATCCCTGTCGAGATCTACGACAACCTCTATAAGCAGTTCAACCCGGTCAAGTTCAACGCCCAGGAATGGGTGGCCATCGCCCGGGCGGCCGGCATGAAGTACATGATCCTCACGGCCAAGCACTGCGACGGATTCTGCCTCTGGCCGTCGAAGGTCGACGACTACAACATCGGCCGCTCCCCTTTCAAGCGCGACATCTGCGGGGAACTGGCGGCCGCCGCCCATAACGCGGATATGAAAATCGGCTGGTATTACTCCCCGATGGACTGGCGTGACCCGGATTGCCGGACGGACAGGAACGCCGCCTATGTCGCTCGAATGCAGGGCCACCTGCGCGAGCTGCTCGGCAACTACGGGCGCATCGACCGGCTATGGTTCGACACGGACGGCGGCCCGGCCCCCTGGGACCAGGAGAAGACCTACGCGATCGTCCGGTCACTTCAGCCCCGGATCATCATCAACAACCGGTTGGACATGGGCACCATGGATGATTACAAGGTCCAGCGCGTCGGCCCGGAGGCCGATTACGCGACGCCCGAGCAGCGGGTCGGCGAATTCGACCTCGAGAAACCTTGGGAGACGTGCATGACCATCGGCACGCAGTGGTCGTGGCAGCCCGACGACAAAATAAAGTCCATAGACGAGTGCGTTCGCATCCTCGTCCAGTGCGCGACCGGAGGCGGGAATCTCCTGCTCAACGTCGGCCCCATGCCCAGCGGCGAGATCGAGCCCCGGCAGGTGGAGGTGCTCAAGGGCATCGGCGCCTGGCTCGGCAAGTACGGGGAAACGATCTACGGCACGCGCGGCGGCCCGGTCAGGAACGGCGCCTGGGGCGGGATGACGCATAAAGGGAATATCGCCTACGTTCACGTCCTCAAGTGGGACGGGGATTCGCTCAGGCTGCCGGCCCTGAAGGCGAAGATCGTCTCGAGCAACGTCCTGACCGGGGGCGAGGCGAAGATCGAGCAGACGGGGGACGGTATCATCATCCGGATGCCGGCGGACAAGCAGGACAAGCTCGACACGATCGTGAAGCTCGGGCTCGACGGGCCGACCGCCGCGAAATAAGACGGACATCGGGGCTGGGACCCTGAATAGGAGGCGCACATGAAACGATACGGACAGCTCATCCGGATCAAGCCGGAGAAGTTCGAGGAATACAGAGTCTATCACGCCAAGGTCTGGCCGGAGGTCCTAGAGACCATCCGCCGGTGCCATGTCCATAACTATTCGATCTTCCACTGGCAAGGCCTCCTCTTTGCCTATTTCGAATATCGCGGCAAAGACTACGCCTCCGACATGGCCAAGATGGCCGCCGACCCCAAGACGCAGGAGTGGTGGAAGATCACGATGCCCATGCAGGAGCCCGTCCCGGGCCGGGCCGAGGGCGACTGGTGGGCGGGGATGGAAGAAGTCTTCCACACGGATTAGGCGGAAAGACCACGATGGAACGCTCGGCCAACTGCCTCGCCAAGCTCGACCGGATGACGAAAACGCTCGGCCACCGGGAGGCGGACCGCGTCCCCATCAGCGATATTTTTTGGGGTAGTTTTCTCGAGCGCTGGCGGAGGGAGCTGGGCCTGCCCGCGGATACGGACATCTATCGGTACTACGACCTCGACTGGACCGTCACCGTGCCCAACATGGATCCGCATATCAAGCCGTTCGAAACGATCGAGGAAACCCGGGAGCACGTCGTCGTCCGGACGGGGTTCGAGGCCGTGATCCGGAAGAACTTTGCCGACCCGATGCCGGCCTTCCTCAGGTTCGACACGGACACGATCGAGAAGATGAAGGCCTTCCAGTTCGACGACCCGTGGGACGATCGCCGCTACTTCGGCGCCGGCGACAACCAGCTCGCCGGAATGGGCGACGGCTTCACCCGGAACTCTCCCGCCTGGATCGAGACGGTCCGGTCGCTCCACCCCGATATCCCCGTCTACGGGAGCGTCTGCGAGGCCCAGGAGCTGCTGTGGCGGACGGTCGGCCTGGAAAACGCCTTGCTCTGGATCGGGCTCTATCCCGACGAGGTCGGGCGGTTCGTCGAGCGGATCGGCGAGTTCGCGCTGGGCTTGACGCAAGCCCAGATCCAGGCCTCGGGCGGCCTTCTCGACGGCCTGGTCATCTGGGGGGACGTTGCCTACCGCAACGACCTTTTATTCTCGCCCGCTTACTGGCGGAGGTACTTCAAGCCCGTCGTCAAGGACATCGTTGACGAGTGCCACGCCAACGGCCTGCCCGTGATCTATCACGGCTGCGGCGACGTCCGGCGCATCTTGGGCGATTTCGTCGAGATCGGCGTCGATGCCGTTAACCCGCTCGAGGCCAAGGCCGGGCTGGACGTCGTCGAGCTGCGACGGGAATACAGGCATGGGATCGCTTTCTGCGGCAACATGGACGTCCTGACCTGGGCCCAGGGCTCGGAGGAGGAGCTCAAGCGCGTCGTCCTCACCAAGCTGAACGCGGCCAAGGGCGGCGGCTACATCTTCCAATCCGACCACTCGGTGCCCGGCAACGTCCCGGCCCAGAATTATGAGTATGTCGTCAATCTCGTCCGCGAGTACGGCCGCTACCCGCTCCGGCTCGGAGAGTATGACCTGCCGGATATCGTCTGACGCCTGTCGGGTGAGCGACTCGCGACTTCCCGTTGACTAGCCTCTATTTGGGTGTTATCTTTCCCCCAACTGTTGAAAAGGGAGACGGGGACATGAAATGTCCGCGCTGTCACGCCGAGAATAACGACAATTCCCGGTTCTGCAGCAACTGCGCCACGCCCCTGGGCCAGGCGGGCCCGGAGGGTGCGTCCCTGACGAAGACCCTCGAGACGCCTCTCCAGGTATTGAAAACGGGCAGCCTCGTCGCCGGTAAGTACAAAATTATCGAGGAGATCGGCCAGGGCGGTATGGGCATCGTCTACAAGGCCGAGGACATCAAGCTCAAACGATGCGTGGCCCTGAAGTTCCTTCCACCCCACCTGATGAACTTGCCCGAGCTCAAGGAGCGCTTCCTGATCGAGGCCCAGGCGGCCGCGGCCCTGTCCCACCCGAATATCTGCGTCATTCACGAGGTCGGGGAAAGCGAGGAACGTCCCTATATCGCCATGGAATACGTGGAAGGGGAGACGCTCCGGGACAAGATCCATAAGGGGCCGTTGAAGTCAGAAGAAGCCCTCGGTATCGTCAGCCAGATCGCCGCCGGCCTGGCCGAGGCCCACCACAAGGGCATCATTCACCGGGACATCAAGAGCGCGAACATCATGGTGACGGAGAAAGGCCAGGCCAAGGTCATGGACTTCGGGCTGGCGAAACTCCAGGGCGGGAGCTCGCTCACGAAGAGCCAGACGACGCTCGGCACGGTCGCATACATGTCGCCGGAACAGGCCCGGGGCGGCGATCTGGACCATCGCACCGACATCTGGTCTCTGGGCGTCGTCCTCTACGAAATGCTCACCGGGAAGCTGCCGTTCCGGGGAGACCACGACCAGGCGGTGATCTACTCGATCCTCCATGAAGAGCCGCAGCCCCTGAAAAAGGCCCCTGCCGACGCGATGGCCGAGTTGGACCAGATCGTCGGCCAGGCCCTGGTCAAGAAGCCGGCCGATCGCTATCAGACTATGGGGGAGTTTCGCGAAGACGTCGAGGCCGTCAGGGAAGGCCTGAAGCCTCTCAGGGCCAAAGCCAGGCGCGCGGCACGCAGGATTCTTGGATTAAGAACGGCGTATGTGTATGGCGTCATGGGGATCGCACTGATTCTTCTTGTCGGTTTCAATGTCGGGGGACTGCGGGATCGGATACTCGGCCGAGCCGCTCCGACGCGAAGCATCAAGCTGGCCGTGCTTCCATTCAAGAATCTGACAGGCGACTCCCAGCAGGAGTACTTCAGCGACGGCCTGACGCAGGAGATCAATACGCAGATCAGCAGTCTCAACCCGCAGATACTCGGCGTGATCGGGAACACGTCTGTGGGTCGTTATAAGAAAACGAATACGCCCATCGATCGGATCGGCCGCGAGCTCGGGGTCGACTATGTGCTCGAGGGGGGCGCGCAGCGTGAAGGAACCCGGGTCCGGATCACGACTGAGCTGATCAGGGTGCGGAACCAAACACAGGTCTGGGCTGATACTTTCAATCGAGAAATGTCCGGCATCCTGGACCTTCAGAACGACGTGGCCAAAGAGGTGGCCGGGGCGCTGGCCGTCAAGCTCCTCCCGGCCGAGCAGGCACGCTTGGCGAAATCCCGAACGGTCGACCCCGAGGCCTATGACGCGTATATCAAGGGTTCCCAATACTGGGTCAGGATGACGAAAGGGGACCTCGACACGGCGGAACGGTACTTCGAGCTGGCCCTTCAGAAAGACCCGATTTACGCCGCCGCCTACGCGGGCATCGCCTGGGTCTGGTCCTGCCGGAACCAGAATGGGATGTCTCCCCCGAGCGAGGCCGTGCCGAAGATGAAGGCGGCGGCGCTCAAGGCTGTGGCGCTCGATGACACATTGGCCGAGTCGCATTACGCGCTGGCGTCCGTCTACACCTGGGCCGATTGGAACATGCCCGCGGCCGGGACGGAATGGGCACGCGCGGTCGAGCTCAATCCCAATAACCCGGAAGGATTGGCCATGTACTCGCACTTCCTGATGATCATGGGCCGTCCGGAAGAGGCCATGAGGCAGATCGAGCGCGCCCTAAAGCTCGACCCGTTCAACGTCCAGGTCCAGAGCTTCTACGTCGTCGACCTCGAGTTCGCGAGGCGCTATGACGATGCCATCGCCCAGGTCCGTAAGGCGCAGGCGCTGCAGCCGGACAATCCCGTCGCCATCGGGGAGCTCATCGAACTCTATGCGGGCAAGGGAATGGGCAAAGAGGCTCTCGCGGCACTCAAAGACAACATCAAAATTCGTCAGATCCCTGATCTGGATTCGGCGCTGGACCGGGGATTTGCCGAGGCCGGCTTCCCGGGAGCGGCGAGGCGTGGCGCCGAAATTCTTGCGGTCCGCGCCCGCGAAAATCTGGCGTTCCCGACTGAGGTCGCCCCTCTATACATTTATGCCGGCGACAAGGACCACGCCCTGGAGTGGCTCGAGCGGGCCTACGAAGCTCGCGATCCGAACCTGCCCTATCTCCGGTTGCCGCAGTACGACTCCCTCCGGTCCGAACCGCGCTTTCAGGCTCTTTTTCGCCGCTTGAAGCTCGAGGGGAGTGAAAAGAAATAGGCGGAGGGGAGCCATGCCCGTCGAGTGCCCGAAGTGCCATTCCGAGAATAACGACAACTCAAGGTTCTGCAACAACTGTGCGACGCTCTTGAGCCAGGCGGGGTCGCCCACGATCTCCCTGACGAAAACCATCGAAACCCCCGCTTATGCCGTATCGAAGGACAGCCTCATCGCCGGAAAATATCGGATCATTGAGGAGATTGGACGCGGGGGGATGGGGGTCGTCTACAAGGCGGAGGACCTCAAGCTCAAGCGGTTAGTCGCCCTGAAGTTCCTCCCGCCCCACCTGATGAACTCGCCCGAGCTCAAGGAGCGGTTCCTCATCGAAGCCCAGGCGGCCGCGGCCCTCTCCCACCCGAACATCTGCGTCATCCATGAGGTCGGGGAGAGCGAAGAACGTCCCTACATCGCTATGGAGTACGTCGAAGGGGAAACGCTCCGGGACAAGATCAAGAAGGGGCCCCTGAAGACCGAGGATGCCTTGGCGATCACAAGCCAGATCGCCGCCGGCCTGGACGAAGCCCACCGCAAGGGCATCATCCACCGCGACATCAAGGGCGCGAATATCATGGTGACGGAAAAAGGCCAAGCCAAGGTTATGGATTTCGGGTTGGCCAAGCTGCGGGGCGGGAGCTCGCTGACCAAGAGCCAGACGACGCTGGGCACGGTGGCCTACATGTCGCCGGAGCAGGCCCGGGGCGATGAGCTGGACGGCCGCACGGACATCTGGTCGCTCGGTGTTGTCTTCTATGAGATGCTGACCGGCGAACTTCCGTTCAAAGGCGAGAGAGACGTCTCCATCATCTATTCGATCGTCCACGAGGAGCCGAAGTCTCTCAAGCTGCGGAAACCCCCGGTGCCGGTCGAGTTGCAGCAGGTCATCGCCCGGGCCCTCAAGAAGAACCGCGAGGCCCGCTACGGATCAGCGGAAGAGATGCTCAAGGATCTGAGGGCCTATCAGACGAGCCTTCAGCTCGCAGAATCCGGCGTTCTGAACCTGAAAACGCTCGGCCGCCTCCTCCGCAAGCCCCGGGTCGTTGTTCCGACCATGGCCGTTCTGGCCGCCTTGACTTTTCTCGGAGCGCGGTTTTTCAAACACCAAGCTCAGGTCCGCTGGGCGCGGGACGTCGCCCTTCCCGAGATCAAGAAAGCTGTCGAGGGCAATGATTGTTGGCGTAATCTCGTGCCCGTCTATCGACTCGCGGAGAAAGCGGAAGCTTACATCCCGCGTGATCCCAAGCTGGCCGCGCTTTTTGCGAAATGCTCCTTGAAGGTCACTATCAAAACCGAACCTCCGGGCGCGAAGATCTTCATGAAAGAATATGCGGCTCCGGCGAGCGAATGGACCTATCTGGGCGTATCACCCGTCGAAAAGATCCGGCTGCCGATCGGGATCTTCCGCTGGAAAATGGAAAAGGAGGGTTATGAAACCGTCCTGGCCGCGGCTTCCACTTGGAATGGCGATATTACGAAAGCCGACATTGTCGTTCCCAATGATCTCCTGAGAATCCTGGACAAAAAGGAAAGCATTTCGCCGGGCATGGTGCGGGTGACGGGAGCGGAAACGCCCGTCGGGAAGCTGGCGGATTTCTATATCGATAAATATGAGGTCACCAACAAGCAATATAAGGAATTCGTCAACGGAGGCGGATACCGGAACAAAAAATGCTGGACGCAGAAATTCATCAAGGACGGAAAAGAGCTGACCTGGGAAGAAGCGCTCAAGGGATTCGTCGATCAAACGGGTCTGCCTGGTCCGTCCGGTTGGCAGGCCGGGGATTTTCCCGAGGGCCAAGGCAATTATCCGGTGTCGGGCATCAGCTGGTACGAGGCGGCCGCCTATGCGGAATTCGCCGGGAAGAGCCTGCCGACGGGGATCCATTGGGGCATCGCGAGAGGCGAATACACTCCGATGATCCAACTCCCCCAGCTCGGAGGTTTTGCCATATTCGCCCCCTTCAGCAATTTCCTGGGGAAGGGCCCGGTTTCGGTGGGGAGCCTTCCGGGGGTAACGGCTTACGGCGCCTCTGACATGGCCGGGAACGTGAGAGAATGGTGCTGGAATGAAACGTCGAAAGGACGCGTGATCAGGGGTGGCGCCTGGGGGGAAAACACCTACATGTTCGATAATATGAGTCAAGCGCCGGCCATGGACCGTTCCGCCAAGAACGGACTCCGCTGCGCTCTTTATCCTGAGCCGGAAAAAATTCCAGGGACCGCCTTTCAAATGATCAGGTCCTTGGGCCTTCCTATAACCGGCGAAACAGAAAGTTTCGCCAAGCAGAAGCCGGTTCCCGATTCCGTTTTCCAGGTTTACAGGGAACAGTTTTCCTACGACAAAACCGATTTGAAGACCCGCGTGGAATCGAGGAAGGAAAGCCCCGAATGGACCCTGGAGAAGATCAGCTTCGAAGCCGCCTATGACGGCGAACGGGTCATGGCCTATCTCTTCCTTCCCAGGAACGCCGCGCCGCCTTATCAGACCGTCATCTATATGGGCGGCGACGCTCCCGTGTTTCAGCGGTCGAGCCAGGACATCGAGAATTATTATGAAGTTCCCATGTTCTTTTCTTTTCTCGTCAAAAACGGCCGGGCAGTCCTCTATCCCGTCTATAAGGGATTCTTCGAGCGCGGGAATGACGCCTTGATTCCCATCATCGAGGGCAACTGGACGTCCGTGCAGTGGAGAGAAGTCTTCATTCAGCAGGTCAAGGACCTCAGAAGGTCCATCGACTATCTCGAAACCCGTCCGGATATCGATAGCCGGAAGCTCGCTTTTTACGGGATGAGCTACGGGTCGAACCTCGCGCCCATCATCCTGGCCGTGGAGGAGCGCCTCAAGGCCAACGTTCTATTGGCCGGAGGCTTCGGCGTAGGGGGACAGGGACGCCTGGAGGTGAATCAAATCAATTATGTGACCCGGGTGAAATCGCCTACGCTGATGTTGAACGGCAAGTACGACTCGTTTTTTCCGCCAGAGACATCATCAAAGCCGATGTTTGTTCTTTTGGGAACTCCGGCCAAGGACAAGGATCAGAAATTTTACGAAACCGACCATATCCCGCCCGTCAACGAAATGATCAAGGAAACCCTGGCCTGGCTCGACAAGTACCTGGGGCCGGTGAAGAGATAAGGCCGGGGGGCTCAGGTCTATTGCACGAGCGGCCCTCCCGATTTATGATGGGTCCTCGAAATCCGGTTCGGAGGAGTGCGCCGTGAAAAAAAACAAAATGTCCGGGCGATCCGCTCTCGCCGTCGTCATCCTCGCCCTCTTGTCCCTGGCCTCGGTGGCCCAGGCCCAGGGCGAGAGACAGTTTCTGGGCTCGTGGAAGGGCAATATCAGCATCATGACCCAGACGCTCGAGGTCCGCTTCGTGTTCACCCTGGACGAGGCCAAGAAGATCAAGGGGACCTTCGATTCCATCACCCAGGGCGCCGCCGGCCTCAACCTGGGCGACATCAAGATCGAGGGAAAGAACATCTCCTTCATCATCGCGGACCTGGCCGCCCAGGGGAACCCGACCTTCAAGGGGACCCTGGACAAGACGGGGACGAAGGTCACCGGGGACTTCACCCAGGCGGGATATACGGGGACCTTTTCCGTCGAAAAAGAGAAGCCCCAGAAGTGAACTGCTGCCGCTGCGACATCGGGCGCTTAGCCTGACCCGGTCCGAAAGGAGAGCCGAAGATGTCGATCGTCCGCCTCCGGAGAGCTTTCCTTATCGTTCTTTGCGCATGCCTGGCCGCGGAAGCGGCTGGGACTGGAAATCAAAAGCCTTCCTCCCCTGTCCAGAGTTTGAACGCACCCGAGCTCAAGCTCGTCGCAGGGGCCAAGGAGCTTTCTCTCACCGCGGGTCTGGCCGTCGGTCCCATCGGCTCTTTCGGACGTTCCGCCGTTCCCACGGACCTCCTCGCCTGGCAGATCGCCGCGGGAAAGATGGCCGCACCGCATGAGGGACTTGTCATCGGCACGAACGATAGCGGCCAGCCGCAAAGTTGGGCCCGCGTCGCGGCCGGGGCCGACGGCTGGATCCAGGACCAGGCACTGGCGGGCGGCTATCTTTTCATGGTCGTAAGCTCGGCCCTGCCGAGGACGATGATCCTCGAGGCCTCGAGCTATTACGTCGCCCGTATCAACGGCGAGCCCCGGGGCGGCGAAAAGTACGCGACGGACTGGGTCCGGCATCCGGTGCGCCTCGTCAAGGGCCGCAACGAGCTGCTATTCAAAGGCGAGCGCGGCCGCTTCCGGGGCCGGCTCGTCGAACCGCCTGCGCCGGTCTTCTTCACGGACGCGGACGCAACGCTCCCCGACATCGTCCTCGGGGAAAAAGGACCGCTCTGGACGGGCCTCCGCCTGGTCAATGCCTCGGGCGACAGGCTGGAGAGGATCGAGGTCAGCTTTCACTTAAACGGGCACGAAGGCCGGGCCGCTCTGGATGTGTCCGTCGCTCCCATGATGACGCAGAAGCTGGCTGTCCCCCTGTCGATCGATGCTCGGCCGACGGTCGAGGGGACGGTCCGGTTCGAGCTCCGGGCCCGGGCCCGCGCCGGCCGCCGGACGGTCGAGACGCCGGCCTTCGCGATCGAGCTCAAAGCCGTCCTGCCGTCGGCCCATCAGGTGCGGACTTTCGTCAGCGGGATCGACCGGAGCGTCCAGCTCTTCGCCGTGGCACCCCGGCTCGGCGGGGAGGCAGCGGCGCTGTCGAAGACGGTCAGACCAGCCCTCGTCCTGACGACCCTCCACGGGGCCGGGGTCGAGGCCCTGGGCCAGGCCCGCGCCTACAAGCCCAAGGATTGGGCCTTTATCGTGGCCCCGACGAACAGGCGGCCGTACGGTTTCGACTGGGAGGATTGGGGCCGGCTCGATGCCCTCGAGGTCCTGGCCGAAGCGTCCCGCCTCTTCGGGACGGATCCGTTACGCACTTACCTGACCGGCCATTCCATGGGCGGCCACGGAACCTGGCAGATCGGGGCCACCCTCCCCGACCTGTGGGCAGCCATCGCCCCGAGCGCGGGCTGGCGCAGCTTCTCCTCCTACGGGGGCGGCGTGGTCTATAAGGACCCGACGCCGGTCGAGCAGATGCTGGCCCGGGCGAACCGGCCGGGCGAAACGGAGGCCCTGGCCCGCAACTTCCTCCATTATGGGATCTATGTCCTCCACGGCGACCAGGATGATAACGTGCCCGTGACGGAGGCCCGGTTCATGCGGGAGCTCCTGGGAAAATTCCATCCTGACTTCTCCTACTACGAAAGGCCGGGCGCCGGCCACTGGTGGGGAAGCGAGTGCGTCGACTGGCCGCCCCTCTTCGCATTCCTTAAAGAAAGGATACGGCCGGCGGATACGACGGCGCGCAGGGTCGAATTCGTGACGGCCAACCCCGGAATCTCATCACGCTCGCGGTGGCTCGAGGTCCTGGCCCAGACGCATCCGCTCGAATACAGCCGGGTCGCCGTTGAAAAGGATGAAGCGGGGACAACGTTCAAGGGAACGACAGAGAACGTCCTCCGCCTGGCGCTTGAGGTTCCTGCCCTCCCGGCCGGCAAAACCGTGAAAGTCGAGCTCGACGGCTCGCGCGTCGAGGCTTCCCCGGCGCCGGGGACTTCCCGGCTCTATCTCGAGCACGCTCCGGATGGCTGGCGGACGGCAGGGACTCCCAACCCGGGCCTCAAAGGCCCCTGCCGGTCTGGCGGATTCAAGGACGCCTTCCGGCACGGGTTTGTCTTCGTCTATGGCACCCTCGGCGACGCCGCCGAGGATGCCCGCGCTTTCAACAAGGCGCGTTTTGACGCCGAGATGTTCTGGGTCCGGGGCAATGGCGGGGTCGAGCTCCTGCCCGACACGGCCTTCGACCCGGCCAAGGCCAGGGACCGGAGCGTCATCCTCTACGGGAACGCCGACACGAACGCCGCCTGGGCAAAGCTCCTCCCCGGCTGCCCCGTCGAGATCCGGAACGGATGGGCCCGGGTCGGCGGAAAGCGCCTGGACGGCCCGGACCTCGCGGCCTATTTCGTCCGGCCGCGTCCCGGGAGCGACACGGCCTCGGTCGGGGCGGTCGCCTGGACCGGGCCCGCCGGCTGGGTCGCGGCCTCCCCCGGCCAGTATTTCATCTCCGGGGCCGGCTTCCCCGACCTCCTCCTCTTCTCGGCGGAAACCCTGCGCGCGGGGACTAAAGGAGTGCGGGTGATCGGCTGGTTCGGCGACGATTGGGGCCTCGAGCGCGGCGATATCGTTTGGAACGACAGCCATCGCCTTCCCTGAGCCGCCTTTTATTTTCTCTCTGAGCGCGCGGATCGGTTTTCAAGTTGAATATTTCCCAGCCGTCCGTTATCATGAAGACGGTTAGAGAGGAGAGATCCCATGAAGAAGACCGCGGCGATCGTCCTTGTCCTCGGAGCACTGCCCCTGCTCTTCCAGGCGGGCTGCACGCGCATGACGCCCCAGAAGCTCAAGGCCTCCATTGAGATCACCGACATCGAGACCAAGTGGGTTTCCAAGCTTTATCAGCAGTGGCCACCCCGGCTGATCCTTGTCCCGGTGCTCTCCTTCCGGGTCAAGAATCTCAGCCCCAAGCCCATGAATTATGTCAATTTCAACGCGGTTTTCAATTTTAAGGGCGACCGCGAGAACTTCGGCGACTGCTTCCTGGCCGCGATCCGCGGCAAAGCCGTCGCGCCCGCGGCCAAGAGCGAGGTCATCGCCCTGAAAAGCAATTTCGGGGTCGACGGGAAGGACCTCAAGAGCATCCAGGACAACCCGGGCTGGAAGCAGGCCGAGGTCCGGCTTTTCGCCCAGTCCAAGGGCACCCAGCCCGTCCTCATCGGCGTCTATGACGTCTCCCGCTTCATCGATTTCAAGGAGGACGCGGCCGTCGAGCCCAGGAAAGAAGACGTCAAGAAATAGGCCGGAGAGCCAGAGCCATGAGCGTCATCGTTCCCTCGAAAGTGTTCCTGACCCGGGGCCGGGGGCAGCACAAGGAAAAGCTGGTCAGCTTCGAGAAGGCCCTCCGGCAGGCGGGGATCGCCCCGTTCAACCTCGTCCGGGTTTCAAGCATCTATCCCCCGCACTGCCGGCTCGTCTCGCGGGAGGACGGAGTGAAGCTCCTCAAGCCGGGCCAGATCCTCTTTGTGGTCCTGAGCGAGAGCGCGACCGACGAGGCCGGCCGGCTCGTCTCGGCCTCGATCGGGATGGCCATCCCGGAGGACCCGTCCTGCTTCGGCTACCTCGCCGAGCACGAAGGCGGCGGGCCGACCGAAAAGGAGGCCGGGCTCTACACCGAATACCTGGCCGCCGAAATGCTGGCCACGAAGATGGGTGGGAAGTTGAAGGATCCCGTGTCAGGCCGCCGGGCCTACAGGATCTCGAACGGGCTCTCTCTCGAGACGCGGAGCATCTCCCGGACGGCGACGGGAGAGCAGGGGCTGTGGACGACGGCCCTGGCAGCCGCTGTCCTCATCTCATAATTCCGTAATAAGATCAGTAATCGAGCGGGTTGGGCTTCAGGATCTTGATGTAACTCTGGGCCTTGAGCGAGGCGATGTAATCTTCGGCTTTCTTCTGGCGCTTGCCGGCCAGGAGTTTCTCCTGGACTTCGGACCGGGCGTCGTCGAAAGTCCTCAGGTAGCTTTCTTTCTTCTCCTCGAGCTTGAGCAGGTACCAACCGTTCTTGGCCGCCACCCAGGGGCCGATTTCGCCGGCCTTCAGCTTATCGACGGCTTCCTCCAGGGTCTTGTCGAGCTCGCCCTTCTTGAGCGTTCCCAGGTCGCCCTTGGCTTCCTTCACGGGAGAGTCCGAAAGCGCCGCGGCCACGTCCGGGAAGGCCCCTCCATCCTTAAGCTTGCTGCTCGCCTCCGCCTTGAGAGCTTCGAGGGCCTCGGGCGTCCGGTGCTCCGTGGCCAGGTAGACGGCGCGAAGCTTGTATTCCGTGGGGACCGTGAACTCCTGGGGATGCTGCTTGTAATACTGGACGACCTCCGATTCGTCCAGGACGATGGACCGGTACACCTCGGAGACCATGACCATCTGCTTGAGGAGGGATTCCTGGAACTGCTTGAGCCACTGTTCGTAGGGGATCCCCTGCTGCTCGACGGCCCGGCGGAGCTCTTCGTCCGAGGTGAAATTGTTCTCCTTCTTGAGGGCGGCGAGGTTGTTCTTGAGCTCTTCGCTGATGCTGAGATTCTTCTCCTTGGCCTGCTGGAGGATGAGGGTCTCCGTGATCATCATGTTGAGGAGCTCGCTCCTGACGAGCTTGTACTGCTTGTCATATTCCTCCTGCGGCAGGTTCTGGGCCTTGAGCTGCTGAACCTGGAGCTCGAACAGCTGCTTGTACTGGGAGAGGGTAATGATCTCGTCGTTGACGACGGCCACGATCTCCTCGACGACCTGGGGCGCGGCGGCGAGGAGCGCCGCTCCGGCGATCCCCGTGACGATCAGATAGGCGAGGGCTTTTTTCATTGGTCCAACCTCTGGTAAACGAAGAATAGGTTTTCGGGAAAGGTCTTCCAGCTCAGGGTATCTTTCAATCCCTCGAGATGGGCGGCCAGCGCATCCTTGATCCTCTGTTCGAGGACCTTGATCCGGATCGCCGGCGCCGCGTCGGCCAAAGACTGAAGCTGGGGGGGGAACTTCTTGTCCAGCCGGAAAACGTGGTATCCGTAGGACGATTCGACGACCTGGCTGACCTTCCCCTCGTTCAGGGCGAAAATCACTTTTTCCATGTCGTAGGGAAGGTCGCCCTGCCTGTAGATCCCCATCACGCCGCCCTTGAAGGCCTCGGGTCCCGAGGATTCTTCCCGGGCCACTTTCCGGAACTCCGCCTCGGAGGCGTTCTCGACCCTCCTCAGGGCCGCGACGGCCCGCTGCTCGGTCGGGACCAGGACCTGGCTCACCTGGACCCGCTCCGGAAGGAGGAAATCCTTCTTGTGCAGGTCGTAGTAGGCCTGGACCTCGGCATCGTCGGCGTGGATGTCCTTGACGACCTGATAGGTATACTTGTCGACGAGGAGGCCGTCGAACATGCTGTCCGGCCCGGCAACATCCGGCTCAGGGGGGGCCTGGCCGGTACCTATTTCGCCGGCCCGCTTGGCCAGGTAGCTCTTTTTTTCGTCCCAGGTCAGGCTCAGGTTCCGCTGCCGGGCCGCTTCGAGCAGGATCCTGTCATCGACGAACCTGTCGAAAAGGCGGCTCAGGGAGGCCGCCGAGAGACCCTTGGCCTCGTTCCCGCCCGTCGTCCTGATGTAGGCTTGGAGGTCGTCGTTCGAGAACTCCCGGGACTCGACCCTGAGGATGGGCCCGCGCCCGAGCTTCGCCTGGACGAAATTGCTGATCTTGGCGACGGGTCCCGCCTTCTCCCCCCCGCGGCCGCAGCCGGACGCGAGGAGAAAGACGACCGCGAGGACGGCCGGGGCTGTTCTTCGGACGCTCTTCATTCCGCACATCTTTTTTAATATCAACTCATTATAATCTATCCGGATAACTCCATCAAGACCCGGATTGTTTCGTCGAGGAGCTCCCGCTCCTTCTCCGCCCGGATGCCGAGCGACATCACGCCCTCCGGCGAGAGAGACCCGGAGTATCTCTTGAGGAGGGCCGGCACCCTGGCCCAATCCACGGGAGTCGCGGGCAGAAACCTGAGAACGACCCGGTTCCCGCTCCGGTCGATCGTCCGGATCCGGAGCTTCCGGGCCAGGTTCTTGATCGTCCCGTAGCGGAGGAGGTTCTCGATCGTCTCCGGCACGGGCCCGAAGCGGTCCCGGACGTCCTCCCGGATCTTCTCGATCTCCCGGAGGTCATCGACCGACGCCAGCCGCTTGTAGAGGTTGAGCCGCAGGTTGATCTGGGGGAGGTAGTCCTCGGGGATGCGGATGTCCACCTTGAGGTTGATCTCGACGTTGGCTTCCTCGACCCGCTCGCCCTTGAGCTCCCGGATCGCCTGGTCGAGAAGCTGCATGTAATAGTCGAAGCCGACGGCCTCCATGGAGCCGTGCTGACGGTGGCCGAGCAGGTTCCCGGCGCCCCGAATCTCCAGGTCCTTGGCGGCCAGGCGGAAGCCGGACCCCAGCTCACTGAATTCCTTGAGGGCCTTGAGACGCTCCTTGGCGAGCGGCGTCAGCTCCATATAGGGCGGCACCAGGAAATAAGCGAAGGCCTGGCGCGAGGACCGGCCCACCCGGCCCCGGAGCTGATAGAGCTGGGCCAGCCCGTAGAGGTCGGCCCGGTCCACGATCAGGGTGTTCGTGAGCGGGATGTCGATGCCGTTCTCGATGATCGTCGTCGAGACCAGGACGTCCGCCCGGTGCTCGACGAACTCCAGCATGCGTTTCTCCAGGGCGGAGCTCGTCATCTGGCCGTGGACGGTCACGACCCGGGCCTGGGGGACGAGCTTCACGACGAGGTCGGCCACTTTGTCGATGTCCTCGATCCGGTTGTGGATGTAGTAGGCCTGGCCGCCCCGGCTGAGCTCCTGACGGATGGCCGCGGCGATGAGCTTGGCGTTGAAAGGCGTCACGACCGTGTGGACGGCCAGCCTGTCCCGGGGCGGCGTCTCGATCAGGCTGATGTCCCGGAGCCCCGAAAGGGACATGTTCAGGGTCCGCGGGATGGGGGTCGCCGTCAGGGTCAGGACGTCGATCGTGGCCCTGAGCTGCTTGATCTTCTCCTTGTGCCCGACGCCGAACCTCTGCTCCTCGTCCACGATGAGCAGGCCGAGGTCCTTGAAGGCGACGTCCTTGGAGAGGAGACGGTGGGTGCCGATGACGACGTCGACGAACCCGCTCCGGATGTCGGCGACGACGGCCTTCTGGTCCTTCGCCGACTGCAGTCTCGTCAGGGCCTCGACCCGGACCGGGAAGAGGACCATCCGCTCCCGGAAGGTCTTGAGGTGCTGGCTGGCCAGGACGGTCGTCGGGCAAAGGACGGCGACCTGCTTGCCGTCCATGACCGCCTTGAACGCGGCCCGCATCGCCACCTCGGTCTTCCCGTAGCCGACGTCGCCGCAGAGGAGGCGGTCCATCGGGGACTCGGATTCCATGTCCCGGAGGATCTCCTCGATCGACCGGAGTTGGTCCTCGGTCTCGTCGTACTCGAAGATCTTCTCGAATTCCTCCTCCCACTCCCCGCCAGGCGTAAAAGAGTAGCCTTTAAGGGCGCGGCGGCGGGCGTAGAGCTCCACGAGCTCTTTGGCGACGGCCTCGACGGCCTTCTTGGCCCGGGTCTTCGTCTTCTCCCAGGTCATCGTCCCCAGCTTGTCGAGCAGGGGGAGGTCGGAGCCGGCCTTGGAGAACTTCTGGACGAGGTTCAGGTCCTCGACAGGGACGAGGAGCTTGTCGCCGTCCCGATAAAAGATCTCGATGAACTCCCGGCCCCGGCCCTCGACCTCCACCCTCTGGAGACCGCTGAAGATGCCGATGCCGTAGTCCGTGTGGACGACGTGGTCGCCGGCCTTGAGGTCCTGGAACTGGGAGAAGAACGCTTTCCGCGAAGCGCGGCTGACGATGACCTTTTCCTCGGTGAAAACGTCCTTCTCGGCGAAGAAGTTGACCTTTTCCTTCGGGTAGCTGAACCCGCGGTCGAGGCTGCCGAGGAGGAGGGCAATCTCGAACCGCGGCGGGACAGCCGTGGCCGATTCGGCTTCGAGGACGGGGACCTCGTTCTCCCGCAGCAGCGTCGCCAGGCGATGCCGGGTCCCCGGGTTCGAAAGATAGATCGAACAGAGGTCTCCCTCGGCCTGAAGTTTTTTCAGGTACTGGAGGAAAAAAGGGATCTTGTTGTCGAACCGGGGCACGGACTGGAAGGAGAAGGAAAAGGACCTTTTGCCGGCGGGCGGGGCGAATTCCTCGAACCGGACGGCCTCCTCCCGGACCCGGTCCCAGAGCCGGGGCGGGAAGATCTCGTCGGGGGGCAGGGCGAAGGTCCCGCCGACCAGCAGGTCCGCGTACTGGTCCTGGAGCTCCTTGAGGCTTTCCTCGAAGCTCTGCTCCACCTCTTCCGGGCGGTCCACGACGTAAACGGCGTCGTGGAGATAATCGGCGAACGGGACGAAGCGGGCCTTCTCGAGGAGGGCGAGGGACGAGAAGCTGGGGGCGAACTCGCCGCGCTCCAGGGCCGCAATCTTGGCGTCCAGGTCGCGGCCGCCCCCCCTGGCGCGCTTGCGGGCCGCCGCCTTCCAGCTTTCCAGAAAATCGGGGCCGGCCGGGAATTCCCGGAGCCCGGGAACGGTCAGCCGCTCGATCTTTTTCAGGGACCTCTGGCTGGAGATATCGAACTCGCGGAGGGATGCAATCTCGGAGCCGGCGAGCTCGATCCGGAAAGGATTGGCCTCCCAGGGCGAGAAGACGTCGACGATCCCGCCGCGCCAGGCGTACTCGCCCGGGGAGGCGATCAGGTCTTCGCGGGCGTATCCGTAGCGGGAGAGGGTATCGAGAATTTCGTCACGGTCGGCGGCGGCCCCGAGCTCGAGGTCCAGAAACAGCCCCTTTAGATCGGCCGGGCCGGGGAACGGCTTTAAGAGTCCGGGCAGGCTGGTGAAGATGATCGAGGGAGGCGCGTGGAGAAGTCCGTGGAAAAACCTCATCCGCGAGGAAACGGCGTCGAGGGCGGGAGGGACTTCAAAATACGGATTGTCGGCTAGGGCTGGGAGAGTCGTCAGCCGGAGTGAGGAAGAGAGCCGGGAGAGGAAGAACCGGCACTCATCCTCGAGCGAGGTCAGGGGTGCCGACGAGGCGCGGATAATAACGACCGGCCTTCGGGCTTCCATGGCCAGGCAGGAGATGACGTAGGGCTTGGCCGGGTCGATGACGCCTTGGACAGAGAGCGGCCGCTCACCGTCGGCCACGGCCCGGACGAGGTCCTTGAACTCGTCCGTGCGGAAAAGGAAATCGAGGCTCACCCGGCTATTATACGGCGCCCGAGTCTGTCCCGTCCACGAACGTTCGAGGGGTCATGAGCGGCGGCGCGGGGAGTCTTCCGCCTATTTGTTGCCGCCGCAGAAGAAGGAGGCGCTCCGGCGGACCCGCCACGAGCCGTCCTCCGACCGCTCGAGCGAAACCGGCCAGCCGGCCTCCAGCCGGCATTGGAAGGTCTCGGTGGTCAGACCCGTCCGGCTGTCGCGGACGCGCTGCCTGGAGAGGACCTCGGCCACAGGAAAGCGGATCCCGCCGAGAAAGACCGCCCGGGGCGTTTCCTCGTCCCGGTAGCCCGAGCAGCATTCGACGTGGGCCGGCTCCCAACGGTGCCGGGGGCCGTTCGGATCAGGCAGATCGGAGTCCATGACCGCTTCCTTCATCTTCTATTATATCATTCGCCCGCCGTTTGCGCTTGGCCCGGGCAGAAATCGCCTTCGGGCAAGGGCGCGGAATTACGGGGCATGAACCAAACCTCCCGATGGCGCTTCCTCTCCGTCCGCTAAAGAGCGGGCCTCCCGGCCATCCCAGGTTCGGGCGGCTTGTTGCGAAAGCCGCGGGGAAATCATTATAATGGCCGCGAGTCCGAGCATCGACACGGGAGAACAGAATGAGAAGACGCGCTGTCCTGAACATCATTGCCGGGATCCTCTGCCTGGCCACGGGCTTGTGCCTTCCGGCCCGGGCACAGACACCGGACCGAGCCCTTGACCAGCTCTCCGTGAAGGACGGAAGAGTTCATCTCGTCATCTTCAATCCTGAGGTCTTCAACATCCGGGCCCTGGCCACTCTCCGGAAAAACGGGACATTCAACATCCCCAACCTCATTGTCATCGGCATCTATCACGTCAAGCAGGCCGGGAACTTCGAGGAGTCGCGGAAATACGTCGCCGACAACGGCCTCGACTGGTTCAAGTTTCACGAGGTGTCCGCGGAGATCAGCGAGTCCGTCGTCTTTAAGAAGAACGCCTGCACGCCCGAATTCGCCGAGATCGTCAAGAAGGCCGACGGGGTCATCTTCTTCGGCGGGCCCGATATTCCACCGGCGGTCTTCGGGGAAAAGACGAATCTCCTGACGGAGATCACGGACCCTTATCGCCATTACTTCGAGGTTTCGGCCGTCTTCCACCTGCTCGGAGGGTTCCAGGACGAAAAATTCAGTCCTCTTCTCGACGCACGACCGCGTTTCCCCATCTTGGGAATCTGCCTGGGCTTCCAGACCCTGAACGTGGGCACGGGCGGGACGCTCATCCAAGACATCTGGGCCGAGGTGTATGGCAAGACCACGGTCGAGGACGTGATCGCCCTGGGCCCCGAGCAGTGGCACAACAACCCTTACCGGCTGCTTTTCCCCCTCGACAAACTCATGGGTTATAATTTCCATTCTCTCGAGCTCGTCGGGAAAAGCCTCTTCACGACGGCCATGGGCTTCAAAACGACGGACCACCCGCGGATCCTGAGCTCCCACCACGAGGCGGCGGAGAAGCTCGGGAAAGACCTCGTCCCCATCGCCACGTCGCGGGACGGGAAGATCGTCGAGGCGGTCGCACACAAGAAGTACTCCGGCGTCCTCGGCGTCCAGTTCCACCCGGAACATCCCCTGCTTTTCGACGCCGAGCCCCGCCACAGGCAGAAGCCCGGAGACCCGTTGACGAGCTATCGGGCGATCCTCGAGGGGACGCCGCCGAGCCTCGAGTTCAACAAGGCGATCTGGAAATGGTTCGCGGCCCGGCTCGCCGAGAGCCGCGGGAAATAAGGCGCAAGCCCGGCAAAAAAGGAGGCCCCCATGAAATACGGCATCTGCGCGGCAGTCGTAATCATCGCCCTCGCGGCGGGCTGCGGGAAATCCGCGAAAGCCCCGCAGGGCATCCTCTTTAAAGACGACGCGACATTCCTCATGACCCATACAAAGGCCATCATCCTGACTGCCCGGGACAACCTGGCCCAGGTGGCTGTCAACCCCGACCTCCAGGGCCGGGTCATGACGAGCATGGCCGCCGGCCCCGACGGTCTGAGTTTCGGCTGGATCAACCGGGAGCTCATCGCCTCGGGCGCGAACAATCTCCATATGAATGCCTTCGGCGGCGAGGACCGCTTCTGGCTCGGACCCGAGGGCGGCCAGTTCTCGATCTTTTTCAAGAAGGGCGACTCCTTCGACCTCGACCACTGGTTCACTCCGCCCCCGATCAACGAGTCGGCTTACGATATCGTCAGCCGGAAAGCCGACAGCATCCATTTCCGGAAGGATATGCACCTGGTGAATTATTCGGCCGCGGAATTCGACCTCGAACTCAACCGCGAGGTCATAATCCTCCAGGCGGACGAGGTCAAGGCGCTCGGAGTTCCGGTCCCGGCCGGGGTCAAGATGGTGGCCTATTCGTCCGACAACAGGATCACCAATACCGGGAAGAAGGCCTGGGCCAAGGAAACGGGGCTTCTTTCGGTCTGGATCCTGGGCATGTTCAATCCCTCGCCGGCGACGACCATCGTCATCCCGTTCAAGACTGGCCCGGAGGCGGACCTCGGTTCCATCGTCAACGACACCTACTTCGGCAAGGTCCCGGCGGACCGCCTGATCGTCAGGGATAAGGACGGCGTCCTCTTTTTCAGCGGCGACGGGAAATACCGGAGCAAGATCGGGATGTCGCCCAAGCGGGTCAAGCCGTTCGTTGGGAGCTTCGATGCCGCGAACAGGGTCCTGACGATCGTCCACGTCACGATCCCTGAGGGCGTGATGGACTACGTCAATTCGATGTGGAAGATCCAGGAGGACCCCTTCGCCGGGGACGTCGTCAACAGCTACAACGACGGACCGGCGTCGCCCGGCGCCAAACCTCTGGGGCCGTTTTATGAGCTGGAGTCGTCATCGCCGGCCGCCGACCTCAGGCCGGGGGAAACGCTGGCCCACATCCACACGACGATCCACATTCAAGGGCCGGAGAAGGCGCTCGACGAGATCGCCCGGGCGGTGCTCGGCGTCGGCCTGAAAGAGATCGAGGCGGCCTTCGCTAAGAGATAGGCCTTAATTCGGGGCGGCCGGAGAAGATCGCCTCGGCCTCGTCGGTGTATTTCCCATCGGTGCCGAAGAGGACAAGCGCAGGCGTGACTTTCGGCTCGGCCGCCGCGGCTCCCGGTCCCGCGGCGAGGCCCAGCTCGGCCAGGAACAGGTTGGCGGGCTCGCCGGCGCGCGGATGAACGAACTGGATCCGCCGGACGCGAAGACCATTCGCTCTTGCGGCCGCGGCGAGATCCTCCCGCCGCCTTTCTGGATAAATGAAACAAGCCCGGCCCTTTCTTTTGAGCCACTCCGCCGTTTTCCGTATGAGGTCGTCGAGTTCGCCGTGGATCTCGTGCTTGGCGACGGACTTTTCGGTCACCCGGCTGAGGAAGCCCGTGGCTCTCCGGATATAAGGGGGATTCGAGACGATCAGGTCAAGCTTCCGGCCGGGATCGTAGTCCCGGAAATCCGCCTGGATGACGTCGATCCTGCTTCCGAGCCCGTTCAGGGCGACGTTCCGCCTGGCCATGTCCGCGAGGCTTTTCTGGATCTCGAGCGCGGTGATGTGCCGGAACGGCTTCAAGCTCAGAAGAAGGGAGATGATCCCGCTGCCGGTCCCGATGTCCAGGACGTCGTCGGTCTTTTTCGTCCGGACGAAATCCGCGAGAAGCGGTGCGTCGACCGAGAACCGGTAGCCTCGCTTTTTCTGGAAAACCCGGACCCGGCCCCGGTAGAAGGTGTCCAGCGTCTCGCCGTTACGCGGCCGCGGCTCCGCCGTCTTTGTCATCCTCGCCGACCTCCGTCATGACCACGACCTTTTCCGGCTGGACCTGGGCGTAGCCGCCCCGGACAAGGACCGCCTCTTCGTCACCGCCGCTCTTGAAGCGGACCTTGCCCCTTCCGATCCCGACGAACAGGGGCCGGTGGCCGGGCAGGATTCCGATCTCGCCTTCAAGGCTCGGCAGCGCAACTGACTCGACGTCGGCCTCGACGAGCAGGCGGTCGGGCGCGATGACCTTCAGATGGATGGTCGCCGGAGCCTGGTCGCTCATGCCGATCGGAGCTCCTCCGTCCTCTGGACGACATCGGCGATCGTGCCCATCATATAGAAGGCCTGCTCGGGCTTATCGTCATGGAGGCCTTCCGCGATCTCCTTGAACCCCTGGACCGTCTCTGGGACCGTGACGTACCGCCCCGGCCGGCCAGTGAACTCCTCGGCGACGTGGAACGGCTGCGACATGAACCGCTGGATCTTCCGGGCCCGGGCCACGACGACCTTGTCCTCGTCCGAGAGCTCCTCGATCCCGAGGATGGCGATGATGTCCTGGAGGTCCCTGTAGCGTTGGAGGATCTCCTTGACCCGCCGGGCCACCCGGTAGTGCTCCTCGCCCACGACCCGCGGGTCCAGGATCCGGGAAAAGGAGGCCAGGGGGTCGACGGCCGGGTAGATGCCCATGTCCGTTAGGGCCCGAGCAAGGTTGGTCGTCGCGTCGAGATGGGAGAACGTGGTGGCCGGCGCCGGGTCGGTGAAATCGTCGGCCGGGACGTAGACCGCCTGGACCGACGTGATCGACCCCTTCTTGGTCGAGGTGATGCGCTCCTCGAGCTCGCCGAGCTCGGAGGCGAGATTGGGCTGGTAGCCGACGGCCGAGGGCATCCGGCCGAGCAGGGCCGAGACCTCGGACCCCGCCTGGACGAAACGGAAAATGTTGTCGATGAAGAGAAGGATGTCCTGGCCGAGCTCGTCGCGGAAATACTCGGCAACCGAGAGGGCCGACAGGCCGACGCGCAGTCTCGCCCCGGGGGGCTCGGTCATCTGGCCGTAGATCAAGGCCGTCTTTTTGATGACCCCCGAGCTCTTCATCTCGAGCCAAAGATCGTTGCCCTCGCGCGTCCGCTCCCCGACGCCCGCGAACACGGAATAGCCGCCGTGCTTCATGGCCACGTTATGGATGAGCTCTTGGATGATGACGGTCTTCCCGACGCCGGCGCCGCCGAAGAGCCCGATCTTGCCGCCCTTGAGGAACGGCTGAATGAGATCGATGACCTTGATCCCCGTCTCGAACATCTCGAGTTTGGTGCTCTGCTGGTCGAGGGGCGGCGGGTCCCTGTGGATCGGATATTTCTCCTTCGTCACGATCGGCCCCATGTGGTCCACCGGCTCGCCGATGACGTTCATGATCCGGCCCAGGGTGCCCTCGCCGACGGGGACCTCGATGGGCCCGCCCAGGTCGATCGCCGTCATCCCCCGCGAGAGCCCGTCGGTCGGATGCATAGACACGCAGCGGACGCGGTCCTCACCGATGTGCTGTTCGACTTCGACCACGATATCGACGGGCGTCGTCACGTCGAAGCCCTCGCTCGTGATCCGGATGGCGGTGTAGATCTCGGGCAGATCTCCGCCCGGAAACTTGACGTCGACAACGGGTCCTATGACCTGGACCACGGTCCCGGTTCTGGCTGCTTTCTTTTCCATCGGTTCTCTCCCTACGCATTCTCCCTGAGCGCCTCGACGGCGGTCATGATCTCCAGGAGCTCCTTGGTGATGCCGGCCTGCCGGATCTTGTTGAGAACGAGGACGAGGTCCTCGACGAGCTCCTCGGCGTTCTTCGTGGCGTTGTCCATGGCCATCATCCGGGCCGCCTGCTCCGCGGCCTGGGATTCGTGAAGGGCGTGGTGGATCTGGCTCTCCACATAGAGCGGCAGGATGAACGGAACGAGCCGGTCCCCATTGGGCTCCCAATCCGGGACCCAGGTCGCCGACGGCTCGGGGCCGGGGTTCGGGACAAGCGGCAAGAGCTTCACGGTCATGATCCGGGGGGCGACGATCGACTTGAATTCGTTGTAGATGATGTAGACGGCGTCGGTCCTCTGGAAGGCGTACTGCCTCATCAGGAATTCGGCCAGGTCCCGGATCTCCTCCCGGGTCAGCTTGTCGGTCCGGTCGCCGAACGACAGGTCCACGGGCCAGGAGCGTTTCCTGAAAAAGTTGACGGCCTTTTTCCCGATGAGGGCCAGCCGGACGTCCGCGGTCTTCCCCTTCTCCTCGATGAACGAGGCGGCCTTGGCGAGGAGGTTGGAGTTGAAGGCCCCGGCCAGCCCCTTGTCCGATGTGATGACCAGGACCTCCGCCTTCTTCTCGTCCCGCCGGTCGAGAAGCGGGTGCCAGCACTCGCACGCCCAGTAGGCCAGCCGGTCCATGAGGTCGGGGAACAGGTGCCAGAACGGCCGCGAGGCGAAGACCGTCCGCTGGGCCTTGCGGAACTTGGCCGTCGAGACGGTCTTCATCGCCTGGGTGATCTTCTGGCTGTTCTGGACGCTCCGGATGCGCCGGCGGAGGTCGATCAGGGTCGGCATGCTAGCTGAGCTCCCCCTTGAACAGGGCGTTGAACTCTGTGACCGCGGCGCTGATCGCCGTTTCCAGGGGCGTATCGATCTGCTTCTTCTCCCGGATCTTGGTCAGGATGTCCGGGTGGCGTTTCTCGAAATGTCCGTAGAGCTTCATCTCGTAGTCCTTGAGCCGGTCCACCGGGAATTCGTCCAGGAAGCCGCGGTTCCCGGCGTAGATGATGAGAACCTGCTTCTCGATCGGGAGCGGCCCGTATTGGCCCTGCTTCAGGATCTCGGTCAGCCGCTCGCCGCGGTCGAGCTGGGCCTGGCTTGTCCGGTCGAGCTCGGTCCCGAACTGGGCGAAGGTCACGAGGTCGCGGTACTGGGCCAGGTCCAGGCGGAGCTTGCCGGCAACCTGCTTCATGGCCTTGATCTGGGCGTTGCCGCCGACGCGGGACACGGAAATCCCGATGTTGATGGCCGGCCGGACGCCGGCGTTGAAGAGCTCGGCCTGGAGGTAGATCTGGCCGTCCGTGATCGAGATGACGTTGGTCGGGATGTAGCCCGAGACGTCCCCGGCCTGGGTCTCGATGATGGGCAGGGCCGTCAGGGAGCCGCCGCCGAGCTCGTCGTTGAGCTTGGCCGCCCGTTCGAGCAGCCGCGAGTGGAGATAGAAAACGTCTCCGGGAAAGGCCTCGCGTCCCGGAGGGCGGCGGAGGAGGAGCGAGATCTCCCGGTAGGCGGCGGCGTGCTTGGAGAGGTCGTCATAGATGACCAGAGCGTGGCGGCCGCTGTCCCTGAAGAATTCGCCGATGGCGCAGCCGGAGTAGGGCGCCAGGTACTGGAGGGGCGCGGGGTCGCTGGCCGACGAGGCCACGACGATGGAATAGTCCATGGCTCCGAAGTCCTCGAGGGTCTGGATGATTTGGGCGACGGTCGAGTTCTTCTGGCCGATGGCCACGTAGATGCAGACGACGTCGGACGACTTCTGGTTGAGGATGGTGTCGAGGACAATGATCGTTTTCCCGGTCTGGCGGTCGCCGATGATGAGCTCGCGCTGGCCCCGGCCGATCGGGACGATGGCATCGATGGCCTTGATCCCGGTCTGGAGGGGCTCCCGGACCGGCAGGCGATCGACCACCCCGGGCGCCAGTCTCTCGACGAACATGTAGGTCTCGGTCTTGATCGGTCCCTTGCCGTCGAGCGGCTGGCCGAGGGGATTGACGACGCGGCCGATCATGGCCGGGCCGGCCGGAACCTGCATGATCCGGCGGGTCCGCTTGACCTGGTCCCCCTCCCGGACGAGATGGCTCTCGCCCAGGAGGACGGCGCCGACATTCTCCTCTTCGAGATTCAAGGCCAGCCCGAAGACGCCGCGCGGGAACTCGAGGAGCTCATTGTACATGACCCGGTCGAGGCCGTAGATGCGGGCGATCCCGTCCCCCACGGAGGTGACGGTCCCGATCTCCCGGATATCGACGCACGGTTCATAGCCTTCGATCTCCTGCTGGATGATCTTCGTGATTTCATCGGCTTTGATATTCATGGCGACCTCTAGCCTTGCTGGATTAGCTCTCTCAGCCGGTCGAGATTCCCCTGGATGGACACGTCGTAGACGATGTGCCCCCTCCTCAAGGACAGGCCCCCGACGACTGCGGGGTCGATCTTGAAGACCAGACTCACGGGCCCTCCCTCCGCAGCCTCGAGCGTCTCCCGGAGCCGGCTCTTCTGGACGGCCGTCAGCGGGATGACCGAGGCGACCTCGAAGGTTATGATCCCGAGCTTGTCGTTCCACATTTCCGGCAGAAATGCCACGATGTCTCCGAGGAGGGCGAGCCGCTTGTGCTCGAAGAGAAGGGACAGGAACCTGGCCGTTTTTCCGCCGGCCCGTGTCCTGGCCAGGACGTCCTGGAGGATCCGGGCTTTTGTTCGGAGGTTGATGAACGGGCTCAGGAGCGCTTTGCGGAGCTCATCGTGGCCGGCGTAGAGGTCGAGAAACAACCGGAGCTCGGCCCGGACGGCCTCGAACTCGGCTTCGTCCGTCATCGCCTGGACGAGGCCCTGGGCGTATTTTTTAACGAGGACCAGGTTTTTCATGAAGCTTGGAAAGTCTCTCGATGGACTTGTCGATGAGGGCCGCCTGGCCCTCGGCGGTCAGCCTTTTCCGGATCCTCTCCCGGGCTAGGGCCGTCGCCTGCTCCGCCGCGTACGCTTTGAGCTCCCGGACGCCGGCCCGCGCCTGCTCGTCGATCTCCTGACCGGTGAATTGCCGGATCCGAGCGGACTCCTCGGCGGCCAGCCGGGCGATCCTGTCTTTCTCCCGGCGGGCTTCCTCCTCGGCCTCGCTCTTCAGCCGTAGGACGTCCCCCTCGAGCCCCGCCACCCGCGTCTCCGACCCTTCGTATTTCTTTGCGGCTTCGGCGCTCTCCTCGTCGGCCATCCTGATGGCGTCCCGGACGTCGGCGGACCTTTTTCGGAGCATGGCCGCGAGCGGCTTGCGGAGGACGAACGCCAGGCCCCCGAAAAGGATCGCGAAATTGACGGCTTTCCCGGCGAAGTCCATGGTGGCCGACGGCCGTCCCGTCTCCTCGACGCTCATGAACAGAAGCAGGGGCAGGACGGCGAGGACGACGGCGAAGGGCTTCCGCGGCATCATCAGTTCAGGATCCTTCGCTCGATATCCCCGGAGAGCTCTTCGGTCGTTCGGTCGAGCTCTTTCTTGAGCGTCTCGACCCGTTGGTCGAGCTCGGCCTTGGCCTTGTCCACCTGGGCCCGGCACTCGACCTGGATCTCCTGGAGGAGCCGGCTCTTCTCCTTCAGCGCCTCGAGCTCGGCCTGCTCCCGGATCCCGGCCGCCGAGGCCCGGGCCTCCTTCAGGCCGTCCTCGATCCGCCGGAGGTCCTGTTCATAGGCCGCCAGGGTCTTCTCGGTCTCCGCCTTCGCCTTTTCGATCCGCGAGGCCCGCTCGTCGAGGATGCGCCGGACGGGCTTGAAGAAAACGCGCGACAGGACGAGAACGAGGATCCAGACGAGGGCGAACGTGACGAAGACGGTCGCGTCAGGGACTATATTCAATCGCCTATTCCGGGTGTCAAAGTAAGGGAAATTCTAACGCCATTGGGGTTAAAAATCAACCTTGGCCTGGACTCTCGCTCTGCAGGGCCCCGGGGATGGCCTCCACTCCAGAGCGCGGTTTTTCACGCCGTTCCCGAATCGTTTCTTCTGGAGGTTGCGGACTCGGAGGGAGTCCCTCCGAAAAACGTGGGATTCCCCAGCGAGGAATCCCACTCTGTGATCGCTCCGCTCTCCTCTCGCTACACTCGAGGAACCGTGCCCGCGTCGCGCTCAATGTTTTCTCCGGGACATCCCCCCTGCGTCCGCCTCTTCCTCTAACAACGATTCGGGAAGGCACATCCGCCTTGTGACGTTCCGACCATCCCCCGAGGCCCTTATCAAGCGGGGACTGGCACCGTGCCACCCATTTATTTTTCTGAAATCGTTTTTGCGTGGCCGCCGGAGCTAGCTGAACAGCCGGAGCTTCTTGACTTCGCCGACGAGGAAGAGGGAGCCGGCGATGACGACAGGGGTCCGGCACGCCGACTCGGCCAGGGCCAGGCATACGGCTTTCGTCACGTCCGGCTGGAGGAGGATCCTGTCCTTGAATTCCCGGGCTGATTCCAGGATCTCGGCCGGCAGGGCCGAGCGCTTGTAGGGGACCTGGCTCAGGATGACGGTCCGGGCCTGGGGGAAGAGAAGCCGGGCCATCTTCCGGATGTCCTTGTCCTTCATGGCCGCAAAGACGAGGATGACCGGCCTCCTGATCACGTTCTTGATATGGGCGGCCAGGGACCCGGCCCCCTCTACGTTATGGGCGCCGTCAAGGATGACCAGGGGCCTTCGGGAAACCGTTTCCAGCCGGCCTTCCCAGCGCGCCTCGCGGACGCCGCGGACGATCTTCGACTTCTGGAGCGGCCGCCAGACCCGGCTGAGGATCTCGGCAGCGGCGATAGCGACGGCGGCGTTCTCGCCCTGATAGCGGCCGGCCAGGGCCGGGGCGAAAATGTACTCGTCCGCTCCGCTCGCGTAGCGGAAACGGAAGCCCGCGCCAGCTCGCCGACCTTCGAAAGCCGTCCGCGGCCCGAAGACGTGGACGAAGGGGGCCTTGAGCTCGCGGGCGCGGCGGCGGATGACCCCGAGAGCGACGCCCTTCGGGACCCCGCAGACGACCGGGACGCCGGGCTTGACGATGCCGGCCTTTTCAAAGGCGATCTGCCGGAGCGTCGAACCCAGATGCTTCTCGTGGTCCCGGGAGATCGTCGTAATCACGGAGACGAGGGGCCGGACGACGTTCGTGGCGTCGAAGCGGCCGCCCATTCCCGTCTCGAGAACCGCGACGTCCACCTTCCGATCCGCGAACTGGAGGAAGGCGAGAGCGGTCAGGACCTCGAAGAACGTCGGATGGTAGACGAGGCACCCGGCCGCCATCAAGTCGTCAATCGTCTCTCTGATCCGGTCGAGGAGGACACAAAATTTCCCGGGCCCGATCCGCTCGCCGTTGACCCGGACCCTCTCCTCGACGCTCACGAGATGGGGGGAGGTGTAGAGGCCGGTGCGGAATCCGTGGTTCCGGAGGATCCTGTCGAGCATGGCCGAGACCGAGCCCTTGCCGTTGGTCCCTGCCACGTGGACGGCCGGGAAGCTCCGGTGCGGGTCGCCCAGGGCCGCGAGGAGAATGGTAATGTTCTCGAGGCCGAGCTTGATGCCAAAATGCTGGAGATGGCCGAGATAGTCCCGGCACTCACCGGGGTTCATTGAGGCCAGTTGAGGAAGAGGCGGAGGGCTTTGATCAGGTAAGGCCTCAGGCTTTTTCGTTCGACGACGTCATCGAGCATCCCGTGGCTGAGGAGGAATTCCGCCCTCTGGAAGCCCTTGGGAAGCTTTTCCTTGATCGTCTGTTCGATGACGCGCGGGCCGGCGAACCCGATCAGGGCCTGGGGCTCGGCAATGTTGATGTCGCCGAGCATGGCGAAGCTGGCCGTCGTTCCCCCCGTCGTCGGGTCGGCCATGACCGAAATGTAGGGAAGCTTTGCCTCGCCGAGCCGGGCGATGGCCGCGCTCGTCTTGGCCATCTGCATGAGCGAGAGCATCCCCTCCTGCATCCGCATGCCGCCGGAGCAGGAAACGATAATGACGGGGCGGTGCTCCTCGATGGCCCGTTCGCAGGCCCGAGCGATCTTTTCACCGACCACCGAGGCCACGCTCCCGCCCAGGAAGCCGAATTCCATGGCCAGAACGTAGATGGGGATGCCAGCCATCGTTCCCCTGGCCGTGATGATGGCTTCCGCGAGGCCCACCTTCTGCTCGCTCTCGGCGAGCCGGTCGACGTACCGTTTCGTGTCGACGAAATGGAGGGCGTCGACGGAGTGGATGCCGGCGTCCTGGACTTCGTACGTTCCGTCGTCGAACAGCATCCCGAGCCGGTCCTCAGCCGAGATCCGGAAATGGAAATTGCAGGACGGGCAGACATAGAGGTTGTCGAGGATGTCCTGCTTGTAGAGGATGTGCTGGCAGTTGTTGCAGCGGCTCCAGAGGCTCGTCATGCGCGCCGTCCTTCGATCCTAGTCATCTTTCCCCTTTCCCTGGGCGGCCTTATCCCTCACCCGCTGGGAAAGGTTCTCGATGACCGTGGCCGGGTCGGGGAGGGTTTCCTCGATCTCTTCTTCGTCGCGCATCAGCTGCCGGACCGTTTCGATGAAGCGGTCGGGGTCCACCGGCTTCTCGAAATAGTCCGACGCTCCGAACGTAGCGATCGCCTCGTGCCGGTACTGGGGCCCCTTGTAAAGGCCCGTCACGATCACGACGGGCACCTGGCCGCCGGACTCCTGGGTGATCTTCTTCGTCAGGTCGAAGCCGTGGACCTTGGGCAGGATCGCCTCCAGGATGACGAGGTCCGGCCTCTCCGAGCGGAATTTTTCGTAGCCGGCCTGGCCGTCGGGGGCGGTGACGACCTGGATCTTCTGCGATTTGACCAGCTTGGTCAGAGAGTCCAGGCTCTGGGCGTCATAGTCGATGATCAATATTTTCTTTTCGGCCATGGGCGGACGCTCAATGTAATGTATTGAAAACCCGGGCCCTTGTCAAACCCCCGGCCCGGGCGGAGCGGCGCGGGAGGCCTCGAACGCCCGGCGGGACCGGGCCTATTTCTTCAGCTTCCTGATGGAGAGGAAGGCCGCCACGGCGGCGAAGACGCCCAGCGCGAACAGGAGGATCTTCTTGGCGCGCATCTCGATAACCTCACATGTATCCGAGGGCTCAATTATAAGCACAAGGGGGGCGGCCGTCAATCCGAAGGACCCGCGGAGGGCGGGATGGCCCCTGAGGTCCAAAAGCGGTATCATAGGCGCCGGCGGCAAAAAATCGCCGGGACCGTGACCCATGAAAAAATCGCGAAGGCATGCCCTCGGACAGCATTTCCTGGCCAGCCCGGCCGTCCTCCGGAAGATCGTCGACGTCATCTCGCCCCGGAGGGAGGACGTCCTCATCGAGATCGGCGCCGGCAAGGGGATCCTGACCGCCGCCCTGGCGGAAAGGGCCGGGCGGGTGATCGCCATCGAGAAGGACGGGCGGCTCATCCCCGGGCTCAGGAAAGCCGTCCCCGGGAATGTCGAAGTCGTGGAGGGGGATGCCCTGACGTTCGATTTCCGCGGCACCCTCCGGGCCGCAGGGATCCCCGCGGTCCGCGTCGCCGGCAACCTCCCCTACTCGATCTCGTCGCCGATCCTCCGCAGGGTCCTCGAGGAGCGGGACCTTTTCACGGACTGCGTCTTCCTCCTCCAGAAGGAGGTCGCGGCCCGCATCCCGGCCGGGCCGGGATCCAAGAAATACGCGCCCCTGTCCATCCTTCTCCAGAATTATTTCGAGGCTCGGGTCGAGTTCACGGTCGCCCCCGGCTCGTTCTCGCCGCCTCCTGAGGTCCAGTCGGCTCTCCTTTCCCTCCGCCGGAGGCCGGCCCCGCTCCACGCTGGCGCCGACGATCCGAAATACGCGGCGTTCCTGCGGTCCGCCTTCTCCGAGCGGCGGAAGCAGCTCCGGAAGAACCTGGAGAGGCGCGTGGACGTCGGCGCCCTCACCGCCGCCTTCGAGCGATGCGGCCTCCTGCCGAACGTCCGGGCCGAGCAGGTTACCCCTGACGCCTTCGCCACCCTCTTCAACGCCCTCCGCCCGTTTCTCCAATTATGATATAATTCCGCCAATGAAGAACGCGAAGAAGGGCGGCGCGAACGGGAAGCCCGCGGCCCGCAAACAGAGCCGGGCTGTCGAGATCACCGGCCTCGTCCTTTTATTTTTCGCTCTCTTCTCCCTGATCAGCCTCATCAGCTACGACTCCAAGGACCCGTCGTTCGCCAACGTCCCGCCGCAAGGCCATCACGTCCGCAACTTTGCCGGCCACGTCGGCGCATACTTCGCCGACGCCCTCCTCTGGTTCCTCGGGTTCGTGGTCTTCCTCTTTCCGTTCGGCCTCGGCTACGTGGCGGTCAAGGCCGTCCTCCGGGGCACGGCCGGCGGCCTCCTTCGCCGCCTGGGTTTCGTCTTGCTGTTCTTTCTGATCATCTGTCCCTTGGCTGCGCTCCTTTTCCAGAGGATCCCCTTCAGGGGCACGGTCATCCAGGCGGGCGGCATCATCGGATATTCCGCCCTGATTTTTCTCGAACGGTACCTGAGCACGGTCGGCTCGTTCATCTTCCTCCTAGCCGCGCTCGGCCTCTTCCTCCTCTTCTCCACCCGCTGGTCGCTCGGGAAAACGCTCCATTTCTTCAAAGGGACCTTCGACACGACCGTCAAACAGGTCCGGATCAGGGTCACCCGTTACCAGAAGAACAAGGAGCGGGACAGGATGAGGGAGAAGGTCCTGAAGAAGTACGCCGAGCCGGCCTCGCCCGCAGGGGAGGGCGAAACCGGGGGCAAGCCGGACCCGAAGGCCGAAAAGAAAGCGGAGAAGGAGAGGGAGAGGGAGAAAAAGAGGATGGAGAAGGAGGCCCGGAAAGCCGCCCGGGAGGGCCCCCCGGCGCCCCGGCCCGTGGCTCCCCCGCCGCCTGAAAACCTCCTCTTCCCCGACCTCGGCAGGAAGGGCGAGTACCACTTCCCGCCGTTCAACCTCCTCGACCCGGGTAAGCCGGCGGAGAAGGTCGACAAGGAGGAACTCTACGACAAGAAGCGCCGGATCGAGGAGAAGCTCAAGGAGTTCGGAATCGAGGGCGACGTCCGCGAGTATCACCCCGGGCCCGTGATCACAACCTACGAGTTCTTCCCGGCGCCGGGGATCAAGGTCAGCCAGGTCGCCAACCTCACCGAGGACCTCTCCCTGGCCTTGGAGGCCGAGTCCGTCCGCATCCAGCGGATCCCGGGCAAGTCGTCCCTGGGCGTCGAGATCCCGAACAACAAGCGGGAGACGATCAAGCTCCGCGACATCATCGAGTCGGAGAAGTTCCTCGAATCGCCGTCCAAGCTGACCTTCGCCCTGGGCAAGGACGTCCACGGCGGGGTGTACATCACGGACCTGGCGGTCATGCCCCACCTCCTCATCGCCGGGTCGACGGGGACGGGCAAGAGCGTCGCCCTCAACGCCCTCATCGCCAGCATCCTGTACAAGTCGACCCCGGAAGAGGTGAAGCTCGTCCTCATCGACCCCAAGCGCCTCGAGTTTACGCTCTACGAGGACATCCCCCACCTCCTCTGCCCGGTCATCAACGACCCCAAAAAGGCCCACGTCGTGCTCATGGACATCGTCCGGAAGATGGAGGAGCGCTACAAGAAGCTCCAAGGGGTCAAGGTCCGGAACATCGACCAGTACAACCAGCAGATGAAGCAGATCCTGGCCGAGAAGAAGGGCAAGCTCACCGACGAGGAGCGGGACGCCTTCCAGCCCCTTCCCTACATCGTCATCATCATCGACGAGCTGGCCGAGCTGATGATGGTCGGCGCCCAGGAGGTCGAGTTCTTCATCGGCCGGCTGGCCCAGCTCGCCCGGGCCGTCGGCATCCATCTCGTCATGGCCACCCAGCGGCCGTCGATCGACGTCATCACCGGGACGATCAAGAACAACTTCTCCTGCCGGGTCGCGTTCCGGGTCCCCTCGAAGGTCGATTCCCGGATCATCATCGACACGGGGGGCGCCGACAAGCTCCTCGGCATGGGGGATATGCTCTTCCTGCCGCCGAACTTCCCCCGGCTGATCCGCCTTCATTGCGCCTACATCTCCATCCCCGAGGTCCGGCGCCTGGTCAAGTTCGTCAAGACCCAGGGGACCCCGACGTTCGACGAGAGGATCATCCAGGTCGTCCGCGGGGACGCCGACAAACTCATGGGTGATTCGGACGAAAAGGACGAGCTTTATGACGAGGCCGTCCGCCAGGTGATGGTCTCGGGCCAGGCCTCGGCCTCCCACCTCCAGCGCCGGCTGAAGCTGGGCTACGCCCGGGCGGCCCGGATCATCGACCAGATGCAGGATGAGGGGATCATCGGCCCTTCGGAAGGGAGCAAGCCCCGGGAGATCCTCGTCGACCGCAGGGCCTACGTCAAAGAAATGGACCGGGGGAAAGCCAAGAAGGAAGAGTTCTGAGCGGTCCGTGGGCCGAATGAGCTCACGGGCCTCCGCCGCCGGAGACGGGGTTTGGGGTTCCTCTCCGGAACGTAAATGGTTAGTCGTTAGGGGTGATAAAAGATTGACTCCGGGAGATGTTGCGGAGCCTTCCTTGCCCTTTTTATAATAAAGGGACCGTGGAGAACACGAAGAAGGATCTGCCTCTCGACGAAGCCATCCTGGGGTACCGGACCGTCATTTCCTTCCGCGTCCGGAAAGCCCTCGGCAGCTCGACCCCGGATTGGGAGGACGTCGTCGACGAGATCCTCATGCAGGCCATCGAAAAGGTCAAGACCGGGGCGTTCCGCGGAGACAGCTCGGTCGGGACGTTTCTCTACACCATCACCAGCCGGCGGATCATCGATCACATCCGCCAGAAGACCAAGGTCCTGCGGCATGCGCCGGAGCCGGCTCCCTTTCCCGACCCCCATGTCGAGGCCGAGGGCCGGGAGCGGGCCCAGCAGATCACCACGGCCGTCGAGCAGCTCAAGCCAAAGTTCCGGGATGTCCTCTATCTTTATTATTATAAAGAACTTTCGAGGGAGGAGGTGGCCCGGGAGCTGGGCATTTCACCCCGCCGTGTCAGTGAACGGGTGAACTACGCCATCAAGCTCATCAAAAAGACCGTCAGGCCCTGAAATTTTCCGTTTTTCGTCCGGCCTTCACGACTAAAATATCGAGATTCGAAAAAGGGATCGGACATGACCAAATGCCGCTATGAGGGCCTGATCGACGGCTATCTCCTGGACAAGCTGAAGCCCGAAGAACAGACCGATTTCGAAGAGCATTACTTCATCTGCCGCTCGTGCTTTTCCAAGATATCCGAGAGGGACGAAATCATCCAGATCCTCAGGAAGGAGGGCGTCATGAGCGCCCTGTCCGGGGATCTCGCCGAGGGCTCGCGGGCGGGTTCACGGGTCCGAAGGACCTGGGCCTTCCTCACCCCCCGCCGCTGGGTCGTGGCCGGCGTCTCGGCCGTGGTGCTCTTCATCGCCGTCTGGCTCCTTCACCCCCGGGCCGGGACCGTCCCCCCGCCGCTCGTCCTCACCGAGGACGAAACGGTCCGCGGCGGCGCCGTGACGCTCGTCTCGCCGGTCGCCGACATCCAGGAGGCCCCGGCTTTCCTCGAATGGAAAAGCGCCGGCGACGATCTGGAGTACAAGGTCTCCCTGGCCGGAAGATCCCCCCTCATGACCGCCTCGACCAAGGATACGCGGTTGGTCCTGACCGACGACTTCAGGGCCCGGCTGAAGGCCGGCGTGACGTATTCCTGGCAAGTTCAGGCGTTCAAGGCCGACGGCACTCTGACTGCCGTTTCCAAGCGGATCCGGTTCAGGATCGTCCCCAAGTCCTGAGGCCGCCGATCCCAGCCGTCTCTCCCCACCCCGCTCCGGCGTCAATCCTCGATCGGATTTTCGCTCCCTTCGGAGTACATCCGGCCGCGGGTCTGCTCTTCGAAACCCAGACAGCACATCAGCCGGCCGCAGAGGCCCGAGATCTTGGTAGGATTGATGACGATCTGCTGCTTGCGGGCCTTCTGGATGGTTACCGGCTCGAACGTCCGCATGAAGCTCGAACAGCAGAGGCACCGGCCGCAGACACCGAGGCCGCCGATCATCTTGGCCTCGTCCCGGACGCCGACCTGGCGCATCTCGATCCTCATCCGGAGCTCCTTGGCCAGGTCCTTGACCAGCTGCCGGAAATCGATCCGCCCGTCGGCCGTGTAATAGAAGATCCCTTTTTTCTCGCTGAAGAAATAGCGGACCAAGACGAGCTTCATGGGCAGGTCCCGGGACGCGATCCGCTGGAGGCAGAAATCGAAGGCCCGCTGCTCCTTTTCCTTCAGCCACTCGAACTTCCGGACGTCCTCGTCGGAGGCCTTGCGGATGATCTCGACGGCCGTCTGGGCCGCCTTCGGGTTCTTGCACATGAGGCTCGCGTCGTCGACGACAACGGCCAGGTCGCCGCCGAGCTCGGACTCGATGATGCACCGGTCGCCCTTGTGGAGGGGCTCCCCGCCGGTCTTGGCCCGGAGGAGCCGGCCCGATGTTTCGCTTTGAACGCAGATAATGTCAGACATGGGTCAGTTCTCCAAAGTTCGAAAAAAACGTCGCCGCCAGGAGGTTCTTGTTGAGGTTCTTCTCGAGCTCCGTCAGGACGAAATCGAGGTCCGCGAGGAGGGCCAGGGCCCGGCGCGCGGGCAGCTTCGCCGCAGCCTCCCGGAGCCCGGGTTCGTAATCCGGGTTCAGCAGGAACCGGGTGGCCCCGCCGAGCTCGAGGAGGAGGATGTCCCGGGTGAACGACGAGAAGATCTCGAGGGTCTGCCCGAAGTCCTCCTGGGCGGGCCTGGTTAGGGATCCGAAGCGCTCCAGGAAACGGGAGGCGTTCCGGCCGGAGAGCATCATCTCGAAGAGCTTCCAGGCATCGTCTTTGAGCGCCTGGACTTCATCCCACTCGAGCTCCAGGGCTCTCTCGAGATTCCCGTCCACGAGAAGCGACAGGACCCGGGCCTGTTCTTTCGGGAGGTCCCGGTCGACCAGGATCTCCTCGATCTCCTCCTTGCTGACGGCTGAAAAGGCCAGGGTCTGGCACCGGGAGAGGATCGTGGGGAGGATCAGGAACGGGCTCGCCGTGATGAGGACGAAGTGGGAAAAAAGCGGCGGCTCCTCGAGCACCTTCAGGAGCGAGTTGGCGGCGTCCGGGCTCATCTTGTCCGCCTCGTCCAGGATGAAAACCCTCTTCCTCCCCATCATCGGCTTCAGGAAGGCCATCTGCTTGATGAACCGGATCTGTTCGATCGAGATGTCCTTCGCTTCCCCCGAGAACTCCATGACGTCGGGGAAACGGCCCTCATCGATCGCCAAGCAGGCGGGACAACGGCCGCACGCGTCGCCGGGGGCCGCCGCGCAGTTCAGGGCCTTGGCCAGGGCCAGCGCCATCGGCCTCTTGCCGATGCCCTCGGGGCCGCAGAAAAGAAGCGAGTTCGGGACCCGGTCCCGCTCCAAAGCGAGCTTCAGGATCTTCTTGACCCGGCTGTTGCCCGCGATATCCCTGAAGGGCATGGTCCCTCAGACGTCCTTTCTTCCGGGCCGGCCGTCGCGGAGGGCTTTCTCCAGATACTGCCCCGTGTACGAGCGGGCCGTCCCCGCGACCTTCTCCGGCGTCCCCTGGGCGACGATGCGGCCCCCGTCCTCGCCTCCCTCTGGACCCAGGTCAATAATATAGTCGCAATACTTGATGACTTCAAGGTTGTGTTCGATGATGATGACCGTGTTGCCGAGTCCGACGAGCTCCGAGAGGACCTCGAGGAGCTTGCGGACGTCGTCGAAATGGAGCCCCGTCGTCGGCTCGTCCAGGAGGTAGAGGGTCCGGCCGGTCGTCCGGCGGCCAAGCTCCTTGGTCAGCTTGATCCTCTGGGCCTCGCCGCCCGAGAGCGTCGGCGCCTGCTGGCCCAGCCGGATGTAGCCCAGCCCCACCCTTTTCAGGGTGCCCAGCTTCCTCTTGAGCTGGGGATGGGCCTTGAGAAGCTCGTAGGCGTCATCGACGGTCATGGCCAGGACGTCGGCGATGTTCCGGCCTTTGTAGAGGACGGCCAGGGTTTCCTTGTTGTACCGTTTCCCCTCGCACCGGTCGCAGGTGACGAAAACGTCGGGGAGGAAATGCATCTCGATCTTCTTGACCCCCGCCCCTTCGCATTCCTCGCACCGGCCTTCCGGGACGTTGAAGCTGAAGCGGCCGGCGGAGTAGCCCCGCATCCGGGCCTCGGGGGTCCGGGCGAAGAGCTCCCGGAGGGCCGTGAAGAGGCCGGTGTAGGTCGCCGGATTGGAGCGGGGCGTCCGGCCGATGGGCTTCTGGTCGACGGCGATGACCTTGTCGATCTGCTCGACGCCTTCCATGGCCTCGTGCCGGCCGACGCAGTGGCGGGCCTTGTAGATCTTGTTGGTCAGGCCCTTGTACAGGATGTCGTAGACCAGGGTGCTCTTGCCGGAGCCGGAGACCCCGGTCACGGCCGTCATGACCGACAGCGGCAGGCCGACGTCGATCCCCTTCAGGTTGTGCTCGCTGGCCCGGCGGATGGTCAACCAGCCAGACGGCGAGCGCCGGACGGCCGGGACCGGCACGTTCCTTTCGCCCCGGAGATACTGGGCCGTCAGCGAATCGGGCGAACCCAGGATCGTTCCGAGCGGGCCTTCGGCGACCTTGAAGCCTCCGGCCTCGCCCGCGCCGGGACCCAGGTCCAGGATGAAGTCGGCGGCCCGGATGGTCTGCTCGTCGTGCTCGACGACGACGATGGAGTTCCCGTCGTCGCGGAGGCTCCGGAGGAGGGAGATGAGCCGGCCGTTGTCGCGCTGGTGGAGCCCGATGGTGGGCTCGTCGAGGACGTAAAGGACGCCGCGGAGGCGGGCCCCCACCTGGGCCGCCAGCCGGATCCTCTGGGCCTCGCCGCCGGAGAGCGAGGACGTCGTCCGGTTCAGCTGAAGGTAGGACATCCCCAGGTCCTCCATGATGGCCAGGCGGGCCTCGATCTCTTTCAGGATCTTGGAGGCGACAAGCTCGTCGGCAGGAGAGAACGCGAACGTCTTGACCTCGCGGAGGAGGTCCTGGACCGGAAGCTCGCCGATCTCATGGATGTTCTTGTGGTCGATCTTGACCGAGAGGCTCTCCTTCATGAGGCGCGCCCCGCCGCACTGCGGGCAGACATCGTCGGTGAGTTCGATCTCGCCCGACTCGTCCAGGCGCGTTTCGTAGCCCAGGCCGTGGCAGGCGGCACAGGCCCCGTAGGGACTGTTGAAGGAAAAATTCCGCGGTTCGAGTTCGGGCAGGCTGACCTCGCAATTCGGGCAGAGAAGGCTGAGAGAGAAGAACCTTTCCCGACCGGTATCGTCGACGGCCAGGATCTCGCCTTCCGAGACCTCGAGGGCCTTGGTCACGGCGTCCTGGAGCCTCCGCTCCGAGTCGGGCCCGACTTTGACCGTGTCCACCAGCACTTCGATCGTGTGCTTCCGGGTCTTTTCGAGGAGGATCTCGTCCTCGAGGTCGCGGAGCTGCCCGTTGACCCGGGCCCTGAGGAAGCCTTTCTTCCGGAGGCGCTCGAAAAGCCGCGTGTACTCACCCTTGCGCCCCTTGATCATGGGCGCCAGGATGCGGACCTTTTCGCCGCGGAAGAGCTCCGCGATCTTCTTCAGGATCTCTTCGTCGGTCTGGGAGCTGACGGCCCGCCCGCAGTTCGGGCAGTGGGGCGTGCCGACCCGGGCGAAGAGGAGCCGGAAGAGGTCGGAGACCTCGGTGATGGTCCCGACGGTCGAACGGGGGTTGGTCGAGATCGTCTTCTGGTCGATAGAGATGGACGGCGAGATCCCCTCCACGGACTCGACCTCGGGCTTTTCCATCTGGTCGATGAACTGCCGGGCGTAGGCCGAGAGGCACTCGATGTAGCGGCGCTGGCCCTCGGCGAAGAGCGTGTCGAAGGCGAGCGACGACTTGCCCGAGCCGGACGGGCCGGTGACGACGATAAGTTTATTCCGGGGCAGCGACACGTCGATGTGCTTCAAGTTGTGCTGGGCCGCCCTCTTGATCCGTATCTCGTTCAACATAACCATCTATTTTAGCACAAGAAGGGGCCAAGACGATGTTTTCCCCCATCCATGTTGACCCTCGGCCCTGATTCCGATAGCATGAAATGAGCCCATGTCCAACGAAGAGAAGATCCTCCGCTCGATCGAGCTCCTCAAGGAGATCGGCAACAGGACCGATTCCATCTGCGCCATCAAGCACCTCGCCGCCCTGGAGGGAAGGTATCGCGAATATCCTGACGGGGTCCACCCGGCCCTCCGCGAAGCCCTGGGCCAGAAAGGCTTTCACCGGCTCTATTCGCATCAGCGCTCCTGCTGGGACGCCCTGCAGGAAAAGAAGAATGTCGTGGTGGTCACGCCCACGGCCTCGGGCAAGACGCTCTGCTACAACCTCCCCGTCCTCGACGCCATCCTCAAGGACCCGTCCAGCCGGGCCCTATATCTCTTCCCGACCAAGGCGTTGTCGAACGACCAACGGGCCGAGCTCGACGACGTCAACGCCCGCCTGCCCGAGGAGATCCGGGTCTTCACCTACGACGGCGACACCCCTCAGGACGCCCGCAAGGCCATCCGGGCCCGCGGCCACATCGTCCTCACCAACCCCGACATGCTCCACTCCGGGATCCTTCCCCACCACACGAAGTGGATCAAGCTCTTCGAGAACCTCAAGTACGTCGTCATCGACGAGCTCCATAGCTACCGCGGCATCTTCGGCAGTCACCTGGCCAACGTCCTGCGCCGGCTCCGTCGGATCGCCCGCTTCTACGGCTCCGACCCCCAGTTCATCCTCTCAACGGCCACGATCGCCAACCCGGCCGAGATGGCCGAGAAGATGATCGAGGCCCCGGTCACCCTGATCGACGACAACGGCGCTCCCCGCGGCGAGAAGTATTTCATCTTCTATACGCCGCCCGTTGTCAACGCAGCCCTGGGCATCCGCCGCTCCTACGTCAACGAGTCCCGCCGCATCGCCTCGATCTTCCTCAAAAACAATTTGCAGACCATCGTCTTCGCCGGGAGCCGGCTGATCACCGAGGTCCTCCTGACCTATCTCAAGGCCGACATCGAAACGAGCCTCCAGAAAGAGGGCCTCATCCGGGGCTACCGGGGCGGCTACCTCCCCCTCAAACGGCGCGAGATCGAGAAGGGCATCCGGAGCGGCGAGATCCTCGGCGTCGTCTCGACCAACGCCCTCGAGCTCGGGATCGACATCGGGACCCTGGACGTGGCCGTGCTCGCGGGCTATCCCGGGACGATCGCCAGCACCTGGCAGAGGGCCGGGCGCGCCGGGCGGAAGACCGGCGCCTCCGCCGCCGTCCTGGTCGCGACGAGCTCTCCCCTCGACCAGTTCATCATCCACAACCCGGAATACTTTTTCTCCAAGTCCCCCGAGATGGCGCTCATCAACCCGGACAACCTCTCGATCCTCGTCAGCCACGTCGAGTGCGCCGCCTTCGAGCTCCCGTTCGAGGACGGTGAGAGATTCGGGAGGGCCGACGTCTCGAGCATACTCCAGTTCCTCGAGGAGGACAAGCTTCTCCATCACTCCCAGGACAAGTGGTTCTATACCTCGGACGCCTATCCGGCCGACGCGGTCAACCTGCGGAGCGTGAGCTCCGACAACTTCGTCGTCGTCGATACGACGGAGAAGACCCGGGTCATCGCCGAGGTCGATTTCACCTCGGCCCTGACGGCCCTCCATCCCAAGGCCATCTACATCTGCGAGGGCGAGCAGTACTTCGTCGAGAAGCTGGACTTCGAGGAGCGGAAGGCCTACGTCAAGAAGACCGACATCGATTACTACACCGACGCCATCGACTACACGAAGATCAAGGTCCTCGACGTCTTCGAGACCATGCCCCTCGACCAGTGCCGGGTCTCCCACGGCGAGGTCCACGTGGCCACCCAGGTCGTCGGCTTCAAGAAGATCAAGTTCCACACCATGGAGAACGTCGGCGCCGGCGACCTCAGCCTGCCCGAGAACGAGATGCACACGACGGCCTGGTGGCTGACCATCCCCTCCTCCCTCCTCCAGGAGATCCCGTTCCCGTCCGAGCAGAGGATCAACGGCCTCTTCGGGCTCTCCTACCTCATCCACCACGTATCGCCGCTCTTCATGATGTGCGACATCCACGATGTCGGCGTGTCGATCGGCGACAACTCGACGGGCGACACTCTGCGGCCCCGGAACGTCCCGGTCCGGACCCAGGGCCAGGAGGAGATGACGGCGCTTCCCGGCCAGGATTTCGAGCCGAACATTTTCATCTACGACAATTACCCCGGCGGGATCGGGCTGAGCCCGTCGCTCTACGCCCTCGAGACCCGCCTCCTCGACAACGCCCTGAAGACGCTCGAGGCCTGCCCCTGCCGTGACGGCTGCCCATCCTGCGTCGGGGCCACCAACGAGAGCGGCCGGGACGCAAAAAGGGTCGCCCGCGAGATCCTCCGCCGGCTCCTGGGCATCGCGCCCACCGGAGATGCGCCCGAACGCGTCAACTAAGCTCCGGTCTTCATGACCCGGATGGGCAGGACGATGGTCGGGATCCCCTTGAACTGGAGGATCCGCTGGATGCTGAAGGCCGTCTGGTTGTGGAGGATCCGAGTGAAGAAGTTTCCCTCCTCGAACACCAGCTTGCCGACGAAGAAAACGGCCTTGTTGTACTTCTTCTGGATCGCCTCGCACTGGGGCTCGATCGCGATCAGGGTGTCGATCTTGATGGAATGGACGGCCTCCGCGTAGAAACCGAATTTCGTGGAGAGCTGGACGTACTTCTCGAGTTCCTGGCTGATGTGATCCTCGAGGTTTTTGATCTCCTCGGCGCCCTTGAAATTCTTCCAGTCGACGACGCCGATCGAGATGAAAATGAAGTTCTTGAAGTACCCGGGGAAGATCCGGTGGATGTTCAGGAATGAGTGGATCCCCAGGCCGCCGAAGTTGCGGACGAAAAGGACGGCTGTCGGCGCCGTCTCGTCCTTGAGCGGCATTTCGTGCTTTCCCGCCATCTGCTGCACCTGGGCTATGATGTCGCCCCCGGCGCCGCATCATGTCCTTGACTCTCCGGTAGTGCCTCCGGACGAAGACGCAGGCGACGATGAAGGACGCCGTGATGGCCAGGGTGACCCACCCGCCTTCCCTGAACTTGATCCCGATCGTGACGGTCAGGATCGACAGGCACAGGAGGAGGCCGAGGAGGTTGACGGCCAATTTCTTGCGGCGGTGCTCCGCCGGCGTTTTCAGCCAGTGGAGGCACATGCCGAGCTAAGAGAGCGAAAAGGTGATGAAGACGTTGATGCTGTACATGATGATGAGGACCTGGACCGAGCCGCGGGTGAAGATCAGGATCAGGACGGAGGCCAGGCCCATGAACAGGATGCCGTTCTGGACGACGAGCCGCTCGCTGAGGTGCTTGAACCGGTTGGGGACCCAGGAGTCGATGGCCATGTTCCCCAGGACGCGCGGCCCGTCGATGAAGCCGGTCTGGGCCGCCACGAACAGGATCGCGCCCTCGGACAACAAGAGCAGGCCCAGGAGCCAGACCCCGAGCGGGAAGCCGCCGATGGTCCAGTTCCCGATGAGATTCTGGATGAGGGAGGCGTTGAGAGTCTTGCCGGCGACGTGCTGGACGTCCGTCAGGAGGTAGCAGAGGAGGAGCCCTCCGGCCGTGAACGCCAGCGAGGCCGCCATCATGGCCATCGTCTTCTTGCCCGTCTTCACCTGGGGAGGGCGCAGGATCTGGAGCCCGTTGCTGACGGCCTTGATCCCCGTGTATGTGCCGGCCCCCATGCCGTACCCGCGCAGGAGGAGGAAAGCCATGGTGCCGAAGCCGAGCTGCCGGATCCCCTGGCGTGTCTCCCGGATGGTGTCGATGAAAAGGGTCGGGGTCGCCGACACGTGGGAGAAAATCCCATAGAGGATGACGGCGGCGTGGCAAATGAAGAACAGGACGAAGATCGGCGTCAGGGTGGCGACGGATTCCTTGACCCCCCGCAGGTTCAGGAGGATGAGGATGGCCGTGATCAGGAGGATGAAGCTCAGCTTGTGCCGGAAGTAGGAGGCCGGCAGAAAGCTCAGGACGGCCTCGACGCCGCTCGAGAGCGAGATGCTGATCGTCGGCACGTAATCTACGATCAGGGCGCATCCGGAGACGAGGCCGAAGATCGCCCCCAGGAGCTTGGTGGCGACGACATAGCCGCCGCCGCCCGTCGGGGGAAGAGCTCGATGATCTGGGCGTAGCTCGCGGAGATGGTGATGACCGTGATGGCCGTGAGGAGCGCCAGATAGAGCGCCAGGTGCCGGCGCCCCCAGGGAAAGGAAGGCTTCCGGGGGCCCTTAGTTGGCCGAGCTCAGGCCGTCGGCGCCCAGCCCGACCCAGGCGAAGAAGGCAATCAGGGAGATCCTATGGAAGATCCCCGGGTCGCGGACGTCCTTCTCCCCGCCGATAAGGAATTTCTTGAATCTCTCCAGGGTCTTCATCAAACTTGGCCGGCCTGTCCTCCACCCTGCCTCGGCGGGCAAGGGGAAAATATATAACGAACCCGGTCCTCCTTCAAGTCCCCGGCTCGGGTCTCATCGCGTCGGATCTTGGCGGGGCCCTCTGCCCAAGCGGCTGATTTGACAGGGAATCCGCGGTGTGTTAATTTTGAATGGATCGTCATGAATATCAATATCTTCAAAATCATCTCCGACGCCGATATCGTCGTCATCCTGATCCTCCTTCTCCTCTCCTTTTTCTCGGTCTTCTCCTGGGCCATCATTATCTACAAGCGCCGGACGATCCGGTCCGCTTTCAGGCAATCCGACAAGTTCCTGGATTCGTTCCGGAAGAGCAAGAGCCTGACCGACGTCAACGAGGCGGCCCGCAAGTATCGGGCCAGCCCCCTGGCGGCCATCTTCCAGGCCGGCTACAAGGAGCTCGCCTACCAGAGCAAGTCCTCCGCTGAGGGCGGCTGGACCGGGGAAAGAACGGACAGCCTCAACCGGGCCCTTCTCAAGGCCTCCAACTCCGAGGTCTCCCGGCTCGAGAAGATGATGTTCTTCCTGGCCACGACCGGGAGCGTCTCCCCGTTCATCGGGCTGTTCGGGACGGTCTGGGGGATCATGATCTCCTTCGAGCGGATCGGGGCTCTCCGTTCGGCCAGCCTCCAGGTCGTGGCGCCGGGGATCGCCGAGGCCCTCATCGCCACCGCCGTCGGCCTCTTCGCCGCCGTCCCGGCCGTCATCGCTTACAACTATTTCCTCGGCCGGATCAAGGACCTGAGCTCGGACATGGAGGATTTTTCCCTCGAGTTCCTGAGCATCGCCGAGAGGCTCCATGGCTCTTAGCACCCAGTCCCTGCCGTCGGCCTCGCGGGGCCGGCGGCAGGTCGGCACGTCCCTCTCGGAGATCAACGTCACGCCTTTCGTCGACGTCATGCTCGTCCTTCTCGTCATCTTCATGGTGACGGCCCCGATGATGCAGTCCGGGATCGGCATCAACCTGCCCCAGGCCGAAACGGACTCCAAGCCGGCCGAGGAGGGGCTGACCCTGACCGTCACCAAAGACCAGTACATCCATATCGGCGAATCGACCGTCAACATCAACCTCCTGGAACGCCGCCTCAGCGAGTACTTCTTCAACAAGCCGAAAAAGATCGTCTACCTCCAGGCCGACGAGGCCCTCCCCTACGGGGTCATCGTCCGGATCATGGACATAACTAAAAAAGCGGGTGTCGAGGTCATCGGGATTATCACCGAGCCCATCGATATCAAAGACAAGAAAAAATGACCACGGCCAACCGGGGCATGCCCAAGGCTTTCCGGAGGGCCCTGCTCTTTTCGGCCCTCCTTCACGGCGGGCTCATCGCCTTCATCGTGGCCTCCCCATCCCTCTCAAAGCCGCCACAGAAGGGACTTGTCCAGTATGTCAACTTCATCGGCTCCCCCGGCGGCGGGGGGACGGGCGGCGGGTCCGGCGGGGGACCCGGCGGCGGCGAAATCATCGTCCAGCCTCTCCCGCCGCCGAAAACGAAGGAAACCCTCAAGGACTTGACCGTTCCCGAGAAGGTCAAGGCCGACGACAAGGCCGGGATGCGTCACCCCGTCGACAAGCCCAAGACGGCCAAGAAGGCTCCGGAGAAAAAGGCTGCCATCACCAAGCCCCAACCATCGACGGCCGCCGCGACGGGAGCCGGAACCCCATCTGCGCCCGCGGCATCCGGCCAGGGCGGCGGCCAAGGCCCCGGTTACGGCCTGCGGTTCGGGACTGGGGCCGGGGGGACGGGCGGCGGGACAGGAGGCGGCACCGGCGGCGGGTCCGGCGAACCCTTCGGCGTCTCCGGGTTCCCGTTCACCTATTACCTGCAGTTCCTGTCCGATAGGATCTCCTCGAGCTGGTTCACCTCTCTCGTCGACCCCGGCGTCAGCGGCCAGTTCCAGACCCAGGTCTATTTCAAGGTCTACAGGAACGGCCAGGTCTCGGACTTGAAGGTCGAGGTCTCGAGCGGCGTCCCCGCCTTCGACCTCTCGGCCCTCCGGGCGATCCAGACGGCCTCCCCGTTCGCGCCCCTTCCGGCCGAATACGACGGCCAATTCCTCGGCATCCATCTCATCTTCGAGCATTCCCGATGAAAACAAAAAGAATCTTGACCGGATTCCTCTTCCTGACCCTGGCGGCGGGCGTCCTGCCGGCCCAGCAGGAGGTCCTGCTGAAGATCAGCGAAGGCATGCCCATGGTCTCCGTGGCCCTGCCGGCCTTCATTGTCCGCTCCGCGTCGCCCCAGGCCCAGGCGGCCGCCCAGGAGATCCAGCAGACCCTCTCCGACGACATCAAGTACAGCCGGATCTTCCAGCTCCTGCCCAAGAGCTATTACGACTACATCGGGCGCCTGACGAACACGGAGAAGATCAACTTCAAGGACTGGGACTCGATCCAGGCCAAGCTCCTCGTCACCGGCGAGGTCCGGGACGACGAAGCGGGACGGACGGTCTTCGACGGCAAGATCTACGACGTCAAGAGCGAACGGTTCATCGTCGGTAAGCGCTACCAGGCCGAAAAGAGCGGCCTCCGTCTCATCGGCCACCGGATGGCCGACGAGCTCATGAAGCTCTACGGGGAAAAGCCGGTCTTTTCGACGCGGCTGGCCTTCGTCAGCAACCGCGACGGCAACGACGAGATCTACATGATGGACTACGACGGCGCGAACCAGACGCGGATCACGTTCAACAAGATCAAGGATTACATGCCGGCCTGGTCGCCCGACCAGAGGTCCATCGCCTTCACGTCCTACAAGAGGAGCAACGCCGACCTGTACATGCGGAACATTTACGACGGCAAGGAGACGCTTATTGCCGCCAAGGGGACGAACTATTCGCCCGCCTTCTCCCCCGACGGGAAAAAGCTGGCCTTTTGCTCGACCATGAGCGAGGACGGGAACGCCGAGATCTACGTCCTTGACCTCGCGACCATGAAGACCAAGAGACTGACCTACAACAGCGCTATCGATACGGCTCCGTCCTGGTCGCCCACAGGCCGCGAGATCGCCTTCACGAGCGACCGGACAGGCCAGGGCGCCCCCCAGATCTACATCATGGACGCCGAGGGCTCGAACGTCCGGAAGGTGAGCTTCGGCGGCAATTACCACGACTCGCCCGCCTGGTCCCCGACCGGCGACCGGATCGCCTATGTCTCCCGCGTCGAGAACCTCTTCGACATCTACCTCCTCAACCTCCGGACCAATCAGATCAGCAAGATGACCGAATCCAACGCCCGGAACGAGTCGCCGAGCTGGTCGCCCGACGGGCGCCACCTCGTCTTCACCTCGAACATGTCGGGTTCCATCCAGCTTTATACGATCGACTACGACGGGACCAACCTCCGGCGGCTCACGGACCGCGGGGAGAACAAGCTCGCCAACTGGACGAACTGAGACCGCCGGCGGGGCCGGACGTCGTATTGACACCGCTCACCTCTCATTGTATAAGGAGGAGTGTCGAATACCCCCCGAGGGGGAGTTCGCGCCCCAAGATCCACCAGGAGGAGGTTCTATGAAGAAGCTATTCATCCTATCGCTCGCCATCATCCTCGTTTTCTCGTTCTCCGTCTCGTGCAAGAAAAAACCCAAGGAAGTCCCCCCGCCGCCCCCGCAGGCGCAGGAACAGCCCAAGGTCGAGAAGGTCGAAGAGCCGGTCGTGAAAGAGCCCGCAGTGTCCGAGGAGGAGATCTTCCTCCAGAAGTCGCTTGAGCAGATCAACAAGGAAAAGCCGCTCGCCAACATCTATTTCGACTATGACAAGGCCCTCGTCCGCGAAGACGCCAAACCCGTCCTCGAGACGAACGCGGCCTGGCTGAACAAGTTCAGGACGATCAAGGTCCTCATCGAAGGCCACTGCGACGAGCGCGGCACGGAGGAATACAACCTCGCTCTGGGCGAGAAGCGGGCCAAGGGCACCATGGATTACATGGGCACCCTGGGGATCTCCCCGGGCCGGATCAAGATCATCTCCTACGGGAAGAGCCAGCCGCTCGACCCGGGTCATGACGAGGCCGCCTGGCAGAAGAACCGGCGCGCCCAGTTCATGATCATCGAAAAATAGCCCGTGCTCAAGAAAGTCCTCGGGGCCCTTCTTTTTGCCTGCCTCTCCCTGGCCGCGGCCGGGCAGGACAAGACGAAGAAGACCTACGAGCTCATCTATCAGGACGTCCAGATCCTCAAGGACCAGGTCCAGGACCTCCGGACCCGCCTCGACAGGAGCTCGGAGGAGGTCCGGGCCCTCCACAGTGAGATCAAGGCCCTGGCCGACCTCGTCCGCCAATCGATCGCCGACCAGGCCGGCTTCAAGGACGACGTGAGGGCCGTCCCCTCCCAGTACCAGGACCTCCTCCGGCGGATCGACCAGCTCAGCCTCGACGTCCAGAAGGTCTCCCAGGACCTCGCGGCCGCGCGGGCCTCGGAACCGCGCCCGGCCGGACCCGGCGAGGCGGCCCCGCAGAAAAAGCCCGAGACGAAGCCCGGTCAGGCCGCGCCGTCCGACCGGTCCCCCGCCCAGACCCCTCCCGCTCCGGTCACGAACATCTCCCCGCAGCAAGCCTACCGGATGGCCTACAACGATTACCTCAAGGGCAACTACGACCTGGCCGTCGAGAGCTTCAGGCTCTACCGGCAGCAGTTCCCGGACAGCCCGTTGGCCGACAATGCCCTCTACTGGATCGGCGAATGCCGTTTCAGCCAGAAAAGGTACGATGAGGCCATCGACGACTTCAACGATGTCATCCTGACGTACCCCGAAGGCGACAAGGTCGCGGCCGCCCATCTCAAGAAGGGCATCAGCTACATGGAGCTCGGGAAGAAGGAGGAGGCCCTGGCGGCGTTCAAACTCCTCGTGACGAAATATCCTCTCCAGGAAGAGACCAAGATCGCCCTGGACAAAATCAAAGAGTTGACGGAAAAATGAGAGACACCAACAGCTTGAACAAGGTCATCCTCGTCGGCCGGCTCGGCCAAAAGCCCGAGATGAAGTATCTCCCCCAGAAGGAGCGGCAGGTCGCCCGCTTTACCCTGGCCACAAACGAAAGATTCGTTAACACGGCCACCCGGGAGACCAAGGACCGGACCGAATGGCACAAGATCGTCGTCTGGGGAAAGCAGGCCGAGTTCTGTGAGAAGTACCTGGACAAGGGCAAACTGATCCTCATCGAGGGCAAGCTCCGGACCCGGAGTTGGCAGGACAAGGACGGGAACAAGCGGACGACGACCGAGATCGAAGCCGAAAACATCATCCTCCTGGGCAAGCGGGAGGACTACGGAGGCGGAGCCGCGGCCGAGGCGCCCGACTACGAAGCCCGCGGCGCTGCCCCGGCCGGAGGAGAATTCCCGCCGGACGACGAGCCCGCCACGGGCGGCGGCGAAGACGACGTCCCGTTCTAAGCCCGGCGCGCGCCCGATCATTGCCGGGTCATTGCGGGCGGGCGGAGCGAGCCCGGCCATCTCCTTTCGCCCGGTCGGCAGCATGGTTTCGCCGATGACAAAGAAACAACGAACCGAAGACGCCTTCCGGGCCGGAATCGTCGAAGACCGCCGCCCCTGGGGCATGTTCCGCCGCTACCCGCACGAAGAGGCCGGGAGCATCAAGATCATCACGGTCGACCCGGGCGGCGTCCTCTCGCTCCAGTACCACGACCGAAGGGATGAGTACTGGGTCGTCCTCGACCAGGGCTTGGAGGTCACGGTCGGCGACCGGATCTTCTCCCCCGCCGCCAACGAGGAGATCTACATCCCCCGCGGGACCCCCCACCGCCTCCGCAATCCCGGACCTGCGCTGGCCCGGGTCATGGAGATCTGGATCGGCCGATCGGGAGAGTCCGACATCGTCCGGCTCAAAGACGATTACGGCCGGAACTGATTCGCCCTTTAAAGCTGCGGCGAGAACATGAGGGCGGTCTTTATTGCCGCCCGAGCGGGAGATATTTCGGGGATTGCCGGGCGGCTATCAGCTGGGCTTTCCCCGCCCCGGCCCAGGCTCGGAGGGCCGGTTGCCGAGAAAAACCTGGGGGTGCTTCACGAGAATCTCCTCGATGACGTACTCCTCGATTTCTTGTGCGCTTCTGAGCTTCATCGCCTCCGCGACGATTTTCTCGGCCGTCTTCACCTCGATCGCCCGCAGCGCTTTCTTGACCCGGGGGATAAAGATGGGGTTCATGCTGAACGTCCTCAGCCCGAAGCCCGCGAGGACGATGGCGGACAGCGGGTCGGCGGCCATCTCGCCGCAGACCGTGACGTCCTTCCCCATTTTCTCGGCGGACTGGATGACCGAGCGGATGAGTCGGAGCACGGCGGGGTGAAAGGGCTTGTAGAGGTACGAGACGAACTCGTTGGACCGGTCGATCGCCAGGAAATACTGGATGAGGTCGTTCGTCCCGATGCTGACGTAATCCACTTCCCGGAGCATCAAGTCGGTCATGGCCGCGGCCGCCGGGACCTCGATCATGACGCCGAGGGGGATCCTTTCGTCGAACTTTTGCTTCTCGCGGCGGAGCTCGGCTTTGACGTCCTCGAGGATGTCCTTGACCTCGATGATCTCCTCGACCTCGGTCACCATGGGGATGAGGATCCGGATGTTTTTCTGCCGGCTGGCCCGGAGGATGGCCCGGAGCTGGATCCGGAAGAGCGGCTTGTTCCTCAAAGAGAACCGCACGCCCCGCAGCCCGAGGGCCGGGTTGGGCTCCTGTTCGATGTTGAGCTGGGGCAGGGATTTCTCCCCGCCGATATCGAGGGTCCGGATGTACACCGGGTGGGGGGCCGCCTCCCGGGCGATCCGGGAGTAGATGGCCAGGTGGTCCTCTTCGCCGGGCAGGGACGTCGTCCTCAGGTAGATGAACTCCGACCGGAATAGTCCCACGCCCTGCGCGCCCAAGGACATAGACTGGCTCACTTCTTCGGGGAGCTCGATATTGGCCAGGAGGCTCACCCGGACCCGGTCCAGGGTCACCGGCTTGAGCCGGGCCGTCTTCTGGAGCTCCCGGCGATAATTGTCGTACTTTTCCTTCTTGGCCTGGTATTCACGCCGGACGGCCGCGGGCGGGTTGATGATGACCTCGCCGCCCGTGCCGTCGACGATCACAAAATCCCCTTCCCGGACGTGCGCCGTGACGTTCCGGAGGCCGAGGACGGCGGGGATGCTCATCGACCGGGCCAGGATGGCCGTGTGCGAGGTCCCGCCTCCCATGTCGAGGGCGACGCCGAGGGTGGTCTCGCGCCCGAGCCGGATGGCCGCCTCGGAGGGCAGGAGCTCGTGGGCGATGAGGACGTGCTGGCGGCCGGGCGCCTTTTCTTTCTCCGTCCGGGTCTCCACCTCGAGGTTCCTGTAGATCCGGCTGAGGACGTCCGAGACGTCGGATTTCCTCTGGCGGAAATAATCGTCGTTGAGGGATTCGAACAGTTGCTCGTAGCGGCTGTTCGTTTTGGACAGGGCCCATTCGGCCCGGGCCCTCTCTTCCCGGATGATCTTGTCCAGACCCGTGATGAGGGAGGGGTCCTCGAGGATCAGGAGGTGCGCTTCGAAGATGAAGGAGTCCTCTTCCCCCATCTTCTCCTTGATCTTCTCCCGGACCTGGATGATGTCGGCCTTGGTCCTCTCGATGGCCCTCCCGAGGCGCTTCAGCTCGCCCTCGACCTCCGAGGCCGGGATGAGCTCCTTCCGCGACGTGAAGACGACCTGTTTGGGGACCAGGACCTCGCCCATGGCGATCCCCGGCGAAACGCCGATGCCCTTCAGTCTGATGATGTCCATGCCCGTCTATTCTTTCTCGTCGAACCGGTTGTTGATGAGCTCTGTCAGGGCCTCGAGGGCCGCCGCCTCGTCCTTGCCGGAAACGGTCAGGGCGATCTGGGACCCCTGGGTGGCCGCCAGGGTGAGGATACCCAGGATGCTCTTGCCGTCAATCTCGTTTCCGTCCTTGATGATCTTTACGGCCGAGCTGAACCGGTTGGCCAGGTTGACGAATTTGACCGCCGCCCGGGCGTGGAGGCCCAGCTTGTTCTTGATCGTGATCTTCTTCTCGAGCATCAGCGGCTATTTCGCGCGGGAGCTCAGCAGGGCGCTGACCAGATGGATGTTCTTCTTGCCCTGGTCGACGACCTTCTTGGCGACCTCCTTGAGGGCGTTGCTCCTCTGGAGGGAGACGAATTTGATGAGCATGGGGAGATTGACTCCGGTGATGATCTCCACCTGGTTCTCCTTGAGGAAGCCGAAGCTCAGGTTGGACGGGGTCCCGCCGAACATGTCGGTGAAGATGACGACTCCGTTCTTCTGGTCCACCCGCTTGAGGCTCTGGCTGATCTTCTTTTTCGAGTCCTCGACATCGTCATACCAGCCGATGGAGATGGCCTCGATGTTGGGGGCCTCGCCGAGGATACTCGTGAGGGCGTTGAGGAGCTCCTCGGCGATCTTGCCGTGACAAACAATGATGCCGCCGATCATAGTCGTCGAATCCTGCTCTCGCTTTTCGTCTTCGCCTTTCCGCCGGCCGGCGCTTCGGGGCCGCGCTCAAGCCCTTATTGTATAAAAAGGGCGCCTATTTATAAAGGTCCCGGTGATAAATCTTGATGTCCCCGCCCGTTCTCCTCAAGTGCGTCCGGAGCTCCTCGGCGATCACGACGGACCTGTGCTTGCCGCCCGTGCAGCCAATCGACACGGTCAGCGTGCTCTTCCCCTCCTTGACGAAGCGGGGGATCAAGAAGTCCGTGAAGCGGACGAGCTCCCGGATGAAGGCCCGGGCCCCCGGCGAGCCGAGGACGAAGTCCCGGACGCTCCGGGTCTTTCCGTTCCTGTCCCGAAGCCGGTCCACATAGAACGGATTGGGCAGGAATCGGGTATCGAAGACGAGGTCGGAATCCAGGGGGATCCCGTATTTGTAGCCGAAGCTGATGATGACGGTCTGCATCCGGAGCGTCCGGGACTTCAAGACCTTCTGACTGACCGCCTCCTTGAGCTGGGAGAGGGTCAGGTTCGATGTGTCGACGACTTCGTCGGCCATCTTCTTGATGTCCAGGAGCCGCTTCCGCTCCATGCGGACGCCCTCCAGGATGGGCTTCCTCCGGGTCAGCGGGTGGGGCCGCCGGGTCTCGCTGAACCTCTTGACGAGGCACTCGTCGGAGGCGTCGAGGAACACGAGCTTGGCCGGGGCGCTTTTCCGGATCTCCCGGAGAACTCTCGGGAACTCGGTCACGAACCTCGGCTCCCGGATGTCCATGACCAGGGCCACCCGGTCGATCTCGACCTTTTTCTTCAGCCAGAGATCGACGAACTCCGGGATGAGCTTGGCCGGGAGGTTGTCGACGCAGTAGTACCCCATGTCCTCCAGGAAGCGGCTGACGACGGTCTTCCCCGATCCGGAGAGCCCAGTGATGATCAGGAACCGGTTGTCCTTCAAGGAATTCTTCATGCTGTCCCTCAACCGAGGACCCTGTTCAGCCGCTTGATGATCTCGGCCGGCGCGTGGTATCCCCGCTTCCGGAGGAGGTGGACCTTGCAGGCCACTTCGATCAAAGTGGCCATGTTCCGCCCCGGAGCCACCGGGATCGCGAGCTGGGGGACCTTTTCGCCCAGGATGGACTCGTCATCGGCGACCTTGAGGCCCAGGCGATCGACCTCGAAGCCTTTCCGCCATTTCTTCAGCCTGATGATCAGGTCGATCCCCGCGCTGCGGACCACGGACTTGGGCCCGAAGATCTCGCGGATGTTGATGATCCCGAGCCCCCGGATCTCCATGAAATCCCGGCTCAGGGGCGGGGCCGTGCCGCGCAGGGTCCCGTCCGCGTCCTTCCGGATCCTGACGACGTCGTCGGAGATGAACTTGTGGCCCCGGGCGATGAGCTCCAGGGCGCTCTCGCTCTTGCCGATTCCGCTGTCGCCGAGGATGAGGGTCCCCACCCCGAAAATCTTAAGGAAGCCGGCGGAGATGGTCGTCTGTTCGGCCCTCCCGCCCCGGGACGGGCGGGCTTTTCTCTCAGCCATGGGCCCTTTCCTCTTCCTCACGCAGAACCCGGATGGCCTCCCTGGCGGTCGGGGCCTTGAGGAGTTTCATCGACAGGGTCCCCGATTTGCGGATGAGCTTGGCGATCGAGGCCAGGAGGCGGAGGTTCGTGTTCGGGTGCTCGAGGGGGGAGACAACCAGGAAGATGACGTGGGCGTCCTTGCCGTCGACGGAATCGAAAGCGACGCCTTCCCGCGAGAGCCCGAGGGCGAGGACGGGTGCCTTGAGCCCGCCGACCTTGCAATGCGGGATGGCGACGCCCCCGCCGATGGCCGTCGTGCCCAGCCCTTCCCTTTCAAGGAGCTTTCCGAGGAGATCCTCGCCGGAGGCGGCCCCGGTCCGGTGACGGAGACACTCCACCATTTCCGTGAGGACGTCGTCCCGGCTCCGGCCCTTGAGAGGGGCCAGGACCAGGTCCTCGTCGAGGAGAGAATGGAGCTTCACGTCCGCCTCTCTCCGGTCATTCCGGCTCCACAAGCCCGTAGTTTCCGTCTTTCCGCCGGTAGAGGACGGCCCAGTTCTCCGAGCCTTCGCGACGGAAAACGAACACTTCCCTGTTCTTGAACTCGAGCTGGGCCATGGCTTCTTCGAGCGACAGGGGTTTGGCCGAAAAATTCGGACTCCGGATGACCCGCTTCTCGGGCTCGGCAGCCTCGGTGAGCGGGACGAGCTCCTTCCTCTCTCGACCGCCCCGACGCTTCCGCTCCCGCCACTTTTCGCGTTCCTTCTTGATCTTTTTTTCCAGGTTGTCGAAAGCCTGGTTGAGGGAGCTCATCATGTCCCGCGTCTCTTCCGTAACAACCAGGCTCGTCCCCTTGGCCTTGACATGGATCTCGGCCCTTCTCCGGATCTTCTGGACCCCCAGGATGATGTTCACATCCAGGATGTCCCCGCTCAGGCCCTTCAGGCGGCTCAGGCGCTTTTCGCAGTAATCTCGGATCTCGGGCGTCAGGACGGCCTGCCGCGCGGTGAAATGGACGTTCATGCCCGCTCCTCCATGATGGACTTTCTCTTCCGGATGTGCGACGGCTCGATCTTGAGCTGCATCCGGTACTTGGCCACCGTCCTCCGGGCGATCTTCAGGTTCTCCTTCGCCAGGAGGTCGCCGATCTCGATATCGCTCAGGGGGTTCATCGGGTCCTCCCCCTCGACAAGCTTCTTGATCTTTTCCTTGATCCTGAGCGAGGAGACCTCCTCGCCGTAGCTCCCCGGCAAGGACTTATGGAAGAAGAACTTCAGCTTATAAACGCCCTGAGGGGTCAGGATATATTTATTGGCCACGACGCGTCCGACCGTGGATTCGTGCACGCCGATGTCCTGGGCGATCTCCATCAGGGTCAGGGGCTTGATGTCGTCGAGCCCCTTGTCGAAAAATCCTTTCTGTTTGTTGACGATATATTGGGCGACCTTGTAGATGGTCCGGTCCCTCTGGTCCAGGCTGCGGATGAACCACACGGCCTTCTTCATCTTGTCCACCAGGAACCGGTAGGCCTCGGGCTGGTCGTGGGACGCCTGGGCCAGGAGCCGCCGGTAATACGGGCTGATCCGGAGTCTGGGAACTCCTTCGTTGTTGAGGGTGATTTTCCATTCGTCGCCCTCCTTGGCGACGTTGATGTCCGGGACGGCATACGTCGTTTTCTCCTCGCTGTATTTCCGGCCCGGCTTCGGGTCGAGGCCCTTGATCAGGTCGACGTGCTCCTTGATCGCGGACATCGGGATTCCGAGGGCTCTGGAAAGCTGGACGTAATCAGACTTCTCCAGGAGGGGGAGATGGTGCATGACGATGGCCCGGGCGATGTCGTCATGAATCTGGAGAGAGTCCATCTGGGCCAGCCAGGCCTCGCTAACGTTCAAGCTCCCCGTTCCGACGGGGTCGAAGGTCTTGATCTTCTCCCGGATGGCATGGATTTTCTCGGGAGTCGTCGGGTAGAGGTTGGCGAGCTCCTCGACGGGGGATCCCAGGTACCCGTCCTCATTGATGTTCCCGATGATGAACCGGGCGAGCTCGAGGTCCTCTTTCTCGAAGAACGTGAGCGAGGCCTGCCATTCCAGGTGATCCCAGAGAGAGGGGCTGCGGGACAGCGTGTTTTCGAGGGAGACGGCCTCCTGATTTTCGTAGAAATGGGGACGGAACCCGTCGTCGAGGTATTCCTGGAAGCTCGGGTCGAACTCGCCGCCGGCGGCGGGCTCGAAGTCCGGGTCCTTGGCCGGAAGCTTGAGCTCGGCCGGAGTCTCGTCGCGGGGTTTCTCGGCATCGCGTTCCTCGGCCGGCTGGCCGGGCTCCGGGGCCTCGCGGTCCACAGATTCGCCCTCGATCTCGATCATGGGGTTCTGGGCGAGCTCGGCGTCGATGACCTCGATGAGCTCCAGGTTGGTCAGGGGCAGGAGCTTGATGGCCTGCTGAAGCGCCGGGGCCAAGATCAGCTTCTGGACCTGGCGCTGGTCGAGTCTTTGCCGGAGTGTCATCGTTCCCGCCTCATCCCTTCATCATCGCCCATCATTAAAGACGAAAGTCATCTCCCAAATAGCTCTTCCGGACGTCCTCCGAGGCCACGATCTCCGGGGGCGTGCCCTCCATGAGGACCCTGCCGCCTCCGAGGATGTAGGTCCGGTCCGTGATCTTCAGCGTCTCCCGGACGGCGTGGTCGGTCAGCAAGACGCCGACCCCGCGCTCGCGGAGGTCCCGGATGATTTTCTGGAGGTCGAGGACCGCCAGGGGATCGATGCCCGTGAACGGCTCGTCGAGGAGAACGAAATCAGGGTCGATGATCATCGCCCGGGCGATCTCGAGCCGGCGTCGCTCCCCTCCCGAGAGCGTCAGGGCCCGGGACCGGGCCAGCTTCGTGAGCCCGTAGTCCGCCAGTGTTTCAGCCAGGCGGGCGTTTTTCGAAGTCTCGGCGCCGGGCCTCATTTCGAGGACGGCCAGGAGGTTATCCTCCACCGTGAGCTTCCGGAACGAGGATGGTTCCTGGGGGAGCAGGCAGAGCCCCTTGCGGGCCCGCAGGTACATCGGCAGGTCCGTGATGTCCTCGCCCCGCAGGAAAACCCGGCCGCCGTCCTGGGGGACCAAGCCCAGGATCATGGAGAACGTGGTTGTTTTCCCCGCCCCATTCGGGCCTAGGAGCCCGACGATCTCCCCCCGCCCGACCTCGATCGTGACCTTGTCGACGACCTTCTTGATCCCGAAGCTTTTCTCGAGGTCAACGGCCTTCAGGGAGTCCTTCATTGTTCACGATTTGACGACGGTGATCGACCTTCCCTGTCCCTTATTTTCGATGAGGATTCTATCATCGCCCAGGCGAAAAGTCAATTTGTCTCCCCGGGAATCGCCCTTCCCTTTTTCGACCAGGACGGGGCTTCCGGTGAGGACCACCGTCCCGGCCCCGGGATCGTAAACGGCCTCCCCGCCGCGGCCCTCGTAAAGGCCGTGGGAGACAACGACGGACCCGCCTGCGATGAGGCGCTTGACGTCTGTTTTTCCCTCCGCAAGACTGACCGCAACCGTCCCGGCGGCCAGCTGGAAGTCCGGGGTCCGGACGAGGCTTCCTCCCCGGAAGGTAGCCGTCCGGTCCGCCGGCGAGAAGGTCATCTCCTCCCCGCCGATCTCGATCCTCCGCTCTTCGGAGGGAGTCCGGCCCCGGAAGGGAAAACCGGCCGTCACGCCGCCCCGGCCCCGCACCTCTCCCGAGCTTTCGAGGACGTCGATCTCATCCGCCTGGATGGCCCCGTTGTCCTGCCAGAGCCTGACTTGCCCCTCAAAATGTAGCCGGCGCTCGTCGCCGAAGGACTTCAGGCTCCGGCAGGTGACAAAGAGAGAGGCGTCTTTGGAAAAAAAGCCCACGGGTGTCCCGTCGGGCCGCGCTTTCAGGAGACATCGGACCCCTCCCGAAGCGACGGCATTCCCCGGGCTCGTCTCGAGGCTGATCGCGGCGGCCTCGATCCGGGATCCGGCGGATTCCAGCCGGGCAGTCCCTCCTTCTCTGGGCCGGACGGTCAGGAGCCCGGGCCGGCCCGAATAGGCGACGCTCTCACCCTCGAGATCGCGCTCGCCGCCGGGCTTCTCTTCCAGGGTCATCCGGACGCCGCCGGAGGCCGTCCAGCCCTCGAGCTCGCCCTCGCGACCGAAGCTCAGCCGGAGGCCCGCGGCCTCGATACGGCCGCCCGGCTCCGGCGGCGCCGCCAGCGACATCCGGCAGCCCACTTCCGCCTCGACGATAGAGACCCGGGAGGAACCCGGGAACGAGAGGACCCGGATGTTCGCGGCTTCGACGGCGCGCTGCCCCGGCCGGGCCGGCCCGCCGAAGACGCACTTCGCGCCTTTCTCGAACGTCATGGAATCGAAAGTTCGCTCGTCATCCGAGAGCTTGAACCGCAGGACCGTCGAGGCCCCCTCCCCTTCGTCCGAAGTCAGGCGGGCGCGGCCTTCGGCCCGGCCCGCTTTTTCGCTTCTCGCGTAAACGAGGGAATCGCCGGTGATCCGGGCGGTCCCGGACGGCGGCGGTCCGGCGACCGTTTCGAAGCGGAAGCCGCCGGAAAGCCGGAGCTCGTTCCGTTTTTCGTCATAGACGAACGTCCGCGCCGAGCCGCTGAGCCTGTCCGAGGTGAAAGTGCCTCCCTGGTCGGTCCGGTAGAGCCCGGCCGTCTTATCGTATTCGACGGAATCCGACTCGAAGCTGAGGCCCTCCGCGGCGACCTTGACCCGGCCGGAGATTTTGAAATGGACCATCTTCTTGTCATAAGCGACATGATCGGCGGAGATCCTGGTCTCGCGGCCCTCCGCCCGGCCGTGGTCCAAGATCTCGACAGAGCCTTCCAGATGGTTGAGCCCGTCCAAACCGAGGAAGAAGCGGTCGGCCCTGAGGTTGTCCCAGACCTTCCCGTCCTTGTATTCCCGGTGCCGGATCCCTTCCTTCCGGTCGATCGTCTGCACCTCGGGCAGGGCTTTTTCGGGAACGGGCCGGACGGGATGGGGGCGCCGGGAGATGAGGCGAAAGGCGACCGCGGCCAAGAGGACGGTCAGGCAAACGGCGATCGCGATCCGGGCGAATTTCACCGGGAAGGTCGCTCGCGCGCTCATGCGTATCGTCAGACTCTCAGGTCTTCGATGGACAGGCTGACTCTCTGCTCGCCGAGATACTCCGACACAAGCAACGAGTAGGCCAGGTCGACCCGGCCGCCCCGGCGGAGGACGTGCGACCAATCCGCCTTGTCCCAGCCCACGGCCTCGAAGACCCGGCCGTTCTGCCGGGCCAGGAACTTCAGGTGCTTCCGCTGGAGGATCCGCGGGTCGCTCAGGATCTCCACGTTCTCGGTCAGGAAAAGGGGCTTGGGATTGCCGACGCCGAAGGGGAAGAGCAGGGAGAACTGCTCGAGAAAGCGGCCGTCGACGGCGGAAAAGGCGAGCGGAGCGTCGATCCGGATCTTCCTCTTCAGGTCCTCCTCGCTGATCCTCGCGTCCGCCAGGGCGTTGAGGGCCTCCTTGAAGGCGTCCATCCGGTCCACGGGCAAGGTGCAGCCCGCGGCCAGGCGGTGCCCGCCGTAGCTCAGGAACAGGTGTTTGCACTCGTCCAGGAGGTCGATGAGCGGGACGTCCGAGATGCTCCGGCCGGAGCCGCAGGCCTTGCCGTCTTCGTAGGCGAAAAGCACGACCGGCCGGTGGAAATAGTCCTTGAGCTTCGAGGCCACGATGCCGATGACGCCGCGGTGCCAGGTCTCGCACCCGAGGACGAGGCACTTGTACTTCCGGGCCAGGGATTTTTCCTCGATCAGGTCCTTGGCCGCGTCGAAGATCTTCTCCTCAGTCCTCTGCCGCTTGGAATTCAGTTCCTCGAGCTGCTGGACGAGGGACAGAGACTCCTCGATGGTGTCGCAGAAAAACAGCCGGACGGCCAGGTCCGTCATGCCCATCCGGCCTGCGGCGTTGATCCGGGGGCCGATCCGGAAGCCGAGGTCGCCCTCGGAGATCTTCCGGTTGCCGAGCCCGCAGGCCTCGATCAGGCTCTTGAGCCCCGTGTTGGCGACGCTCCCCAGCCCTTTCAGGCCGTATTTCACGAACAGCCGGTTCTCGCCCTTGAGGCCGGCCACGTCGGCCACGGTCCCGATGCAAACAAGCTTCATGTAATGGGGCAGGCCCGCGGCCTTCCCGGACTTCTCGAGGAGGGCCTGGATGAGCTTGAACGCGACCCCGACGCCGGCGAGGTCGCGGTCGGGATAGCCCGAGTCCTCCAGGACCGGGTCGAGGATGGCCACGGCGGCCGGGAGCGTCTCGCCCGGCCGGTGGTGGTCGGTGATGATGACGTCCACGCCCTTGGCCTTGGCCTGGGCCGTAAACTCGACGGCCTTGATCCCGCAGTCGACGCTGATGACGAGGCTCGTGCCTCGCTCGACGGGGATCTCCACGTGGTGTTCCTTGATCCCGTAGCCGTCCTTCAGCCGCTCGGGGATGAAGTACTCGACCTTGGCCCCGAGCGAGGTCAGGGCCTTGAAGAGCATGACGACCGAGAGGACGCCGTCGACGTCATAGTCGCCGAAGATCAGGATCTTCTCGCCGTCGGCGATGGCCTTCCGGATCCTCTCCACGGCCTGGGCCATCCCCTTCATCAGGTAGGGGTCGTGGAGCCCATCGAGCGTCCCGAAGAGGAAGGACCTCGCCTCGTCGGGTGTCGTGATCTTGCGGTTGACGAGGACCTGGGCGATGGACGGGCAGAGGCTGAGCTCCGCGGCCAGGGCTTCGGCTTCGGGCCGGGCCGGGGCTATGATCCAGACAGAAGAATTCATCGGCTCCTCACTCTAGCACATTCATCCGCATTCCACAATTTGCCGCCGGGGACGTCCGGGGGAGGAATTGACTTTCAAACAATTGAAAAATAAAATAGTTAAACCGTGTTCGCCAACCTCCGCGAGAAATTGTCCCGGTCCCGCCGGGCCTTCCAGAGAATCGAGCAGCTCTTCCGGAGCGGGAAACAGAGGGAAGAGATCCTGGACGACCTGGCCGAGGCCCTGATCCTGGCCGACGTCGGGGTCGGAACCACCGAAAAGATCATCGAGTCCCTCCGTGCCGAGACCCGGAAGGAGGACTCCGAGCAGGACCTGGAGAAAGCCCTCAAGGCGGAGCTTGAAGCCGTCCTCGCCCGGTACCAGAAGCCGCCGATTGCGAGCCAGGGCCCGACCGTCGTCCTGATGGTCGGCGTCAACGGCGGCGGCAAGACGACCTCGACGGCCAAGCTCGCCCGCTATTACCAGCGCGCCGGCAAGAAGGTGATGATGGCCGCGGCCGACACCTTCCGGGCCGCGGCCCAGGAGCAGCTCGTCCTCTGGGGCCGACGGCTCGGGATCCTCGTCGTCAAAGGCCGGTACGGCGCCGACGCTGCCTCCGTCGTTTTCGACGCGGTCCGGTCGTTCAAGGCCCAGGAAGGCGACGTCCTCCTCCTCGACACGGCCGGACGGATCCACACCCGTACGAACCTCATGGGCGAGCTCGAAAAGATCAGGCGGGTGGCCGGCCGGGAGATCGAGGGAGCCCCCCAGGAGACCCTTCTCGTTCTGGACGCAACGGTCGGCCAGAACGCCATCGTTCAAGCCCGGGAATTCCTGAAGTTCTCCGGCCTCACCGGGATCTTCCTGACCAAGCTCGACGGGACCGCCAAGGGCGGGTCCGTCATCGGGATCGCCGACGAGCTGGCCCTCCCGATCCGCTTCATCGGCGTCGGCGAATCGGAGGACGACCTCCTCGAGTTCTCGCCGTACGAATTCGTCGAGGCGCTTCTCGCATGAACAAGGCCCTCGATCTCGCCTACATGGAAATGGCCTACGGGCTCGCCGAAAAAGCCCTCGGCCGGTCGAGCCCCAACCCGCTCGTCGGCTCGGTCATTGTCCGCGACGGGAAGATCGCCGGGTGCGGCTATCACGAGGAGGCGGGTAAGCCCCATGCCGAGATCATGGCCCTGCGGCAAGCCGGGCGCCGGGCAAAGGGAGCGACGATTTACATCACGCTCGAGCCGTGCGTCCACTGGGGTCGGACGCCGCCCTGCGCCGACACCCTCCTCGCGGCGGGCTTGAAAAGGGCCGTCATCTCGGCTTACGACCCGAACCCGGTCGTCCACCGGAAGGGTGTCCGGAAGCTGAGGCAGGCGGGCCTCGACATCGGCGTCGGACTCCTCGGGGAAAAGAACGCCCGCCTGAACGAGATCTATATCAAATACATCACCCGAAAGATCCCCTTCGTGACCCTCAAGGCCGCCTTGAGCCTGGACGGCAAGACCGCGTCCCGGACCGGCGACTCCCGCTGGATCTCCGCGGCCGGGACGAGAGATTACATCCATCTCCTGAGGGGGGAATACGATGCCCTGATGGTCGGCGCTAATACGCTCCTTCGGGACGATCCACGCCTGACCGTTCGCCACCCGAGCTGGGGCAAAAAGAGGCTCACCCGCGTCATCCTTGATTCAAAGCTGCGGTTCCCTCTCTCGGCCAGAATCCTGGGCACTCTCGCGCAGGGCCCGATCATCGTCTTCGCCGCGGAAGGGGCCTCCTCAGCCAAGGCCGCGGCCTTGGGAAAAAAGGGCGTCGAGGTCGTCAGGCTCGGCCGGTCCCTGAAAGACGGCGGCCTCGAAGCCGTCCTCGTCGAGCTCGGCAAGAGGGAGATCGCGGGCCTTCTCGTCGAGGGCGGGAGCCGACTTCACACGAGCTTCATCGAGCGCAAGCTCGCCGACAAGATCTTCATCACCCTCTCCCCCAAGCTCATCGGCGGCCGCAACGCGCCGGGCCTTTGGCAGGGAGAGGGCGTGGAGAAGGTCCGGGCTGCCTTGACCTTAAAAAGCCTCCGGCCGTTCGGCCTCGGGGACGACCTCATCCTGGAAGGATATTTCTGATGTTTACAGGAATCATCACCCACCAGGGTCTTTTTTCCGGCTACCGCCGCGGCCGTCAGGAGCTCCTCGTCGAGGCGCCCGGCCTCGCGGATAAGCTCCGCCCCGGCGACAGCGTCTCGGTCGACGGCGTCTGCCTGAGCCTCCTCGGCGCGGAGAAGAGCGGCCTCCGCTTCAACCTGTCCCTGGAAACCCTCGGCCGGACGACCTTGGGGACCCTCAAGCATCGGGACCGCCTCAACCTGGAGCTTCCGCTCACCCTGGCTTCCCCTCTAAGCGGCCACCTGGTCACGGGCCACGTCGACGCCGTCGGGAAGATCCTCCGGACGGCGGAAAGGGGGCCCGGACGGAGGATCACGGTGTCCTTCCCCAAAGACATCCGCGCCTTCCTCGTCCCCAAGGGCTCGGTAGCGGTCAACGGCGTCAGCCTGACGATCGCCTCGCTCGGCCCGTCGTCCATGGACATCGAGCTCGTCCCCCTGACCATGGAAGGGACAAACCTGGGCGGTCTCCGCGGCGGGGCCCCGGTCAATCTCGAGTGTGACATCATCGGAAAATACGTGTATAATTGGCTCGTCAAGGGACAGAAAACGGGCTGACAAGGGCCCCCGAACGGGCTTTTATCCCCAACCTAAAGAACCATGGACGGCAAGGACAAGACAATTTCCGTCGAGCAGGCCGTGGCCGAGATCCAGGCCGGCCGGATGATCATCATCGTCGATGACGAGGACCGGGAAAACGAGGGCGATCTCATGGTCGCAGCCGAAAAGGTCACCCCCGAGATCATCAACTTCATGACCAAGCACGGCCGGGGGCTCATCTGCCTGCCTCTGACCAGGGAACGTCTCGAGGAACTCCAACTCCCCCTCATGGTCGCCGACAATACGGCCCGTTATCAGACCGCCTTCACGGTCTCGATCGACGCCAAGCAGGACGTCACAACGGGAATCTCGGCCTACGACCGGGCGAAGACAGTCCTGACGGTCATCGATCCCCGGACCAAGCCCGAGGATCTGGCCCGGCCGGGCCATATCTTTCCGCTCCAGGCCAAGGAGGGAGGCGTCCTCGCCAGGGCCGGCCAGACCGAGGCCGCAGTCGATCTGGCGCGCCTGGCGGGCCTGGTTCCGGCCGGTGTCATCTGTGAGGTCATGAATGAGGACGGCTCCATGGCCCGCAGGCCCGAGCTCGACGAGTTCGGGCGCGAGCAGGGCATTCCGGTTTTGACCGTCGCCGACCTCATCCGTTACCGGATGAACCACGAAACCCTGGTCCGGAAGCTCGAAGAGGCCGACATGCCCACGCGCCACGGCCATTTCCGGCTCTTCCTCTTCGAGGACGTGATCAGCAGGGAACACCACGCCGCCCTGGTCAAGGGCGAGATCCGGGAAGACGAGCCCACGCTCGTCCGGGCCCACTCCCAATGCCTGACCGGCGACACCTTCGGCTCATCCCGCTGCGACTGCGGCGAGCAGTTCCGGCGGTCCATGGAGATGATCGAAAAAGAGGGCAAGGGTGTCGTTCTTTACATCCTGAACCAGGAAGGCCGCGGCATCGGGCTACCGAACAAGGTCCGGGCCTACGCCCTCCAAGACCAGGGCGCGGACACGGTCGAAGCCAATCACCGGCTGGGATTCAAGGCTGACCAGCGCGACTACGGCATCGGAGCCCAGGTCCTCGCGGCCCTGGGCGTCCGCAAGATCCGCCTCATCACCAACAACCCCCGGAAGTACATCGGCCTGGCCGGTTACGGGCTGGAGATCGTCGAGCGCGTTCCGCTCGAGGTCGAGCCCAACGCCAGTAATATCAGGTACCTGAAAACGAAAAAAGAGAAGATGGGCCATATCCTGGACCGGGTCTGAAGCCCGGTCCGGACCTGGCCCGATGCCAGATGTTCCGGCGCGAAAGAAAGGCAGAGGAGACGCGGAGGCTTTGAGCAAGGACGAACGTCATCCGGCGGGCCCGGCGGCTGAAGCGCCGGTCTTTTCCTCCATCTGCGGCCGGTTCATTCACAAGCTCGCCGCGACCCCGGATAAGAAAAGAAGGCTCGGCATCCTCAAGGCCTGCGCCAAGGTCAGAGCGTCCTGGGTGGAGGAGCTCTTCTGGGAAGCTCTGGGCGATCCCTGCGAAGGGGTCCGCGGCTTTGTCTTCCTGGAGCTCGCCCGCAAGCGGACGCTCGATCTCGGCCTGGCCCTCAGCCGGCTCGGGCGCCCACCCTGGTACGCCAGGAGCGCCGTGCTGAAGCTCCTGGGCATCCACCGGGCCCAAGCGGCCATCCCCGAAATAATAAAAGCCCTCGAGGGCACGGCCAACGCCGACATCCGACGGTCGGCTGCCGAGGCCCTGGGGGAGATCGGCGGGGAAGAGGCGCTCGGCCTGCTGGTCGGGCTGAAGAAGGACCCGAATCCCTGCGTGAGGCAGGCCGCCGAAGAGGCCATCCGCAAAGCGAGCGAAGTCCGGTTCATCTGACATCTGTCGGGCCCGAGGCCCGGCCAAGCCAGACCTGTCCGCTCACGGCAAAAAGAGTTTGCCCTGTCCGGCGTGGATGTGGCCGGCGGCCGGTTTTCTCACCCCTCTTCGCCCGCCCCCGAGCCTTTCCGGGAATCGAGGACGAAAGTCACCGGGCCGTCGTTCACGATGTGGACGTCCATGAGGGCCTGGAAAACGCCGGTCTCGACGGTGATCCCCATGGCTTCGACGGCACCCACGAAGTGGTCGAAGATTTCCGCAGCCCGGCGGGGCTCCTCGGCGCCGTCGAAGCTCGGCCGCCTGCCCTTCCGGACCGACCCGGCCAAGGTGAACTGCGAGATGGCCAGGACCTCGCCGCCGAGGTCGGCCAGCGACAGGTTCATCTTTCCTGCGGCGTCCGGGAAGATGCGGAGCTCGACCGCTTTTCTGGCCAGGAGCCGGGCGTCCTCCTCTGAGTCGCCCTTCTCGACCCCCACGAGGAGGCAGATGCCCTTCCCGATCCGGCCGACCGTATTTCCTTCGACCTCGACCCGGGCTTCCTTAGCCCGCTGCAACACGATTTTCATCCGGCCTCCTTTCGGGCGCGTAGCCGCATGGCGTGGAGAATGGTCCCGACGAGACTTTTCGCTTCCTTCGGGCTGAGGAGCCAGACGAACAAGATATAGATGGCAACACCCAGGATGATAGCCGCGGCCAATCCCGCCGCCTGCCGGGCAAAAGGTGCCGTTGCGACGTCGATGACGGGCCGGAAGAGCAGCAGGGCCCCGGCCATCAGGGCCGAGGCGGCCAAGGTCTTGCCGGCCGTGGCGGCGAGGGCCCGCCTGTCCATGGGCCCAATCTTTTTCTCGAGCCAGACGAAAAGAGCGGCGAAGTTGACCACCTGTGACAACGACAAGGCGAGGGCCAGGCCGCCGACGCGGAGGCGGCCCATCAGGGCGAACGACAGGCCGACGTTGACGGCCATGACGGCAACGCCCACGATGACGGGAGACCGCGTGTCCTTGAGCGAGAAGAAGGCCGGGGCGATCACTTTCACCCCGGAGACGAAGGGCAGCCCCAGGGCAAAGAAGAGGAGGCAGGCCGCGCTCAGTGACGTCGATTCGCTGTCGAACTTCCCCCGCTCGAAGAGGACCCGGATGATCGGCCGGCTGAGGACGACGAGCCCGGCCGCGGCGGGAAGCGTCACGAAAGAGGTCAGTCTGAGGGAAAAGCCCAGAGTCCTCTTCATCTCCGGCATGTCCCGGGCCGCGGCGTGTTCCGAAAAGGCCGGAAGGAGGGCGGCGGCGAGGGCGATCGAGAAAAGCCCCATGGTCAGCTCCTCGATCCTCGACGAGTAATAGAGCGCGGCCGTGCTTCCCCGTTCCAAACCGGACGCGATCATCCGGCTCAGGGCGAAGTTGACCTGGTAGACGCCCGCCCCGAGGATCCCCGGCACCATGAGGCCTGCCACGCGGCGGACCGCCGGATGCCTGAAGGACAGGCCGAAGGTGAACCGCATTCCCTCCTTCCGGAGGAAGGGGACCTGGACGAGGAGTTGCAGGACGCCCCCGGCCAGAACCCCGAGGCAAAAAAACCGGGCCGGCTCTTTCGAGCCGCGGGCCAGGAAGGCCGCGCCGGCGATGACGGCCAGGTTGAACAGGATCGGCGTCGAGGCCGGGACGAAGAACCGGCGGAAGGAGTTGAGTATGGCCGAGGCCAGGGCCGCCAGGCTGATGAAAAAGAGGTAGGGGAACATGACCCGGGTCATGGCGATCGTCTGGGCCCACTTGCCTTCGGTCGCCTTGAACCCGTAGGCGATGACCTTGACGAGGCCCGGTGCGAAGACGATCCCCAGGACGGTCGCGAGGCCCATCACCAGGGCGAGATCATAGAAAAAGACGTTGCCGAACGTCCAGAGCTCCTTCCGGTCACCCTTTTCCTTGATCTCCGTGAAGGTCGGAACGAACGCTGCTGTCATGGCCCCCTCGCCCGTCAGGCGGCGGAAGAGGTTGGGGATGGTGAAGGCGATGGTGAAGGCGTCGGCGCTGTGGCCCGTGCCCAGGAAGTAAGCCTGAAGGAGGTCCCGGACGTATCCCAGCAGCCGGCTGACGAGCGTCGGCAGGGCCACGGAGGCCGTGGACCGCAGGAGCCGGCTTCTTTGTTCGTCGCGTTCCATCAGGCAGGGGCCGCCTCGCTCCAGGGGGAGGCTGTTTGACTTTGAAACCAGGATATTCTATCATAGACGCCTCTCAAGGAGTAAGACCATGGCCCATCACAAATCCGCCATCCGGCAAGAGCGGCGCAGCATCCGCAGGAAGGCCGTCAACACCCGGAACACGTCCGCGCTCCGCACCGGCGTCAAGAAAGTCCGCGAAGCGATCGAGAATAAAGACCAGGAAACGGCCCGGAAGCTTCTCCCCGGCGTCATCTCGACGATCGACCAGGCCGTCAAGAAAGGCACGATCCACAAGAACACGGGGAGCCGCTACAAATCCCGCCTCAGCCGCCAGGTCGTCGGGATGGGCGTCAGCCCCGCGAAATAGCCTTCCTCCGGCCTCGCAGCAGACAATACTCCATCAGAAAGACCTCGAGAACCGTCCTCGCCTCGGCGTCCGTCGTCTTGATCTTGATGTCCGCCTTCTGGAGCTTCCTCAGGACGGAGGCGAGCTCAGCCCGTGACAGCCCATCGACGGCCGAAAAGAACCCATCGTATTTCCTGTCGTAGAGGCCGGAATGGGCCTTTTGGATATACGGAAAAAACTCCTGAAAAATCTCCTCCCTCGTCCTGCTCTTTTCGCGGAGCCAGGTCTGGGCCGCGAGGATATTCCTGAAGAAGGTCGTCAGCCGCCCGACGATGAGCTCCGGCTTTTCGCCCTCCGCGAAGAGGTGGCCGAGGACGGCGACTCCCTGTTCGAAGTCCGCGTTCGTTAGAACATCATCGATCTCGTAGGCCTCGTAGTTCCGGAGCCAGGCCGTGACCTGGTTGACGTCCTCCTCGCCGATCCCCCGCTTGTCGCCGACGAAGATCGCCAGTTTCTCGAGCTCGTTCGAAAGGAGCCTGAGGTCGGAGCCGACGATCTCGTACAGGCGGGCCTTCGCTCCTTCGGTGAGCGACTTGCCGAGCGTCTGGGCCTTCCGGTCGGCCCAGCTCTTGACGTCCCGCATGTAGAGACGTTTGACCTCTTTGACCAGGACGGAGGACTTCGGCAGGGACGAAAAGAACCGGACGATGGAGTCGTTCTTCCTGACCTTGCCAGGCATGATGACGACGAGGGTGGTCCGGGCCGCCGGTTCGGCGAAATAGGCGCGGATGATCTTCTGGTCGACCTCGCTCAGGAACTTCGCCCCTTTCCCCTCGTCTCCGTCCCCCTCTCCGCGCCGGCCGCCGCCCCTATCGGAGCCCGGCCGCCGCTCCGGGATCGAAACGACAAGGACCCGCCAGGCATGGAAGAGAAAGGGCACGGTCCGGGCCGTGTCGATGACATCCATCCATTTCGATTCGTCAAGGTAGAACCTGTCCAGGCGGAAGTCCTCGTCCGAAGAGGCGGCCAGCATGTCCCTGAGCTGGCCGACGAACTGGTCGGCCAGAAAGGTCTCCTCGCCGTAGAGGAAATAACAGGCGAGAAGGCTGTCCTCGCGGATCTCGGCGTTGAGGAGGGGGCTGTACACCTCAGAACCCTTCCAGGATGGTGGCGACGAGGCTTCTGGCGAACATCTCGGCGATCTTGTCGATGGCTTCCGTCTGGACGGACTCGAAGTCCCGGCCCGGGGGGACCTGGTACTGCTCGACGTAAATGAAAGAAGGGTTGGAGAAAAGAGGCTTCTCAGCGGCCCTGTCTTTCAGGACGATCTTCGCCTTCACCGTAATGGTGTACCGGTCGGCCTGGGCCTGTCCCGTGAAGCCGACGGGGGTCGCCAAGAAGGAAACGATCTCGCCCTCGAGGACGGCATCCGCCTTTTCCGGGTCGGCCGTGATGGCCACCTTCCCCCGGGCGACCATCTCGTTGATCACGGCCCGGGTCAGCTTGATGTCCAGCTCGTAGCGGGTCGTCAGGTTCTTGAAGACCGGGATGCTCATGGTCTTGATGGACGGGGGCAGGAAGCTCCCGGTGCCGCGCAGGTGGTAGCCGCAGGCCCCGGCCGCCAGGGCGACGACCGCCAGAAGAACGACAGCCGACAACCGATGATGATCCGCCATCAGCCCACGATGTTGACGAGTTTGTCCTTGACGCAGATGACTTTCCGCGGCGGCCGGCCGCCGAGGGCGGCCTGGACCTTGGGCAGGGCCAGGGCCCGCGCCTCCATCTCGGGCGCGGCCAGGCCGGGCTCAACCTCGAACCTGTCCCGGAGCTTGCCGTTGACCTGGACGACGATCGTGACGACCTCCTCGCGCGCCAGGTCCGCATCGAACGCGGGCCAGGCCGACTTCATCAGCAGGCCCTCGTGGCCCGTCTTCTCCCAGAGCTCCTCGGCCATGTGCGGGGCGAACGGCGAAAGGATGGCAACGAGCGTTTCGATCGCCCGGCGCAGGGCCGCCCGCCCTCCGGCCGTTTCTCTCAGCCCGTCCTTCTCCTTCTTGACCAGGTTCAGGAACTCCATGATCGAGCTCACGGCCGTGTTCAGGTGGAACCGGACCTCGATGTCTTCGCCGACCTTCCGGATTGTCTGGTGCATTTTCTTGATGACGCGGCATCCGGCTTCCCCGACTTCCCGGGACGTGACATTCGCTGCCGCGCCCGCCTCAAACAGGTCGAGATTTTCATGGGCGAGCGCCCAGATCCGGGTCAGGAACCGGAAACAGCCTTCGAGCCCTTCCTCCGCCCAGGCGAACTCCTTGTCCGGGGGAGAGGCGAAGAGGATGAAGACCCTCAGCGCGTCCGCGCCGTATTGGTTCAGGATATCATCCGGGTCGACGATATTGCCCTTGGACTTGGACATAGCCGACCCGTCCTTGGTGACCATTCCCTGAGCCAGGTAATAGGGGAACGGCTCGCTGATTGACGTCAGGCCGAAGTCCCTCAGGACCTTGGTGAAAAACCTCGCATAGATCAGGTGGAGGATGGCGTGTTCGACGCCGCCGATGTAGAGGTCCACCGGCAGCCAGAACTTGGCGGCGGCCGGGGCGAAGGGGAGGTTTCTCTCGCCCGGCGAGCAGTAGCGGAAAAAATACCACGACGAATCGACGAACGTGTCCATCGTGTCGGTCTCGCGGCGGGCCGGGCCGCCGCATTTCGGGCAGGTCGTCCGGACGAAGCTCTCGAGCCGTTCGAGCGGCGACCCCTCGGCGCCGGTGATCTCGACGTCGTAAGGGATCTCGACGGGCAAGTCCTCGTAGGGGACGCCGATGGTCCCGCATTTCTCGCAGTAGATGATCGGGATCGGCGTCCCCCAATACCGCTGGCGCGAGATGCCCCAGTCGCGGAGGCGGTAGATGGTGCTCCGGCGGCCGAAGCCTTTTTCCTCGGCGTACGCTCCCATCTTCTCCATCGCCTCCTCGGACCGGAGGCCGGAGAACGGCCCGGAATTGACGAGGATGCCGTGATCTTCGAAGACCTCGGCCGGGACCGCCGCGTGCGGTTTCGTCTCTTCCCCCGGCGGTGCGATGACCGTCCGGATGGGGACGCCGTAGCCCTTCGCGAACTCGAAATCCCTGGCGTCATGGGCGGGGACGACCATGATTGCGCCCGTCCCGTAATCCATGAGGACGTAGTTCGCCAGCCAGACCGGGATGAGCTCACCCGTGAAGGGGTTCAGGGCTCTTTTCCTGGTGTCGACGCCGCCCTTCCCGGTCTCGCCGATCTCGCGCTTCAGCCGCATTTCGACAACGGCCTTGGCAACCCAGGCCTTAAGCTTCTCCTCGTCCGGCCCGGCGATGAGGTCGGGGACGGAGGGGTGTTCGGGCGAGACCACCAGAAAGGTCGCCCCGTAGATCGTATCCAGGCGGGTCGTGAAGACCTCGATTTTCTTCGGCGACCCTTCGAGTCCGAATTGGACGTGGGCTCCGCTGCTCCGGCCGATCCAGTTCTTCTGCATCTGGAGGACGTGCTCGGGCCATTTCCGAAGGGATTCGTGCCCTGCGAGGAGCTCGTCGGCGTAGTCCGTGATCTTCAGGAACCACTGTTCCATCTTTTTTTGGGTGACGACCGTGTCGCAGCGCCAGCAGCCGCCGGCGACGACCTGCTCATTGGCCAGGACGGTCCGGCACTCCGGGCACCAGTTGACCCAGCTTTCCTTGCGGAAAGCCAGGCCCTTCTCGAACATCTTGAGGAAGATCCACTGGTTCCACTTGTAGTATTCAGGCTGGCAGGAATTGATTTCGCGGTCCCAATCGTAGCTAAAGCCCATCCTCTTGAGCTGCGTCCGCATGTGGTCGATATTGCCGAGGGTCCATTCCCGGGGATGGATGCCGTGCTTGATGGCCGCGTTCTCGGCCGGCATGCCCAGGGCGTCCCAGCCGATGGGATGAAGGACATTCTGCCCCTTCATCGTCTTGAAGCGGGCGATGACATCGCCGATCGAGTAGTTCCGGACGTGGCCCATGTGGATGCGGCCGGAAGGGTAGGGATACATCTCCAGGCAGTAAAACTTGGCCTTGGACGGGTCCTCGGTCGCCCGGAAGGCCTTCTCGGCCTCCCAGCGGCGCTGCCACTTTTCCTCGATGGGCTTGAAGTCGTAGGTGTCCTTCATGGTTCGAACGGTCCTCGGAAAATCGGGTTTCGGGCTCTCCGGCGGCCCGAAAAAGCAAAATTCATCTTAGGTTTATCCCCTTGAAAAGTCAAGGAATGCGGATATACTAGGTCCGGCCATGGCGATTCTGGAAGTCAAAAACCTCTCCGCGGGATACGACGATGGCTTCGTCATCGAGGACATTTCCCTGACGCTCGATCCCGGCGATTTTGTCGCCCTCCTCGGCCGGAACGGCTCAGGGAAAAGCACCTTGATCCGGGCCATGCTCGGCCTGCTCGAGAACGTTTCAGGCCAGGTCATCCTGGGCGACGACAACCTCTTCCGCCTCGGCCCGCGCGAGATCGCCCGGAAGATCGCCTACGTCCCCCAGCTGGCCGAGCCTGTCTTCGAATTCACGGCCCGGGAGATCCTCCTCATGGGGCGCTATACCCGTCAGGCCCGGTTTGAGACGCTCTCCGCCGGCGACGCCGAGGCTGTCGACGAGGCCGTGCGCCTGACGGAGACGGCGGGCCTGCTGGGGAAAAAAGTGGGCCACCTGAGCGGCGGCGAGCGGCAGCGGGTTTTCATCGCCCGCGCTTTGGCCCAGGATACGCCCATCCTGTTCCTTGACGAGCCCAGCCTCCACCTCGATATCAGCTACCAAGTCGAGATCTACGCTATTCTCAAGAGCCTCCAGAAGGACAAAGGGAAAACGATCCTGGCCGCCGAGCACAACATCAACCTCGCCGCGGCCCACGCCGAGCGCCTGGTCTATTTGAAGGATGGGGGCATCGCGGCCCAAGGCGGGCCGGCGGAAACGATCACGGCGGACATGGTCAGGGCTATTTTCGACGCCGAGGTCGATGTCAGGCCGAACACCCGGTCCGGCCTCCCGGAGATCTCGCTCGTCACCCAAGGAAAGGTCCCGTGAACGCAATGACCCCTTTTGAGGCCGGGATCATGAATCGAAGGGATCCCTCGCAAGGTCATCGCGAGGGCTCTTGCCCGCGGCGACCTCAGGGCCATGAGATTGACGCGCCCAGGAGGGCTCGCAATGACACTTCAACATGCGTCAGGGAAGAGAGGAGACACGCACCTCAGGCTCATGCCCCCCTTCTGTCGCACCTCCTGCCGGCGCGCGCGATAGCGATATTCCTCGTCGTTCTTACGTCATCGATCTTCCCGGCCCGCGGAAAATGCCGGGCCCCTAAGGACGTCTCCCGCGATGATCTTCCCGCTCAAGCCGAAGTTCTCAAGGACGACCTCGGCCGCCCCTTCCCGCTGCCCGCGACGACACCGACGCGGATCGTGTCGATGGCCCCGAACATCACCGAGATCCTCTTCGCCCTCGGCCTTGGCGGGAACGTCGTGGGCGTCACCAGGTTCTGCGATTATCCGCCCGAGGCCGGGTCCATCGCGAAAATAGGCGGGCTCGTCGACCCCAACATCGAGCGCATCCAGGCCCTCGCGCCGGACCTCGTCATCGCCTTCCGGGGGAACCCGCTCCGCATCGTCAACCGCCTGGCCGGCCTCAAGTTGCCGGTCTTCGTCCTGGACATCGGGAACGGCCTCGACGCCCTTTACCCGCTCATCGCCAGGGTCGGCCTGGTCACCCGGAGGGAAAAGGAAGCCGAGGGGCTCGCGGCCGGTCTCCGGGCCAGGCAGAGCGCCGTCGAGAGCGCCTTGGGCCCGGTCAGGGAAAAACCGCGGGTCTTCGTCGTCCTCCGCGGCCAGGGGCTCTGGACCTGCGGCGGCGGGAGCTACGTCAACGACCTCATCGTCAGGGCTGGGGCGGTCAACATCGCGGCCGCGATGCCCAAGAAATGGGTCCTATACAGCCCGGAGCGGATCCTCAGGGACGATCCGGACGCCATTTTCATCCTTTCCAAGTCCGAAGAGGATTTCGCCAGAGCCCGAGAGTGGCTGAGCCGCGAAGTCCATCTCGATCGCGTTAAGGCGGTCGTCGGGCGCCGGGTTTATATGATCGACGAGAACTCGGCCAGCCGCTTCGGCCCGCGGCTCGTGGACGTCCTGGACCGGATGGCCCGCGCCCTTCATCCCGAGCGCTTCGTAGGGAAGCCGTGAGCGCGAAAACGGGCCGCCGTCTCCTCCTGGCCCTCCTCATCCTGCTCGCCGCGGCCGGCTTTTTCCTGTCTCTCCTGACCGGTCCCGTCAAGACCTCCGCCGCCGACCTGTGGGACCTCCTCCGGGGCGGGGCAACGGGCGTCCAAGCCACGATCTTCATCGACCTCCGGCTCTCCCGGGCCCTCCTGGCCTTCCTGGTCGGGGCGAGCCTGGCCCTCTCCGGGGCCATCCTCCAGGGATATTTCCAGAATCCCATGGCCGACCCCTTCGTCGTCGGGGTATCGTCCGGCGCGTCGCTCGGCGCCGTCCTGGCCCTTTCGCTGGGCGTCAACGTCGCTTTCCCCGGCTTCTCCGGGCAGGGACTCATGGCTTTCGCTTCGGGATTGGGAATCGTCTCCTTCGTCTACCTTCTTTCGTTGCGGAAGGGCAGTTTTAAGATCGAGACTCTTCTCCTGACCGGGATCGCAGCTGGCGCGCTGGCCTCGGCCCTGACCTCGTTTCTCCTCTTCATGCGGTCGGATTCCTTCGACCAGGCCGTGTTCTGGCTCCTCGGCAGCTTCCAGCTGGCTGACTGGAAGCAAGTCGGGACAGTGGCTCCCTACTTCGTCATCTGCCTGGCCGCTTCGCTCTGGCTGGCCAAGGACATGAACCTCCTGACCATGGGGGATGAGACGGCCAGGGCCCTGGGCTGCCCGGTCCGCCGCGTGCGGAAGGCCTTCCTCATCTTGTCCTCGCTCCTGGCCGCGCTTTCCGTTTCGGTCAGCGGGATCATCGGCTTCGTCGGCCTCGTCGTGCCCCATTGGATCAGGCTCCTCATCGGTCCCGACCACCGCCGGCTCTTCCCCTACGCTTCCCTGGCCGGCGGGACGTTCCTCCTCTACTCGGACCTTATCGCCCGGACCCTCCTCCCGTCGGAGCTTCCGATCGGTGTAATCACGGCGGCCGTCGGCGCCCCGTTCTTCCTCTATCTCCTTCACCAAAAGCGCTAATCCGTAATTGACATTTGCGCGGTTTTGGCATATTTAATAGGTAACATGCAGCTGTCCCTGAGCCAGATTCTATTCCTTATTCTGACCATCGCCGTCGTGGTGGCCGTCATTTTTCTCGTCCGGGTCTTGATCCAGCTTCGCCGGACCGCCCGGGAGGGCGAGAAGACGCTCGCCAAGGCCCAGGAATTGATGGACGGGTTCAAGGAGATCGAGGCCAAGATCAACGCAAGTCTGGATGATGTCGGGCAGGTCCTCCAGACATCGAAAAAGGCTGCCGCCGGCATTTCCGAGATCGCCGGTTTCGTCGCCGGCAAGGTCATCCGGCCGAGCGTCAAGTACTTGCCCCTCCTGTTCCCTTTGTTCCGCATCGGCTGGCTGCAGTTGAAAAAAAAAAAGGAGAAGAATCATGGGGGATAACAAAGACAACCATTTCTGGGATTCCTTCCTGACATTCATGGCGGGAGCGGCCGCGGGCTTCATCGTCGGCATCCTGTTCGCGCCGGCGAGCGGCAAGGAGACGCGGAAAAAGATCAAGGACCAGGCCATCAAGACGGGCGAGGCCGCCAAGGACGGGTACGAGAAGATCGCCAAGGAAGCGGAAAAGGGCATGAAAGTCGTCAAGGAAAAGACGACCGAGGGCCTCGAAGCCATAAAGGAATTCATCGAAAAAAAGAAGGAAGAGTACCTGAATAAACCGGAAGACTACTCCGGAGAGGGCGAAGAGGGCAAATAGGCGGCGCCCGGTCCCTCTTCTCTTTTTCGAGCCCGTTTCGGGCCAGGAACCCGTGTATTTTTCCGCCGGATCGCGCTAGAATACCGTTTCCGACCGCCTCGAAAGGTTATTCGACGATGAGAACCCGCACAACGACCGCTCCCCGCCGGCTCCCGACCCTGTTCCTTACGCTCGGTCTGCTGGCCGTCCTCCCCCTGACCTTGTCCGCCGTGGATAAAAAGACCGCCCAGCGGATCGACGAAGAGATCGAAAAAAATAAGGCGGAAATCATCAAGATCCGCCGTTTCATCCATATGAACCCCGAGCTCGGCAACCGGGAGTTCGAAACCTCGCGGCTCGTCAGCTCCAAGCTCGACACGCTCGGCTTCGAGGTCCGGACCGGGGTGGCCAAGACCGGCGTCGTGGCTCTCCTCCGCGGCACGCAGCCGGGCGCATCGATCGCCGTCCGGGCCGATATGGACGCCCTGCCTATCCAGGAGATGACCGGCCTCCCGTACAAGTCGCTGAATCCGGGGGTCATGCACGCCTGCGGCCACGACGTCCACACCTCCATCGCCCTCGGAACAGCCATGGTCCTCAGCGCCCTGAAAGACAAGATCAAGGGCAGCGTGACGTTCATCTTCCAGCCCGCCGAGGAGGGCCCGCCCCAGGACGAGGAGGGCGGGGCCGACCTTATGATCCGGGAGGGCGCCCTCGACAGCCCGCCGGTAAGTGCCATCGTCGGCTTCCACGTCTGGCCGGAGAGCGTCGGCCAGGTCTTCTTGGCCCCCGGTTTCATCACCGGGAGCTCCGACGATTTCCGGATCACGGTCAAGGGAAGAGCCGCTCACGGGGCCCGGCCCCAAGAGGGAGTGGATGCGATCGTCATCGCCGCCGAGATCGTCCAGGCCCTCCAGACAATCGTCAGCAGGGCCGTCGACCCTACCGACCCCGCAGTCCTGACCGTCGGCACGATCCAGGGCGGGGCCCGTCCCAACATCATCGCCGACCGGGTCACTCTCGAGGGGACGGTCCGGGCCCTGAGCGAGGCCAACCGGAAGAAGATCCCGCCGCTCATGGAGGCGATCGTCAAGGATATCACGGAAATGAGCGGCGCGTCCTACGAGTTTGAGTACAAACCCCTGCTGCCGTCCGTCTATAATAATCCGGAGCTGACCGCCACAATGGCCCCAATCCTGGCCAGGCTCCTGGGCAAGGACAACGTTCTCGAATGGAAGCCCCAGCTCATCGCCGAGGACTTTTCGTTCTTCGCCCGGAAGATCCCGGGGTTCTACTTCTTCCTGGGCGTCAAGGGCCCGGCCCAGCAGGCGTCACCGCTCCACAGCGCGAATTTCAGCCCGGACGAGCGGAGCATCCCCCTGGGCATCAAGATCCTGTCCCACCTCCTGCTCGACGCCCTGGAAGAGCAGAGCTCCCTCGCGACGGGCGTCCCCAAAATTTAGGGCCGACCCCCTATCCATTCCTCTTTCTGGCCGCGGCCCTGGCCTGCGGGATCGCCTCCGGTCCGGCCTTCCTCGTGTCTCCGGCCGCCGGACTTGGGATCGTCCTGGCTTTCCTGGGAACGGCCTGGACGTCCTACGCTCTCCGGAAAACCGGCCCGGCCTTCACCTTCGTCCTCCTAGCCGTGGCCGCGTCCGGGGCCACGCTATATGCCCTTTCGGACAGGGGATACGAGGCCAACGCCCTTCACCGGTATGAATCCGGGGATTACCTGGACGTCTCCGGCTGGCTCCTCGGCTCCCCCGGCCGGGAGCCAGAGAGGGACATTCTCCTCCTTCGCGTGGAGTCGATCCGGGACAAGGGCAAAGAGCGCACCGTCCGGGGAAATCTCTCGCTTACCGTTCCCTTCCAGCCCGGAAAGCGGGACCGGCTCAGGCTCCGCGCCGGGGACAGGGTTTCAGCGTCCATCCGCCTCTCTTCGGGCGGGACGTTCAAGAATTTCGGCGGGTTCTCCTACGACCGCTACCTCAAGAGCCGGAACGTCCACCGCCGGGCCTTCACCAAATCGAGTCTCCTCGTGGAAAAAACCGGGGGCGGGCGGGGGATGCCGCTCCTGGCCCCGATTTCGCGGATCCGCTGCGCCCTCCAGGAAAACCTCGAGGTCTCGTTCCCGAACGCGGACGGAACGGACATCTCGCCCGTGGGGGCGGTCCTCGAGGCTCTCCTCCTCGGCGAAGACGGCCGGATGGACGCCGCGACCGTCCTTTCGCTCCAGCAGACTGGCCTCTATCACTTGTTCGCGATCTCCGGCGGCCACATCGCGATCATCACCCTCCTTCTTTTTTCCTTGTTCAGGCTCGTCCGCATACCCCGGCGGCCGTCGTATCTGGCCCTCATTCTCTTCCTCGTCTTTTACACTCTCCTCGTGGAGGGCAGCCCGTCGGTGCTCAGGGCAACGGTCATGACCCTGGCCTTCCTCGCCGGCCGTCTGCTCTGGAAAGACGTCCACGTCCTGAACACGATCTCGTTCAGCGCCTTCGCCCTCCTCCTTTCGAACCCCTTCAACCTCTTCGACGCCGGCTTCGAGCTGACCTACGCCGCGACGCTCGCCATCATCCTCTTCGGCCCGCCGCTCATCAGACGCCTCCCCCGGCTTCCGCTCAAGACAGGCGAGATGACAGCCCTCTCGCTCTCGGCGTCGCTCGGCGTCCTGCCGATCATCGCCTCCAGTTTCAACAGGGTCACCTTCGCTTCGCTCATCCTGAATTACGCAGCCATTCCCCTCGTGGGGCTTATCATGGGGATCGGCTATGCCTTCCTTCCCCTTTCGGCCGCGCTTCCCGGGACCGGGCCGCCCTTCGTTTTCCTGCTCCAGTTCCTGGTTGGGGTCTTCTCCCGCCTGTCCCGTCTGCTCGACGGAGTTTCCTTCCTGTCCTACAGGATCCCGACGCCCCATCGGGGGACCATCGTCGGATATTATCTCTGCCTCGGCCTGCTTCTCCTCCGCCCGAGGTTCAAAGCACAGCGCCTGCTCACCGCCGCCTGTTTCTCGCTTTTCGCCGCAGTCCTCGTGACCTACCCCTTTTCGCCATCCTCCAAGGAGCTCATGGTCACGATGATCGACGTCGGTCAAGGCGATTCCATCCTGGTCGAGTTCCCGGGGCGGAAAAAGATGCTTATCGACGGCGGCGGGTTCGTCGACAGCCCTTTTGACGTTGGTGATAAGGTCGTTTCCCCGGCCCTCTGGCGTAAGGGGATCAAGCGGATCGACTTCCTCGTCCTGACCCACCCCCACCCGGACCATCTCAAGGGCCTCGTGTCCGTAGCCCATAATTTCCGGGTCGGTGAGTTCTGGGAAGGGGTCCCGCCGGCGGAGGATGCCGTCTACCAGGAACTCATGAGCGCTCTCCCGACCTCCGCCCTGCGGCGGAGGGTCGGCCGTGGATTCCGCCGCGAGGTGGGGGAGACTATCATCGAGGCACTCCATCCCGGCCGGGACGGCGGTCCCGGCGCCCGGGCCGCGGATAACGACAGCTCCCTCGTCCTCCGGATCTCCATTGGGCGGACGGCCTTCCTCTTCGCCGGGGACATCGGCGCCGGCGCCGAGAGCGAGATCCTCGAAGCGGGGGGAGACCTCCGGAGCACGGTCCTCAAATCCCCGCATCACGGGAGCGGGACATCGAGCTCCGTCCCCTTCCTCCAGAGCGTCCATCCGGACGACGTCCTCATTTCCGTCGGCGAAGCCAACCGGTACGGTTTCCCGACCCCCCCGGTCCTCGAGCGGTACCGGAGCCTGGGTGCCACGGTTTACCGGACGGACCTCCACGGGGCCATCGAATGCTCAACGGACGGAACGAGGACCCGCTTCCGGACCGCCTCGGGGCTTTCCAACTGGCATTGACATGAACGACTAAATTGATAATAATGAAGTCAGCGAAAAGGCCATGGTGAACAAAAAGAACCTGGTATGTGTCGTCCTTTCCCTACTGGTCGTGTCCTTTCTCTCCGCCCAGAGCGTGACAGACCTTTCCAAGAAGGAAAAGGCGCGCCGGGCGGGGGTCAAGAACAAGCCGACCGCCGTCATCACCAACGCCGACCTGGCGAAGCTGAAAAAGAAGCCGGCGGTGGAAGTCGCGGAGCCGGAAAAGGCCGCGGCCGAGGGCGAAACTCAGGCGGCGGGCGAAACGAGCCCTCCGTCCACCCAGGAAGGGACAGTCCCGCCCCAGGCCGCCCAAGCCGCCCCCGAACAGAAGCCCGTGGAGCAAACTCTCCCGGCCGACCAATCGGTCATGGCCGAGAAGGACTTTAAGGCCAGGCTCAACGAGCTCGCGACGAAAGCCCAGGACGCTCAGGAAATGATCGATCTCCTGACCTTGAAGATGAACTCGCTCTGGCAGGAGTTTTACAACATGGGCGACGTCAAGGCCAGGGACTTTACCCAGTTCCAGATCAGCGAGACCTACGACAAGCTGACCAAGGCCGAAGCTGAGGCGGCCCGAGCCACCAAGGACCTGGACGATTTCCTGGCGACGGCGAAGCGGGAAGGCGTCCCGACGATCTGGATCAAGTGAAGTAGGGGTCAAATCTTCATTCTTGTACTTTTATAAGACCTGACCCCACATCAAACGTAATATTATCTGTTCGTTGGGGAATTTGTCTTTACGCTGCCCTCGAAACTCAAGGCGCCAGGGCTCGCCTACCCCTATCCTGTCTGAAAAATCCTATCGGAAATACAGCAGCGAGATCCTGATGCCGAGTTCTCTTTCGTCCTTGGAACCGGGCGTCACTTTCGCCGGGACGAAGGTTTTGTCGACCCCGGTCACGAGCTCGAAATCCTTTTTGTCGCCTAGCCATTCCTTCTTGATGATGAACTGCCGCTCGAACTCCCCGCTCCCGGGGGCGAACTTCTCCAAGGGCTTGCCGTCGATACTGATGGTGACTTTCTGACCGGCGGTCGCGAGGCCGGCCTGGCCGCGAAGGACGAGCAGGGCGTCGCGCCCGGGGTTGTCGATGGCCGTGCGGGCCTCCTTCGATGTCCATCTCCACCGCCGGCCCGGGTCCTGGGTATCAGTCTCCTGGCCGTACCAGCCGCTCAAATAGACGATGACCGGGGAATCCGCCGACGGGACGACCCGAAGCGTTTTGCGGATGAGGACGAGCCCGGAGTCCCCCGTCTTGTCCGATGGCGAGGCGAGTCCGACCGTGAGTCCGAGCCTCTCCGTCCCCAGAAATTTAGCGTCGAACTCGTTGATGAAGGCGGGGATATAGATCCGTCGGGTGAAGGTGTATTCCCTGTTCGGTTCCCACTTGGAGGTCGGGACCGGCGGCTCGCATTCGTCCCGGAAGAGGAGCCGACCGCGGTGCACGAAACGGGAAATGATCCTGTCATCCTCGGTGATCGGCGCGAGCGATGAGTCCGTCCGGACGCGATAGGTCACGTCCGTGAAGAGGTTGTCGGTCAGGACGCGGGCCGAAAAGGCGACGCTGAGGTCCATCCCCCGGACCCCGAGCTCTTTCCGGCAGGGCCAGGACAGAAGAGTGGCCAGGACGACGAGAACGGCCAGGGCCCGCAGTTTGGTCATGAGACGATGGACGCTCCTTTTAAGCGAAGGTCCTCCTAAAGCGGTTATTATAAACATTTTCCCGGTGGGAGTAAAGCGGGCCGGGAGGTTGGACGGTTGAAAATCGCCCCCACATGCACTAAGATAAGCACGGCCAAAGCCCATGAAAGCCAAAATCAAACCCGAGATCCCGCCTTCCTCCGAGATCCAGCGGGCCGGCCGGCGGACGCCGGCCCAACTCCGGCCCGTCAAGATCACCGTCGATTATATCGATTTCGCCGACGGCTCTGCCTTCATCGAGATGGGCCGGACCCGCGTCCTGGCAACGGCTACCATTGACGACCGGGTCCCGCCCTTCCTCAAAGGCACGGGCTCCGGCTGGGTCACGGCCGAATACGCCATGCTCCCGCGCGCGACCGAGGAACGGACGCCTCGCGAGCGGGCCGGCGGCAGGATCTCGGGCCGGACCCAAGAGATCCAGCGGCTCATCGGCCGCTCGCTCCGGGCCGTGACGGACCTCCAGTCCCTGGGAGATAAGCAGATCATCATCGACTGCGACGTCCTCCAGGCCGACGGAGGGACCAGGGCCGCTTCGATCACGGCCGGCTGCGTGGCCTTGGGCCTGGCCCTGAAGAAGATGCTCGACCGGGGCTTCATCGACCACATGCCCCTCCGTCACCTCGTCGCCGGAGTCAGCGTGGGGATCGTCGGGGGCCGGGCCCTCCTCGACCTCGATTACGAGGAAGATTCCCGGGCCCAGCTCGACATGAACGTCGTCGAGACCGACCGGGGCGAGCTGGTGGAGGTCCAGGCCGGCGCGGAAAAAAACCCTTTTTCCCGGGAAGAACTCTTCGACCTCCTCAAACTGGCCGACAGGGGCGTCGGGAAGCTCATCCAGGTCCAGAAAGAAGCCCTCAAGAAGAAGAGCATCCTCTTCATGGCCTACGGGCACTAGGGCCCGGCCCCGCCGTCGCGGCTTGACATTCCGTCCCTAAATTAAATAATATCAAGCCTTAGTAACCCAGGAAAGAAAGGCCCTCAGTCTTTCATGGAGGACGTTTTTTCCTTCAACCCGCCCTCCCCGACCATGGGCTGACTCCAAGGAGGTCGTTATGAACTTTGCGTCATGGCTCATCGCCGCAGGCGCCGTCATTGTCTTTATTGCCATCATCATCATAATTATGACCGTCCAATACCGGAAGGTGGGCCCCAACGAGGCCCTCATCATCTCCGGCGGCCGGAAGAGAACCGTGACGGCGGCCGACGGCACGCGGAAAAAAGTCGGCTACCGTTACCGCCTGGGCGGCGGGACGTTCGTCTGGCCCGGCCTGGAAAAAGTGTTCGTCCTCCCCATGGACGTCATCTCCATCTCCATCCGGACCCCCGAGGTCCTGACCCGCGGCGGCGTCCCCCTCATGGCCGAGGCGTCAGCCCAGGTGAAGGTCGACTCTTCCGAGGAGACCATCCACCTCGCCGCGGAGCAGTTCCTGGGGATCGGCCGGGACGGCATCCGGGACGTGGCCGTGAACGTCCTCGAGGGAAAGGTCCGGGAGGTCATCGGGACGATGACGGTCGAGGAGATCTACCGGGGCCGCCAGGATTTCTCGAACAAGGTCATCGCCGCCGTCCGGGAGGATTTCAGCCGGATGGGCCTCGTCATCCTGTCCTTCTCCCTCAAGGACATCAGTGACACCCAGGGGTATATCGACGCCCTGAGCAAACCCCAGATCGCGGCCGCCAAGCGCGACGCGGCCATCGCCCAGGCCGAGACCGAGAAAGAATCCGTTATCAAGTCGTCCCAGGCGCGCAAGGAGGCCGAGGTCGCCCGCCTCCAGTCCGACGCCCAGATCGCCAAGGCCCAGTGGGATAACGAGGCCAAGAAGGCCGAGTCCCAGGTCTTCGTCAACACCAAGAAGGCCCAGGCGGACTTCTCCTACGAGCTCGAGCGCAACCGCCTGAACCAGGAGATCAAGAAGGAAGAGGCCAAGGTCAAGCAGGTCGAGAAGGAAGAGGCCATCAAGACCGAAGAGCTCGAGATCGCCCGCAAGGGAAAGGAGCTCGAATCCACGGTCGTCAAGCCGGCCGACGCCCGCAAGTACCAGATCAAGGCGGAAGCCGAGGCCGAGGAGTTCCGGATTGCCGCCGAGGCCAAGGGCAAGGCCGAGGCCATGAAGCTCGAGGGCCTGGCCGAGGCCGACCGGATCAGGGCCAAGGGCCTGGCCGAAGCCGAGGCCATGCTGAAAAAGGCCCAGGCCTGGGAAAAGTACACCCAGGCGGCCGTCCTCGACTCATACATCAAGATCCTGCCCGAGCTGGCCAAGGCCGTCTCCGAGCCGCTCTCCAAGGTGGACAAGATCGTCATCGTCGGCGGCGACAAGGAGCTCGGGACGACCAAGATCACGGCCCAGGTCGCCCAGATCCTGGCCCAGATGCCCGAGGTCGTGAAGTCCCTGACCGGAGCCGACATCACCCAATTCCTAAAAGCCAAGCTCTCCCCGGACGCCAAAAAAGACGAGAAGAAGTGACCGCCCCGTCGGGCGTCGAGGCAGGTGAACCATGATCTCGGAAAAAGTCCAGAAGATCGGCGCATCCCCCACCCTCAAGATCTCGGCCAAGGCCAAGGCCATGAAGGCCGAGGGGATCGACGTCATCGACCTGAGCGTGGGCGAGCCGGATTTCCCCACCCCGGAGAACATCAAGGAGGCCGGGATCAAGGCCATCCGGGACAACTTCACGAAATACACGGAGAACGAAGGCATCCCTTCCTTGAGGAAGGCCATCGCCCAGCGCCTCAAGGACGATTACGGCCTCGAATACAGCCCCAAGGAGATCATCGTCTCGGCCGGGGCCAAGTCGTCGCTGTTCCATCTCGTCCAGACGCTGGTCAACGAGGGCGAGGAGGTCATCATCCCGGCCCCGTTCTGGGTCACCTACCCCGAATGCGTCAACCTGGCCAAGGGGAAGCCCGTGATCGTCCCGACCCGCGAGGAAGACGGCTTCCTCCTGACGCCGGATCAGCTCAAGGCGGCGATATCGCCGGCGACCAAGGCCCTCATCCTCAACAACCCCTCCAACCCGACCGGCGGCGCTTACAGCAAGGACAAGCTCATGGCCCTGGCGGACGTCGTCCGCGGCGAAGACATGTACGTCATCGCCGACGAGATCTACGGCAAGCTCGTCTACGACAATTTCAAGTTCACGAGCTTTGCTTCCCTGGGCGAGGATATCAAGAAGAAAACCATCATCATCAACGGCGTTTCCAAGGCTTACTCCATGACCGGCTGGCGGATCGGGTTCGCGGCCGGGCCGGCCGAGATCATCGGCGGCATGTCCAAGATCCAGAGCCACACGACGTCCAACGCCTGTTCCATCGCCCAGAAGGCGAGCCTCGAAGCCTACCTCGGGCCCCAGCACGAGGTCCAGAAGATGGTCGCCGAGTTCCAGCGCCGGCGCAACTACTGCCTCATGCGGCTGGCCGCGGTGCCCGGCCTCGCCTGCTTCAAGCCCCAGGGCGCTTTCTACCTTTTCCCGAACGTCAAGTCCTTCTACGACAAGGAGTTCGGCGGCGCCCGGATCCGGAACTCCTACGGCATGGCCTACTATTTGCTCAAGGAAGCCAAGGTAGCCATCGTGCCGGGCGATTCCTTCGGCGCGGACGGCTACATCCGCCTGTCTTACGCCACGTCCATGGAGAACCTGGAAAAGAGCCTGGACCGGATCGTCGAGGCCCTGGCCAAGCTCAAGACGGCCAGGAAGGTCAAGCAGGTATCCCTCAACAACACCGTGACGAGGGTCAGGAAATCCGTGCCCGTCGAGTCCGAGATCGACCTCCGGATGCGGGACGCCCTCGTCGCCGAGATGGACGGCCACCTGGGCTATGAGGGCCGGTACGAATGGAACGCGAACATCAACGGCGCCATCGTCCAGCTCCGGACCAACGTCGGCCACCTCAACGATTTCTGGACGGAGAACTGGCTGCCCGCCCAGCTCGAGGCCGACCTCGAGCCCCACGGCATCATCTACGCCGTCGATGGGATCGCCGGGCGGGAGCCCCGGGCGTTCTACAGCCCGGAGACCAAAACGGGGATCCTCGTCAACACGGACGGCTACGGACCGCTACGTAGCCTGGCCCTCGGGCTGGTCATGGACGTCGCCGAGCGGATGGCGGGAGCCGGGGGCGCGGGAGCCGTGCGCGGCATGTCGGCGGCGGCGCCGGGCGGCGACGGACTCATCCTGGTCGGCCCGCCCGGGACGAAAAAAACGGAGCTCTTCTTCGAGCTCCTCGGGGACGCCCGGTTCAGGCTCCAGGCGAACGACATCGTCTTCGTCCGGCTGGCCGGCGGCCGGGCGGTCGCGGACTCGGTCGAGCGGAAGTCCTATCTGCCAACGAACACGGTCGAGCTCAACGGCCGGCTCGCGCCCCTTTTCGACAGGAGCAAGTGCGAGAACGTCGTCACCCGCAAGGAGGACTGCACGGTCCCCGAGTGCCAGCGCGGCGAGGACTGCCGGCTTGACCGGGGTTCGGCGTACTGCTACAAGGCCTCGAAGGAGGCTCACGGGATGCTCGACCCCAACTGGATCGGCGGGCCCGAGGCCTTCGCCAAGCGGACAAACCTGAAGTGGATCTTCCTCCTCCGGAACGACGAGACGTCTCCGGCCGTCGTCGAGCTCGCCAAGGACGAGGCCCTGCGGGTCCTGGAGGCCGGAGAGTCGGCCGGGGCGAAAAAGGCCTTGACGGTGGCGAAGATCCAGCCGTTTTTTAATCCGCACCTTCTCGCCGGAGGCAGGGCCGACGCGTCCGGCGCGGGGACGAGCGCGGGGCCCCTCGACGCCCAGAGGGTTTTTTTCAGCCGCCTGCTGGACGTCGCGAAATGCTATCTCTTCAACAGCGGCGTCGCCGGAGCCGACAAGATCAAGGACATCGTTGGAAAATAAAGGGGGGATTCACCCATTTTCCCCGGGGCCTCAAAGAATTTATCCATGGCCTTTCTGGCCGTGTCTTTCCTGGCCCTCCTGGCCGGGGTCATTCTCATCGAACCCATCCAGCCCTTGTCTAAGGTTCTCATCGTTCTATGGATCATCCTGGCCGCGGCGCTTCTCGGACGGCTGAGGCTCCTCCTGAGAGATTGGTTCGTTTTCGTGGCCTTTCTTTTATTCTCGGACAGCCTGAGGGGGACCATCTACGTCCTGACCTGCAAGTTCCGCCTTCCCGTTCACACCCTTTACGTTCTCAAGCTCGAGAAGGCTCTCTTCGGCGAGGTCCCTTCGGTCGCTCTCCAGACGCTCCTCCTCCGGACCGACCCGGCAGGCCACTTTTCCTGGCTCGAGAAAACGCTGAGCGTCTTTTACGGCAGCCACTACGTCGCCTTCATCTTCATCGGGCTCTTCATCTGGGTCTACAGGCCGGAGGCCCTGGCGAAATATAAAATGTCGTTATATCTCCTGATATCACTGGGCCTCTTCTTTTACGCCCTCGTACCGACCGTCCCGCCCTGGATGGCCTCGGACCAGTTCGGGCTTCTCGCGCCTCTCGTCAGTTTCAACAGGGTCCTCTTCGACTCGGCCATCCCCGCCCTCGCCAACGGCTTCGACCTCAACCCTGTCTCGGCCATGCCCTCGCTCCACGCCGGTTTCCCCATCCTCTGCTGTCTCCTCCTCTGGGGCTTGTACCGCTCGAAAGCGCTTCCTTTCATCCTCTACACATTGATCGTCCTTTTCACCATCGTCTACACGGGAGACCACTATGTGATGGACGTTCTGGCAGGGCTGGTTCTGGCTGTCCTCTGCTACGTGCTCGCCGGGTGGCGCCTGAAGCGCAGGAAAGCTGAGCTCCCGGACGGACGTTCGTTGGGAGAGGCGCGGCCGTCCGTTTGGGCCGACTTGAAAAAACCGGTCCTCGCGGGGCTGGTCATCTTCATGGCCGGCGTCGGCATCGGCCGGATGAATCAGGCTCTGGTCACCCCGGGGGTTAATTTCTACGATACGAACGTCCCTCGCTACGCCGACTTTTTCCGGAACGAGGAGCGCTACAGGGACAGCTTCCCCGTTCAACTCTATTTCGGCAACCATTATCTCGCCTGGAATGATCCGGGGTCGGCCCTGCCCTATTTCCAAAGGAGCCTGGAGCTGGCGCGGAATCCCGCAGAAAAGCGGCAGGTGCAGGAAAAAATCGATATCTGCCGTCGTTAGCCGAGCCGTTTCTCGATCTCTTCCGCGAGCAGGTGGAGCAGGACCAGGTGGGCCTCCTGGACGCGCGGCGTCGAGGCGGAAGGGATGTCGAGAAAGAAATCGACCTGGATCGGAGCTCGGCCGCCGGCCGTTCGCGTGCGTGATGGTTCATGCCTGTCCCCAATCTTCCCAGCCGGCGCGGCGGCGATCAGTCCGCCGCCCTTCCCCGTCAGGGCAACGGTCATCATCCCTTTCGCCCGGGCCACCCGGAGCCCCTCCAGGACGTTCTCTGACTCCCCGCTCGTGCTCAGCCCGACGGCGACGTCGCCCTTCGCCCCGAAGGCCTCGACCTGGCGGCTGAAGATCCGCTCGAACGATGCGTCATTGGCGATGGCCGTGAGGGAGGAGGTGTCCGCCGTCAGGGCGATCGCGGGGATGGCCCGCCGCTCTTTCATGAACCGGTTCACGAGCTCGGCGGCGAAGTGTTGGGCCTCGGCCGCGCTCCCGCCGTTCCCGAAGAGGTAGATCTTATGGCCTTTTTCCAGGGACGCCGTGACGGCGTCGGTCATCTCCGCCCAAACGGTGCCGCGGGTCTGGAAGAATTCGTCCAGGACCCGGGTGATTTCCTGAATGGCGCTCTTATGATCCATGATCACTCTCTCCTATCATTCCCGGGGGCCAGCCTATCTCCGTCATCATCGCCGGGGCTCCGCGCATGATGCCACGCCCTCGGGCACGGCTCAGGCGCGGCTTGATACGATCGCCCTGCGGACTCCCTCCATGAGTTCTCCCATGGTCTCGGCCGTGAAGCCCGTCACGGGCATCGGGTTATGAAAGTCGATCTGGACGACCCCTTTCCGGGCGTGCCACTGCCCCTTAGGCATGAGATCGAAGGTCCCCTTGATCGTCACGGGGACGATCGGCGCCCCGCCCTCCAGGGCGAGGAAGAATCCGCCCCGCCGGAAGGCCTGGATCCGGCCGTCGCGGCTTCTCGTCCCTTCGGGAAAAACGAGGAACGAATAACCTTTCTCGTGCATGAGCTCCGCGGCTCGGTGGATGCTTTTTTGCCCGCCCTTGGCTCCCTTCCGGTCGACGGGGACGTACCCGATATGTCGCATCCCGATCCCGAGGACGGGGATCCGAAACACGGACTTTTTCAGGATGATCCGGACCGGCCGGGGGATTGCGGTGGCGAGGAGCGGACCATCGAGAAAGCTTAGGTGGTTGGACATGAAAACGTAGGGCGTCGCCGGGTCGAGGCGTTCGAGGCCCGAGGTTTGAACTCTGATGCCGAGGAACCGGCAGCCGGCCCGGACCGCCCACCGGCCGAGGCGGATCAGCGGGTCCTTGGTCCCCGTCAGCATGCAGAGGAGGAGGTATGGCGTGATGAGGATGAGGAGGAGCGAGTAGAAGACAGCGAGGACGAACGTGCGCATGGTGATGAGGAAGCCTGATTATAGCACAGCCCAAGTATCAATGATCTTTGAGCAGATTTTCCAACTCTTTGATCTGGGCATCTGACATGCCCTTCATAAGGACATTAACCTTCCGCCCGGATATTCGCAGACTTATCTCCGAGTTCTTAACACCGGCTCGGCAGGCCATCACAATCTGGGTATTCATCGCAGGATTGGACGTTACCCAATAGTCAAGCGTGCTTCGGCGTCCGACTTCTTCCAAGCCATGATCCAGGGGCCACTGCACCCAGGCGGGCATCAAGACCAAAGCGTCAAGGGAAGGCGTCCGACCCTGCAGAACATCCGGGGTATTGAGCCCCATCAAATCTACGGTGTAATGCCGCCCAAAATATTTGATGGCCCCCGCATCAACAGTCCCAATTCTAGCTCCGGCTGGAAGGGTATTATCTATGGCCTGGCCTAACTCGACTTGAACCTCATCAATATTCCGGCAGTCATTAGCAAACTTGGCCCTCCAACTGATGGTTCCGAAAATCAAAAAGAAGGCCGTTGCTGAAAGGAATATTACGACAACCCCGCCGGCCATGATTTTCCCGCGGGCGCCTGATACCTGGTCCCGGAAATATGTGATGAGCGCCCAGACTCCCGCGACAAGAGGGATCCAGAAAAGCGGGATAACGGGCAAGAGATATCGGATATGATAAAACGCTTGCGGATCCGCTGGCGGCATGATCGTGATCTGCCCCGCGGCGTAAGACAAAGCGGATATCAAGAAGAGGTAGAACCATCTTCGCGCTGGTTCCTTGGATACCGCTGGTCCCAGCAGGCCGAGCCAGGCCACGCCTCCGGCCAACGGGGCATCTGACGTGATCATTTTGAGCGCTATCAGAATCCTGTCCAAAAATGGAAAATGGGCATAATATCGCGATTTGACATAAAATGTCGCGGGGAACGGCCGGCCGGCGACAAAGACGTTCCAGCCGATAAATAGGAAGCCAGCGATAGCCACGGGGCATGCGAACAGAATCAGGTCTTTCCCAGGCATCTTTTTCTTGAGAATCTGAAGGCCCATGCCTCCCATGAGCACCACGATTACGAGTCCGTATTCCGGCCTCGCCAATCCGGACAGCCCAAACAAGAGTCCGGCGGTCATATGCTTTTTCTCCATCAATCGCTCGAAACCCAGGAGACAGAGTGAGCACCCCAAGGGAATTTCCATCCCGCTGATAGAGGCCGCGACAAGAGCCGGGGAGAATCCCAAGATCACCCCCCCGATCATCGAGACGATACTCGGCAGCTGGAATTTCTTCAAGATCCTGTAGCAAGCCCACGCCGCCAAACTGTGCATCGCCATACCTGTCATCTTCACGACCAATACGATCACGCTCGTCTTCTTGAAAACGACATGGATCAGGCCAAGGAGATAGGCCCAGAGCGGTGATGTCGAACCCGTCGCCGGAATTCCCGCGTTATAGGCCAGGTACCCGGATGTCGAAACCGACCGGCCGTACACCATGTGAATCCAAGCGTCATCAAGGGGGAATCCTCCCAGCCCGTGCGGACCGCTCGCGATAAGAAGCAACGTGGCGAAAAGCAGAGACAGCACAATAACCAAGGGCCCGCTTTTTATGCACGCTTTCATATTCTTAACCGCATCCCGGCTGAGCGTTACATGTCGGAAGGAATAAAGGAAACCCCTTGGGGCCGACAACTCTTATGGGCACCCCCAGAATTCAGCGCTGCTCTCATCGATCGGTCCTTTGATAGTAGATGAAGGTGAGCGCCCCTGTTCGTGTCACTCCATAGTCCCTATAACCCGGGACGCCTCTGACATCGATGACAGTTTCTTTCTTTGTATAGAGTCTGAAAAACCCCTTGTCCTGCGACAATTCGAAATCCGATAAAAACCACGGCGCCGTCACCGCGCTTCCTTCAGCGGGTCCAATGATGATGCAATCCGGCTTTCGGGAAAGAACATATTTTCCGTCCCCTTTTTCGTGGCCGGGGATGTTCTGCCAGAACATGGCCCGAGTCGCGATCTCCCTCTTTGCGATGTGGCGATCATTCAGACCGAGCATGTCCACGAACCGGTCCTCCGGCCAATAATAGGGCGGCGATCCCGCCGTGTTGAGGGCGATCAGCATATCCGGGGGCCAATGTTCGTTGACATATTTCCCCACGATCGAACCGACAAACGTGGCCTGGTCCATGGTTTTGGCCCTGGCCAACGCCGCCGGCGGGTGGAAATGGGGAGCGCCAGCAAGACATAGAGCTGTGACCGCCATGAGGATTTTCCCCCAGGGCTCCAGGACTGGAAAAAGCCGGGGAATCGCTTGTGACAGGAAAAGACCAAAAACGGGGATCACCGGGATGAAAAGCCGATAGGCGGGCATGTGGTCGCCTCCCCATAGGACGGCAAAGGCGATGATGGCAATAAACATGATTCCATAGAACCTTGTTTTAGAATTCCATCGGCCAGAGATCGACAGGGCGGCGACAGCCAAGATAAATCCCGGTACGAAATAGGGGGGGGGGACGGCAGCGAAGGCGCGCAAATAGTCGCAGCCCGCGACGATCTTGCCTATCGAAAAGCCTCCTTTAGCGTAAAACGTGTTGGGGAAGAGGTCCCGATAGTAAAGGATACGCCAGCCCCAATAAGAGATGGAAATGGCGAAGAATGGAATCGACAACAACGCTGCGTCTTTCAATCTCCCCCGCAGAGTCTTGCCGCCTTCACTCATCACGTAAAGGACCGCTAAAGGGAAAAAAAGGGCTCCTTCCGGTTTTGTCAAAGTGGCGAGCGCGAACAGGGATCCTGATATCAATAACCCCGTGGATGAAGATAGAATTCTCGGTCTCTTGACGGTCGCCAAGATCGCCATGAAAAGGAGCAAAGCGTAGAAGGTTGTTTCAAGCCCTCCAAATGACCAGATCCACATGGCTGGACTTGACAGGACAAAAACCGCCCCCGTCCCAAGCCTCAGAATATCATTACCCTTTTGAAGAATCGAGCGAAGGATCGATCCCGCGAAAACCAGACATATTATTGCAAAAGGCACAATCCCAATGATCCGGGAAACCGCGACGAGGTCGGACTTCAAGAGCCCCATGGCCGCGGCCAAGAACACAAACAAGAAGTTTGTATAACCCTCCACCCTTTCCCCTGGATTCCAGACAAGCCCCTGTCCGTTGATCCAATTGCGACTGTAGCGCAGCGAAATGAAAGCATCGTCATGATAAAATGACCCATACGTGTGGATCGCATTCGCACTGAGCACGATTGCGCCCGCAAGGAGCGTGATGGCCAATATACTTTCGAGACCGCGCCCCTTGACCATCCATTGTCTCCGCGCTGTCGGCCTCGCCAGAGAGGAACTCAAGGCTTTTTGACCTCGTACAGTCGCCATTTTCCCAGGTGCGTTAACGGCGAGAGCTCGGGGAAACGGCCAAGGATCTGATGATCCTTTTCTTCGCCGTTGACCAGGACAAAATCGAAGAACGCGAAGTCCGTCCTCTTGACCTTCTCCCCGTGCCATTCGAGACCGGCCGTCCACCGGACATCCCTTTTAGCCTTGTAGGCGACGAGGCCGGAATAGTGCTCGGCAAACGAAAAGTTCAATTCCCCTCCCTTGAAAACCTGGGCGTAAGCAAAGAGCTGGAGAAACGGCCGGCCTTTGATGTGCTCGCTTTCCTTGCCCAAGTCAAGTCCAAGAACCCGGGACGAATCTTGGATGCGTGCCAGGCTGCCGCGGAATCCCGACAGGTCTCTTGTTTCAAATGAGCGCCAAGCAAAGGCCGTGATCAGGGAAAAAAGCAACGCGACCGCCAGGGCGATGACCTTGGGGGATGCCCGGCGGAAGGAGGGCGCGGGAAGCGCCAGGAGGAGGAAAACCATGGCCGCCGGGAACCAGCGCGAGGAGAAGAAAATCGTGTTCATGTACTTGTCGGGGGAGACGATGACAATGGCCAGGAAAAAAAGTGCTGCGGCCAGGAGGTCGCGATCCGTGCCGTCCTTGAGTCGAGTCCTATTTTGCCAGATGGAGAGTCCCGCCCAGAGCAGGAGGAAGACAAACACAATCGTCTCGACTGGGCCCCGGATCCCACCGAATGCTGCATCCAGGAACGAAGCCAGGCGGTCAAAGAGAGGTGACCAGTGCGGGGCCGTATCGAAACCGGCCATAGCTCGGAAAGCCGATAAATCGGGATACCATGAGAACGCGATCAGGCCGCATGGGACGAGGGCCGCGAAGCGCCACAGTGCCGTTTTGACAGACGCCTTTTTGACCAGGGCGATGAGGATCAACCACGCCGCCCCCGCCGCGAACCACAGGGCGTGGCTTTCATAAAGAAAAAAAGACGTCACTGCGAGCGCCCCGATGAGCTTCCAGGATGTCTTCTCCGGATCTCTCGTCGTCAGCACGAACCAGAGGATAAAGACAGGGAACCCTATCAGGAAGTTGAGGAACCCCCAATAGAAGGATTGGTTGAAGATAAGAAGTGAAACAATGGCCACTGTGGCCGGCGCCCGGCTTCGCACGGCGCCCAGCCCATGGATGGCAGCCAGCCAGAGAAGGACGATGACGATGAGCGCGGCCCGCGTGATCAGTCCGAGGGGGAGGACCGTCCAGAAAACCAGAAGGAACACATAGATCAGATTGTTCGGCGCGAGCCATTGGATGATATAAGGCCCATCGGGATTTGCAAGGGTTTCTTTGAAAAGACGGGCCTGGGCGATGTGCTGGGGGAGGTCTGTCACGGGGGGAATCGGTGTGAGGAGGATGGGGATGATGGCGAGGACAAAAAGTAGGGTTGCGATCATGGCTCTTTCCCTGAAGGCGCCCTGAGGCGAGTTCGCCGGCTTGTTCTCTGGCATCGATCTTTTCCCCAGTATAATAAAATGGTCGGAGGAAAATCAAAGGTTGAGAAAAACGTTGATTTCTGATAAAAATTTTATCAGTGCTATCGGATCCGCTAACGCCGGCCTCGGACAAGAAAAAGGATCTGTTTTTCTTTTTCCTTTTTCTTATTCTATTCCTGGCCACTTTCAGGGAATTTTTCTTTTCCGGACAGATCTTTTTCGAGCGGGACACGACCGTCGTCGAGCTCCCGGCCCGAAAACTGACCGTCGGACTCCTCAAGGAAGGGAATTTCGCTCTCTGGACTAACGCTTATGGAAACGGCCAGCCTTTTCTGGCCAACCCCAAGAACGCCATTTTCTATCCAGCGACAATCCTCTATCTCGTCTTTCCCCTCTTCACGGCGTTCAAGCTTTACTACTTCATCCATGTCATCCTCGGCTGGCTTGGGCTCTATTATCTCTGCAAATCCCATGCCGTATCGCAGAGGGCCGCTTTCTTGGGCGCGAGCCTGTTCTCGTTCAGCGGAATGTATCTCTCTTCGTTCGAGTTCTACAACCATGTCGCGGCCCTGGCCTGGATGCCCTGGATCCTTCTCGTCCTCAGCCGGGACCCGAGGTCTGGGCGTTCGAGGCTCGTTCTTCTTTCCCTCCTGTGGGCCTTGCTCATTCTGGCCGGCTCTCCTGAGGTCATCCTTTTCGCGGCGCTCCTCGCCGCGGCCCAGTCGTTCCTCAAGCCCGGAGGTTGGAGAAAGCGGTTCGTGGCGGTTGCCGCTCCGTTCGGCCTCGCTTGCCTCCTCACGGCCGCACAGCTTGCCCCGTCGTTCGAGATGCTGAGCCAGACCGGAAGGGAGGCCCAGTCCGTGCTCTGGCCCCTCGAGCTTCTCCAGCTCCCCAACATGGCCTTTCCCCATGTGCTCGGCAACGACCGTGAACCCGGACATCATGACTACTGGGGCTGGCATCTGTTCGACGAGCATTTCCCTCTCTATTACAGCTTCTATATGGGATTCGGCGCCTTGCTTCTCTTTCTTTTCGGGCTCAAGAAGCCCTGGGACCGGAGACGAAAAATTCTCTTCGGTGCGTTCATCGTTTTTTTCCTCTTGGCTTGTGGACGTTATTCGCCCTTCTTTTTTCTCTACCGGATCACACCGTTCGTGTCTTCCATCAGATACCCGGTCAAGTTCTTTTTGGGCTCCGTGTTTTGCCTTTCCATCCTGGCGGCCCTCGGATTTGACGACGCGATGTCCGGCAGGGCCCTTGGCAAGAAGACCGTTCAAGGCCTGGTTATTACGGCCGGCCTGACGCTCTCCGTTTTCCTACTCTTTAGGAATAAGGTTTTGGCCATCATCAACGCATTGTTCGTCATCGAAAAGGATTCCTCCCTTCGCGAGTTGGGCCGGTCCATCGGAACAGGTCTCGTCTTCCTCGCCGTCTATGCTGCGGTTTTCTTTCTCCTCGCAAGGACCAGGAGCCGGGCGGCTGCCATTGGCTGGGCATTGATCGTCCTTGCCGTTCTCGATCCGGTCTATCATAACAGGAGCATTAATCCCACTGTCCCACCTTCTTTCTTCGACAAGCCGCCGATCATAGCCGACCTGAGATTCCCTTTGACCATTTACAGGACGCAAGATTATTTTCTCGACCGCCGGGAGAGGAGCGGGAGCAACATTAAGTTCCTGGCTTATTACCGCGGCACCCTTTATCCCTTCACGGCCATGGGCGACGGGGTCCGATACCTGTTCAATGTTGATTTCTACGGGACATATCCCCGGCGTCAATCGGAGCTCATCCGAAAGGTCAAAGAGCTTCCGCCCAAGAGCCAGTTCAAGGTCCTTCAATACCTTGGCTGCAACTATTTCATCAGCGACAGCCCGATGTTTTCCAAAGAGTCAGCCCGGCGGCTCCAAGTCGAGGGTTTCCCCGTCATTATCGAGAGCATCACGGAAAGACCTGGGGCGCCCTATATCGTCTACGCGGCCAAGCGGGCGGCGACGCCGGAGGACGGGCTCAAGATGTTCATCGACAGCGCATTCGATCCGATGAAAGAAATCCTAACGGAAAAGGACATTGCACTGACGACTAAGTCCGGCCCTCCGGCTGACGTTGCTGTAGAAACCCCCGCGTTATTGGTCAGGAGGGAGGTCCAGGGACGGGGCTGGTATTCAGCGAACCTGTCCCGCGCAGGGGTGGCAGTATTCCCGGGCAATTATGTCCGGGGCTGGCAGACCTGGGTCGACGGCAAGAAAGCCGAGGTCTTTGAGGTTAACCTCTTTTCCAAAGGTGTCCTCGTGCCCGCCGGAGAGCACGAGGTCGTTTTGCGATATCTTCCCGGGAGTTTTATCTGGGGGGCTGCAGTCAGCCTGATGACGGTCGTCCTGCTAATCGTGGGCTCTTTAGTTAGCGTTATCGCCCTCCTTCTGCGCGTCAGAAGAAAGGCCCGCCCTTCATCCTCTTGAAGTCCTCCAGGCAATCGAACTGCGTCGCAAATCTCTTAGGGTTTTCCCCCCGAAAAACGACGTCCTCCGGCCTCAGCCCGGGAAGGAACCGACCGGCCTGGACAAGATAAAGGATCTTTCGCGGATCGAAGCCCATGATGCGGGCTGCTGTGGCGTCTGCGGCCAGAGAAAAAGGGCTGAGGACCAGTGTTCCGACGGGCTTCGCCTTACCCATGATCGGGCCGTCCCCCTCCATCCCCACTACGCCGTCAATGATGTTGTAATGGACCTTGATCGTCCGGGCCAGGTCCAGGATCGAGCGCTCGATGCCCCTGAAGTGGAGAACGTTCTTGGGCCAGCCGTAGTAGATCCCCGGCAGGACGCCGAAGAGGTTCTTCAAGCACAGCGTGACACCCGCCCAGTGATGTGTTTTCATCTTGGGCAGGCAGATCAGGACGTCGGCCTCGGCCACGGGTCGGGCCAGATAAAACGCCGGAAGTCCGGTGAGGCTACCCTTGTTCGGTGTCGCGATGGCGTCGCCATGGTTGAGATCCAGGCACTTGACCCTTTTATCCAGTATGGACCTGAGCTTCGGGTTAAGGACCGAAAACCAGGGGTCACGGCGATGTCCGGAAGCTTCGCCGACGGCGACTTCCGCCGCCCCGAGGCGCAGGCAAGCGTGGGCGACATGGGCAATGACGGCGGGATTGGTATTAATCGGCCTCTCCGGGTGTGCTTCCACGAAATTCGGTTTAAGGAGGACCTTCTTCCCTTTGAGGGCGAGCCCATCGGCAGTCATGACAGCGGCGATCTCCTTTTCGAGATCCCGGCGGTAATCGGACATGGCCAGGAGGGTAACCGGGCACGAAGTCCCACCCAGCTGGCCGCCGTGTGCGAGGTTTCCGAGGACCGCAGCGTTCGCCAGGACGGCCGTCCCCTTCAGGAACTCGCGCCTTCTCACGGGATGAACACCTTTTTGCCTGATAAGGCGATCAGTCCAGCGGCAAAATGGGCCGCGTTGAGCCCATCGTCGGGCAGGGAATTCAAGAGGCCGAGAAGCCTCTGCTTCAGACGGGCGGTATCCCTCCCATAGGTCTCGAGGCTTAAAGCAGCCCAGGCAAGGCCGCAAGGAGATTCGATCTTCTCTTGACTTCTTTCGAGAAACTCGAGGCTCGCCCGGACCCCGGTCATGTCGGTCTGTTCATGGAGAGCGATGAGGGCCAGCCCGGTCGTGTCCCAGAAAGGGAGAAGCTCTCGGTCGTTGAGGCCCGGATTTCCATAATTCCAGCCGCCGGAAGGGATCTGGCGGTCCAATAAAAACTTGAGCCCTTCAATGGCTCTAGGATCACTTCCTAGGCCGGTCACGTTGAGCGCGACGACCGACCACGCCGTCGGTTCCACCCAGCCGAACGTGCCGCGGACCCACGGCCAGCCGGTCAAGGTGTTGTCCTGTCTGATTTTGGGGTCGTTGGCGACCGTAACGGACTTCAGGGAAGCGACAAAGCCCAGAGCTCGGTCGCGGGCTTCCTTGAGGCCCAGACGGTGGAACACGATAGCGGAAAGGGCCGTCAGCCAGAGTCCCTGATCGCGGTGTTCAGGGTTTAGGGCCACGGAGCCGTCCGGGTTCTGAAGTCCCGCCGCCCAGGAAAGCAAAGGCCTTGTTAATTCGCCACCCGCGCCGGAGGCCCAGAGGGCGAGCAGGGCCAGGTGCGTCGGCTCCGCGGAGGGCCCGCCGCCCTTATAGTAAGGGATGCCGCCGCCGGGAAGGATGAGAGAGGTCAACCGTTTGGTCAGAGTAGCATTTTCAGGCGCTGATATCATCTGTTTCCTATTATACACGGGATTCCTGGGACACGATACGAAATCAAGAGATTTCGTTCATGTCCCGGAATTCGGGAGATCCCCATGCCCAAGAGGGCTCCCGATGACCGCTTTCCCCATCCTCTCGATAGCGTTCTGCACAAAAAACGACGGGGTTAAGAATGGAAATAAAAAAAGGGGGCGGCGTTTCCGCCGCCCCGTGAAGAAGCGTAAGGATCAGGTCGAGCGATCAGCTGGCTGTGGACAACGTTGACCTGGGTCCGACGATCCAGCTTCCGTTCCAGACGTACAGGTCTTCGTTGAAATCGGACATCTTGGAAACGTTATAATAGCCGGCTTCCGGATTGCCTGTGTTGTAGGATGAAGGGAGGTAAGTGGGACCCGCGGCGCTGTCTCTTCCCCAAGACGCGCACACCGTATCATCTTCTCCAATGTCAGTCGAATCAGCACCAGAAAGTACTCCGGTAACCGCCGCCTGGCCACAATAGACCTTGTAGGGGTCATTCCACGGATCATTGACAGGAAGGATCTTGACGTAGAATGTGGCAATGGCCAGCACAAAGGGATTGCCAGCCGCCAGATCTCCGCTCTGGGCGACGTTAGCCCAGGTGCCGTGATCCGTGATGTAATCAGCCGCGGCCGTGGCCGTAACCATGATTTCCTTCATGGCCGATTTCTGCTTGGCCTTCTGGATGGCTTCCAGGGCGTTCGGAATGAGCAGGGCGGCCAGGATGCCGATGATCGCGACGACGATCAGCAGCTCGATGAGGGTGAATCCTCTCATCTTCTTGAGCATTTTAAACCTCCTTTTCCTTGCTGTTTTTCTCAGTCAAGGTTTGTTAAGCTCAATTGACGCTCTATACTAGAGCAATAACCGTGCCAAGTCTATAAATATTTATAAGATATTGATATATAATAAGATACAATATTTACTTCCTTTCGACTGTTGGACAAAAGTAGCCAATTATTGTCTTTATATGACATTTATTGCCACTCAACTTGGGATCTTTTACTCAGATAGCGCCTTTTTGTCATTCTTCCTGACCTTGTTCAGGTCGTACTTTCCAATCAGGTAGCGCATCGTCCTGTAGCTGATGCCGAGGAGCGGGGCGGCTTTCTGGATGCTCCCGGCCGTGGCCATGAGGGCCTGGCCGACGTAGTTCTTGGCCACGTCGTCGAGATACACCGTCAGGTTGAAGCCCGGCTCGAAGAAGTGCGTCGTGTCGGGCTTGTTTTTCTGCGGGGAGACGATCTCCTTGGGCAGGCAGCCAACCGTCACGGTCTCCCTATCCTCGATGGCCACGATGCGTTCAATGACGTTCTCGAGCTCGCGGATGTTCCCCGGCCAGGCGTAGGCCTCGAGCAGCCCGATGACCTCGGGAGTGAACCTTTTGATTTTCTTCCCCAGCCGGTCGCAGTGCTTCTGGAGAAAATACGTCACGAGAAGGGGGATGTCCTCGGTCCGCTTCCGGAGGGGCGGCATGTCGAAGGAGATGACGTTCAGCCGGTAGAACAGCTCCTCCCGGAACTTTCCCTCCTGGATCCTTTTCTTGAGGTCCTGGTTGGTGGCGGCGATGATCCGGACGTCGACAGGGATCTCTTCCGTGCCTCCGACCCGCCGGACGGTCCTCTCCTGGATGGCCCGGAGGAGCTTGACCTGGGTCCAGGGCGACATCTCGCCCACCTCGTCGAGGAAGAGTGTCCCCCGTTGGGCGACCTCGAACATCCCCTTCTTGTCGGTCACGGCCCCTGTAAAAGAGCCCTTGGTGTGGCCGAAGAGCTCGCTTTCGAGGAGGTTTTCCGGCAGGGCGGCGCAGTTGATGGAGACGAACTGACGGTCGTTGCGGCCGCTCTGGAAATGGATGGCCCGGGCCGCCATCTCCTTCCCCGTCCCACTCTCGCCCGTGACGAGGACGGTCGAGTCCGTGGAGGCCACCTTCTCGATCAGGATGTAGATCTCCTGCATCGAGCGGCTCTTGCCGATCATGTTCTCGAAGCTGTAGCGCTCCTTGAGGTCGCGCTTGAGGAGGATATTCTCCTGCTTGAGCCGGCGCTCGGCCAGGCCCCGGCCGACGATGATCTTCAGCTCCTCGACGTCGAACGGCTTGACGACGTAGTCCAGGGCGCCGGCCTTGAGGGCCTCGACGGCCTGGTTGATGCTGCCATAGGCCGTGATCATCACGACCGGGACGTCCGGGTGCTTCTCCCGGACGAGCTTGAGGACCTCCATGCCGTCGGTCTCGGGCATCTTGATGTCCGTCACGACCAGGTCGATGTCGTCCTTCTCGAGGACATCGAAGCCCTTGGCGGCCGAAAGCGCGGTCCTGACCCCGTAGCCTTCCTTCTTGAAAACGACCGAGAGGAGGTCGAGAAGGCTCTTTTCGTCGTCGATGATCAAAACGTTTTCCATCGTCGCTGCCTTAATTCTTCGGAGTTTCACGGACAGGGAGGGTGATGACCACCTCGGTCCCGTGGTCGAGCTCGGACCGGATGTCGATCCGGCCGTCGTAGTCGTCCACGATCCGGCGGACGACGGCCAGCCCCAGGCCGCGGCCGCCCTCGAAGCCCGAGTGGAAGGGCTCGAAAAGATGCTCCTTTTCCTCCCGGGACATGCCCTTACCCGAGTCGGAGAACCGGAGCTCGATCTCGCTCATTCGCGGCCCAAGGAAATCGATGTTCAGGACGCCGCTGCCCGGCATGGCCCGGATCGCGTTCTTGATGATATTCCAGAAAACCTGCTTGAACTGGCCCGGGCTCCCGTAGTAATGGAGCCCCGAGGCCAGGAAATTCCCCTGGACCTGGACGCGGCCGTTGAGCTCGCCGCCGGCCTTGAGGATCTTGAGCGTCTCGTCGAGGAGCTCGGGGAGGCTGATCACGGAAAAGACCTGTTTGGTCGGCAGCGCAAAATCCAGGAACTGGTCGAGGTTGTGGGAGACCCGTTCGGATTCCTTGAGGACGATCTCCATGAGCTCGCGCTGCTCCGGGTTGAGGGCGAGCTCCTTCTTCAGAACCTGGACGGACCCCGAGATGGCGGCCAGAGGATTGCGGATCTCGTGGGCCAGGCTGGCCGAAACCCGCCCGGCCGCGGACAGCCGCTCCCGGACGAGGAGCTCCCGCTCGGCCTCGTGGAGGGCAAGGCGCGTTTTCCTGAGCCGCCCGGCCAGGGAATTCGTCAGGAAGGCGATGAGGAAAAAGGCGCTCCAGGGGACGAAGATCAGATAGAGGACGGAGCCGAGTGTCATCCCGGCCGCCGTGTCGACTCCCGTGCTGGGGATGACGCCCAGGTACATCCCATCCACCAGGCCACCGAAGAGGATCGCCGCCAGGCTCGCCGTCAGGTAGGAGGCCCGGTTGGAAAGAATGAGCGCAGCCCCCATGATCGGGAAGACATAGAGGAAATAGGCCGAACTGGCGGTCCCGCCCGTGGCGTAGACGAGGGCCGTGATCAGGACGAGGTCCAAGATGACCTGGACATAGGCCTGGACGGCCGGGTAGCGGCCCCAGTAATAGAAGAGGAAGTAAGCGGCCGAGAGGATGTAGGCCGCCAGGATGATCTTGATGAAAGGGATGAACGAGAAGCTGAAGGAGGCCGAATACTCGATGGCGAGGGCAAGAAGGAGAAGGAGGGTCACGATGATCCCCCTGAAGATGATCATCAGGAGGATACTCTTGCGGTCGACCTTGTCCGTCATGGCATCGTCCTCGGACTCGTCTTGATATTCCCTTTCCCTTCGCGTGCTCGTCCCGGCGTCCCGGGCGCTCGCCGAGCGTCCGGGCGGACGGCTGTCCGCCCTAATTTTCGATCCCTTTAGAACTTCGAGATCAGGCTGAAGATCGGCAGGTACATGGAAATGACCAGGCTGCCAACAAGCCCGCCGACGAAAATGAGCAAGATCGGCTCCATGACCGAGAGGAGGGCCGCAACGCTCGTCTCGACCTCCTCGTCGTAGAAGATCGCGAGCTTGCTCAGCATTTCGTCGAGCGTCCCGGTCGCCTCTCCGACGTTGATCATCTGGAGCATCATCAGCGGGAAACGGCCGGACTCCCGGAAGGCTTCGTTCATGGTTTTCCCTTCCGAGACGAGCTTCCGGGCGTCCATGATCTCCTTCTCGATGAGCACGTTCCCCGCCGTCGAGGACGTGATCTTGAGGGCCTCGAGCATGGGCACGCCGCCGGAGATGAGGGTGCTCAGGGTCCGGGTCACGCGGGTCATGGCGACCTTGTAGAGGAGCGAGCCGAACAGAGGGATCTTCAGCATCAGGCGGTCTGTGGTCCAGCGCCCCTGGGTCGTGTTCCGGTAATAGCGGAACGCGAAAAACAGGCCAATGATCCCCAGGAAGATGAAGATGATGTACTTCTGGACGAAACCGCTCAGCTTGATGATGACCGCCGTCAGCATGGGGAGCTCGGCCCCCAGGTCCCGGAAGATCGAAGCGAAGACTGGGATGACCTTCCAGAGGAGGAAGATGCTCACCACGACCGCGAAGATCAGGATGGCCACGGGATAGATCATAGCCTGCCGGACCTGGGCCCTCAGCTTGACGGTCCGTTCGATGTACTCGGCCAGGCGCCGGAGCATGATGTCAAGGGAGCCGCTCTGCTCGCCCGAGGCCACGAGGTTGCAGTAGAGGTCGTCGAAGACCTTGGGGTGCTTCCGCTTGGCCTGGTTCAGGGTCGAGCCCGCTTCGACGTCTTCCCTAATGGTCCGGATGACGGTCTTGAAATACTTGTTCTTCTGCTGCTCCTCGAGGATGGTCAGACTCTGGATCAGGGGCAGTTCGGCGTCGATCAGGACCGAGAGCTGGCGGCTGTAGACGGACAGCTCCTTGAGCCTGACCTTCTCCCTCTTCAGGAACGGGATCTGGAAGCCCTTCCTAACGGCGGCGACGCTAGTGATCGTAATCTGGTCCTTCTGAAGGACCCTCGTCAGCTCCTCCGTCGAGGCGGCGATGCGCTCGCCGCCGACCATGTCACCGTAACGGTTCTTGCCTTTCCATGCATATGTCGGCATCTTTCACCTCGCTTTTCTTGGGTGTCCCCTATTTCCTCGAAGTCACTCCCGCGGACGGGGGCCTAGCCCCCTCCCGGCGCTGGATGATATCGGTCAGCTCCTCGGGGAAGGACGAAACGCCCATCGCCGTATCGAGACTGATCAGCTTCCGGAAATACAGGTTGGCCAGGGACTGGTTGAAGGTCTGCATCCCGAACTTCTCCTGGCCCATCTGCATGGCCGAATAGATCTGGTGGATCTTGTTCTCCCGGATGAGGTTCCGGATGGCCACGTTCGGGATCATGATCTCCATGGCCAGGACGCGGGCCTTGCCGTCGGTCCGGGGCAGGAGGGCCTGGGTCAGGACCGCTTCGAGCGACATCGACAGCATGATCCGGATCTGGGTCTGGTACTGGCTCGGGAAGATATCGATGATCCGGCTGATGGATTCGACGGCCGAGTTCGTGTGGAGGGTCGAGAACGTCAGGTGGCCCGTTTCCGCGACGCGGAGCGTGGCCTCGACGGTCTCAAGGTCGCGCATCTCGCCGACGAGGACGACGTCCGGGTCCTCGCGCAGGACCGACCGCAGGGCGTTCCCGTAGGACTGGGTATCGCCGTAGAGCTCGCGCTGGTTGATGATCGACTTCCTCGGCGAGAAGTAGTACTCGATGGGGTCCTCGATGGTTACGATATGGACGTCCCGCTCGTGGTTGATGTGCTCGATCATGCAGGCCAGGCTCGTCGACTTCCCGCACCCGGTCGGCCCGGTGACGAGGACCAGGCCCCGGGGCAGGTAGCAGAGCTGCTGGACCCGCTGGGGGATCCCGAGCTGGGCGAAGCTCCACATCGTCGGCAGGAAGCGCCGGAAGGCCCCGGCCACCGCCCCCTTCTGCATGAAGACGTTGGCCCGGAAGCGGCCGAGATCCTTGACGCCGAAGGAGAAGTCGAGCTCCCACTTGTCCTCGAAGAGCTTCTTCTGCTTGTCCGTCATGATGCTGTAGATGATCTCCTTGGTCTCGGTGGGGTTCAGCGCGGGATGGTCGAGGTCTTTGAGCCTTCCGTGGACGCGGATCCGCGGCGGGATGTATGTCGTGATATGGAGGTCGCTCGCGTCGGCCTCCATGCACGCCTTCAGAAACTCATACATTGCTTTAGCCATGGGTTCCTCCTCGGATTTTCTCTTATTCGTCCCGGACCGTTTCGCGCAGGACTTCCTCGACCGACGTGATCCCGCCCTTGATCTTGGTCAGCCCGCTCCGTCTCAAGGTCAGCATGCCCTTCTCGATGGCCTTCTTCTTGATCTCGCGGGACTGGGCCCGGGAGAGAATCATCTCCCGGATGTCCTCGTCGATCCTCATGACCTCGAAGAGGGCGGTCCGGCCCTTGTAGCCGGTCTTGTTGCAGGCATCGCAGCCCTTCGGCCGCAGGATGTGGAGCCCCTTGAGTTCGTCCTTTCGGAAGCCCATTTCGAGCAGGGCGGTCTCGGGCAGGCTGTGGGGCTGGGCGCACTTCTTGCACAGACGGCGGATGAGCCGTTGGGCCGCGACGAGGATGAGGGAGTCGGCGATCAGGAAGGGTTCGACGTTCATGTTGACCAAGCGGGTGATGGAGCTCGCGGCGTCGTTCGTGTGGATGGTGGAGAAGACCAGGTGGCCGGTCAGGGCAGCCTTGATCGCGACGTCCACGGTTTCGAGGTCACGCATTTCGCCGACGAGCATGATGTCGGGGTCCTGCCTCAGGAAGGTCCGGAGACAGGCGGCGAAGGTCAGCCCGATCTCTTCACGGACCGGCACCTGGTTGATGCCCTGGATGTTGAACTCGACGGGGTCCTCGGCCGTCATGATGTTTATATCGAGCGAATTGATGGTCGAGACGGCCGAGTAGAGGGTGTTCGTCTTGCCGCTTCCGGTCGGGCCGGACACGATGACGATGCCCCAGGGCCGATGGATGGCCTCCTGGAACATCGCCAGGGACTCTTCCTCGAACCCGAGCTGGGTCAGGTCGAGCTTGAGCATCTCCTTGTCGAGGATCCGGGCCACGACCTTCTCCCCCCACATCGTCGGGAGGGACGAGACGCGCATGTCGACTTCCTTCTTCTTGCCGTTATCGAGCTTGACCCGCATCTTGATCCGGCCGTCCTGGGGGAGGCGCTTCTCGGCGATGTCCATCTGCGAGAGGATCTTGACCCGGGACACGACCGGGTTTTTGTACTTGAGCGGCAGGTTCACGATTTCGTAGAGGTCGCCGTCGATCCGGTACCGGACGCGGAAGGTGTTTTCGTAGGGTTCGAAGTGGACGTCGCTCGCCCCCCGCTTGACGGCCTCGATGAAGGTCTGGTTGACGAGCTTGATGATCGGGGCCTCCTCGGCCTCGGCCTCGAGCTCATGAAGGTTCTCTTCCTCGGGCTCCACCTCGACGATGTTGATCCGGCCCTCCTCGGCAAGCTCGATATCCTCGACGATCTTCTTGACCCGGATGGCGTCGGCCGACCCGTAGTACTTGTTGATGGCGTTCATGACCCCGGACTCGGAGGCGATGACGGGCTGGATGCTGAGCCCCGTCCGGAACCGGATGTCCTCGATGACCTCGAGGTCCGTCGGGTCGACCATGGCTAGAGTCAGGAAGGTCCGGATCCGGTGGATGGGCATGACCGAGTACTTCTTGGCCACGTCGTTGGGGATGAGGTTGATGACCTCGGGATAGACCTCGAACTGGTCCAAGTCGATGTAGGGATAGCCGAGCTGGCGGCTCAGGGCCTGGGCAATCTCCTCTTCGGAGATGTAGCCGAGCTGGACAAGGGAGGTGCCGACAGGCAGGCTGTTCTTCTTTTGGAAATCGCTCGCGGCCTTCAGCTGGTCGGCCGTGATGATTTTCTCTCTTAACAGAAGTTCGCCAAGATTTGAGGCCATTTTTAAATCCCAATCTTAAAGTTTTTGACAACTCCTGTCAAACTCTTTAGTCTCCCGAACCGTTCCTTTTTACTAACGCTCGCGGCCCCTTTTTTTCTCTGTACGGTCCGATATTTATTCAGGGACATATCCACGGCTCCGATGCGACCCAGTTTCGCCGATGCGACATTTTCCGTCAATCACCGGGGGTGAGCATTGCCTGGGTGAAATTTACAAATTTTGTCTCACCCCCGGCGGTGAGAATGCTCCCCTTTTCCGGGGTTAGGGGCGGACCGCCAAAGACGGCAAGAGATGGGAGCGGATCTTGATGGAAAACGCGCGCCTGGAGGGAATCGAACCCCCGACCCGCTGCTTAGAAGGCAGCCAGGCCTTCCTCTTCACTGACGCGAGATGAATGACTTGCGAGTTCTCTACCGGATGATGTGCTCGGAATTGTGCTCAAGGACGGCCCCGAGAGGGCCTTCGGTGAGTCACGGAGTCCAAGGTTCTCAGGACGGGACGTGCTGCCCTGAATTGGTAATCAGCTGCCCGTCAGCCCGGCCAGCCGCATCCGGGCGTCCCCTTAAAAATTCCATCGTCCAATCCTCTGTTCGACAAAACTCAATGCAGGAAGTATAAAATGAGGATGTGTTTGACGAGAGCCAGCCTTGTCTTCTTCGGAGTCGCCGTTGCCTGGTTCTCCGGATGTCGAGCGGACGTCCGAGTCATTCCTCTCTCCGCTCCTCCCACAGCCCCCGCTCCCGCCGCGCCAAGCGCCGCCGTGACGCGGACGGGCTACACCGTGCAGGTTGGCGCCTTCTCCATCCTGGACAATGCTCGACGGCTGGCCCAGGCCCTGAACGACATCGGCCTGGATGCTTATTATTTTCCACAGGGGTCGGGGCTCTATAGAGTTCGTTTCGGGGACTTCCCTTCCAGGGACGCCGCCGTCCGGGAAGCCAACCGACTTCTCGAGCAAGAGCTCGTCGAGGACTACTTCGTCGTCGGCCCCGAGGATCACCCCGTTTACAGGCGGATCTTGTCGGGAGAGGACCTCCGGGAAAAGCTGGTGGCCACGGCTGAGAGCTTCATCGGTGTGGAGTACACGTGGGGCGGAACATCGAGGCGCGAAGGCGTCGATTGCAGTGGACTAGTCCGGGCGATCTACCAGCTGAACGGCCTCAGCCTGCCTCGGTCGATGACGGATCAATACCACGCGGGAACGACGGTGTCCCGGGACCGGCTGCAAAAGGGCGACCTCGTCTTCTTCTCCGTCTCTCCGGGACGGCCGATATCCCATGTGGGGATCTACGTCGGAGAGAACGTCTTTATTCATTCCCCGGGCAAAAGTAAAAAGGTCCGCGAGGAATCTCTCGACGGCCGCTATTTCAAGGAGCGTTTCTCCGGAGCCAGAGCCTACCTGAACTAGCCCCCTCCCCGTTACTTGGCTTGAAGATATCACCGATAAGAATGGGAGGCCCATATGCTTCGCCAAGTATCGCAGATCAGGAGGGATCAACCGCCCGTCAGCCCAGCCAGCCGCTTCCGGGCCTCGACGCCGGAGGTTGGGCAACGAGAACACTGGCCTTCGGGTGAAGAATAAACAACTGGAAAAGAAATATCATGTCGAGAAAATAGATCGGGCGAGGATGATTCTACTTCGGGCTCTTCAAGTACTTGTCAAACCACGCCAAATACCGTTCCAGCCGCTCGTGAATGTAACTCGGACGCGTGAGCAAATGGTACTGCCCCGGATAGACCACCAGCTGCGTGGGAACGCCGAGCGTTCTCAGCGCCTGGTACATCTGCTCGCTGCCGATGATCGGGACATTAAAGTCTTTTTCGCCGCCTATGAACAGGGTGGCCGTCTTGATCCGGTCGGCCCAGAAGAACGGATAGGAGATACGGATCCACGCATCCGTGGCCTTCCAGGGGAGGCCGATTTCCTGCTCGTACTGCCGGACGTACTGGTCGCTCCCGTACATCGAGAGCTGCAGGGCGCTGCCTGCCCCGCTGATGGCGGCCTTGAACCGCGTGTCCGTCGCGATCGTGTAGTTCGTCAGGATGCCGCCGTAGCTCCAGCCGCCTATGCCGAGCCGGTCAGGGTCCGCGATCCCCATCCGCACAGCGTAGTCGACGCCGGCGAGCAGATCGGCGACCTCTCTGTTTCCCCAATCGGCGAGAATGCTCCGCGTGAACTCAGCGCCACGCCCGCTGCTGCCACGATAGTTGATCGCCAGAACGATATAGCCGTGCGCCGCAAAGAACTGCCGCTCAAGCTGCAGCGGATACAGATCGAACAGAAGCGCATGGTCGTCCTGCATGTTCGGGCCGCCGTGGATCCACACCAACGTGGGAAATTTCTTCCCCGCCTCATACGGGGGTGGCTTGACCATCAGGCCATGGATTTCCGTGCCGTCCTTGCTCTGGAAGCTGATGTCTTCGACAACGCCCAGCTGCAATTCGGCAAGAAGGGCGTCGTTGTGCGCGGTCAGTTTGCGCAGCTTTCCGTTCTCGAGCGCGTAGATCTCCGTCGCCGTCGAATCCGTCGCCGCCGCGACAGCCGTATGCCCGCCGCTGCCCGCGCGCTTACTGAGGACAGCGCTGCCGTCGCTCATGGGCTCCACGTTGCCGCCGCCGACGGCGACCTTTCCTAGATACGCACGCCGGTCGTCTTCCACCAAGAAGGTCAGGGCGGAACCGTCCGGCATGAATTCAGCCTGGGACACCCGACGGTCGAGCTTGGCGGTGAGCGTGCGCGGCTCGCCGCCCGTGACCGGCACGACGGCCAGCCGATCAACGTTGTAGAAATTGAACTTCGACTCAAGACCCTGGAGGAAGGCGAGCGTCCGGCCGTTCGGACTCCAGACCAACCGCTGCTCGTCCGGCCTGCAGATGGTGAGCAGCTTGCGCGGCTCGGCTCCGGCGCGCGCTTCGACAATAAAAATATCGGTCGTCTCGGTCTGATCGGGCTCCTTCGCATGGTTGCTGAAAAACGCGAGTTGCGACCCGTCGGGGGACCAGGCCGGATCGGTCTCATCAAAATTCTTTACGCCAGTCAGAGCTTCCAGCTTCTTGCTCTCAACCTCGAACAGATAAAGATGATCGAGGGACGAAGCGGTGAGATAGCCCTCGATGTCCCGCTTGAAGCGGTACCTATCAATGACGATCGGCTTCGGCGCCTTGGCTTTGGGATTGTGCGTTTCGCCCAGGTCCTCCTCGCTGTCCCGCATGACCAGCACGAGCCCCTTGCTATCCGGCGACCATTCATAGGTGCTAATCTCAGCTTTGACGTTCGTCAGTTGGCTCGCTTCGCCGCCGCGTCGATCGAGCAGCCAGATCTGTGACTTCCCTTCGGCGGGACGTGCGGAAAGAAACGCCAGATACCTGCCATCCGGGCTCCAGCGCGGCGACGTGTCCGAGTCCGGCCCATTGGTGATCTGTAAATCCTGCGTACCCTCCCAACTGACCATCCAGATAGCGCTTTGCAGCTTGTCGGCCTCGCGGTCTACGCTTGTGACAGTGTAGGCAATCCACTTGCCGTCCGGCGAAACCTGCGGACCGCCGACCTCCTTCATGCGGTACACGTCATCAGCTGTGAGCAGTCGTTTCGCGGGCGACTGTGCGAAGAGAGAACCGGCCCCAAGCGAAAGACAAGTGATGATTAGAAAGAGTATGTATAAAGATCTGTCCTTCCCATGAGAAAGGTAGGCTGGCATATATGTACTCCTTTTATCGGCTCCAATCGTCAGAGACGATAAAGCATCATGAGTTAGGCTGTCAAGTCACGCTCAGATCGGGGAAGGCGGGCTTTAACATGCCGATAGGCTTAGATGGGCCAGAAATAGCGCATATGCCCTGCGAAGTATCACGCACATGCGACCGGTCAGTCAGCAGGGCAAAGGCTGCGGGGGATGTAACCAAAAAAATCACCCAGAAATTTTCGGCGGATAGGTTGGCTGTCCCCCGCCCGTTCTCCTCACGAGAAACGTTATCACACAAGGTTGATAATCCACCCCAGGCCTTTCAGCCCGGCGAGCCCATTGTGCTCAAATTGTGCTCGGCAGAGGCCTAAATGGGAGCGCGCCTGGATGGACTCGAACCCCCGACCTTTGGATCCGGAGTCCACGTCTCTACCCTCCAAGCTAGGGGCGCGCCTCCCGGGGAGAGAGTAAACCTATCCCCTTATAGCCAGCGAGACTAAATCGTTTAGTCGCCGGGATGCCTGGCGCAGGTTGGGACTATTTCTGCGCTATCTTCGAGGTGTGGTCTGCCACGCACTGCCAACGCCCGGCGTGCTTGACCCAAGTATCCGTAATTCTGAACTGACCGCTGGTATCCTTGCCTTTGGATTCCCCTTTGGAGGTGTAGAGGAAAGTGACCACTGCTACGTCTCCATAGATACGGACCTTAAAGGCGTCAGCCACCGCATACTTGACAACAGAATCCCCAGACTTCAGAGTCGCGATTTCCTGGGCTTTGGTCGACACGATACCATCGGAGCTTGTCCCTGTGTAGTCATCTGCGAGAATCTGATCTAAAAATGCCCAGTCATGCTTGACCATGGCATCGTTCCAACCATTCTCCAGCTTTATCAACTCCTGTTCCACACTCCCGCTCTTTGGCTGGGCCGGGGTCTGCGTCCAGGCGGTAACTCCTAAGACCAAGACAACTACACAGACTGCAATAGCAATACGTCTCATAACACCCTCCTTATTTCTTCTTTGCCTGTATCGGCTTCAGCTCCATGCCGAGCTGTTGCATCCATCCCAGAACGTCAAAGTCTTCCCTGGCGTCAACAATTTTTCCGTCCTTGATGCGGCCCATCCAAATTCCGCCGCCCTCGAACGTGTTCCCCGTCGGGAGGAGGCCCTGATATTCGCCCTTGTGGGTGCCCCGAGCGACATATCTGGCGATGACTCGGTCGCCGCGGGAGACCATTTCTACGATATCCCAATGGATGTCCGGGAATCCGGCCCAAAGCAACTTGACGAATCCCGCTTCCTCTTCCCGGGTCATCGCTTTAGAATTGTTCGAGGGAAAACGCCACCCATATTCAGGGGCGTAAATCTCTTGGTAGACAGCTTCCTTTCGCTGGTTTAATCCGTCGAATACGGTCCTGACTAGGGCTTCGTTTTGCTCTTCGATTTTCGCCTGGGCCTTATACTTTTCCAGCTCCGCCATCGCCGCTCTGTCCTGGCAAGCAAACGAAAAACAAAGCAGAAGGACTAGAGGAACTTCAAAAAGATACTTTTTCATTTTCCCCTCCTGTTGGCATTTAGACCGGCAGACGCTCGTTTCTACTTCCCGGCTACCCTCGATGCATGGTCGGCTACGCATTGCCAGCGGCCGCCCTTCCTTATCCATGTATCGGTCCAGCGGTACTCACCACTGATATCCTTGCCCTTGACCGTCTCTTTGTCCGTGCTGTGGCCGGTAACGACCGCCGCATTTCCGTAGACTCGGACCTTCATATCAAAATTCACCACGGACGATACCACATCCTCTCCGGACTTCAGCTCCGCCAGCATCTGGGCTTTTGTCAGGACCTCACCTTCGGGGCTTGTAAACATGTAATCCTCGCCCAAAATCCGGTCAAGGAATGCTAAGTCGGGCTTTACCAAGGCATCGCCCCACTCCTGCTCAAGCTTCAGCAGTTCCTGTTCCGCACTGCCGCTCTTTGGCTTTGCCGCTGTCTGTGCGAAGACGGCGACTGCCAAGACCAAGACAACCGCGCAGACTGCAATAGCCATACGTTTCATAAAAACCCTCCTTTTGAAGCGATTCAGAGACGGGGGGGGACGGCAAAGATAGATTTTCCGTAAATGCTAAGCTTCGACTTCCCCTTATCTCTTGCTAGTTAACTTATAACGCCGCGGAACTACGAAGTCAATGCCATGCGCCCCGGAGAACGTCAATAGATTTCCAAACCCAAAGAATTTTCTCGACTGGCACGCATCCCCCTTGCTCGCTCTCCCAATGTTAATCGTTATCACCGCGATTAATTATCCCCCCTTAAAACCGCCCAAACCGGCCCTGGTTCCAGCGTCCCGGCGGGAGGGTAGACTAATCCCCGTGTAACGCCGGTGCCAGATTGTGCTAACTCGCCTAACTTGGCTTAATGAGGCGAAAAGGAAAACGTTGATTAATATGGGGAAAAGTGGCGGGGCCGACGAGACTCGAACTCGCGACCTCCGGCGTGACAGGTCGGATCCCGGCGGGGATTGACTAACCAGCGTCTATCTTGCTTGATCTGCGGAGCTTCCTAGCAACCCGCCCCCTCCCCGTGATATAGTCGAATCGGACCATGCGGAGAATTGGGAAGCCCGGATGCTTTTTCGGCCTTTCCACCGCTTCGACATACCCCCGGCTCAGGCCGGCCGGACATCATCGAACCGAATCCCGGAGGGAAACCAACATGACCATGATGCGGGCGAACAGGCGCGGGGCGTCGCCGAGGACGGCGGCGGGGCTGACGGTCCTTCTGGCCGTGGCGATCTGCGTGTCCGTACTGGCGGCGCGGACGGACAATCTCAAGGGCGCGGGCATCCGCAGCTCGACGTACGGCCGCCCGAACGACCCCGGTCCGGGGTATTGGGCGCGGACCGGGACCGAGATCGCGGCCAAGTTCCCCGGCGCGAGACCGGAAGCCATCTGGATCGTGAGCCGGCTGAAGGGCCGCGGCACCGAGATGTCATTCCCGGTCCCCCCCGGCGTCGACCCGCTCATCACAGGGATGCCCGAAGACATCAGCGAGCCAGTGCTCCAGCTCTTTGACAAGCTCGGCTACCGCGTCTGGCTCCAGACCGAGCCGGGCTGGGCGCCCGTCGACAAGGCGTTCCACGTGATGCTCGACCACTACGGCCATCACAAGTGCGTCATCGGGGTCGGCGTCGACATCGAGTGGCACCGCTCTAATAACCCCGACCTCGGCGATCCGGTGACCGACGAGATGGCCAGGACTTGGCTGGCGGCGGCCCGTTCTCATAACCCCTCCTACCGCATGTTCCTGAAGCACTTCCGTGAGAACGTCATGCCCCCGACCGTCCGCGACGGCATCATGTTCGTCGACGACAGCCAGATCTTCAAGTCCGCGGACGAGATGATCGACGCGTTCGCCAAGTGGGGCAAGGCCTTCGCCCCGGCGCCCGTCGGGTTTCAATACGGCTACCAGACCGACAAGCCGTGGTGGGGCAAGATGAAGGACCCCGTCAAGGAGATCGGCGATCGCATTCTGGCCGCGACGCCGAACACCGAGACGCTGATCTGGGTGGACTTCTCGGTCCAGGACGTCTTCCCGCCCGACCCGTCCAAGGGGGACCGAGTCCCTCCGAAGAAATAGCGAGGACGGCCCATGAAGCGCATGGCGGCGACCTGAACCCTGAATCTTGGGCCAATTTATGGGGGGGCAGGTCAACGCACATGAGAGCAGTCAGTCAGCACGGCACGAATCGTGGGGGGATAATGGGTCTGGCAAACAGGGGGGCCTCCTCAACTTTGACTGTGCTCAATTGTACTCAAAATTGTGCTCAGCAGAGGCCTAAAACGGTGTAAAGCTGTACAAAATTGCGACAATTTTCGGGTGCCGGGGATGATGGCTAAATGGCTAATTTCTCGGGGAATATGGGAGCGCGCCTGGGGTGAATCGAACACCCGACCCGCTGCTTAGAAGGCAGCCGAGCCGTCTTTTCAATTGATGGAAGATGAATGCGTTACGAGCTCGTTTCCGAATGATGTGCTCGGAATTGTGCTCACAGACGGCCCCGAGGAGAGGGGCCAGGGTGCCTCGTAGAACCCTCACGCCAACCACAGTGAGCTCCTTCTATACCCTTCTCCAGAAGCCCCGCGTTCAGCCCCCAGGGGAGGGCCTGCTCCCTGATTTGATCCGTTTTTCAGGCGTGAAAACGGCGGCCGCTTCTCGGTTGCGCGGCTCGGATGACGATGGGGGATGCATGTCGTACGGACGTGTCCCCGAACCGGGAAAATCCCCCCAAAATATAAAAGGGCGGACGGCCCATTGCGGGCATCCGCCCTATGTGTCGAATATAGTCGACTAGTATATTAAGACCGGCCGCGGCCGCCGCCGAAGCCGCCGCCGCCCGTGCGGGGACGATCGGTCCGGGGCCGGGCCTCGTTGACCGTCAACGGATGGCCCTTGAGGTCCTTGCCGTTCAGGCCGCTGATGGCCTTCTCGGCCTCTTCCTTCACGGCCTGATGAAAAACCCTGCTTTTTTATTGCCTTGAATATGGGAAATTTTGGCAATCAATCGCCAAAAGCAGCTTTCAATCGGGCAGCGGAGCGGTCGAGGGCGTCTTTATAAGACTGCGGATTGTAGTTGCTACCACCCACAATAAAATCGTGCCCGGTGTTGGGATAGGTGACAAGTTCGAAAGGCACTTTGGCGGCGGCTGCGATGGCGCGCGCCGTCGAGATCAGGCAGCAGTCGCGATAGGTGTCCGACTCTCCGGCAAACATCAACACCGGGACCTTGATGTGTCTGACGAATCCAGGAAGCCTCAAAAAGAAACCCGTGGCCGGGTACCAGACGATGTCGACCGCGACTTCATTGGGCATCAGGGAGCCATAAGCCAGGGCGAGTCCGCCGCCAAGAGAGAGACCGATCAGCGCGACTTTTCCGGGAAGGGCGTGAGGCATCTGCCTCGCCTGCTCAATGGCGGACTTCATCCCTACGGCGCCTGTTCCTTCCATCTTGTTGCCGTCGAAGAGCGCTACGTCGTAGCCAAGTGCGGCAATGGCCTGCGCAAATTCCCTGTCGTGTTTGGGGCCAGCGGTTCCCGAGACGAGGACGACGACGCGACCATGGCCCTGCGGCGGCGGAAACTCCTGTTGCGCCAGGGCGCATGGGGCAAAGGCGGCAGCTGCCAGCAGAAGAGCGATAAGACAACGACGGAAATAAGGAATGATCATGGAACTCCTCTCCTCAATCAAAGTCAAGATAGGAATTTCCTATTTTTTGCCCGGCTTGGAATCCCGGGGTTCAACCTCAGAATCAGGCCTGCCCATCACAAAAAGAGTATATCCCGGCCCCTGACGGGGGTCAAGAAATCGAAAATACCAGGATTTCTTCTCGAAGCGCTTCTCGTATTCGACCAGGAACCGGTCGAAGTGATAGAACAGCACCTGGTAGAGGACCGTGCGCTCCGGATGGCGAGGGCGATAGACTCCTGGCCCATCGCGAGGGTTGATTCAAGAACCGTGCCGGAAGATCACAACGGAAATCCCCCGTAAATAAAAAAAGGGCGGAGTGCCCACCCCGGGTCCCCGCCCTTGCGTTCGAATAGAGTCAGCTAATCGTTAAGCGATCAGTACCGGCCGCGGCCGCCGCCCCCACCCGTGCGGGGATGATCGGTCCGGGTCTGGGCCTCTTTGGCCTCCTTCGAGTGAGGGCTTTGCCCCGAGGGTGTCCGGGAAGCGCGCCCGAGGAACAGAGCCAGGCCGGGCGGCTGCCCGTGCTCCCCGGCCAGCCGCTTCCTGGCGTCCGCAACCTCGGGCAGGCCGGGGTCGGCGTGCTTCCAGAGGTCGCGGAACTTACGATAGCAACTGTCTGCCGCGTCCTTTATAACTGGGCAAACTCTTTGCCCAATTTGTAGGCCTGCTCCAGATAACTCCGTCTGGTTTCAGAATCCACCACAGGCGCTCTATAGAAATAGACATGGTCGACTTTTGACCCGCCCCCGATCAATGTACCAGCCCTTGAGTGAATTTTCCAGCCAAATATGCCTCCGGGGCCGGCGGCCTATAGCCTAAGGAGCTATGCGGCCTGAAGCGATTGTATTCCCTTCGCCA